>JACKAX010000013.1 GCA_020634875.1 Anaerolineales bacterium | reverse complement strand
ATGCAAAAGGCCGCTCAGGAGGAATTGTGGAACAACAACTTGTGGGGGCTAAACTTTCCAGGCGATTTCAAAATATTACCATTCCTAATCATCCTGCCCATGCGGGCGATAAACAAACCGAAAGAGGGGGAGATTTTGCTGTTGCCCACCTTATCTATCATGTGACTGCTGCACCATCCAGAAACGTACTACAAAAGTGTAAGGAAAACTTAAAAGCTGGACGACACCCTATCCTGCTCGTTCCACGTGAACAGGAGAATAAGGTGCGCGTACTCGCACAAGATGAAGGCATCGATCAGGAACTGACCATTGTTTCCTTGGAAGATTTCATTGCCTTGAACATCATTGAACTCGCCACTGAGGAGAACAAGGATTTCTTTACCGTACTGAAAGAAATTGTTGCGATCTACAATCAGCGTTTATCAGAAGTGGAAACTGACCTGTCTTTACAAATCGAAGTTCGTTAGGGGAACAACTATGCCCCACACTCGCCCCTACAACCCCGCCCATGACTTTGAAAAAATGTGGCGGTTTCTCCAACAAGATTACACACAAAAACAGGATAACTATGTCTGGCACTTCAGCCGCCTGGGAGATTGGCAGTACGGCTTGTGGAATGAGAAGAAACTCATCCCCTCGTTCTTTCGCAAATACGCCCAGGTTTGGGTGGACGCGTTCGACGACATCGTGGGATGCGTGCTGTCGGAAGATGGGGACAATATCTTTTTCATCTTCACCCGCGCCGGATACGAATATCTGTACCCTGAAATCCTAGACTGGACGCTGATAACCTGGGGCGAACGATACCCCACGCTGAAAACAGAAGTTCACGAATTTCAGACGGACGCGTTGGAGGGCCTGGCCCGCGCGGGTTTCCGTTCGCGAGGCGTGGTCGCCACCACGCGCGCCTACGATTTGCAAAAGCCCCTGGAACCCGCCCACCTGCCCCCCGGCTCTCGGATCGAGACAATGGATGCGAACGGCGATTTCTATGGCAAAGGGTTGTTGTACAAAGATGGGTTCAGCAATCAGGATTTTGTGACCGAGTTGGATTTACTGAAGTTTGAATATTCACGGGAAAACCCGGCGTATGATCCTGCATTCGATTTTGTCGTCATCGCCCCGGATGGGACGCACGCGGCAACGTGCGCGGGGTTTAACGACCCTTCCCAGCGCGTCTCGGAAGTCGAAAAAATCTGCACCCATCGCCAATACCGGCGACAGGGGTTGGCGGAAGCAGCCGTGCGGGCGTGCTTTCAAAAACTCCAACAGCGCGGCATCGCGCGGGCGTACATCACCGGGTACAGCGGAGAAGCGAATGGGTTGTATGAAAAGTTGGGGCCGTGTGGATATAAACAGTGGTTTCACTATGAACGAGAAGGAAAATAATGCGTACCGAACAACAAATGCTCGACTTAATCCTTTCCACCGCGCAAGCCGATGACCGCGTCCGCGCGGTGATCATGAACGGCTCCCGCGCCAACCCCAACGCGCGGCGAGACTTCTTCCAAGACTTCGACATCGTCTACCTCGTTACGGATGTCGAATCCGTCAAAGCTAACCCCGCCTGGATTGATGTTTTCGGCGAGCGGATGATCCTCCAACTCCCCGACGACATGACCGACCCGCCCCCCGCCCCCGGCGAGCACTACGCCTACCTGATCCAACTCCTCGACGGCAACCGCATCGATCTCTCCCTGTACCCGGTCGCCAAACTCGCCCAAATGGAGCGCGACAGCCAAAGCATCCTCCTCCTCGACAAAGACGGCCTCGTCGAACCGTTCCCCCCCGCCAGCGACCGCGATTACCTCCCCAAGCCCCCCACCGCCAAACAGTTTGCCGACTGCGCCAACGAGTTTTGGTGGGTCAGCCCCTACATGGCGAAGGGCTTGTGGCGCGAAGAAATCACCTATGCCAAACACATGGACCTCTACATCCGTGAGCAGTTGATGAAAATGCTGGAATGGTACGTGGGCGTCAAAACCGACTTCCAACAAAGTCCCGGCAAAATGGGCAAATACCTTGATCAATTTCTTGAACCCGAACTGTGGCACCTCCTCCTCCGCACCTATGCCGACGCCGACTACGCCCACAATTGGGATGCCCTCCTCGCGATGGGCGAACTGTTCCGCCGCGTCGCTATCCCGGTCGCCGAGCATTTCGGGTACACCTATCCCACCGGAGATGATGAACGCGTCACTGCCCACATCCGGCATGTGCGCGCGTTGCCGACAGAAGCAGAAATGATGTATTGAGAAAGAAAAAGCGACGCATGGACTGCGTCGCTTTTTGAAGTACCCGAAACGTTCAGAAGCATTTATGGGACAAAAATTTCAGGCAAGAATAGAAAGTTTGAAAAATTGGGAATGACGATCCCGTGCGGACCAGCATCGGTAGGTTGGGTTGTATGACAAACTGTGCAAGTATCCAACGGGCCAACATGTCCTTGCAAATTGATGAACTTGATTTGATCGTTTGCCTCCCGACTCGGGGCAATCGCATGAGGGCTATCATGGCAGGCCGCGCAATAAATGCCACCGTGTTCCGCGGAATTCCGGTAAAGCGGCTGGTCTTGGGCATAGCTGCTGCCGTGGCAATCCGTGTTATCACACCGAGGTTCGTTCAACCAGGGATTGGGGTTCGTGGAAACGTTTTCCATGTTGCCGTGACAGTCTATACAATCCATCCCTTCTTGTTGGGACATAACATCGCGCAAACACTGAGTCTCAGGGCCTGGATGGCAGTTGTAACAACCATCCAGATCGTTCGTTACCTCACCCGCATGTTTTTCGTGCATGGCTTTCGAAAGGCTGGGAATTTCCGGCAAACCGGGAGCACCCAACGCGTTGGAGGCGTGGCATTCCGCACACAAGATAGGACGGCGGTCCATCAACGGTGTATCGTGTCCGGGCGGATAATCCTCAGCGTTTTCCTGATCATGTAGCGTGAGAATGTTCGTTTCCACTCGGCCAGTCGCAATATCATCAATCGCCCCATCATAATGGCAATTATCACAACGCATCTCTGAAGACACTGGCGCAACAACCGTCGTTGAAGCCAGCACATTGTTGGTAACCTCATCACGCACTGTGATAGTGGCTAATTGGTAGGGATAAGGATTGACTAAATCACTATCCCGATATTCGGTCAAGGGAATCCCAACGGCAACAAAATGGTCTGTTTCCAGGTCCATCGTGCCAGATAATCCCTTGCCAGCCAGCCCAACATTTGGGGCAAGATTCACCCCAAACAGCATCTCTTCATAATCCCAAAAATTAGTTTTCCCAACCGAATACGTATTGTCAGGAAAGGCATAACTGACCGTAATCCCATTCGTTACAACTTCTGGCGGATCCCCATTTCGCACCACCTGCACCCACAGCGTATTGAAAGGAGGCAGAACAGCCAAATCCTGAAAATCTCGGTTGTAACAGTGCATTCCGAGATCATTCCAGGTCAGAATAGCTAGCTCACCACTTGCCTGGTTGGAACTCAGTTCAAGTGAGGCGGCTGGAACAGGCGCTTGGGCTTGCAAAAAAATGCCGCTCGCACTGATCACCAAAATCAACCCCACAACAAACCACGGGAACCATCTACCGCGTATCATTATGAATCTTCCTTCAGCCCATTTTCTGTTATTTAGGCGACCTACATACCGTTATTCAAGCCTCTTCCCGAAAGATAACTCTTTTCTGATGGATTAATTTTTTCAATGTTGCTGTGTGCATTATTTCTCAAACAGTAGTTTCAGCGTATCCATTTTTATGGAAAAAGTCAACCACTTCGAGAAATGGCCGTTCGACAAACTTATTGCCGCGTCCTGAAACAGAATTAAGGTATGATTTACCCTGTTTTCCCCTTCATACATAAACATTGAACAGAAGTACTTCATACTTTGCGTAACGCGAGTTTCTTAAATCGCTAATCTACGCAGATCGAACAAGGAGCACATGATGTCCCTCAATTCAGTAATCTCAATTTTAGGCCGACGTTTGCGCCTTGCCGTCATCGGCGGGGGGCCGGGATCGTTTATCGGGCCGATGCACCGTCTCGCGGCGCGGATGGATGATCAGTTCGAGATCGTGACCGGGGTGTTGTCGTCCAACCCGGATCGGGCGCGGAGGGCGAGTGCAGAACTGGGATTCGCCCCGGATCGGATTCACACGGAAGTTATTGAGATGCTGGATGCGGAACTGAACCGCGCGGACGCCGTGGACGCGGTCGCGATCATGACTCCCAACGACTCCCACCTGGCATACGCCGTTTCCGCGCTGGATCGCGGGTTCGACGTGATCTGCGACAAGCCGATGACCAACACCGTCCAAGAAGCAGAAACCCTCCACCAAAAAGTGCTGGATACCGGCCTGGTCTTTTGCCTGACCCACAACTACACGGGTTATGCGATGGTGCGGCAGGCCAAAGCGATGGTAGCGGAGGGGCAACTGGGCACGATCCGGCTCGTGCAGGTGGAATACGTCCAGGGTGGGAAGGCCGATGAAAGCAAGCCCGACCCGATGGAAAAGTGGCGGTTTGTCCCCGGACGCGGCGGCCCTTCGCTGGTAATGGGCGACATTGGCACGCACGCCCACAATCTTGTCCGGTTTGTGACGGGGTTGGAAGTGGCGGAGGTCGCGGCAGAAGTGGGGGCGATTGTCCCGAACCGGCGGGTGCATGATTTCGCTGGGGCTATGTTGCGGTTTGGCAACGGTGCCCGCGGAAGCTTTTGGGTCACGCAGGCCGCGGCGGGGGTGGAAAACAGTTTGCGGTTTCGCATCAGCGGGACGCAGGGTTCGTTGGAATGGTTGCAGGAAATGCCCCAGGTTTTGACGTTCAAACCGCTCGGCGCGCCCGCGGAAACCCGTACCCCCAACGGGCCGGGGACACTTCCGCTCGCCCAGCGCGCCTGCCGGGTGAAAGCAGGGCATCCGGGTGGGTTTGCGGAAGGGTTCGCCAACTTGTACACTGACGCTGCAGAGGCCATTGCCGCGCGGCGTGCCGGTCAGCCTGCTGATCCGCTGGTGTTGCATTTTCCGAATTCTTTCGATGGGTTGATGGGCGTGCGGTTTATCCAAGCTGTACTCGAATCCAGCGATGCGAATGGAAAGTGGGTAAAGTGCAGTTGACCCTCTGTCATTCCTCGCTGCGCTCGGAATCCCTGATACGACCGCCAAACTAACCTCCCTGCTGGGAAATCGTTCTTGCTAGCGTCACAGGGATTTCTCCCGTTGGTCGAAATGACATGGGCCAGATTTGAAACAAAAAGGAAACGAATGAGTAAAGGAAGATTGGAAGCCTTCAGCGATGGCGTGATTGCCATCATTATTACGATCATGGTCTTGGAATTAAAAGTGCCCGAAGGCTGGGATTGGCAGGCGTTGGTGCCAATCATTCCGGTGTTTCTCAGCTATGTGCTGAGTTTTGTTTTTGTTGGCATCTACTGGAACAACCATCACCACCTGTTTCAAGCAGTGAAACAAGTCAATGGAGCGGTGCTGTGGGCAAACCTGCACCTGCTGTTTTGGCTCTCGCTCGTCCCATTTGTTACCGGATGGATGGGAGAAAACCACTTCGCCGCGTGGCCAGTAGCATTATACGGAGTCGTATTGTGGTTCTCAGGGCTGGCGTATTTCTTTCTCACCAAAGCCCTTCTCAACCTGCACGATGAAGAATCCACCCTGGCACAGGCCCTCCAATGGAATTTTAAAGAAATCTTTTCGCTGATCTCCTATTCCGCCGCTATTCCCCTGGCCTTTGTCAGCACATGGATTGCGGGTGGGCTGTATGTGCTGGTCGCGGTCATCTGGCTTATCCCCGACCAACGCATCGAACGGATTTTGACGCAAAACCGTTGAACCCTGCGCGCCTTTCGAGGGTAATTTAAACGTTCTGGCTAACTAGCCTAAGCCTATTTTCCCAACGCATAAAAGGAGAATAATGAACCTCTTTCCACACCCTGCAAGGGTACGAATTTTGCGCGCCTGTTGGGGCTTGGTCCTCCTCACCGCCTGTACTGTGCGGTCCCCCGTGCCCCCAACTCCCATCCCCTCCCTCACGCTAACCACACCCCCACCGACCAATAGTCCAACAATTCCCCCTGCCCCCACCTTCACCATGACCCCCAAACCTTCCTCCACTCCCACCCCCACCGAAACTTTTATCCCTACCGAAACCCTCACCCCTTTCCCCACCAACCCTGCCCCTGACCCCAGTGGCATGTGGTTCCCCGAACCGCCCATGCTATTCGCCCGCGCCGCCCATGCCGTTGTAAGTACCGGCTCTGCCCTTTTCACCCTGGCAGGCACAGGTGCAGATCGCCGTCCGGTGATGGAAGTTGAACGCTTCGACGGCACCACCTGGACTATCGAGACAACCCTCCCCACGGAGGAGGGGCTGAACGCTCCCGCCGCTGTTTTCCTCGATGGGCGCATCTATCTCATCGGAGGATTTGAGGCCACATCCAATCAACCGGTCGCGGATATGTATGTCTATGATCTGACCACACGAACCTGGAGCAACGCCGCCCCCCTTCCCAACCCGCGCGGAGGCCACGCCGCGGTCATCCTCGACGGCGAAATCCACATTGTCGGCGGAGGCAACTCCCAACGCACCCTTGCTGACCATTCTGTGTACGACCCCACGACCAATACCTGGACCGAACTCGCCCCTCTGCCCGATGCAAAAGGCAGCCCAGCCGCGGTAGTCTTTGACGGAAAGTTGTACGTTATCGGGGGGCGAAGCGGCCCCCACGATTTCGCCAATGTAGATATCTACAATGTCACCACCAATACCTGGGAAACTGGCCCATCCATTGACCCACGTGGGACAGCAGGGGTTGTTGCCTACTGCAACACCCTTTACGTTTTTGGCGGTGAATCGCAAGCACGAAAAACCAGCCTGAATGAAGTCCTCCGTTTGAATCTTGCCCATTTGGTATGGGAACTGGCCCCAGCGATGCCCACCGCGCGTGTGTACGCGCGTGCAGTGCTGCTTAACGAATCGGTGTACGTAGTCGGCGGCAGTCCTAATCCGGTGACTAGTCATGCC
Source organism: Anaerolineales bacterium (assembly GCA_020634875.1). The sequence goes on along the minus strand of JACKAX010000013.1, from coordinate 74,507 downwards.
TCCCCCGGGTTGGATGTGGTCGAGCGATATCACAGCGATTGTACGGAATAAACTTCCAAGAGAAAAACACCCTTTGCTGAGAAGATGGGATGTTTTTGAAGCCAAACAACGCAGATTAAGACCTTATGATAAAATCCCGCCATGCTCAACGACTGGTTTAATGACTTATGGCGGGTTCTCATTGCTCCGCATCCCAACACTTTTAAAGAAATCGCAAAACACGCAGAAGATAAATTTTCAAGTGGGGTTGTGTGGGTCTTGCTGGCAGTTCTGGCAAACCGCCTCCTAGTCTGGATCGATCCTAATGCCCCCAAATACAATCCAAACGATGAAGCCTGGGCATTTGTTTTTTTGTTAATCCTATTTCCTTTTCTGGTGATTTTCTTTTCCTATTTTCTTAATTTCGTTTATAAAAAATTCTTCAAGCGGAAGAGGGATTGCCATCAGGAAATTTACTACATTAGCGTCCTTATTTTTGTTCCATTTACGATTTTCACCGGATTAATTCGTTTTTTGCCTTTTTCGCCTACCGTTCTTTTGTGGCCCATGTGGATTGTGAATGTCTACCAATTGATTTTATTTGTCATTGCCATTCAAGCAATTACAAATCTAAAATACTGGCAAGCGTTTGTAACATTCGCAACAGCATTGCTTCTTGCCTCCTTTGCGTTTATCTGTTTTGCGGCGTGGCTTCCCAGTTTAATGAATAGTACCGCGACCTTAATGCGCTAAACAAAAATGACTCTTTGTAACCAAGCTCACCTTCCTATTCTTCGCACCCTCCTGGCCACCCCGGATGTTCAACGCGACACCGCATGGCTCTCAAAGTTCTACGCGCACATTGTAGATTGCAGTATGACAGATGACCTGCCCCAGGTGTTTTTCGGCCCCGATCATTTTCCCTACTTCGGCCTCAACCTGCCCCCAGAAGACGGGCCATACAAAGAGTTTTGCATCCGTTCGATGTTGGAGAAACTGACGGAAGATGGGGTGGGGGTGGCGATAAACCGTGAGGGGTTGAACGCACAATGGGTATTTTCGTATGGGGACTTGCTCACGCTGCGAATGTTCGGGGCGGTCGAGGTGCCTGCGCCAGAACCGGGATCGGAAACGGCAAACCGCACACAGGGGAATCAGGTGTTGGTTAGTCAACCATCCGAAGCGTATTTGCCCGGTTATGCTCGGAAAGTCATCCGCGAATATATGCAAAAAATGATGGGGATTGAGAAACCTGGCGTGTTATTGCTCTCCCGTCCGGGGGTGATGCCGCCGCAGGAGTTGGTGTTTTCCGTGTTCCCGGAGACTTTTGAGACACGGGAGATTTTCAATGGGGCGCTGCGCGCGTTGCGCTGGTTTTTACCTCGGCATTATGGGGTAGTGAGTGTGCCGAAAAATTCTTCATTAACCCAATATTTTCAACCGTTGTAAGGATAACGGGCGAGTCGACTCGCGTTTATTCATTCGGATATAATCTTAGCGTATCAGGGCTTCCTGCATTTTTTGTTCCCTTTTTTTCTTTACCGTAGGAGGTAAAACCATGAAGACACGTATGTTATCCGCCTTAATGGTGATCCTGGGGCTTAGTTTGGTTGCAGGATTTATTTTCGCAGCCCGACACAGTGTAAAAGCCCAGCAAGAGACGGATGATGAAGCAATCCTTCGGGAATTGGAAGCCGCGAACGTTGCCAGCGCACAGGCAACTGAAAACGGCCTGTTCTATTACTCTCCCGCTTCCGAGCAGACAAGCGCGCTCGTTTGCCCTGCTGGAACAAGCCCCGAGAATTTTTACTTTGAAAATTTTGAAGCCAATAATGGCGGTTGGGCCGTGACAGGTTTCGGCGATTGGGAATACGGCGAAATTGTCACGGGTACCTTTGAGATATGTGACACCACGCCACGCCCGGAACCCGCGGGTGCTTTCTCTGGAAGCAATGTCTGGGCGAATAATCTGAATGGGTGTTACCAAAACGCCGGGGCAAGCAGTTATCTTAGCAAAGAATTTGACTTCAGCGGTCTCGCTACGCCCCTTGAACTGTCCTGGTGGAACTGGCATGAAGTCTTTGGTTCCTTTGATGTAATCCGGGTTTGGGTCAACGGCACCACTCTTTGGGAAGACTTAAGCTCTACCGCTACCCCAGACTGGCAAATGGAAACCATCGATCTCTCCGCTTACGCGGGGAACCCCTCCGTGACGATCCAATTCGAATTGTCTGCCACAACCGTCGTGAACCGTATGGGTTGGTATGTGGATGATGTAGCATTGATGGACTGTGCGCCTTCGCTCCCGAATGTCATCCCACCCACCCTGGGCAGCGTCCAATTAACAAACGAGATTGTCACCCAAACCCTGACCATCAGCAACCCCACGCTTGTGACGTTAAACTGGGCTTTTTCAGAAAGTCTGACGACTTCCCCTGATATTGCAGAGGTCTACGAACCCCTGCCCTTCCTACCCGACCCCGTCAGCAATGGCCCTGCAAATTCCCGTCGTGCAACCCCCGTGCCCCTCGCTTATCGCTGGGAACCGGAAGGGGGGAGTACGTTCAATGGACGGGTATTGGTCTTCAGCGATGATTTTGTTCACTATCCGAACTTTGCACCACAAGCCCTTGAAAACCTGCACATGGGATATACCTTCGAAGGTTCCTTTACAGGGTTCAACGAGGCTCTGACCTCCGACGATTGGGACCTGGTCATCTTCGCCAACGAAAACTTTTACCCCTATACCAGTACGCTGGACGCGCTGAATACCTACGTTGAGGAAGGCGGTACGCTGATTATGCATACCTGGGCTATCTCCACCACCTTCCCCAGCGGAAATTTTCAAAACCACCCACTCTGGGATACGATGGGCGTGGTTGTCACCGATAATATTGGTGGCTCAAGCACAGAACCCATTTACTGGTGGGAACCTGTTCACCCCTTCTTTGCAGGTGTCCCTGAATTCACGGTCCTGGATAACGTTGCTACATATTCCCATGGACAAAAATTTGAGGTGCTGCCTGGCTTTACTGCGCTAGCAGGGTATACCACTCCCGGCCCGGATGTTGGCGAAGCAGCCTTGGTCATTGGCAATGGTGAGCGCACTATCCTGCGCGGCTTCCTGGACGCTCAAAACAGTGCGGACCTGGATAGTGACTCGGTCTATGATGGACTTGAGTTATGGATGAATATGTTAGCGCAGTATCTACCTTGTGGCGTATCTTGGGCTAGTGTTGTCCCAACCTCGGGTAGCACCCCCAACAGCGACACATCGGATGTCACTGTGACCTTTGATGCGACGGGACTGATACGTGGATTGTATTCAGGCCATTTGTGCCTGGAAACTGACAATGCAGATGCTCCCCTCATCCAGGTGCCAATCACCATGACGGTCTTAGGCCCAGCAGTAGCATTGAACAAAACAGTCGGAACCAATCCGCAGGGATGTTCCTCCCACGACTCCATCACTGTGTATGGTGCAAGTGAAGTAACCTATTGTTACGAAATCCAAAACACCGGGGAAATCACCCTGACGAACCATACCCTGGTTGACAGCCAACTCGGAATCTTATTGGATAACTACCCGTATACCCTGGGGCCAGGTCAATCCGTTTTCATCACCCAAACTGCGTTGATTCAAGGCGCAGCGCTCATCACAAACACAGCCACCTGGACTGTGGATGATGGGGATGGGCGCGTGGCCTCCGACACCGATATGGCCGCTGTCTACATGGATGAACCCATGCTGGTCGCCGTCGAAGCCTTCAATGACAGCCCCACCTACCAACCTGACGCAACCACTTTAACGGCTACAGCATACATCACCCAAAATGTCATGATTTGGACAGAAGACTTCGAAAATGGTCTGGGAGGCTGGACAGCCACAAGCCTCTGGCACCTGGAAGCCGAGGCGGCCCCATGTGGGTCCGAGATCGCCCCCTTCCCAAGTTCCAGCCATGCAGCATACTTCGGCAATGCTTTTTGTACCTATACCGATACAACAGGCACTGTTTCTGGAACCTTGGATCTTAATGCACCCATCAGTCTGATGGCCGGAACATCCCCGGTGCTTTCTTTCTGGACATACGAACAAACCGAATGTGGCAGTACCAGTATCTGCTCCTACGACCACCGAGTTATTCAAATTTCTACCGACAGTGGCCTCTCGTGGACGAATATCTACACAGGTGGGGTGGAAAACGTCTGGCATCCCATCGTTCTAGACATCTCCGCCTACGAGAACAATGATGTTCTACTGCGTTTCTACTTTGACACCATAGACAATATTGGAAATGGCTATTTTGGTTGGATGGTAGATGATGTCCAAATTACCATCAACGAAGTTATCACGGTCCCCGCTCCAGTCGAAAATGTCATCTACGTTTGGGACTTCGGCGATGGACAAACGGGCACAGGCGCAGTCATCCCCCATACTTATGCGCCAGGAACCTATCAGGCAACCGTCACCGCCTACAACTCCGCCAACGCCATCACTGCAAATACCGAAGTAACCGTTATTCAGACAGAATGGGATATTTATCTCCCGCTCATTGTCAATGGCGCTTCTGCCGAAGCAGTCACGCCCACCTCTGGGAAAATGAGTGTACATCTGCCTGGTGTGTTCGTGGTTCCTGGGATCTTTGCAGTTGTTGGCCTTTCACGCCGTAAAAAACAGTTCCGTGCCTGACCAATGAAGAAAACCATGACATGGTTTTTCAAACACACAGGAAGCCTCTAAAAAAGCGACCGGCCAATTGCCGGTCGCTTTTCAATCCCCTTTTCCATCTCGGCCCTTGCAACGATCCAAGAGCAAGTTTGTTTTAAAGTATAATGATGCCCCTATGGATATATTCTTTCACGACCCCGACGACATCCCCCTCCCTCCTAACGAAGTCCGCATCCGCACCTTTGCTGTCCAACCCTACCCGGACGGGCGGCGGCTGCGCGTCTACCTGGAAATCACCCCCTTTCAAAAGAAACCCAGCGCAGAAATCGTTCTGCTCAACCCCCTGGGCGAACCCGCGGGCAACGTCAGCATCATCGAAACGATTGACCCCCGCCTGGAAATGACCATGCACCTGCGCGGGCACGTGCCCCCCGGCACCTACACCGCCCATGCCGATCTCTTCTACCAGGACCTCCCCGAAGACGCCGTAGACATGGTCGAAAACGGCGACCTCGCCCAACAATACATGATGCCTGAACAAATGATGATCGACCACGCCGAAGCCACCTTTGAAATTCCCGATGGGCAATAATCTACTCGAAGGCTTCGATGGCGCAAAGCCGATCCGTTATTTCAGCGTCGGCATCGGCGAACCGCACGAGGTGGACGACGAAATTGTGGTGGAGGCCCACGCCTGCATCATCGTCAACGGACACGAACTCGCCACGTTTATGTGTACCCCACACCAACTAGACTGGTTAGGGGTTGGCTTTTTATACAACGAAAGCATCCTCACCCATGCCAACGAAATCGCCACCCTGCACGTTTCCGACAGCCATTGCGTGGAAATCTGGCTCAACCACAGTTTCACCCCGCCAGAAAGGTTGATTGTCACCGCGGGATGTAGTGGGGGTGTGACATTTGACGATTTGTCCAAACAGCACGCACCACTGCCAGCCGATGATGTCCATGTATCTCCTGAGACCCTCGCTGAACTTATGCGCCAACTCCATCTGGGTGCAAAACTCTACCAACGCTCTCGCGGCATCCATACCGCCGTCCTCGCCACCCCCTCCGCCACCCTCCTCCAGGTAGAAGACCTGGGCCGTCACAACTGCCTGGACAAACTTGCTGGAGCCGCCCTCCTGCAAGGGCTGGACACTTCCGGTCACATCCTGCTCTCCAGCGGACGCATCAGCAGCGAGATGATCAACAAAGCCCGGCGCATGTCCACCCCCATCGTCTGCTCCCGCACCTCCCCCACCAGCCTCTCCGTCGCCCTCGCCGAAGCCTGGAACATCACCCTCGTGGCGTATTTGCGCCAGGATCGGATGCGGATTTATACACACCCGGAGCGGGTGTTGTAATGAAAAGACGGTGTTCGTCGCCCCTATGTTTAAGCTCTTGACATGTCACGAATTCATTTACGCTTTCTTGAAATTCTGCTCGGCTTAGCGATTGTTGTAATTATCATCGCGCGAACAGATAACATGCAAATGGCGCTCCTTACTGCCAGTCTTGCGTTACCTATCATTTTCGCATCCTGGATTTCTACAAGTTTGCTTGGAAGTAGCGAAAAGAAAGTTAAACGACATTTTCAACGGAAACCGAATATACGCATGGAGGTTATACAAGAAATCGTAGATGAGGGGAAAACCTCACTGGATGAATTGTCTCCATTGGAAATCGTCGCTGTGTTTTCAATCCTTTTAGCGAAAATTCCCCTGGATGAAGTTATTCAAAAAATGCGTGTTTTTTCGGACGAAAATGGAAGCAAGCAGTTTGACGAGGCCTTTTTTCAAAACCTGGAAAATACCTTACAGGCATTTCGCATTAAGAGATTTTCCGAAGAACGGTACTTGCTACTTCAATTCGCTGAAAACGTTGCCACCCACCATCACTATTCCGATTGGGCGGATAAATTTCATCACGAATTTATGCAAATCGCCAAAAAGCAGGTCGAGACCCAACCTGTTTTTCATGCTCGCGTTAAATAGTGTTCTTCCCGGTTAAAGTCTTCAGGAGCTTTCATGAGTGTTCAAAATGATGTTACCCTCACTATCAACGGCCAATCCGTCACCGTCCCCACGGGGACAACCATCCTCGACGCCGCGGCCCAAATCGGGATCGAAATCCCGGTCATTTGCTATCACCCGCATCTGACCGCCAACGGTCTCTGTCGCTTTTGCTCGGTGGACGGGGGTGCACGCGTCCAATTCGCCGCATGTGTGACCGAGTGCGCCAACGGCATGAACATCGAAACCCACAGCGAAGACGTGCAGCGCGGTCGCCGGACCATTCTCGAACTCCTCGCCTCGACCATCACCCTCGACGAAGCCCCCGAAATCCTCGGCTACCTGGAAGAATACGACGCAGACACCCACCGCTTCGACGGGGGCAAACGCCGCACCAGCCCCATCCACGATGACAACCCCTTCTACATCCGGGATTACAACCAGTGCATTAACTGCTGGCGGTGCGTGCAAGTCTGTGCGACAGATGCCCAATTTGCGTTTGCCCTCAGTTTTGACGGGCGCGGGTTTAACACCACCATTGGCACATTCATGGGGGAAGGAATGCCCAACACCACCTGCGTCTTCTGCGGCCAATGTGTGGGCGCGTGCCCGACCGGGGCACTGAAACCCAAACGCCAGGCGTTGCTCGAACAAGGTATGAATCCCGACGAGATTTTCTTCGCGACGAGGCAAAAGGGGCGAAAGAAGGGGAAGAAGGCGGAAGAGTACACAGACGGCACAGACTGAACAGAAAGAAACAGATGGCTCATGCACCAGTTGTGGACGGAAGAATCAGAAATGGTTACACTGATGGTGGAGCATACACAAAAATGAAACTTTCATCTACTCTCAAATCTCAGATCAAATCCTTCTCCACACGTTGGCAAGTCACTGAATTCGCCCTATTTGGCTCTTTCGTCAAAGGTCAAATGCATACAGACAGTGATGTAGATGTACTTGTCACATTTTCACCGGATGCTCATCCTACACTTTTCGATTTAGTCAAAATGCAAATGGAACTTGAAACCTTATTCGGACGCCCGGTAGATTTGGTGGAACGCAAAGGATTAGAACAGAGCCAAAACTATCTTCGTCGGAAAGATATTTTGAACAGTTTGGAAACAGTTTTTTTGACAAATTGAAGAACAAATCTTATGGATAAATTCACCGCAATTTTTGAACAAACCGATGACTGGTGGATCGCCTTTGTTGAAGAGCTTCCCAGCGCAAATACACAAGGATAAACGATGGAGGAGGCGCGCGAAAATCTCAAAGAAGCCATTCAGTTGATCATTGAAGCAAACCACAAAATTTCTTTTACCATGATATTTTAATATGTTCAATTTAGAACCGTTCCGCACTTTACCTACACCAGGAATAACGAAGATAAAACAAATTACACTGTCCCCGAATGGTCAGTTGTTGGCACTTCAAGATGACAAATCTTCCCAATTGATTGTCATTAACATTGAGGGTAAATTATTAGCTCAAGCAACTTTATCTGGTCCTCAAAAGGGCCTTACCTTTTGGCCCAATAGCGAGAGTCTTTTGTTTTTGGGACATCTAAACGCAGGTGATTATGGTTATCTTCAGCAATGGGAGTATAAGACAGGAAAAATTACTACACCCTTTAAGTATCCACAATGGGAAGATTCATATTCTGACAGGTTCACAATGGGGAAAAGCAAAAGATACCTTGTTCAATTTCCTCCACCGACTAAAAATGAACCATATTGTTTCTGTCTTGATACCAAGCAAAATATGCTGATAAAAATACCAACTTGTTATTCAGCAACATTTTCTTCAGATGACGAATATTTGGCTATAAGCGGTGGCTCAAATATTAGTTTAGTGAACTTAAAAAGTCATCAAAGTTTTATTCTACAGGGTATCAAGAACTACGCATGGTACATATTATTTGCTTTTTCTCCCAACAACTCAACTTTTATTGGAACTTATGAGGGAATATTGACTTCTTGGCATCAAATTGCACCAAACCAATTTAAAGAATTGCCAATAACAGTAGATAAGGGCCGAGTAATTAGTGAAGTAACCTTTGCGGAGTATGTTCCTCAAAGTGAGGCTCTTGTTATTGGGGATAAAAATGGCTCTATTATCTTTTTGGAGCATGCACAACCCTCACAAATTCGGAAGTTTAACAACGTTCATTCTCACCCAATCGAACAGATCTTATTTTCAGTAGCGGGTACAGAAATGTATACAATAGATAAAGAAACTATATTATTTTGGCGAAAAACCTAATTTTGCATAGTGCCAGTCTCTCACTAATTCTTCTTCTCACGAATCCCCAGGAGCAAGCTATGATTACCCCCGACCAAACCATCCGCACCACCTGCCCGTATTGTGGCGTGGGATGCCAAATGAATTTACACATCAAAGATGATTTCATCTACCGCGTCAGCGCGCCGTTTGATGCCGCACCGAACTATGGGATGCTGTGCGTCAAAGGCCGATTCGGCACCGATTACGTCCGGCACCCGGGGCGGGTGAAGACACCGCTCATTCGCGTGAACCGGGAAGAAGGCCGGAGTGCGCCCCCTGTTTGGCGGGAGGCATCGTGGGACGAAGCCCTCGATTACGTCGCCGATGAACTCGTCCGCATCACACAAGCGCACGGGGGAAATGCGCTCGCCACCTATGCCAGCGCAAAAGCCACTAACGAAGACAACTACATCTTTCAAAAACTCTGGCGCGCACTGTTCCAGACCAACAACGTAGACCACTGCGCTCGTCTGTGCCACGCGGGGTCGGTGACGGGGTTGCAACTGTCCATCGGCTCGTCGGCGATGTCCAATTCGATTGCGGAGATGGAGAACCTGGAAGCATTCATCGTGACTGGCTCCAACACTGCGGAAACGCATCCGGTCATCTCCAACTTTCTCAAGCGCGCCGTCCGCAAAAACGGGGCCAAACTCATTGTCATTGACCCCCGCCGCGTGGAGATGACAGATTTTGCCACGCTCTGGCTCCAGCAAAGGCCGGGGACAGATGTCGCCGTATTCAACGCGATGGCGCACGTCATCGTCAAAGAAGAACTTTTCAACCCCGAATTTATCGCCAACCGCACCGAGGGGTTTGAAGATTACCTGGAATCGCTCGAAGACAAGACCCCCGAATGGGCCGAACAAATTTCGGGCGTGCCCGCCGATGACATTCGTAAGGCCGCGCGGCTTTATGCCTCCGCAGGGCGCGCCGCGATTTACTGGGGCATGGGCATCAGCCAGTCCACCCACGGGACGGACAACACGCTATCCCTCGTCAACCTGGCGATGATGTGCGGGCATGTGGGGAAACCGGGCACGGGGCTGAACCCCCTGCGCGGGCAGAACAACGTCCAGGGCTGCTCGGACAGCGGCGGCCTGCCGAACGTGTACACCGCCTATCAATCCGTCGCCAACGAGCAAATCAAGACCAAATTCGAGCAGTATTGGGGCACCCAACTCAACCCCGCCCCCGGCCTGACCGCGACCGAGATGGTGGACGGCGCGGCCACGGGCCATATCCGCGCGATGTTCGTCATGGGCGAAAATCCGATGATCAGCGAACCGAACCAGACCCACGCCCGTCACGCGCTCGAACACCTGGAATTTCTCGTGTGCCAGGACATTTTCATCAACGAGACGGGGGAGATGGCGGACGTGATCCTGCCCGCGACCAGTTTCGCGGAAAAAGACGGAACGTTTACCAACTCTGACCGCAGGGTGCAACGCTGCCGGGCCGCGGTCCCCCCCGTGGGCCAGTCTCGCCCCGATTGGGATATTTTGTCCGACCTCGGACGGCGGGTGGAAGGGCGGCTGAGGTTGGCACTCACGCACGGGTTCCAGTTCACCGGCGCGGGGGAGATTTGGGAGGAGATGCGTGTGCTAACGCCGGATTTCGGGGGCATCACCTACGCGCGGTTGGAGGAGGAAGGCGGGGTGCATTGGCCCTGTCCGGCGGCGGATCATCCGGGGACACCGTATTTGTTTGAGGATGGGTTCCCGCGCGGGCGGGGAAAGTTCTGGTCTATCGAATTTGGGACGGAGAGCGAACAGCCGGATAACGAGTATCCGTTCAACATGAGTACGGGGCGGGTGCTGTACCACTGGCACGGGAGCACGATGACCGGGCGGAGCGCAATCGAGGAGATTTTCCCGGAGGCGGTGTGTGAGATTCATCCTGATGATGCGGAAGACTTGGGCGTGGAAACGGGCGATTGGGTTGAGGTGGCCTCGCGGCGAGGGGCAATTAAGATGCGCGCGCTGGTGACGGGGCGTTCGCCGCGGGGAACGGTGTTTGTGCCGTTTCACTTCGCTGAGGCAGCGGCGAATTTGCTGACGCTGGATAAGATCGACTCGCGGGCGAAGATTCCCGATTACAAGAATACGGCGGTGAAGGTGATGCCAACGACTGCGCCGGACGGGTGGGATGAGGGGTATCAGGTGCCTTTGCTCGACCGGGGAGCGATTAAAGACCCGGTGCAGGTGCATTAGCATTTTGTAGCAAAGCCTTCCAAACCAAAGCAATTTTTGAGAAACGAAGGTTTCGTTAATCCAAAAAAATTGATCATGCGTACCCATAGAATATAGAATTTCTTTTAGGTTTTTCATGGAATTTTTAGCATCAACCTCCGTCATCACCATTCTGACTCTCATCACTGCGGTTGTCCATTTATTTTTGGGCATCAACGGTGGCTTAAGCCTTGACCCCAGTCATGGGTTAAATATTTTGTTTGTCTTGAATGGAATTGGGTATATTTATTTGGTTCTTGCTGTTTTTTGGATCCCTAATTTTCTCAAAGACCAGAATCCGTTGCTAAGGCGGGTATTTATCGGGTATGTTTTGGTCACGATTGTGCTGTATTTTGTCATTAATGGACTGGAAGGGGTGACTTCTGCCGTGGGGATGTTTACCAAAGTAGTGGAGGTGTTGCTGTTGATTGGGATTTGGCAATCGAGTAAAACGAAATAGGCTTTTCCCGAAAATTCACAATAAAGCGAGGGTAGGCATTTTCCTGCTTATTACATCAAAAGCCATCATCTCCCAAATTCTGACAACAAAGCTAAAATACGGCGATGTCCTCATCGCAAAACTCTGCCTCCTCCCACGGTTTCCTCATCGCCCTCATCGCCACCCTCCTCTGGTCCACCACCGGCCCCCTCATCAGTTACCTTTCCAAAACCTATCTGCTCCCCTCCCTCGTCCTGGCTTTTTGGCGAGACTTGTTTGTCTCGTTTGGGATGGTCGTCGGGTTGCTGGTTCTCAGCCGGGGACGGTTTGCCCTCGCTCGCGCTCATTGGGGATTTATGACGCTTTACGGACTGACCCTCGCCGTCTTCAACGCGGCGTGGACATTTTCCGTCGAGTACAACGGCGCGGCGGTGGCAACCGTGTTAGCGTTCAGTTCTCCCGCGCTCACGGCGATGCTCAGTTACCTGATTTTCAAAGAGAAATTCAGCCCGATCAAAATCACCTCCATCGCCCTCAGTTTTGCCGGGACGATCCTCGTCTCCGGCGCGCACGACCCCGCCATCTGGAAACTTAACCCCCTCGGCATCGTCACTGGCCTGCTTACCGGGCTGATGTTTGCCTTTTACAACCTCGAAGGCAAAGCCGCCACCGACAAGCAGATCGATTCTTGGACCGCCCTCCTGTACAGTTTTGCGGGGGCAATGTTTTTCCTGTTCTTCTTCAACCTCGGCAATGATCTGCTGATCACCCACAAAACGCCGCTTTCGGACATGCTCTGGCTCGGCAACTCGGTGTCGGGTTGGGGGATTTTGTTTTTGCTCGCCGTCGTACCCACGCTGGGCGGGTTTGGGTTGTACACGCTCAGTCTGCGGTCATTATCCCCCACGGTCGCGAACCTGATCGCTACGCTGGAGCCGGTTCTCGCCGGAATTTGGGCGTTTTTGTTTCTCGGCGAAATGCTGTCGGGGGTGCAATGGGTTGGGAGTTTGTTGGTGATGGCGGGCGTGGTGCTGCTCAGAGTCGGGAATACAAAAAAATAACGTGACAGTCACTTGAGAAGTGACTGTCACGTTATTTTTTTCACGGCGCGCAATCGTATAACGTCAATGTCTGATTGCCCGGCCCGTTTTGACCGCCTTGTTGCCCCATCCGGGTGAACTCCGGCACAACGGTACACGAAGTTTGCAGCCAGTTTGCAATGCCATTCGGATTGCCTCCCCCACCGTAATACACAAACCGCAAATCGCCATTCGCCACCAATGCGGCCAGGTCATCCGCGGACACCACCGCATCCCCGCCGCTGAACCCGCCCATGTACAGCACCGGGCGGCCTGTCGCAATGACCATCGTCGCCCCAACTTGGGAGGAGGGCACGGCAACTAGATATTTCATGCTCGCGGTGCTGGCTTCGAGATAGGTCAACAGGGCGTAATCGTTGCCATTCGCGGGGCCGTTCGGGCGGGTGCGGGGGTCCGCGGTTGGGCCTTTGTAGGCGGTGGGGAGGGCGTTGTTCGCGGGGTTGAAAACGGTTTGGGCAGTCCAATAGATCGGGATCACCAACATGGCCGCGCACAGGGTGATGTACGCGGTGCGGCGCATTTTGGGGAAAAGGATCAGACCGGTGACGAACAGGATTCCGGGTATAAGCAGGGTGCCGTTGCCCACACCGTATTGCGTGAGCGCGAGGGCTTGAAAGATCAACGTTGCGAGGGTGGCGGCTCCGAACACTATCCCCGCCCAGACGTGTTCCTGTCCCCAACGCCAGAGTTGTGCCACCCCCATCCCGACCACCGCCCCCAACGCGGGCGCGAGCATGATCGTGTAATACGCATGGAATATCCCCGACACCGCGCTCAAAAAGACGAGGCACGTCATCAGCCACCCGCCCCAGAGCAACAGCCCTTTGTGCGCGCCAGATTCGAGGGGGAAGCGTACCTTTCCGGCGAAGGCTAAAGCCAGTAGACTCAGCAACGCGAACGGCAACAGCCAGGACATCTGTTTCGATAACGGGGCGACGAAAAAGCGGAAGATGCCCGGCGAACCTGTCTCCTGGCTGAAGGGAGTTCCACCGCCATCGTTGGGCGCGGATGGCCCATTGTCATTGGGGCCACCATCCGGGCCGTTGGGGGGCAGGAGCTGTTGGGTGGTTTGGCCTTGCGGCGCGCAGACGAGTTGGGTTTGGTTCGGGGCGGAGATGCACGAGCCAGTGATGGTCTGGCGGGGGAGGTCGAAGGTGCAGGACTCGCCGAGGGTTTGCCCGGTGCAGGCGTCGAAGGCTTGTTGAGGTGGGTTGCCGCTCGGGGGGTTGAAGGGGGTGTTGTCCGGTTGGGGACCGTTGAACCCGCCAGGGGTGTTTTGTCCGGAGGCGGGATTCTGATTAGGTTGGTTTCCGTCGGAGGGGGCGGTGGCCGCGCGGTTCCCGAATCCTCCAAAGAGGCGTTCCGTGCCGTTATGTCCTAGAATCAGCCCCATGACGGTGTTATCCCCGGATGAGCCAATGAATGGGCGTTGATCCGCGGGGACGAGGTCTACCGCGACGGCCCACGAGAGGGAAACGATGACAAGCAGGAGGGTGGCGAGACCGAGGTTGATGATTTTCCGCAGCCAGCCTTCTTTGGAGCCGAAAAAGTAGAGGATGTAAAACGCAGGGAGCGGGAGGAAGGCTTGCAGCATTTTGATGTTGAACCCCAACCCAACAATGAACGCGCCAAGCATGACCCACCGCGCCTTACCTGTTTCCGTGGCCCGAATGAAGGCCCACGCCGCGAGCAGGAGGAAGAAGACGAGCAGACCGTCCATCGTGTTGTTGCGGTTGGTGGCGACGAAGATGGGGGTGAAGGTCATCACGAGGGCGGCGAGCAGGCCTGCGAGCGCGCCCATGTATTTTTTGACCATCGTGTAGAGGAGGGGGATACTGAAGACACCCGCGAGGATGTTAGGCAGGGAGACGGTGAACCCGCTCACGCCAAGGACGAAGGCGAACGCGGCTTCGATCCACAGGCCAAGCGGGGGTTTGTCCACCGTGACCGAGCCGCCCGGTTCCGCGGCGACATAGAAGAAGTTGTGCCAGGATTGGAGCATGGATTTGACGGCGGCGGTGTAATAGGCATTGGCGTTGCCGAGCGCGTCGAGGTTGGCGAGGTGCAGGGCGAGGGAGGTGAGCATGAGGAGGATCACCAGGAGGGGGGCGACGGTGAGGCCGGGGAGGAGACGTTTGGGGAGGGGGGAGGGTTTGGAGATCATCGGATTCGTTTCTTTTTACCGCAAAGTTTGTGAAGGGTACGAAGTTTTTTGACACGAATTTCACGAAGGAAGGCAACAATTCGTGCAATTCGTGGCTAATTTTCTGAAAACGTCCATTTCCGGTTAGCAAAGTAGTTCCAGAAAACAACGAGGCCAGTAGCAAAAAATTTGGCAGGGAGGTATCCCCAGGCCAGTTGGCCGAGGAGTGTGCCAAGGGGGGCTTCGAGGGCGAGGACGATGAGGTTGTTGAGCGTGAGACCCACGAGACTAATGAGGGTGAATTGAATAAATTGTCTATGCCAGGGATTGGAGGTGGGATGGGCTTTGGAAAGTCCATCCCACTTTTTGTCTCCAAACGTCCACAACCGGTTCCCAATGAAATTGTTGATCAAACCTGCCGTGAAGGAGAGGGTGTTGGCAGGGAGGGTGGGCATTCCGGCGAGTTTGAGCAGGGTGAGAAGGGTGAAGTCCAGCAACGTGCCAACTGCGCCGACGGTGAGGAAGCGCGCGAAGCGGGCAAAGCGCACATAGCGGGGGAGTTTACGGAAAGAGAGAGCAGAAAGAACGGTGGTCTTGATCATGGGATTGGTTCCCGAAGGTTTGGGGCAGATACCCAAAGGTCTGGGGAAGATGCCCCAAAGGTTGGGGATGGTGCCCGAAGGATTAGGGGAGATGCCCAAAGGCTTGGGGGAGGTTCCCGAAAGTTTGGGGCAGATGCCCGAGGGTCTGGGGAAGGTGCCCGAAGGATTGGGGAGGTAGATTCTGTGGCGGTACTCCTGTTAGGATAAAATCGGTTGATTGAATGTCCTTATTGTAGGAAACTTTGGCCAAAGCTAAGAGTGAACGGTGTCATTATTCCGCGGTAGAGGGGGTGCAATTTTGCATTTCGATCCATGACGCGTGTCATGGGTACGGCGGGATTTTGGTGATCGGGGTCACGGGCAAGGGAAGAGAGGATGGGATAAAATGAAGATATGTCCTCCACTATCTCCCCCCGCATACTCCGCCTTGCCGCGTGGATTTGGCTTGGCTATTTCATCGCGATGGGGATGATGGATTTTCTCCTATACACACAATTTCGCCTGCCCGTCAATCCTAACCTCCTCCCCGCGGGCAACACCCCCTCTCTCACCCCGCGCGGGGGCTTTTTCCCTGTTTATTTGTACTACGCGGTCAACGGCCTCGTCGCGGGCGCGTTTCTCACCGTGGCCTACTGGGACAGCCTGCAAAAAATCCTGGCCTACACGTTTTACCCCCTCCTGATCACCACCCTCTCCGCTGCCCCGATCCTGATCACCGTCCTGATCGTCCCGAACTTCCCGAATGGCCCGCTCGCCAACGCCGAAGGTATGGCCCTCCGCCAATTGCCGATCCTATTCATTGCCCTCGCCCTTGTCGCATGGCAATACGACCTCATACACGTCGTCTTATTCAGCATCGCCACAACCACCCTCGAACTCTTTTTGGTTTTCATCGCCATCCCGCGCAATCAAGCCTGGCTTGTACTGTACTTCATCGCCATCATCCGCACCATCAGCTTTATCGCCGTCGGCGTCTTCATAAGCCTGTTGATGAAACAACTCCGCGAACAGCAAGCCGCCCTGCGCGAGGCCAACGCCAACCTGAGCCACTACGCCGCCACCCTCGAACAGCTCACCGTCAGCCGGGAGCGGAACCGCCTCGCCCGCGAACTCCACGACACCCTCGCCCACTCCCTTACCGCCCTGTCCGTAACGCTGGAAACGATCAAAGCCTACTTCGATCTCGATCCCACCAAAACCCGTACCCTGATTGACGGCGCGTTAACCACCACCCGCGCGGGGATCGATGAGACCCGCCGCGCCCTCCGTGCCCTGCGCGCCTCCCCCCTCGAAGACATGGGCCTCCCCCTCGCCCTGCAACGCGCCGCCGAATCCGCCGCCGCCCGTGCGAACCTGACCCTCACGCTCAACCTTCCCCTCGATCTCCCCTCCCTCAGCCCCGACGTGGAACAAGCGCTCTACCGCATCGCCCAAGAAGCCTTCGAAAACACCTGCCACCACGCCCAAGCCAAAACCCTCCGCGTCCACCTCACTCATACGCCCCCTCACACCATCCTCACCATCGACGATGACGGCACAGGTTTCGATCTCCACGCCCAAAAACGCACCGGGCATTTCGGTCTGGTCGGGATGCAGGAGCGGGCGGCGTTGGTAGGAGGAAAATTAGAGATCGAGAGCGAGAAGGGAAGAGGAACAAAAGTGATGGCGACCATATGAAACTCCTCATCTGCGACGATCAAGCCGTTATCCGTGATGGCCTGGAAATGCTCCTCAGCCTCGAAAAAGACTTTCAAATCGTAGGCACTGCCTCCGACGGGACCGAAGCGCTCGAACAAATCGCACGTCTTGCCCCCGACCTGATTCTGATGGACTTAAAAATGCCCGGTCTCAACGGCATCGAGGCCACCCGGCAAATTCGCACCAAGTTCCCTGCCATCAAAGTCCTCGTCCTCACCACTTACGACGATGACGAGTGGGTGTTCGACGCCATCCGTGCAGGGGCGGCGGGGTATCTGCTCAAGGACACGCCGCGCGAAAAAATCGTCGAAGCAATCCGGGGTACGGTCGGGGGCCGGTCGTTCGTGGACCCAGCCGTCGCGGGGAAACTGCTCAATCAGATTGCCTCCAACCAGACCCAACCCGCCTCCCTCCTCACCGACAAACTCACCGACCGCGAGGTGGATGTTCTCCGCCTCATCGCCAAAGGCTTCACAAACGGGGAAATCGCCAGTCGCCTGCACTTGTCTGAGGGCACGGTTCGCAACCATGTCAGCGCGATTTTGGAGAAGTTGGATGTGGGGGATCGGACGCAGGCGGCGATTGTGGCGATCCGGCACGGGGTATAATGGGGGGATAAGTGATAAAGTGATAAGTGAACGGATTTCGTATGCCGTGTTGCGTATTGCGTAAAAAATTATGAAACCTATCTCATCTTCCCCCCTTCGCCTTTTTTCCTCTTCGCCCCTTCTCCTCTTCACCTTTTCTCTTCTACTTCTCCTCACTGCTTGCGCGGAACCGAACGACTTCCCGCCGCCGCCGAATGCGATTTTGACAGGCACAGTGACGGTAGGCCCAAACCGGCCCGGGCCAGTTCAATCAGACGCACCAGAGGAGCAAATCCCCGCAGAAGTGTACACCACGCGCGGGATCCAAATCCTATCGGAAGATGGTTCTAAAGTGTTGGAAGAAGTCAAATTTGAGGCGGATGGCACATACCGGGTGGAATATACGCCCGGGGTGTACATGATTGCGCTGATTCCAAATGGAATTGACTCGGCGGAAGGATTGCCAGTAGTGATGACGCTCAAACCGGGGGAAACGGCAACGTTGGATATTCTGATTGATACGGGGATACGGTAACACCTTTCACCACTAAGGTCACAAAGGAGCACGAAGGAATTTTACGTGTTCCTTTGTGTACGTCGTGAAACCCGAATGGAAAATCATCCCAAAACCAAACGTTTACAAGTTCACGTGCGGCATCTGGCGCGGTTGGAGAAGCATCTCGCGCGGATGGAGGGGGAGAATCAGCGGCTTTCGTGGACGCGGTTGGGGGCGTTTGTGGGAGGGGTAGTGGCGACGTTTTTGGCGTTTCAGGTGAGTGAGTTGGTTGGTTGGTTCGTTGGTTTGTTGGCGGTGGTGGGGTTTGGGATGCTGGTGGGGCGGCATCGGAAATTGGATCGGGCGCGGCGGGATTTTGGGATTGCGCGGCTGATGGCAGCGCGGCAAATCGCGCGGATGGAGTTGGATTGGGCAGGGATTCCGCGCGTGGAGGCTCACCCGGACGATGCCTCACCCCTCGCGCGGGATTTGATGTTGACGGGAGAACGGTCTTTGCTCCAATTGTTGAACACGGCTTTTTCGAGAGGGGGTACGGATCGCCTGCGGGGGTGGTTACTCCGACCGGACACCGCGCCCCGCGTAATCCGGGAGCGACAGGCGTTATTGCAGGAGATGCTCCCCCTGACGGGGTTCCGTACCCGTTTGGGACGGGTCAGTGCGCGGGTTCGCACATCGGAAAGGCCGTGGGAGGGTGAGCGGCTGGTGCAATGGTTGGAGAGGCATCAAGGGCCAGGGTCGCTGCGTCCAGCGTTATTTTTCTTGTTTCCTTTTGCGTTGCTCAATGTGACACTGTTTGTCCTGTGGTTGGCAGGGGGTTTGCCGTATTGGATGGTGGGGGCGGCGGTGTATTTCGTTGTATATTTGGGGTGGCAAAGTACGTTGCGGGATTTGTTCGGGGATGCGGCGTATTTGCGGGATGCGTTGAACGAGTTTGCGGCGGTGTCGCAGTTTTTGGAGCGGTATCCGCATCCGGCGGGGGTGGCGCGGGTGTGCGCGCCTTTCTTGAACCTACACGAACGGCGTTCCTTCGGGGAGACGAATGGAATTCAACGAGATCGCAAAAGGAACGCCGTTCGTCGGAACACCGTTCGGGATGAGCGGCCCTCCAAACTGTTGCGGGGGGTGGCTGGGGTGGCGTCGGCGGCGAGTTTGCAGCGGAATCCGTTTGTCTGGATGCCGTTGAATTTAATCATGCCGTGGGATTTGTTTTTTGCGTACCGGCTAGAGGGGATGAAGGCGCGGTTGCGGGCGTTGTTGCCAGGGTGGTTGGAGGCGTGGTATGAACTGGAGGCGTTGAATTCCCTGGCGAATTTTGCGTATTTGAACCCGGAGACAACGTTTCCGGGGGTGGCAGCGGACGGGCCAGTGCTGGTGGCCGAGGGGGTCGGGCATCCGCTGATCCCGGACGGGGTACGGGCGACGAATGATTTTTCGCTGGCGGCGTTGGGGGAGGTGGCGGTGATTACGGGATCGAACATGTCGGGGAAGAGTACGTTTTTGCGGACGTTGGGGGTGAATCTGGTTTTGGCATACGCGGGGGGGCCGATGCTGGCGCGGCGGTTGCGCGTGCGTCCGATGCGGGTGGGAACGAGTATTCAGGTGAGTGATTCGCTGGCGGACGGGTTGTCGTATTTTTACGCGGAGGTGAAGCGGCTGAAAGGGTTGCTCGATAACTTGCAAGAGACCGACGCGTTGCCGTTGTTTTTCCTGATAGATGAGCTATTCCGGGGGACGAATAACGAGGAGCGGCGCAAGGGGAGCGAGGCGTATGTCCGCGCGCTGGCGGGGGCGCACGGGGTTGGGCTGGTATCCACGCACGATTTGGAGTTAACGCATCTGGCGGAGACGATTCCGGGGGTGAGCAATTTTCATTTTCGGGAGGAGATCACAGACGGGCGGATGGTGTTCGATTATCGTCTGCGCCCCGGTCCGTGTCCAACGACGAACGCGTTGAAGATCATGGCGTTGGAGGGGCTGCCGGTAGGAGAGAGGGAGGTATAATGGGGGTTGGCGATGTATGGTGAAACGAGGAATTCGCCCCTTACGTATTGGAACAATGATAGTTTGACTTAATGGTCTCGCATAAAGAAGCGGGTATCTTTGGCGGAGGTTGATGATGAAACCTGTGGTTTTGCGGTTTGCTTTATGCATTCGGTGGCTTATCCCCGCTTTATGGGGATGGGTACTTTTTGTGGCTTACTTTTTTGGATTGATGGAGGTATTGCCCTGGAACAAACTTCCTAAAAACCCTTTTGATTGGGCGTTTTTTGTTTTGTTAGGGCTTTCCTTCTACGGGTGGATATTCGTTTGGAATTACAAAGTAATTTTTGGAAACACCCATCTGGTTGTCAAAACACTTTGGTTCCCTTTTTTCAAGCCTTTTTCTTGTGCGTATGAGGATATCCGTTGGGTAATGCGCGGGAGAAGTCCGTATTCCATCAAAATCGTGCGAAATGATGAGCAGGTACTGACATTGGCAACACGAACTTTAGAAGGAGGCGAGGAAAAGGTGATCGCGGAGTTGAAGGCCCGGATTAAGCCGGAAAAGATCATGTCTGAGGTGGAGGTGTTGCCTTCTTTGTGGGGAAATCCAAGTTATGATCGTCGCCAATTTGTTGTTTCATTGATTTATGTTATTTTGTTGCTCATTATTTTGTCTACCCTACATTCTAATGCTCCGTTGGTGGGAAAAGCCATATCTAGCGCAAATTTTTCCACGTATATCCGTGATTTTTCGGTAGATGTAGATGGCTCGGTTTGGTCCCTTGAGCGGAAAGCCTTTCGGGGTGCCACTTATACTATTCGGCATCTGACAAATGGAAAAACAGAGACCTGGACATTTATCGATCCGAAAGACGACTACTTCAACAAAATAGCAGGCGATGAAAATGGAACGCCCTGGGTTTTTAAACAGGAATCCACCTTCCATTGGGAAAATGGGCGATGGGTTGAAGTGCCTTATCCGGTTGCTCCAGAGCAATTAAATTTGAATTTACTTTGGCAAATTTATGACGGAAGATTTTGGGCACTCATAGACGATGATCACAATAAGCACAAAGGATTATTTGAATGGAATTTGGCAAGTAACGAGTCCAAAATTATTCCCTTGCCGGAAGATAAACACCCAACCTATACCGAACGCCTAAAACGAAGTTCCGATGGCTCATTACTCCTTTTACGCGCCTACGATGAAGATGCCCGGCTTATTGAGGTTTCTCGATTAAACGACCAGAGTTGGGAAGAATTAATTTCTTTTCCTGCACCCGAAAATGCTGATATAAGCAATGTGAGTTTTATAGATGCGACCTTCGATGAAAAAGGTTTTTTTTGGCTTTTTGTCCCTAAAGAGATGCCTAGAGGTTACTTTTTCTACCGCTTGAATGAGGAAACCAATCAATTAGAAAGCACTGATGTAACTAATGTGTTAGGGACAGAATATTTCGATGCCTATCGTTTTGAGGTGGATAAATTGGGGCGCATTTGGCTTTCGAGTACCTATTTTCTCAGAGTACTTGTTCCTCATTGGGGAGAGGAGGCAGAGCAATTGGTTTATTACACCCGTGAAAACTCCGGGATACGCATTGGGATACAACCAGTGTTCGTAGATGGAAAGATTTGGGCGTCTTATGAACCGGTTTGGTTCGACATAAATACTGAAAAATTATCGCGTCCATTGCCAGAGGGGTGGGATTACTCAAATTTGAAATTTGGCATAGAGTTTGTAGGTCTGATCGCAATCACTTTGTTTCAATATATTTCTCTTTATATTCTCAGACGCCGCGCCCAACACAAAAACACTACAAAAACCGCACAACCAACGGCTTAATCCGTTCACTGTACCGATGCTCAATCTTCACCCCTTCATTGGATAACAGGAGGAAAATTCTGTGGATAATCAATTTGTCATTTTCAGATATAAGCTTGGATTTCGCATTTGGTTTTTCATCCTTGCCATCTTTTTCGCGTTGTTCGCAGGTTGGTTGCTAATTCAAAATATTTCCTTTGACAATACTGTTCATTCTATGACAGCGAGTTCCGAGTCATTTATTGATTCTGTGACTCAACGCCTTTCAATATTTACCTTTTTTATAGCGATTGGGGTGGTTTTATTAGCCTTTCTTGCTATATACTCAGCCATTTATTATCAGAAATATCGTCTCATTTTTGGAAAAACACACCTTTTCACGCGTGCATGGTGGTATCCCGGAATGCCCAAGATCACCTGTGCATATAATGAAATACAATGGATCACCCGTGGAGAAACTCGCGGGATGGTAAAGTTTTTTCCAAAACAAGGGAAGTCTTTCCGCCTCGCGGCAAATGCCTTGGAGGGAGGGTGGCCGCGTTTATCCCAAGAAATCTATGCACGCTTTACTCCAGCCCAAATTGACCCTGACTTGTCTTTATCATTGCAAAAAAACAACTTTTTAGATGGGCTACAATTTCTGGCAAAAGGGGTAATGCTCTTTTTTCCCATTGCCCAAATTTTGCTCCTTCCTACAATCTCCCCTCTATACAATCACTGGTGGAAACCCGTTACAAACATCAAAGAATTGAGAGTTGAAACAACGTTTGCCGATACGGATGGTTCCACCTGGATCATTGCCCAAAAAGATTTACATTTCTCTGATTACACCATTTATCACGTTCAGGGAAATACCACCACGACCTGGGCATTCTCAACCGATGAGCGTGGAGTTTCGGGTTCCCCTGAACTTATAGCCAGCGATGGCAAGGGCAATCCGTGGGTCTTTTTTGATAACTTAGCCTTTCGATGGGAAAACAGTCAATGGCAAAGGATTGAACTTCCTCAAGAACTTAAAAATGCGTTTTTACCTTACTATACTGCCATTATCTCCGAGGCAGATTTTTGGTCGTTTAGCTATAGCGAGGAGTTTCGTCCAAACGGCATTTTGCATTGGGATTTAGCAAATAACACAACCTCTTTTTTTCCTTTTCCGAAAGACAATGATGATACTTACTGGTCGGAAATGACTTCTTCTCCCCAAGGCGATCTTTGGCTTACCAAAAGCCCCAAAGATTTGCCCGGAAACATTAAAACCTATCGGTTTGACGGCCTGAGTTGGTATGAGGGGCCTTCTTTCTCAGTTTCTAATTTAAAAAATTTGGATACCGCCGTCGATTCTTCAGGCCAAATCTGGTTGCTCTTATCATCTTATGACAACAAGATATTTTCAGTCGCACGTTACAATCCAACAACCCTGGTATGGGAAAGGACGGAATTACCTGAATACTGGAAAGGTAAACGCCAGAAAAGCTATGAACAGATTGAAGTGGATGCTTTGGGCAGGATATGGTTGCTTGGTAAAACTCAGGAACGCTTTTATGAATGGTTTATCACCGTTGTACAACCAGCGTGGGGAGGCTTATCGAAAGATTTGGTAACTTACACCCATGACAACTCGGCTGTTGATGAATTGTTTTTTACTATCCAAATGGGACACGATGGGAAAGTTTGGATGAAGGAAAACGCCCGTTTCATGAACGGAAACGCCGAAAAACTCCCACGCCCTCTCCCGGATTGGTACTCCAAATTAGGCTTTTATTTCGGAATAGTAATTGTATATGCGTTAGCGTCTGTAACCCAATTTATAATAGTGGTACCTAAAAACAAAATAAAGAAACATCCCCAATCCTCTCAACCCTAATCCCCCAAAAAAGGAGCACCCCTCATGGACCTCAAATGCCTCTACATCCCCGGCGACGGGACTCAAATCGGCAACATCACCGCCGAACAACTGCAATTTCTCATTGACCACCTCGAAGAAGAAGGTATCACCGACCAGGATTACGCCATCACCCCCATGACCCTCGCCTACCTCGAAGAAGAAGGCGGCGACCCTGCGGTCATCGAAATGCTGCGAAAAGCATTGGGAGATCGGGAAGAGTTTACGTTTGCGTGGGACGACTGACCCCCTCCCCATGCTCCCCTCCCTCCTCCAATCCACCCTCACCCGCGCCCTCCGCTACCGCGCCGCCCTCCCCACCCGCCGCGTGTCCCCTGACCCGGACGCCATCCGCGCCCTGACCGGGCTGGACGAACCCCTCCCCCAACACCCCACTGACCCCGAAACCATCCTCGCCCAACTGGACGAACTCGGCTCCCCTGCCACCGTCACCTCTGCCGGAGGGCGGTATTTCGGCTTTGTCACCGGAAGCGACCTACCCGCAGCCCTCGCCGCCAACTGGCTCGCCGCCGCCTGGGATCAGAACGCCGCCCTCGGGGTCATGTCCCCTATCGCCGCCAAACTCGAAGAACTCAGCACCCGCTGGCTCGTGGACCTGCTCGGCTTCCCCCCCGAAACCGTCGCCGGGTTCGTCACCGGGGCCACGATGGCAAACTTCACCTGCCTCGCCGCCGCCCGCCACGCCCTGCTCGAAAAACACGGTTGGAATGTGGAAACGCAAGGCCTGTTCGGTGCGCCGGAAATCAAAGTTGTCGTTGGGGAAGAAGTCCACGCCAGTTTGCTGAAAGCGTTGGGGATGCTCGGTCTTGGTCGCGAACGAGTGATCCGCGTCCCGGTGGATGATCAAGGCCGGATGCGCGCGGACTTCCTCCCCCTGCTCGATGACCGTACCCTCGTCTGCATTCAAGCGGGCAACGTCAACACGGGCGCGTTCGACCCCGCACAAGAGATTTGCGAACAGGCGCACAAAGCTGGTGCGTGGATCCATGTAGACGGTGCGTTCGGTCTGTGGGCGTTGGCCTGTCCCCCACGCGCCCACCTCGCTCGCGGCGTGCCCGACGCCGATTCCTGGGCCGTAGATGCACACAAATGGCTCAACGTCCCATACGATAGCGGGATCGCCTTCTGCCGCCACCCCGACGCCCTCCGCGCCGCGATGACCGTTCTCGCCCCCTACCTCCTCCCCACCGCCCGCCCTGAACCCAGCCACTTCACCCCCGAAATGTCCCGCCGCGCCCGCGGCATCGAAATCTGGGCCGCCCTCAAATCGTTAGGCCGCACCGGCCTCGCCGAACTCATCGAGCATAACTGCCAGCTTGCCACCCGCTTCGCTGACGGCCTCCGCGCGAGGGGGCACACCGTACTTAACGAAGTCGTATTAAATCAAGTACTCGTCTCTTTTGGTGACGCCGAAACCACCACCCGGATCATCACCGAGTTGCAAGCCGAAGGCACCTTCTGGGCAGGCAGCACCGTCTGGCAAGGCCACACCGCCATGCGGATCAGCGTCTCTTCCTGGGCGACCACGGAGGCAGATGTGGATCGGTGTCTGGAAGTAGTAGAGAGGTACACACGTATATAGGTAAACACGTACCTGTCTACCTGTGTACGTGTTTACCTGTAAGCTTTTATCCCCATGAACCTCGAACATCTCACCCGCGCCCCAAAAAATCGCACTCACCAAACCCCCATCCTTCTCCAGCACGGCGCGTGGCACGCGGCGTGGTGTTGGGAGGAGTGGATGGAAATTTTCGCCGAAAAGGGTTATGAAGTCCACGCGTTGAGCGCGCCCGCGCATGGGGGCAGTGACCCCGTCCGAGGGCACATCAATCTCCATTCGTTAGCGGATTACGTCCGGGCGTTAGAAACGGTCGTGGACCGCATCTCCCCGCGCCCAGTGGTGATCGGGCACTCGATGGGCGGCGCGATTTTGCAGAAATATTTGGAAAACCATACCCTGCCGGGGGCGGTACTCTTGGCAAGCATTCCAGCGCAAGGAATTTTAGGGTTTATCCTACGCCAAACTATTCGTTATCCCGATCTGCTGATTTCGCTGTTATTGGCGAATACCTACGGATACGTTAAAACCCCCCAACGGGCAAAAGAACAATTTCTTGGCCCGGATAGCACGGTGGACGCGGATAATTTTCATCGCAGGTTGCAACGCGAGTCCTTTCTCGTAGCCCTGCAAACAACGTTCCCATTTGCTAACCGAACGAAAATCTTGCAAGGCAAGACTCCAATTCTGGCGCTTGCGGGTGAAAAAGATGCCATTTTTACGGTGGATGAAGAGCAAAAGACCGCCGCCCGCTACAATGTGCCATTGAAAATCTTCCCCCGCCAGGGGCACAATCTAATGGTTGAACCGCTGGCACGGGAAGTAGCAGATTTTGTAGATAAATGGATGACAGAGACGTTGATGTTGCCGTGATAGACGAATCCAGGGAGATAAAGTAGACCATTACATAGGTTTACTTTGTCTACTTGTGTACCTGTTTACTTTGCCTGTCTAACTCTTCAAGGAGAACATACAATGACCAACCTAATGCCCATCTGGGGTTTTGTCTCCATCGGTTTGGCCGTTCTGTACTTTTTCGTCTGGCCCAAACCGAAGCCGGATAACCCAGTCCCCCGCCCGGCGCGGCAGCAGTTTATTTTGCGGTGGTTTCACAGCCTAGTGTGGGTGTGCCTCGCGGTAGCGTTTTTCATGTGGGCAGGGTGGCTGCCGGGAAGCGGAATTGCCGGGGGCGTGGCGCTCGTCGCGTTGGGGTTATATCTCACGTTTATGGTGACGTTTTTGAGGGATAGGAAGCGTTGAGTTTCAGAAGTTGTGGGAAGGTGGATTCATTGGACACAGATGACGCAGAAAGCACAGAAGGACACAGAGAATTTATACAAATTCTTTCTGTGTCCTTCTGTTATTGTTCTGTGGTTTCTGTGTACTGTTAGCTCAACACAAAATCTATCGCACGTAAAAACGATTGATCGTATTCGGGTGTGTAATCGCCGCCTACGCCGGGGACAATTTCAAGCAGTGTGGGTAGACCATTTTGATTGAACAAATCTACCATCCGGCGGATTTCGGGGAGGTGGGGGTACGGATCGCGTTCACCGACGAGAACGACGCCGCGCAACCCGCGCGGGGGGCGTCCCTGGAGGATGCGCGCCCACTGATCGGGATCATCCATCACGGTTCCGGTCGGGCCGAGGGCGATGAAACCCCGCGCGTCGATCCCGCCGCTGACGGGGAGCAGCGTCGCGAGTTCGCCCCCACTGCCGCGCCCGGCGAGGATGATCCGGCGGAGGTTGACGGTGTATTTGGTTTTGAGGGTGTTGATGTGGTGTTCGACTTCGTCGCGGGCGATTTGAACATCATCCCAGACATAACCGCGGCTCCACAGGGCCTGTGACGATTGCGGAACGCCAACCAGCCATCCATGGGTCGCGGCAATCTGCCAAAAGGGGACCGCGCCCAGGGAATTCGTGCGCCCCGCGTGCAGGCCGATCATGAGGGGGCAGGGATTCACGTCCGAGCCACAGCGCCCCTCCTGGTGCAGGGTGAGGAGGGGAATCAGTTGGCGGATTTCCTGTTCCTGGAGTACGGACATTTCCCGCAGGCGGCCTTCATATTCTGGGTGGGGTTGTAGGTTTTCGAGCGAGGGGCTGGTTTGAAGCAGGTATTGGCTAATCCATTGGCCTTGATCGATCAGGTCGTCCATAATTTGGAAGGCGAGTTCGGGGTCGTCGAGGCGGGCGGCCATGCCGAGCTGCCAAAAGGCGAGGAAGAGGCGTTCGTCGGGGAAGTCGTCGCGGCGTTCGTCAATGTCGGCGATGATTTCGTGCAGTTTGCCCTCCGCATAGAGGGCACGGATGTGGGTTTCAAATTGGGGGAAAGAATTTATTTCAGACATTTTTAACGCAAAGACGCAAAGTTTCGCAAAGAACGCAAAGATTTTTAAGTATATCCTTTGCGGCTTGGCGACTTTGCGTCAAAGTTTTTTTATTCTTCCAATAAGGCCATTTCCAGAACCTGTTCGGATTTGAAGTCGTGGCATTGGAGGTAGAAACGGACGATTTCTTGTACGGCATCCATGGGAACGGGGCCGATGAATTCGGTTTCGGCGACAGCGACGCCATAACGGGCGGCTTCGGAGCGGATGGTTTCGAGGACGCGGTGGATGGGGGTTTTGGTGTAGTTAAGCAGGTTCATCGAGACTTGCACCATGCCCTTTTCTTCGAGCGGGAAACCGAGGCCGCGCACGTACCGGTATCCGCCGCTGAGGTGGCGCACGGCTTTGGCGATGTTTTGGGCGATGGTGAGGTCGGTGGTGCGGAGGTTGGCGTTGAAGGCGACGAGGGGAAACCGCGACCCGGTAACGAGCGCACCCGATTTGGCGTTGAAGACCGCGGGGCCTTCGTCCGGTGCCCACGCGGGGTCGGCGAGTTTGGCGGCGAGGCCTTCGTATTCGCCTTTGCGGAGGTCGGGGAGGCTTTTGCGTTCGGGGCGGGTGGCGGCATCTTCGTAGAAATAGACGGGGACGCCCAGCCCACCGACGAATTTGCCGAATTGTTTGGCGATTTCCACGGCCTCGGCGGAGGTGACGTTGCGGATGGGGATGAACGCACAAACATCTATCGCGCCCTGGCGGGGGTGTTCGCCGTGTTGGTGGGCCATGTCAATGAGTTCGTAGGTTTTGAGGGCGAGGGCTTTCGCGCCTTCCAACACGGCAGCGGGTTCCCCCAAAAAGGAGATGACCGAGCGGTTGTGGTCGGCGTCGGAGGAGTAGTCGGCGACGGTGACGCCAGGGACGGCGCGCACGGCGGCGACGACTTGTTGGACGAGGTCGAGGTCGCGGCCTTCGGAGATGTTGGGTTCGGCCATGAGGATTTGTTTCATTGAAAGAATTCCTGATTGGGTGATTGAGTGATTGTTGGTTGGTTCGTTTGTTAGTTGGTTGGTTGGGTTATGGACATTGCCCGTCATCCAACGACATTTCGAGGAGATCGGTGACGGTGACTTCGCGGGCGTAGGCACCAAGGTGTCCGTAGGAGCCGGACGGGGAGAGTTCGCCTTTGAACCGGACGTAGACGGACAAGTAACCAGTACCTTGATCAAATCCGCTGGATTGTACCAGAGCGTAGTATTGATCGTAAAAATCCTGTGTGCCGGTGAGCCAGTAGGCGGAAACTTGCCCCGGGCCGGGGCTGACGCCTTCACAGGGAACAAACGCGGAGACTTCAAACCCGTTGGAGTAGGTGCCTTCAAATTCGCCTTTCGTCGAGCCGGAGTTCGGGGAGAGCAACTGGCAGGCGAGGGCAGCGAGAAAAAATGGCAGGAAGAGGGCATTGAACGTTCGTTTCATATAACCTTCTTGACGCAAAGCCGCGAAGGCGCAAAGATTTTTAAGTTAAACCTTTGCGGCTTTGCGTCAAATTTTTTGGCGTAAAGCTTCTACCCGCTTGGTAAAGGCGGCGATGACGCTTTCGTCTTTGAGACTGCCGATGTTGATTTCAGCGTTGGAGAGGGCACCCTTTAGCCCGGCGGTGGCGAGGAAGAAGGCGCATTCCAGGTCGGAGGCGGCGTTGATGTTGGAGCGGCCTTCGAGTTGGGCGGCGAGTTCGAGGGCGCGGGCACAACCTTCGGCGTTGTGGAGGGGCGTTTCGGTCGCACCGGTGATGGCTTGTTGGATGGCGGCGGTGCGGGCGGCTTTTTCTTCGTCAGTGACTTTGGGGAGACGATAAGCGTCCATCACGCGGTCGAAGGCGGCGGAGTCAGCGCTGCTGCCTTCGAGGAGGGTGGTGGAGAGGCTCTGCGCTTCGGCATCAATGGCTTGATAAAAGGTGTCCGGTTCGGGCATGTTCTTTTTGCCCACCGAAACGCGGGCAACCATACCGACGAGCGCGGCGGCCATGGAGCCAGCGACAGCAGAGGCCGCGCCGCCTCCGGTGACGTTGTCGGTGGGGTCGAGGACACGGGTGAAGGCAGTAAACATATTAATCATAGGAATTCCTTTTTGATTATCTTCTTTTCTTTTTTATGGGCATTATTTCAGGTATTTTATGAACAGTTGCCCACGGGATACAAAAATGGATTGTATATGGATATATATCTTTATTGGGTATTAGAAGATTTGGAGAATTGAATGTAAGCATTTTATTTACATCAATGTACAGCCCATTCTCATCCAACCGTTTATCTTTGTAAATTTTCGGATAGCACATAGACAAAATGAACTCAATAAATTGGGCTGGATTTGGAACACCATCCACTACAAATCGAGAATAAGGAAATAAACTAAAGTGCAAATGGCTTTGAGAATGCAAAACTCCTCTATATTCATTAGGGCTATAATCTAGGCGAAGCCATCCTACAGTTTGAAATTCTTGATGATTTTCAAACTGCTCAGTAAATTCAATTGAATCAACAAGTTGTTCTTCATTAACTTTTGAATCAGGAAGTTCTCTTACTTGAGAATTGATACTATATTCTGTTTCTCCTGAGTAATAAAAGGCCAAATTAGCGTTACTAATTTCACCGCGTCTATCAAATAAATAATAAATTTGGATAATTGATCCGTCTTCAATAACTTGGAATGTATACTGCCCCTCATCTGCAAGTTTAGCCACATACGTTGATGTAACAGGTGCGTTGAACCTCCGACCAGAATATCCTTCCCATGAAATCACATTATTTCCACGAATAAATCTGGGATTTACAAGCACATGACTCCATTCAATATAGGATGCTCTCAGAGAACTGAATATTTCATTGATAGTCACTTTTGGCCTCGGAGATTCTCTTAACTAATTCATCAACTAATTCCGGATTTGTTCTAGCCAAAGCAGCAATAGCTTGAGGATCAAGCTTGAGAAGTTCATTTGTAGATAATTTGGCTTTTTGTATTTCTCGCCTTCTTTTCCCTGTTTCGGCATCAAGACGACGGATTTCATCCATATTTGGAAAAACAAATTTAAATCTTGGATAGTTTTGAATAACTTTATTTATTTCTTGCATTGCTGATTGCATTATTCTCCCTGTGCCACTTATACGCACCCAAGCCTTTGATCGGGATATTGAAGTAAAGGCCTTATTTCTTCCCTCCACTGGTTCAACGTAATCATAATATTCTTCAAAAGCCATTATATAAACTACTGGCGCTTCATTTCCTTTCGCCCTAAATACTGTTGATAAGGTAACTTTACCATCCTCAGCATATGCAGCCGTATCATCTATAAGACCAGGAATAGTTGAGGGTATGCCTTTTTGAAGTATTAAGCTTTGCAGGACAGCAAAGTTGCTTCTAACATTGAAATTGTCCAGGGAAATCACAACAATATCATGTGGTAAGACATTTTCATTTTTCACATCGTTAATAATTGATTTAGCAATCCATATTAGTTCGTCTTCTCTGGTTTCAAATACTTTTGCTGTAATAAGGTCTTGTGACCCACCATATATTTCATCAATTTGATTTGGACTATTTTCTGAAGGACGAAAAATTGTAACTGCGCTACCAGTAGATAACTCGCCCTCCTCAATAGTGTATCCAATAGCTTCCCATGACTCACGATTTTGGAGCATCTGAACAGCTCCATTTTCACTATAAATACCTAACCCAATTGCATGAGCTACCATTAATACTGAATGTGGACATCGATAAGATTTGTGTAAAACTAAGTCTTTTTCAATGCCTCCCGGATAATCATCACCCTCGATAGAAACCCGTGGGTTTCCATCTTCTTCCATACCAAACATTTCTTCAGGTTTTTGAATTTCTAAAGATGAAAGACTTTGAAGTTCATCATAGGCCCAATATATTTGATGAGGCTCATGGGATAAGTGGTATAAAATCTCAAAAAATTCTTTTGGAAAATCTTGTGCTTCATCTATTAATATAAAATCATATTCAGGAGATATTGAAGATCTCAAAGCCTGTTGGCAACAAACTTGAAAGGGAGCCAATCTAGTTCTCATCCTCCGCACATCATCCAAACTTAGTGGAGATACTCCTTGTCTACTGCAAAGATCATAATAAACACCAGGCCGATTTCTTCCTCCCCAACCATGTCTTACGTGTAACATATCCCAATTTGGATCAACCTCACCATAAAACCTATAAAACTTGGTAATTAATGAGCGGGTTTGGTTATAAAGACTTTGGGTATTAAATGTAAAAAGTATCTTCTTATCAGGAAATTTCAAATGAATATTAGCTGCTTTCATTGCTAATAAAACAGTTTTGCCTGTTCCGGCTAATCCTCTAATTCTTTGAGGTCCCGGAGCTATTTGAATTGATGCCTTTTCTTGTTCAATATCTAATAGAGCTATTTGATTGTCTAGCTCTCGGATTGCTGCCCCAAGAGTAATTACACTTTTCTGAACCTTTGAAGAAATATTTTTTAAGGGACGTATCCCCTGTACAATAGAGCGAGTTAATCTCCATTCAATATCATCTAAGGGAGAATCAATAGTTGTTTCGAGACAATGCAAATCACCATCTGCCCAGATAGTAAATGTATCTTCTAATATACTCCCAAATTTTGCTTCAAAATCACTCTTCGTTATCAACGGAAAGGCAAGAACAGCTATCGGATTGATTCTTCTTCTAAGTAACCGATCTTTATCAAATTTAGCTCTTAAGCCAATAACAAAATCATCTAATTCTAATAATGGCGAGTCTATTATATCGTTTCGGATATTCCAAACATCTTCTTCAATAGAAACTATATCGTCTTGGCTAACAGCAAGACAACGGATTGCTGCGGGTTGAAACTTCTTTGCCAAAAAAGTTAATTCTGGTATTGCCCCAGTATTTGCAGTAACTATTGGATGTTTGTAATAACAAACACCATCTTCCAAACTAAACTTCTCTTCTATCCACCTCCACACAGTTTTAGTTGTTTCATCTTTATCATAATCGGGAGACGATGCTAAAAAAGTCAACATATCTAATACTCCTCAATAAATCAGGCAATCGACGCCATATATCAAACAAATTAAGAATTTTTTACAGCTGAGTAATTTTAACCTAATACAAATCGATCTTTATCCATCATTTTCGATAATTCATCCTCCCCACCACCCCCTCAATATCCCCTGTCAACTCCCGATCATGCTCCAGAAACTTCGCCACCTCGCGCACCATCGCATACCCCCTCCGCGTCCCCTCCCCTAATCGCGCGGGGCCATCGGAGCGGAGATCTATCCCCTGCGCCGCGGTAATCATCTCAATCGCGATGATCCGCTGCGTGTTTGCAATGATCTCCCGCGCGTGGCGTGCGGCGTTTGCGCCCATCGAAACGTGATCTTCCTGATTCGCCGACGACGGGATCGAATCCACGCTATCGGGATGCGACAAGGTTTTGTTATCCGACACCAGCGCCGCCGCCGTGTACTGCGGGATCATCAACCCGCTGTCCAGCCCGCTCGTCGGCACGAGCATCGAGGGCAGACCGCCGTTCAACGCCGGGTCGAGCAGGCGAAACGTCCGCCGCTCGGAAA
Source organism: Anaerolineales bacterium (assembly GCA_020634875.1). The sequence continues at coordinate 41,037 of JACKAX010000013.1, read as the reverse complement.
TATCGCCGATTTCGGCCACCGCGATGCTCAAAAAATCCAGCCACATCGCCGGGCCTTGTCCGTGGAAGTTGCCGCCAGAGACGGCGCGGCCACCCTCGACTTCCGCAAAAATCAACGGATTATCCGACGCCGCGTTGATCGCCGCGGTAAACCGTGCCCGCAAAAACGCCAGAGTATCCCGTATCGGTCCCAGAACTTGCGGCGTACAGCGTAGGCTATACGCATCCTGAACCTTGTGCGGCGCAGAGTCCACCAATTGACTCCCCGCTAACAACCCGCGCAAATTCGCCGCCACCTGCATCTGCCCCGGCTGCCCGTTCGCCTCGTGCAAGGCAGGATGCAGCGCCGAAGTAATCCCCAACAACGCCTCAAAACTCAGCGCCGCGGCCATTTCCGCGTGATCCAACAACTGCTCGGCGTCATGCACCCCCAACGCGCCCGCCGCCGCCATAAACGTCGTCCCGTTCGAGAGCGCAAGCCCTTCCTTCGCTTCCAGCACCAACCGCTCCAACCCCGCGCGGGCCATCGCCTCTGCGCCGGACATCAGCGCCCCGCCAAAATATGCCTGCCCGGAAAAGCCGCCATCTTCGGTTTCGTCCCGCGTCAGAACCACGGCAATGTGCGAAAGCGGAGCCAAATCCCCACTCGCCCCCAACGACCCCTTCGACGGAACCCACGGCGTCACCCCCCGGTTCAGCATCTCGATCAACGTCTCCACCACGACCGGGCGCACGCCGGAGAACCCCTTCGCGAGCGAGTTCGCCCGGATCAGGATCATCGCCCGCACCCAGTCCGCCGGGATCGGGTCCCCCACCCCCGCGAGGCAGGAGAGAATCAAATTGCGAGAAAGTTTGCGGGTTTCGTCGGGCGCAATGCTCGTCGTCGCGAGCGGCCCAAACCCCGTGTTCACCCCATAAATCGTCGTCCGCCCCTTCACCGCGGCCTCCACCCACTGCTGGCTCGTCCACATCCGCGCCTGCACCGTCTCGTCCAAAGACGCAACCGGCGTTCCGTGCCGCGCCACTGCGACCACCTGCTCGATGGTCAAAGCCTCCCCGGTTATCTGAATCATATGGTGTCTCCTGAAGCGTAGTTTGTAGTCTAGGGCCTTGTGTCCGTCCGTCCACAAGGGGCTAGACTACGAGATTTTGAAGCCCCGCAATCATAATTCACCTTCCTCTAATTGGCAAAGGGAAGGGATTGGAGGTATATTACCCTCGATGAAAAATTTGTTTCTCGCCCTTCTTTTCCTGGCCCTCGCGGGTTGCCGCGCCCAAACACCCACGCCTACGCTCACCCTCACACCCCTGCCCACCCGGACCCCCAGCCCGACGCGTACGCCAACGTTGGTTCCCACTCCGCTCGAACCCCCGGTTTTGCCCGTAGATTTGTCCGGCGTCGGCATCCTCACGCCCACGGTCAATTTGAATGACCTGACGCTGTACGGGTACACCTACCAGCGCGCCGATGGCAACCGGTGGGTGGACGGGCACGGGGGAGCGAATTTTCCGGTAGATATTGCGCTCGAAGGCGAACCCGCGTGGGTGGTCGGTGCGCCAATGGAAGGATTGGGAAGCATCTGGGCCGTCGTGTTAACCGATGGGCGGGTGCAAGGCTTCATCCTAAGGGATGGGATCACGACCGAAGTGCAGATTGATCCGGGGCAGTTACCCGTAGGGATGCCGCCCCTTTTACGAATGCAGCGCGGCGTACCATCGCTTATCGTTCCCCCTGTGCCATCCGCCTCCCCACTCACCCACCCGATTGTGGTGCAAAACGAACCCACGCGGCTGGCGTTTGTGGATGGCAACGGCGACCTCGTATTGTGGGAAAACCAGGAAATCGGACGCCTGCCCTTAAACATTCCCCCTGATGCGCGGCTTTTACAAGATGAACAACACCGGCTTCTCGTGGTCAGCCAGGCCACGGATGTTTATCCGCACGGAGTTTTAGGCGACGCCATCGAGGCCGCCAGCCTTTCGCTCGTACAAACCACGCCCACATTCCAACTGCTGTGGACTGCGCCCATGCCCGACAGCAAAGTTATAGAAGGTTTGGCCCCAATTTGGGCAGATTTGGACGGGAACGGCATCCGGGAAATTCTAGTCACCGTATCCGATGACACCACAGGCGCACAGATTTTGTTGTTCAACGAAAATGGGGAACGGATCGCCGCTGGCCCCCCGATTGGGCGCGGGTTCCGTTGGCGGCACCAGATCGCCGTCGCCCCATTTGACCCATCGGGAAAAATGCTCCTGGCCGATGTGCTGACCCCGCACCTGGAACCCCTCGTTGAGTTTTCCGAGTGGATCGGAGACCGGCTGGAAGTGCTCACCCAGCTCGATGCTTACACATCCCACGAAATCGGTACGCGCAACCTCGACAAAGCGCTGGCGGGGGATTTCGACGGGGATGGTGTCGCCGAACTGGTTCTCCCGAACCTGACGTTTGACCAACTGGCTTTCATCCAATATGCAGATGGAGAAGCAACCGTGGTTTTTGAAGAGGATTTGAATGCGAAACTACTCACGAACCTCGCCGGAGTGACCCTGCAAGATGGAACAATGATGCTCGCCACCGGGTTGGAAGGCGGGGTTTTACGCGTCTGGGAGCCGTAATATGTCGCGCAAAATGCTTTTTCTTTTCACCCTGGCTTTGTTCATCGGGTTTGCCTGCACGATTGGCACCCCGGTTGAAGAGATTCCCACACCTCTGCCGGGGACGCTGACTCCCACCACAACCCTCGACCCCAACGGACCAGAAGCCACTTTCACCGCCATCGCCCAGACGGTAATCGCCGAAATCACTTCCCTCGCCGGAAGCCCCACGCTGACACCCACTCGCACCCCGACCATTACCCCCACCCCCGGCGACATCCCGACCGCTACCCCCACTGAGACAGGTACGCCTACCCCCACCATTACCCCACTCCCCACATTTACCTCCCTTGCACCGACGGCCACCTCTGCCGCTCCGTGCAACGCCGCAAGCTTCGTCGCCGATGTCACTGTGCCCGATGGGACAACCTTCACCCCCAATGTTGCCTTCACGAAAATCTGGCGCATCAAAAACGAGGGAACCTGCGCGTGGAATGCAAACTACGCACTCGTCTATTCCAGCGGAGAGCGGATGAGCGGCAAAAAGACGAATTTCCTGCCGGGGACCGTCAACCCTGGGGGCACGGTGGACCTCGCGGTCGCGATGGAAGCGCCGGGTTCTCCGAACACGTACCGGGGCGATTGGATGCTCCAAAGTCCGGAGGGGAAGTTATTCGGGGTTGGAACCAATTATGAGGCGGCCCTTTCGGTCAACATCCAGGTATTGGAAACGGCAAGCGATCAATATTTCAATTTTGCGATCAACACCTGTGCGGCTATCTGGCGGAATGCGGATGGGGTGTTGCCCTGCCCCGGGGCGCGGGGCGACGCAAACGGGTTCGTGGCCACCCTCTCCGAGCCGGTGCTGGAAAATCGCCATGAAAACGAACCTGCTTTGTGGATGTTCCCGAAAAAAGAAGAAAAGGGTTGGATCAGCGGGACGTATCCGGGTCTGCTCATTGAGGCAGGGGATCATTTCATCACTTATGTGGGGTGTCTGGAAAACAGTCCGAAGTGTAATGTCACCTTCCAACTCGATTATCAAGTGGTGGGAACCGGTGTATTTGTGAACCTGGGGCTATGGGAGGAGAGTTTTGATGGGGAAATCACCGCGATTGACCTTGATTTGAGCGAACTTGCCGGGAAAGAGGTGGTGTTTATCTTCACGGTAAAGGCCAAAGTCTCGCCGGATGATGACAACGCTTTTTGGCTGTCACCCCATATCCGGCGATAGACGTTTGCTTGTTCACGGCATAAGTTGTCAAAACCTTTTTCGTGGGGTATCATAGCGGCTGTTTGCAATACAATTGCAATATTTATGTTTCTCCAAATGAACGGCGTTCCTTGTAAACCAATCCATCAGGAACGCCGTTTTTTTGAAACAATATGGGTCTCCCGTAATTAACGGGATTAACCCAAATTTTGAAGGTGTGTGCGGGGTGTACACCCCGCACACACCTTCAAAATTTGGAGAATTTCCCGCCCGTAACGCAAGAGCCAACAATATGTTTCAAGCATTGACGGAAATCATTCAACACGGAGTCTTTATTCCTTATGGAAGACGAAATTGATCTTCAAAAATATATTTTGCTCCTGATCAAAAATTGGGCCTGGATCGTAGGAGTTTCCCTGGTTTTTGCCGTTGGGGCTTATCTTTTAAGCAAATTTGTACTCGCGCCCACCTATGAAGCCAAAGCCCTGGTTTTGATTGTGCCTTCGCGCTATTCGCTGACTTTCGATCCGAAGTTCCAAACTGAGTCTAGTTCAGAATTATTATATTTTCGTCCCACCGCCCAACTTGCCGAATCAGACACCACCATGCAGGCCTTGCGCGATGCGTGGATAGACCAGGGTGGTGATCCCGAAACCACCATCGAAAAGATTGAAGGGATTACTGAGGTTGAATTAGATACTGCCTCCAACTCGATGAAACTCATTGTTCGTACAGATAATGCCCAGATGTCCACCGACCTGGTCAATCTTTGGGGAACCATTCTTGTCCAAAAAGCCAATGCCCTTTTTGGCGAAGACCTGGAAAGCGGGGACACGCTTCAAGCACAATTTGTACAGATTGAGGCTGACAGAGAAACGGCGAAACAGGCGTTAGTTGCGTACGAAGCACAAAATCAAACGAACATTTTGACAACCGAATTGACGGTCAAACAAACCGTGTACAGCCAACTTCTGACCGATCAGGCCAAGCTCACCCAAATCCTGGCAGACCTGTCCTCGCTTCAAGCCCAATTACGCGGGCTTCCGTCCAGCCAACCCATCGCCTCCGATATCGAACTCACGGCCTTATTGCTCCAACTCAAAGCATATAACCTCGACCTCACACTGCCACAACTTCAGTGGAACCCTTCCACCTCCGACACGCTCCGTACCGTTGGCGTCCTGAATACATCCTTAGATCAACTTCGAACCGTCATGGAACAAAAAGCCCTTGATCTGGCACAACAGATTGACCCGCTACAAGCAGAAATCCTTCAAATCCAAAGCCAGGTCGCCGACATGCAAGCCACCGGCGAGAAACTTCGCCAAAATTATCAAGTCGCTTCAGATACCTACCTGACATTAGACCGCAAAATGAAGGAAACGCAAATTTCCAATGAGGTTTCTGGCAGCGTCGTTAAATTAGGGAGCCGGGCGAAAGTCCCGACTGAGCCTGTTGGGCCTCGCACCTTGCTTAACACCCTCATTGCGGGAGTCCTCGGGCTGATGCTGAGTGTATTTGGTATTTTTGCCCGCGATTTTTGGGTCAATGTCCCCGAAGATCAACAACCTTTTCATCACGCCCAACCCAAGAAGGCCTAAAAATCTCTCCTCATTCTCATAAGGCGTTGCCAAAAAGAAAAGGGGTGAGGGACCCCCTCACCCCTTTTCTTTTTATCCCTCCCCCAACTCATGCCTGCACCCAAACGAAAATTCACTCCACGCCCGCCCTCCACCAGTTGGGAACCGCTCGCCCAGTGGTACGACGGGTGGGTTGGCAAAGATGGCAGTAAACATCACCGCAATCTCGCTCTCCCCGCCGTCTTAGACCTCCTCTTACCCCAGCCCGGCGAGCAAATCCTCGATCTGGGCGCGGGCACGGGCGTGCTGGCCCCGGCCATCACCAAAGCAGGGGCCGCCTATACTGGTGTAGATGCGAGCGAAAAACTCCTGCACTTCGCTCGTCAACATCACGGCAAAGAGGGTCGCTTTCTATATGGAGATGCCCGGCGTCTAGCAGCAATTCCCGCCCTTCAACCTGCCGAATTCGACGCTGTAGTGTTTCTCCTCAGTATCCAGGATATGGAACCGCTCGAAGAAGTTATTGAAAATGCAGTTTGGGCGCTCAAACCCGCCGGGCGCATCGTCCTCGTGATGACCCACCCCTGCTTCCGCGTCCCACGGCAAAGTGGCTGGGGCTGGGATGAAGACCGCAAACTCCAATTCCGCCGCGTAGACCGTTACCTGACCCCGCTCCCCGTCCCCCTCAAACCATACCCCGGCCAAACAGGCGTCAGCCGAAGTTTTCACCGGCCTTTACAAACGTACATCAACGCGCTCGCGCAAAACGGTCTATGGGTAGATCACCTGCGCGAAATTCCCACCTACAAAACCGCCACTGGCCCAAATGCCAAAGCTGAAAATCTCGCCAACCAGGAAATTCCCCTCTTTCTCGGTTTGCGCGCCCGCAAAATCTCATCTCAAACGCCCTCCAATCCATTACCCCCAAAATAAGGAAAACACATGAAACGACGTATCTTGTTCCCCGGTCTTCTTGTCCTTCTCGTGCTACTCGCCACGTTCGGCCTTTTTCAGCGTATTTGGGCAGCTAACGAAGGTAACCCCTTGCTTTGGGTTAATCCTTCCACCCCCAACATGGCAGTCGGTGAAACTGTCACCGTCACGCTTCAAATCGATCAAGCTACCGATGTTTTTGCTATTGAACTGGAAATGACCTACGACCCGGCGATTATTCAGATCGTGGACGCTGACCCCGGCACCAACGGCATCCAGATCACCACTGGAGATTGCCCTGCCCCGGACTTTGTCATCCAAAACACTGCCTCCAATGTCACGGGCACGCTCAATTATGCTGTTACCCAACTTTCAGCCCCCGGCTGTACAGGGGGAACCGTTGCCCAGGTCACGTTTCAGGGTATTAGCAATGGCTCCAGCCCCTTCACCTTCGCCACCAGCCTGATCGCTGATACCAACGGCATGACCATTACCCACACCACCCAGTCCGGCCTGATCAGCGTTGGCCCGACCCCCACCCCCACGGATACACCGATCTCCACAAGCACCTTCACCCCCAGCCCAACCGCCACCGGATCCGTGACGCCGACAAATACGCCTACTCCCACAAATACACTCACCCCCACAAACACGCCCACCCACACTGCCACCCCTTCCCCAACCGCTACAGATACCTCCCCCGAAGGCTTACTCTCTATCCAACCCGCCATCTCAAACACAGGTTTCCTCGGAACCACCGATCTGGCTGTTCAGCTAGACAATGTTACAGGTGTGTACGGCGTTGATTTTTCGATTTCGTTTGACCCCGCGGTTTTGGCTGTGATAGACGCCGACCCCAGTCAAAATGGTATCCAAATCTCCACCGGAACCTGCCCACAACCCGACTCCGTGCTGACCAATTCGGCGAACAATGATGACGGCACGATTTCCTATATTTTGACACAACTCAATCCAACACCCGGCTGCGACGGGGGCAACGTGGCTACCATTCAGTTCCAGTGTCTGGCAGTCAATATGTCCTCGCTTGTCACATTTACCAATTCTCAAATTGCGACGGCCGATGGAGGAAAAATTCCGCATACCACCTCAAATGCCGAAGTGAATTGCATGGGCTACCTTCTCTACCTCCCAGCAATACTAAACTCCGCCCCATAAACTCGCCTCGCGCAAAAACAGGGAAATCGGGTTACCGATTTCCCTGTTTTTTTTGGAGCAACAAAGCTTCTTTTACCGATCAATCTGAAACGGCGCAAAGCAGGGATAAAAATCGCCCCCTAATACCAACCTGTATGCCACATCGCCGCCGGTTGGCTCGCTTCGTAAGTTTGCCGCGCTCAAGCCAAACAACGCCAGCAATTCCTGGCTCTTCACCGGATCCTGGTCGAGAGTCAGGTCGTAGAGGAGGGTGGTGGGTTCGTACTGGCCGGTGGAGGGGATGATCAGGGACTGGTAACCCGCATAATTCATACGTTCGGCGGCGAGGGTGTCCATGTTGGCGGTGGCGGATTCATTGCGGATCTGAACCACCGTACGGAGGTGTTCGACTTCTTCACCGGCGGGGGGACCGAGGGCCTCCTGCAACATGTAGTAAATGCCATCATAGTTCGGGAGCAACACATACGCGCCCCCAGGTGTGATCCAACTTGTGACCATCGTCGGACCGCTGACGGAGTAACTGCGGATGCGCGGGGAACTGACATCCAACGAGAGGGGTACCATACTCAAAATATCGCCTAATTCCATGTCGGTTAACACAACCTGTTGGAAATTTTGGTATAGGCTGGGAATTTGTGGAACAATATCCAGTTGTAAGGCTTTGTTATAAATCGCCCGAAGAATTTCTTGCTGGCGACGACCTCGATCAAAGTCATTGGAGGACATGCGGGAACGGGCATACCACAGGGCGGTATAGCCATCCATGTGAACGACGCCCGGCCCTACGGAATACCAATACAAACTTTGGGTAGCAGCGTTAAGCCGGTAATCGGCAAACGGGCAGGCCAGCGGTACGTCTACTCCCCCCAGGGTATCAACGATTTGCCGGAAGCCATCAAAGTTCACCATTGCGATATGGTCAATCGTGATGCCTAAATTGTTGTGAATAGTGTCTAGAAGGAGGGCTTTTCCTCCGCCAGGGTAATGATCCAACTCGCCATACACGAATGCGGTGTTGATGCGGTTCATCCCGCGGCCCGGAATGTCCACGTATAAATCGCGGGGGATGGAGATGAGGGACACCATCCGGTCGCCGGGACGAATGGAGGCGATGATGATGGTGTCGGTGCGGGAGATGATACCTGTGCCGCTGTAATCTGCACCAAGGAGGAGTACGTTGACAATCTCTTTGCCCCCAGTCGGGAAAGGTGTCCCCAACGAGAGGGGGGTAATGGGGGTTAATGTAGGAACGGGGGTAAACGTAGGGGGCAGCGTGCCCGTTATGGTAGGGGTGGCGGTCGGGATGGGGGTATTTGTGTAAGGGGAAAAAAAGGTAGGCGTGGGGGTAATCGTCGGGCCAGAAGTTTCCGACAGAATCAAATTTGCTAAAGGTTGGGAAATATCTTGTCCCAGATTTCCACATGCCAGGCTAAGGCTTGCCCAAACAAACAGCAAGAACCAGCCCGGCAACCGCGAAAAAAATTGGGGGCGAGGGGTTTTACCGTGGGGGGGCATTTAGAGCAGTACGCATCACATCTAAGACAGCCTCATAGTCGGGTAAAAGAACCTGTGCCCCGCTGGAGGGAACACGATAATCTGTCACTTGCTCAGGTCCGATGAAATAAGCTTCAATTTTAGAGGTGTCATTACCAAGTTCACTCGCCAGCCCCATCAAGGGAGTAATTTCCCCCAGGGTCAGGTCGGTGATGAAGCTGTTCCGGTAAATTTCAAAGAGTTCAGGAACCCGTTTGACTGCGTCCATGCTGATCAATTTTTTGAATACTTCGACTAAAACCTGTTGCTGGCGCCGCGCTCGGTCAAAATCGCTGGTAGTGTATCGAGAGCGGACGTACCATAAAGCTGTGTTCCCATCCATGTGAATTAACCCAGCGGGAAGCGATCCCCACGGGTCGGAGATAGGTTCGGCTACTTCGACATCCAACCCACCAAGGCTGTTGATCCCTTGGATAAAGCCGCCAAAGTTCAGCATCACAAAGTGATCGGGATATACCCCCAGGTTGTATTCAAAGGTGGCTGCCAGCAATTCGTAGCCCCCTTTGGGCAAAGCAGTGTTGATGCGTTGAACCGTCCAGCCGGGGATGTACACGTATAAATCGCGAGGAAAGGAGGTGATGTGAGCGGTTCCAAGGGCAGTGTTCAGTGTGATGAGCATAATCGAGTCCGTGCGGAACCCACCTTCCTCGGGAATTGCGTCGGAGCCGAGCAGGAGAATGTTGATTTGTCCTGGAGGTTGGGGGATGAGGTCCACGGGCGGGGGGATAGGAACATCAGAGTACACACTCGGCGGGGGATAATCACCCCAGGAGGGGGTATGCACCGGGGTAGGTCTCACACTGGAGTCGAAAGTATTCGAGATGGCGCTAATTTGTCCGGGTTGGAAGGGGGTTGGAGTTCCGGTCGCATCCGCGGGAACGCTAAAAGCGCCTATACTGGTGGGACGAGGCGTTTCGGTGGGGACGATTAGGCTGTTCTTTGGCGTGAGGGGGATGTTGGCGATAGCGCGGCAAGCAAACACCAGCAAAACAACCAGTGCGAGAAAAATGAAGAGGTGGCGACGGCGCATAAGAAAATTAATTTATGGGGTAGGGGTAGAAGTGGGGGGAAGAGGGACCGGCGTGGAGGTATTTGTCGGGCCAAGGGTAGGGGTATCCGAAGGGAGCGGGGTATCGGTGACGGTAGGGGGTAAGGAGGTATCCGTCGGGGTACTGGTCAGGGTCGGGACATCCGTTGGGGTAACAGGCGTGGTCGTAGGGGTAAGCGTATCCGTTGGGACAAAAGTTGGCGTTGGGATGGGAGTGGCGACAAAGGGTACGTACAAAATTTTTCCGACATTGATCGTTGTTCCGACGATGCAATTGCGCCATTGCAACTCTGCAACCGTAGTTCCGTGGGCCTGGGCAATGCCAAACAGGGTATCATTCGGTTGGATGGTGTATGGAATCCAATTGCTCGGAATATTAGGGACACAAACCGGAGCAGGGGTCGCAGAGGGGAGAGCGGTATTTGTCGGGGCGGCGGTGGTCGTTGCGGTTTCAGCAGCGGTCGGGCTGGGGGTTGTTGTTATGGAGAGGGGCGGCACAAAGAGCAGGCTGTTATCCACCAGTTCATCGGTTGTCAAGCAATTTGCGGCTAACAACTCGGGCAATGCCAAACCACGTTCTTGGGCTAGAAGGGATAAATCGGTTTCACTAGTTACTGTGACGGCTTCCCAGCCTAGGGGAATGGGACAATCTGGTGTTTGTGTAGGGGTAGCAGTCGGAGAAGGGACGGGCGAAGGGGTATATGTAGGAGCACCTGGTTCCAGTGAAGGGAGGATTAGGGGTGTCTCTGTGAAGGGCGCGAGTGGAATCTCTGTAGAGGCTTCTGCCAGGGCCAAGCTCAGACCGCCAATAATGATGATCAGGGAAATAACCCCGGCAAAAATCCCAGCCAGGACCTGACGCACTGTGGACATGCTTAACTTCTCCAGTTGGCGAGGACAGTGGCAGGGATTTCGTTCGATAGCGGGAAGAGAATGCTAAAGGTTGAGCCTTTTTCAAATTCCGCATCCACCCATATCCGTCCACCGTGCGCTTCGACCAGACTTTTGGTAAAAGCCAGACTGAGGGGCGATCCGCCCAACCCGCGAATGGCACCGGTTTTTCCAGCCCGCTCAGAGGGTTCGCCAAAAACGCGCTGTAAATCTTCCGCGGGGATGCCTCCCCCCGAGTCAGTAATTTGTGCCAAAACATAATCCTGGCTGTCGCCGTAACTTTCGTATCCCACCGAAATGGTGATTTCCCCTTCCAAGGGGGAAACGATGCCGGCATTTTGAAGCAGGTTGGTCAGAATCAGTTTGACGGCCTCGTAATCACCTTGAATTTTGGGCAGTTTATCGGGAATATTCATTCGGAGAGAGATATTTTTCTCGCGGAGAGCGGGGCTGGTATCGGAAATGGCGGTATCTAACGCCCGGACGAGATCAAAACTCCCCACAGTGAGCTTGGTGTGCCCGGCTTCGACGGAGGCAATTTGCACCAATTCTTCGATCATGGAAATCATCCGTTCGGTCGAGGCTTTAACCCGTTCCAGGAATTTGCGCTGTAACGCGCCCAAAATGCCGACCGATTCGCTCAAAAGAAAATCGGAGTATCCCACTACGGAGGACATCGGTTGGCGCATTTCCTGAGCAATGGTCACGATGGTATCCCATTGATCGCTAGCTTTAGCTGCCTGAATCTGACGTTCCATTTGGAAGATTTTGACTTCATATTCCCCAACCATTTTTTGCAAACGAGCATTTTCTTTAAGCGAATCCTGCAATTCGGCTTCCAGGTGAGTGGCAGGAACCGCCATATCCACCGAGGCGGCTCGGAGTTGGGCGTCTAACAAGTTGAGGTTCTGGCGCAATCGCTCGTTTTCTTCTTCCAATTGTCCCAGAAGTTCCTGTCCGTTCGGACTATGGGTGAGTGGTTGCAAAGCACGCAGTTCGGCCAACTCTATATTTAGTTGCTTGTTAAGGGTTTGAAATTGATCTCGTTCAAGTACCGTAGCCTGTTGTTGGGTAGTTAATTCGGCAATAGATTGGGCTAAGGTGCTTTTTTCTGTTTCCAGGTTGGCAATGCGTTTATTCAGTTCTTCCTGCGCTATCAGGCCATGTTGGGCAGAGGCTGCGGTATCTGCCGCGTGCGCTTTGCGAAGTGCGGTGAGTTCTTTCGCCAGCATTTCCTTTTCGCGTAGGAGTTGTTCCCGCTCGGCGAGAGTCATACTCAGTTCAACCTGAAGTTGGTCAGCCATTTCACTGGTAGCATCATGTTGATGCCCGCCTTGAATCAACTGTGAGATAGATGCGGCAGCCCGAGCTAATGCGATTTCTTCGGTTTCCTTCCAAATATATTCGCTGTACGGGGTATACAAAACCAAGCCCGCTTGCGTATCCGGTAAGGTAAGCGAGGCGGCAATCAGGCTCCCGGTGCGTGCGGTGTTGAACGCATTCCCGAGATTTAATAAATCTACTGTGGTGTTTTGGAATAACAAACGGAGCGTCTGGCCCTGGCGAATAGCGGAAGCCAAACGAGGCACTTCATTCGCTTTTAAGCTTCCTTGTACGAGGGTTTCCTTCCGCACATAGTTATATCCCGCGCGAATAACCATTTCCCCGGTGGGCGTGGGCGGAAGCACCAAAAAACAAATATCTCCCTGAAAGGCGCGGGCTACCGCGCGAACCAGGGCGGGGTACATTTCTTCAGTGTGGTTTGTCGCCAGGGTAAATAAGTCGCCAAAGAGGGCCGGATCTATGGGGACGCGTTCCGGCGGCGGGGCAACCGCGGGGAGAGGCAGTTCTTCGGAGATGGCCACCTCATCCTCGTGTGGGGTTTCAATTTCGCGGGTAAACATCCGGTAGGTTAAGAGAAAAAGCAAAGGATAGGCAACCAGTTCGGCAAATCGGACCAGGGTAGGATATGCTGCCGTTGGATCGGCAAGAAAAAATTCTCCCACATGCCCAGCCAACAAAACCAGGAGCATTCCCATCCCTATTCCCCAGAGATGCGGACGACGGATGAGCAAAAGTATCCCACCAAAAACGAGCAAGACACTGGAATACACTTCCCATCCCCACCCCAGCCAGTGAGTATTAAAAGGTACTTCGGTAGCTTGAGACCAAATGATCAGGCTGAGCACACCTAGCGTGGCCGTTAACATCAAACTGAGGATTGTCGCAATGTCTCCCCCCCGCGTAAAATTAGGAAAACCCCACATCCACACAATAAGGATAATTCCGATGGCGCTCATCACGCGGTCGGTAGGAGGCAAAATCAAGTCAACGGAAAATAAACCTGTTAAGGCTACCCCTGCTAAAATCGTTAATAGTAACCGGGTCGCCAACAACAACAACAATCCAACCAATGCCCGCCCCGCAACAGGTTCTTGACGTTCGCGCCAATGTCCAAAAACGGCCATGAGCACGGCCAGAATCGCAAAAATCAAGACCAAATGATAGGCCATGATCCCGGCTTGAGAGGCTAAAAGCAAAAAAATTTCCGTTGCCATACGCTTTCGATTATAGCATGGGGGATCGTGAAACTCCAAACGCCACACCCCCATGACTTGCCGGGCACGCACAATAGTAACGGTATTGAATCGGTAAATAATCCCCTTGAAAAGGGCCTATTTGGTCCTTTCGATTTCTACACCGACCGACTTGGCAAACCGCACCGCGCCAGGTTTTTCTACGCGCACGCGCACACTTACTACGCCAGGTTCATCGAGACAAAGTTTGGCGATGTCAGCTGCGAGGGCTTCAACGGTGAAGCGCGCGGAGTTTTCCGCGTGGACAAGGGCTTTTTTTGCAACAGTGCGGTAGTTAACACAATCAACAATATCGTCCGTTTCACCTGCGCGGCGCAAATCGGCAGTAAGTTCGATATTGATAATAATATCTTGGGGTTTGACGCGCTCATCGTCATTGATGCCAATAATGCCACGCGCCAGGAGGTCTTTGATGATCACTTTATCCATGTAGGGTCCTTGTTGAATTAGTTAGTTTCTCAAAGCCCCACAAACTTCCGGCGAGGAGGAACCAGGCCAGAATTTGGGCGATACGCCAACCGTTGGGAAGGATGGCACTGTCGCCGCGGAAGGCTTCGAGGAACAGATGGGCGCCTGCGCTAAGGGCGAGAAACAGGACGAAGATTGCGCCAGGGGCGGATATCCGGCGGGCGATCACCCCTCGCGCGGGCCAGAGGAGGAGCAGAATGCAGCCTGCCGCAAGGGCTTCGTATAATTGTGCAGGATGCCGTTTGGCCCCCCATAGTTCTATGCCCCATGGGAGTGTCGTTTCTGCGCCGAATGCATCGCCCGAGGCGAGATTGGCAAGGGCAAAAGCGATGGACATAACCGTTAAGACTGGGGTGAGGGCGTCCAACGTCGGCCAGAAGGCAAGTTTTTTGCGTTGTCCAAAGATGAGGGCAGCCAATAAACCGACTGCGATCCCGCCGAATGGGTCAAGCAAGCCAGGATTGAGGGAAAACAGGCTTGCTGGACTGGCAATAAAAGCAGAGGAATATCGAGCGATGTAGGCTAACCGCGCACCGACGATCCCTGCAATCAACGCAGTAAAGGTGAGATTGTAGAGGTTGTCGGGATGAACGTGGTGCCGGTGGGCGTTTTTTTCGGCGAGGTTGAGGCCGAGCCAAAGGCCAAGGATCAGAATCAGGCCAGGGGTTTGCAGGGCGAGGGGACCGAGTTGGAGGATGGGGAGCATGGTGAAAATATCGAATGATAAATAATACGTGGGAGATGAAATGATAAGTGACAGGCATTCACTCTATCACTCATCCACCAACGCTAATAGTTGTTCAACCCGAGTGCGAAGAAGGGCTTCGGCCATAGGACCACCGATCACAACTTCTTGAATGGTACCATCAGGACCGATGAAATAGGTGCTGGGGAGGGCACGCAACTCGTAGAGACGAGAGACTTCGCCTGCGGCATCAAAGAGAATGGGAAAGGTAAGCCCCAGCTCGGTGGCAAAGGTGAGGGCGGCGGCTTCGCTATCCTGCGGGGTGGCGTTCACGGCAAGGAGCAGGAGCCCGGTGTCTTTGTAGGTTTCGTGAACGCGTTGGAGGGCAGGCATTTCGGCACGGCATGGGCCACACCAACTCGCCCAAAGGTTGACAATGACAGGATGGCCGCGCAATTCTGAGAGGGTAATGGTATTCCCATCCGCCGTAGTGAGGGTAAAGTCCGGGGCGAGAAAACCCGCGCGGGGGGCAGGAATTTTGCCCTGAGTGGTGGTTCCGGGAATAGCAGCGGTGAGAACGATCCAGATGGCACCTGCAAGGAGAAGCATAAGGGCGAAGAGATGGTAGGGAGTCAGTTTTTTCGGCATAAGTAATGGCAAGTTTACGGAGGAGGGAACGAGGTGTCAAGAAAAAGGAATTAATTTTTTAGTAAGATTTTGACGGTATGATAGATTGAAATATTTCTTTGAAGAGGTACTATGAGAATTAAAAAATGGATTTTAGGGGTCGGGCTGGTATTTGCTCTAACGGGTTGCGCGCAAGCTTTTCCGACTGTGCAAGTCCCAAAACTCCCGACACATACTCCCACCCAAATTACCATCCCCGCGGAAACGGAGGCGCCCCCAACCGCTGAGGCTGAAGCCCCCACAGACATACCCGCTAATCCTACGGATACGCCAGATCGTGTGTCTCCTACAGAAACGGTGAGCGCCACCCTTCCAGAAGGCACCCCCGCAGAGGGCGTGCCAACAGAGACAACCCCGACCGAAGCGGTATCAGAGAGTTCCGGCGATCCAACGCAACTGGGTAACCCGGAACTTCACGCCACCGATCCTTCAGGGGTCAGTCTGGCATCGGGGAAAGTGCAGTTGGTTGAATTTTTCGCCTTTTGGTGACCGGTCTGCCGCTCGATGGCGCCCATCGTGCATGGGTTAGAAGATAAGTACAAAGGCCAGATGAATTTTGTGTATCTGGATATTGATGACGATAACACCCAAATTTTTCAAGATGCACTTGCTTTCTATTACCAACCTCACATCCTTCTGCTGGATGGGGAGGGCAACGTTATCCAGCAATGGATTGGATATGTCCGCCAAGATGAGTTGGAAGCGGCATTGATCAGCGCTTTGGAGTAAAGATGAAACGTTTTTGGCTACCCTTGCTTTTTTCGTTGTTCTTATTGGGGCTGACTGCGTGCGGAGGCACTCCCCAGGCAGATTCTCAAACCGGTGAGGTGGAGGTGGCCCCCTCCAAAGAAGCCGCCCAGCCCTTTTCGCTTGACCAACTGGTTGCTACCGAGCCGGGCACGGTACAACTCTCGACAGGCAAAGTGCAGTTAATCGAATTTTTCGCCTATTGGTGAACGACCTGCCAAAAAATGGCCCCCATCGTGCATGGGTTGAAGAATGAATACGGTGACCGGATGGTCTTTACTTTTCTCGATATTGATGATCCCGCAACCAAAGCGTGGATGGACGAACTGGCATATGTCGGACGACCCTATTATGTGTTGCTCGACGCAGACGGGAATATTTTGTACAAGTGGAGTGGAACTGTCGCGGAGGCCGATTTACGGACAAAGTTTGATGAAGCGTTGAATTGACGTCATCTAAAAAAAGCGGGTGGGCGAAATCGCCCACCCGCTTTTTTTGTGGATTAATTCTTCTTCCGCAGTCCCAACATACCCAAGCCTAACGTGACCAGGCCCACCAACGCGGCGAGCCAACCGCTCCGAGTTTGCGGCGAAGCCTGCAATTGTTGGAGAGTGATAGCAGTAGGGGTTTCGATGCTGGTGGCCCAATCTGAAAAAACGGTGACATGATTACGAGTAATGTGGGTGGTGGTCATACTATCTGCCCCACAGTCCCAAGTATCTCCATTCCACCGGCATACTTTATCGCCCAGGCTGGGATGAAAACCGGCCGGGATGGTCAGGTTAAGGTCAAAGGGGGTAGTATTGTTACCTTTGATGTGCCACCAATTATTGGAGTTCTTAATCGCCGAGGTTCCCAGGAGATGTCCTGCCCCAGGCCCCATCTCTTCAATGGTGATACAGGTGAGATCGCTGGCACTGTTAATATCTACTGTAAATATATGACCACTTGCCAGGAAATTGAAGTCATAGGAACCGCTCAAGACAGGGCCACTCGTACAATCGCCCCAGGTGAGGATTTCGCGCGCTTCGACGGCCCCCGCATCACAACCTGTGCCATAACTACGCACTGCCCCGCGCTGGTCAATTGTCGGACAGCCAGAAGATGTTACGTCAATCGCCGGACTTCCCGCGATTATCGCATGGGTGGGGGTGGGGCCGCCGTTGTCAGCGAGGGTGGGGTCTAGAATGTCAGCAAGATATATAGAGGCAGTGGGGATAATATCGTTTGCACCAGGTGTGAAATTCGTAGAGCGAGGTGAATTATTGTAACCAATCACATTGTAATCATTCGCCGTTACAGGCCCATAAATTTCATTCCCAGTTGAGGTGGCGTTATTGCCAGAGATCAGGCTCCGGTGCAAGGTTGTTGTACCACCGGGAAGGAAGAGACCCCCGCCTCGATTTGCTAAATTGCCAGTTATCGTACTGTTGTTTAAGGTGGCTACGCCTGCAATGCCACCGCCAGAATTGCCTGCCGTATTTTGGGTGATAGTACTATTCTCTATGAGCACCGAACTACCATAACTCGCAATCCCGCCACCATAGCCTACAGTTGTATTGCTAGAGATCATACTTCCTCTCATGATCAAGTTACCAGATCCAAGATGAATGCCGCCGCCCCCACCGGCAGCCTGGTTGTTACTGACAATACTATATTTAATGGTTAATGATGAATTGCTAGAGATACCCCCACCCCAATACAAATTTGCTGTATTCCCGCTCAATTGGCTGTGGTTCAATGTCACGGTTCCATTATTAAAAATTCCGCCCCCATAATACCCTGCATTGTTATTACTCACCACACTATCATTTAGCACAAGATTTCCATCGTTTCGGATACCACCGCCAGAGAAGGGGGTATAACATCCCGTCACGAGACTGATATTCAGAGTAAGCAAACCATCATTTTTGATACATCCACCATTGTACGACGAATATCCATCTTTCAGGGTGATATGATTCAACGTCAAATTGCCAGAGCTTTGCGTAACCAACACCTGATAAGTATTGTCCCCGCTTAGATAATGTCCGTTTCCATATAAAGTGATTTCAGAAGTAACATCGGGCAATGTGCCTGGAAGAACAATGTTTTTTAGCAAAACGATGGTATCGGCGCCTAAGTTACCTGTCGCGGAACAAGTACCATAGGGATTGTTTGTATTCGCCACAATAATCGCATCGGCCAGATCACATTCTGTGCCATTAATTCGTACTTCGGCAGAGGAGGAGGGCAAAGTGTATTCAAATGCGCCTGCGTCCCCCTCATGGCTGGACATAATGGCATCCCCATCCATATCCCGTGCATAGCCGCGTTGATCATAGGCTCCACTGTCTCCGGTGGGAACTATGTCAATTGCTGGGCTTCCATAAAATAAGGCATGGGTAGGCGTCAAACCGCCGTTATCCGTCAGGTTAGTATCCAAAACAGTATTCAAAGCGCCCAAGGGAACAAAATCTGACGCGCCCAAAGAAATGTTTGAACGAGAGGAATTACCGTAACCAACTACATTGAAATTATTCGTAAAAACGGTTCCTGTACCTCCATTATGTACTTCTGCTAGACCTACCGTTGCCGAATTTCCAGAGATCAAACTACGGTTCAGGATAAGGTCTGCACGATAATTATAGATTCCTCCCCCCTCAAGAGCCGTATTTCCTGTAATCGTGCTGTTATTCAAAGTCAAGGTGCCGGTATTATATAAGCCTCCTCCTTTTGAGCCTGCAGAATTACCACTTACCGTGCTGTTGTTTAACACCATCGAGCCGAAATTGTAAAGCCCTCCCCCCCATTCCGCCGAATTCCCAGTGAGGGTGCTGTTATTGATTGTTATTGTCCCATTATTATTGATACCCCCGCCAATATCGCCTGGCGCAGCTCCACCTGTAATGATGACTTCATTCACTGTCAAAGTCCCTGTAGGGGCCACATAAAACACTTGATAAGAATCACCTCCGTCAATTGTATGCCCATTGCCATTCAAGGTAATTTCGCTGGTAATAAAGGGTAATACCGAGGCTAAATTTGCATCTACTTGCAATTCAAGCACATCCGCCCCGTTCCCGTCCAAACACCCATTTCCGGCAGCATCATCATTATTGGCTGAATCTATCGCTTCCTCCAACGTACAAACCGCCCCATCCACTGTAATCGTTGCCATCGGTGCAGCGTGTGTGGGGATCCCGCGTACCCCCAACGCTAACAACATCGCTGCCCCAACGATTGTTGTCGCTAGTTGCCTCAAATACTTACGACGAATCTTGCGCGGCAGATTCGCCACTTGTCGGTATGCATCCACGAATCTGGAAAAATAAACTTGCCGGTTCTGCCACAATTGCCTGGCCAAACGGGGATTACGCGCCGCGAGTTGGCGAACTTGGGCATGCCATATATGTCTGAGGGATTCATTTGCTTGCTTATCCATTTCTTTCTCCTAGTTCTATTTTTTTCAACCCTTGCGGGATTAACACAAAAGGAACTGCGCGGTTGAGAACGTACCTATTTTCCTAACGATAAATTAGGGGGATATAAACGTGAGTGCCAGGGGGCGGCGTTTTTGTCGGGGTAGGGGTTACTTTCGGGGTGGGAGTAAAGGTTCCCGTGGATGTTGGTGTATTTGTGAGGGTGCCTGTCAAGGTTGGGGAAACTGTACTCGTCGGGGTTAGCGTTTGAGTCGAGGTATTCGATGGTGTAAGAGTAGGCGTTACTGTAATTGTAGAGGTGTCCGTAGGAGATGGGCCAAAAGTTGAGGAAGGCGTTTGAGTTGGGGTTTGCGTTACGGTATTCGTAGGGGTAAGTGTGGAGGTTGAGGTAGCCGAGGGTGTGTTAACAGGGGTTAGGGTTGCGGTAGGACTAGGTGTTGAAGTTTTGGTAGGCGTGGATGTAAAGGTTGAGGTGGCTGTGGGGGTACGGGTAGGGGTGTTGGAGGGCGTGTTTGTTGGGGTGGAGCTTGCCGTTGAAGTTTTGGTTGGGGTTGGCGTAAAGGTTGGAGTACCCGTTTGTGTGGGGGTATGTGTTTGGGTACTTGTGGGTGTAAGCGTAGCGGTTGGGGTGAGAGTAACCGTTGGCGTTGCCGTAGGCGTTGGAACAGTCGCGCCGAATTCATACGCGCCTGTATCACATTCGTGGGTGGAAGGTATCCCGTTCCCATCTGCATTTCGGATATATCCGCGCTGATCCTGGCCAGAGATAGGAGAAGCGGCACAATCCCCATTTGGACTTGTATCAATTGCGATACTGCTTGAAACCAGGGCGTGGGTTAAAGTTGGGCCACCGTTGTTCGCCAGGGTAGGATTTAAGACAGTCGTCACCGCACCCACAGGAACCAGGTCAGAGGGTCCCAGAGAAATGTTTGAACGGGAAGAATTCCCATAACCGACCACATTAAAGTTGTTTGTATAGACCGTCCCCGAGACATTATGGACTTCTCCATAGCCAGATGTCGCGTGATTACCAGTAATGAGACTGCGGTTTAAGAAAAGATCACCGTAAAAGTCAAAAATTCCTCCACCACCATTTGCGGCTGTATTCCCTGTGACCGTGCTACTGTTCAAGGTTAAAACCCCAGCATTGTATAAACCGCCTCCATCATTTGCCATATTTCCACTCACCGTGCTATTCGTTAACACCATCGTGCCATAATTATAGAGACCTCCGCCCAAATCTGCCGCATTTCCAGTTATCGTGCTTTTATTAATGATCACCGTACCGTTATTATTAAGTCCACCGCCAGTCTCTGCCGCTACCCCGCCTGTAATGATGAGTTCATTTATCGTTAAACTACCCCCGAAAGCCACATTTACCCCTCGAAAGGCATTCCCCCCATCAATCGTATGACCATTTCCATTAATGGTAATTTCGCTGGAGATAGAAGGTAATTCAGCATTCAACGTCACATTTGACTGGAGTTCAAGCATATCGGCTCCATCCCCATCCACGCACCCATTCCCCGCGGCATTATCATTGTTTGCCGAATCGATTGCTTCCGCGAGCGTACAAACACCTCCATCCACCGTAATTGTCGCCGTTGGCGCAGCTAGGGTCATCCCGCCTAAGGTCAGAAGCATCGCGCCCCCGGCTAAGGTAGTTGCCAACCGCCCCAAAAACTTACGCCGCAATTTACGCGGCAAGTTTGACACATGCTGATATATCTCTACAAATCGGGCAAAATATTTTCGCGGATTTTTCCACACCTGCCTTGCCAATCGGGGGTTCCGCGCCGCAAGCTGACGGATTTGAGCATTCCAGAGCTGTCTTAGGGTTTTCGCCGTTTGCCGATCCATTCCTTTATCCGAACTTCAACGTTAATTATTTCTCGCCCATTCCCGGCACATCTTTCAAAGCCGCATCAGGCACGACATACGAATTCATCAACAACTTATCCTGCCATTCCAACATCTCTGGGAAACGCGCGGGGAGCACCTGCACCGCAAAAATCTCCTGTACCCCCGCCTCAAACCGCAAAAACCCAACCGTCTGCCCGGTCTGGATATTCACAACCCACACCCCGCAGGTGCGTTCCTGCACCCGCTCGACCAACGGAATCCCTGAAAACACCGCCGACTCCCTCACCTGCGAAAGTCCAATAAACGCCAACGGCCCCACAAAACTGATCCCCCGCGTGAAACCTGGCAACTGACAAACCGTGTGCCATTCACTCATTTGTAAATCCACTGATGCGAGACTCCCCTGCCCCGATTCCAAGACCCACAACCGGTCGTTGTACCAGCGCGGCGAATGGGGCATCGAAAGCCCACGCAAGAGAATTTCGTTCGTCGCCACATCCATGATCACCCCCCCGCTCCTTTTGTTTTCTCGCCACCCCCCCGGCGTGTCCGTTTCCCCCAACGCGGTGACAAATTTCGGCTTCCCATTCACCATCGCCAACCCGTTTAAATGGCAGCGGTCTTGCGGAGCCAGCGCCGTGACAAATGACGGACGCCACACCGGATTAAAACTGTGTTCAGGATCGAGGGTACACAACGCACAAAACTTCGTATTGACCACCAACAATTGCCCCTGTGCATCATACGCCATCTCGTGAATATCAATATCGCCGGTCACATGAATCTCACGGGGCAAATAACAGGCATCGTGCTTCCCCACCGGCTCTACTTTCGCCGCCACCGCGGGCATATTCCGGTAATACCAGACCGTGTTCGCACCCCCGATCGTCAAACGATTCGCGCCTGGATCGGTCGCGATCCCCATCGGTTTGTGGAAATTCCGAAAATGCGTATTAATCACCCCGCTGTCATTCCGAATCAAAATCACCTTCCCAGCCTGATACGTCGAAACCGCGAGTGAAATCCCCAACTGTGCCAAAATCCCCGGCAAATTGGAAGTATAAACACTCCGCAAAGGATTCGGCGTTTCAGAATTTGTTGAGGTTTTGTCAGCCATCGAAGTGTCAATTGTAGGAGAAGCAGACGAGGGGAAATAGGATCTGCTCCGAGAAGAAACATGTCCTAAACAGGATGAACGGAATTATACACGCAAGCCCCAATCACAAGCAGGAAATTTATCACATCAGAAGATCTTTTTCAGGCATTTTCTCCCCTCTTGACACCCATTTCCCCATTTGATATATTAACCAACACCCCCCCCAGGGGGGTAGGGTAAATGGAACCCAATCCTCTTACCCCTCAAAGGAAAGTATGCACCACGAAGAAGCCCTCCAACGTCTCAAATACATCGAAGGCCATGTGCGCGGCGTCCAGCGCATGTTGGAAGACGACAAATACTGCATTGACGTCATCCGTCAAATTCAAGCGGTGCAAGCCGCCCTCAACAAAGTCAGCAACATCATCCTCGACGAACACCTTAACCACTGCGTCACCACCGCCATCCGCGGGGATGATGCCGCCGAACGCGAGCGTGTTCTCACGGAGATAACAAGCATTTTTAATACTGCAAATGAGCTATAAAATAGTCAATTGTGAATGATCAATTGTCAATTAAGAATTGATCACTCACAATTGACTATTCAAAAAAATAAAAAATTAGGAGACCCCCATGACCACCGTCACTTACACCCTTCCCGCCGTTCACTGCCACCACTGCGTCCACACCGTTCAAAGCGAAGTCGGCGAACTCGCTGGCGTCCAATCCGTCAGCGTCAACAAAGATAGCAAAGAAGCCGTCATTTCCTTCGATGCCCCCGCCACCGAAGACAGCATCATTGCCCTGCTCAAAGAGATCGGCTACGCCCCCGGAGATGCACCCGCTGGGCAGAATTTGATCCAACTCAACTAACAAACCACATACAAGTAACCAGGTAGACAGGTACACAGGTACACAGGCGGTCTTCCCCTGTCTACTTGTGTACCTGTTTACTTTACATACCTTATGACCTCCAAACAAGACACCCTTAAGCAACTTACGTTGCCCATCACCGGCATGACCTGCGCCAACTGCGTCGCCACCGTCGAGCGCAACCTAAAAAAGGTCAACGGCGTGGAAACAGCCGCAGTCAACCTCTCCTCCGAACGCGCCACCGTTGAATTTGACCCCACCCTCGCGGGCCTCGACGACCTGTTAGGGCGCATCACCCGTGCGGGGTACGGCGTCGCCACCGGAGAAGCCGACCTTCATATCCAGCGCATGAGCGACGATAACGATGCCCGTCGCCTTGAAAAAGCACTTGCCACCCTCGAAGGCGTCCTCGAAGCCAGCGTCGTTTTCACCGCCGAGCGCGCCCGCATCAAATACATTCCCACCATGATCAGCCAGGCCGATTTACGCCGCGCGGTCACTGCCGCAGGCTTTACCGCCGTCGAAACAGGGGGCGAAGCCGAAGACGCCGAACGCCTCGCCCGCGAGCGCGAAATCGCCGAACAAAAACGCCTGCTCATCACCGGCCTGATTTTCACCGTGCCCCTTTTCATCTTCTCGATGGCGCGGGACTTCGGCCTCGTCGGGCATTGGGCACACGCCGCGTGGGTCAACTGGCTCATGTTTGCGTTCGCCACGCCCGTGCAGTTTTACGTCGGCTGGCAGTATTACATCGGGGCGTACAAAGCCCTCGGCAACGGCTCCGCCAACATGGATGTCCTCATCGCCATGGGTTCGTCCGTCGCCTACCTTTATTCCATCCCCGTCATGCTCGGCTTCCTGCCCGGACACGTCTATTTTGAAACCGCCGCCGTCATCATCACCCTGATCCGGCTCGGTAAATTCCTGGAAGCCCGCGCGAAAGGTCGCACCAGCGACGCCCTCAAGAAACTCCTCGGCCTGCGCGCCAAAACCGCCCGCATCATCCGTGACAGCACAGAGATGGAAATCCCCACCGATGAAGTCCTCGTCGGCGACCTCGTTCTCGTCCGCCCCGGCGAAAAAATCCCGGTGGACGGCGTCGTGATCGAAGGCCGTTCCTCCGTGGACGAATCCATGCTCACCGGCGAATCGCTTCCCGTTGGCAAAGGCCCTGGCGACCCCGTCATTGGGGCCACGCTCAACAAACTCGGCCTGATCAAATTTGAAGCAACCAAAGTTGGGCGCGAGACCGCCCTGGCCCAAATCGTCCGGCTCGTGGAAGAAGCGCAGGGCAGTAAAGCTCCCATCCAAGCCCTCGCGGATAAAGTCTCCGCGATCTTTGTCCCCGCCGTGATCGCCATCGCGACCCTGACCTTTATCATCTGGATGTTCATCCCCTCCCCTCCCGGCGCGGACCTGACCACCTTCACCCGTGCCCTAATCCACGCGGTCGCCGTACTCGTGATCGCCTGCCCCTGCGCGATGGGTCTCGCCACCCCGACCGCGGTGATGGTCGGCACCGGCAAAGGTGCTGAACTCGGCATCCTGCTCAAATCCGGCGAAGCGCTCGAACGCGCGGGCCGCATCACCACCGTTGTGCTTGATAAAACCGGCACAATTACGAAAGGCCAACCCGCCGTGACGGATGTGGTGGTGGGGAAGCATTCTTCCAACGCCGACGAACTTCTCCGCCTCGCCGCCTCCGTTGAAAAAGGCAGTGAACACCCCCTCGGCGAAGCCATCGTGGCCGAAGCGGGGAACCGCGCCCTGGCACTGTCCACCCCCGAAGGGTTCAAAGCCGAAGTCGGGCATGGTGTCCTCGCCCAGGTAGACGGGCACACCGTGCGGATCGGCAATCTGCGGATGATGACGACGAACGGGCTGAACATGAACGGCCTGCAAAGTGAAGTGGATCGCCTGCAAGCCGAAGCCAAAACCGCCATGCTCGTCGCCGTAGACGATCAGGTTGCGGGCGTGATCGCGGTCGCGGACACGGTCAAAGACGGCTCGAAGGAAGCGATTGCCCAACTGCACGCGATGGGCTTGCGCGTCGCGATGATCACCGGCGACAACCGACAAACCGCCGAAGCGATTGCCCGTGAAGTTGGCGTGGATACCGTGCTGGCCGAAGTACTGCCCGGCGATAAAGCCGCCGAAGTGAAAAAACTGCAAGAAGCGGGGCAAGTGGTTGCAATGGTTGGTGATGGTATCAACGATGCCCCTGCCCTTGCCCAGGCGGAAGTCGGGATTGCGATTGGGACGGGTACGGACGTTGCGATGGCGGCGGCCCCGGTCGTCCTCATCAGCGGCGACCTGCGCGGGGTGGCACGGGCGATTGCCCTTTCCCGCAAAACGTTGGGCACGATCAAACAAAATCTGTTTTGGGCGTTTTTCTACAACGTGATCCTGATCCCGTCCGCGGCGTTAGGCCTATTGAACCCGATGCTGGCGGCGGGCGCGATGGCGTTCAGCAGTGTGTTTGTCGTGAGTAACAGTTTGCGCTTGCGGGGCACGAAGATTTAAAACCGTACACAGAAAGCACAGATGATCCAGAAGGACACAGAAATTGTTTGAAAATTTTCTGTGTCCTTCTGTTTTTTTCTGTGATGTCTGTGTACAATGGTTTCAAAAGGAGAAACAATGCCCCGATACTTTACCCTCGAAGAAGCAAACACGACTCTTGAAATCATCAAACCGCTCTTGGATGAAATTATGGCCCTACGCCAACAAATTCTGGACCGCCGCGAGGAGGTCTGGCCGGTGATTCAACGGGCAGTGGGGAACGGGGGCAGTCAAAAAGCCAGCGAACTCGCTTTTGAATTCAACCGGATCGACGCGTTAGTGCATCAAATTCAAGAGACTGGCGTGCAAATCAAAGACATCAACATTGGGCTTTTAGATTTTCCCCATTTGAGAAAAGGCCGGGAAGTGTACTTGTGTTGGAAACACGGGGAGGAAAAAATTGCCTTCTGGCACGAAATCCAGGCCGGGTACGCCGGACGGCAACCCATCTCAAAGCTATAAGATTAGTCCGAAAAAGGGTGAAAGGGAGATGTACATCCCCCTTTCACCCTTTTTTCGGAAAGTTTCATCTCTTAGCCTGAATACATCACCATGACAAAACCTAAAATCCTCCTCATCGAAGACGAACCCTCCATCATCAGCCTTGTAACAGCATACCTTCGGCAAGAAAATTACGAAGTGCAAACAGCCTCCGACGGCCTGACCGGGCTAAAAATTGCCCGCACCTTCCGCCCGGATTTGCTCGTTTTAGACATCATGCTACCCCAAATGGACGGGCTGGAAGTCCTCACTCACCTGCGCCGGGAGTCGAACGTGTATGTCATCCTGCTCACCGCCCGTGCCGAAGAGACGGACAAAATTGTCGGCCTGTCCCTCGGCGCGGATGACTACGTGACCAAACCCTTCAGCCCGCGCGAGTTGGTGGCCCGCATCAAATCCGCGCTCCGACGTATCCACACCGAAAGCGCACCTGCCGACCCATCTCTCTATTTTCCCCGACTACGCATTGACCCGGCCAGTCATCAGGTCTGGTTCGACGATCAATTGGTGGAGCTGACCGCGACTGAATTTCAAATTCTCCTCACCCTCGCCGAACACCCGCGCCAGGTTTTAAGCCGGGAACAACTCCTTGAAAAAGTCTGGGGAGGGAATTTTTACGGCGAGGAACGTGTCGTAGACGTTCACTTGGGCAACGTGCGGCGGAAATTGGGCGGAAGGTTCATCGCCACCGTACGCGGGGTGGGCTATCGGTTTGAAGGAGAATCTGCATGAGACTTTGGCATGTCATCCGTCGTCAATTAAGCATCAAGCTGTTTTTGTCCTATCTCATCGTTGTAATCTTGGGAATAGTTGTTCTGTCTACCGCCGTCGAGTTCACCGTCCCCAATGCGTTTGCTCGGCACATGTCAGCGATGGCAACCATGATGGGCCGCGAATCTGATCCGATGCAGACCGATTTATTCAATAATTTCCGGCAGGCGGTTAACGAATCCCTCGCGGTCGCTACTACCGCCGCGACGCTGTCCGCTATCGTCGTCAGCCTGTTCATCAGCCGTCAGGTGACTGGGCCGATCCGCGCGGTACGTACCGCAAGCCAGCACATTGCCGACGGGCACTACCACGAACGCGTCCCCCTCCCCAACATCCAAACCCCCGCCGAAGCCGACGAACTGGAGCAACTTGCGCTCAGTTTTAACCAAATGGCCGCCAACCTGGAGCAAACCGAAGCTCTCCGCCGCCAACTGATCGGGGATGTTGCCCACGAACTCCGCACCCCGCTGACCACCCTCAAAGGCACCGCCGAAGCCCTGCTCGACGGAGTCCTGCCTCCCAACGCGGAAACCTTTCAGGGCATTTACCGTGAAGCTGACCGGATGCAGCGTCTCGTCGCCGATTTGCAGGAACTCAGCCGCGTGGAAGCGGGCGCGTATCCATTATATCGCCACCCCATCTCGATTGCAAAAATCTGTTCGACTGTTTGCGAGCGTTTGGCCCGCCAATTTGAAGAAAAAGGGGTCGCCATTTCGACGAACATTCCCGCGTTGCCCAACATTCTGGGGGATGAAGACCGGCTCACACAGGTGTTGACGAACCTGATCGGGAACGCGCTCCAATACACCCCGCGCGGGGGCCAGGTTACGGTCACGGCGCACCGCGTGGGAGGGGAAATCCGCGTTGCCGTGCAAGATGATGGGATCGGCATCCCGGCGGAGGACTTGCCCCATCTTTTTGACCGCTTTTATCGGGTGGACAAGTCCCGTTCCCGCGCGGGTGGGGGCAGCGGCATCGGGTTGACCATCGCCAAACATCTGGTGGAAGCACACGGCGGGCAGATTTGGGTGGAAAGCTCAGGGACGGGGCAAGGTAGTATGTTTACATTTTCCCTACCCGTCAGCGTAGATTAATTTCTTTACACAATCTTTAAACTCACTTTATAAAGTCTTCAAAGAGGGGGACTATACTTCGGATTGTTCGTTGAGTGTTTCAACGATAATCCATTCTCAAAGGAGATGACCCATGATGCACGGAATTGGCTTTAACTTTTGGGGGGTAGTCATGATGCTCTTGTTCTGGGGAGCGCTGATCGCGTTGGCCGTAGGGCTAATCCGGCTCTTATTTCCAAGTACCCCGAAACACACCTTCCCCCCTGCCCATCAAAAATTTACCGCCCAAGAAATCTTAGAACGCCGGTATGCCCACGGCGAGATCACACACGAAGAATTCCACCAGATGAAATCCAATTTGGAGAAATAATATGCGTTCGATACGTTTCACCCTTTCTTTTATTTTTGCCGTCTTTGTCCTTCTCACAGTAGGTTGTGCCCCAACAACAGAAAAAGTGGAGTACTCCATCGAGTTGACCGATTTTGCCTATACGCCCAACACGCTGGAATTAAAAGTCGGGCAGGAAGTAACCTTACACCTTACAAACGCCGGTGTGCTCAAACATGAATTTATGGCCGGGCGAAATGTCATTATGGAAAATGGCGCGGCGACCGGATTTGAGCAAGATATGTTTGCCGGAATGGAACCAACTGTCATACTTGGCGAAGAAATGGAAATGGATCATGGGGCGGGGCATGATCATGCAGGGGGCCAATTTATGGTCACAGTTCCAGAAAATGCCGGCACTGCCGAAGTCTCTTTTGTTGTCACAGAAGAAATGGTAGGGGAATGGGAGGTCGCTTGTTTTCTCGACGGAGGCGCGCACTTCCAGCAAGGAATGACCGGCAAGATTGTTGTTTCACCCTAAAAAAATTCTACATCTTAAAGAGGTATAAAAATGTTAACTAAACCACGTTTTATTTTCTTATTCGCCGCCCTAATGGGATTAGCAATTGTTCTGACAGCGTGCCAGCCCGCGGCACCATCTTCCTCCGAAACATCCACAACCACGGACCAAACAAGTACTACAGGCGGTGGTATGGGCATGGGGATGGGCAATAATGGCATGATGACCCGCCACTCTGCCCCCATTCCCGCGGAATACGCCAGTTTGACCGATCCCGTGCCCGCCGATGAAGATTCGCTCGCTCGTGGGGAGGAAATTTTCACGACCCATTGCATCGTCTGCCACGGCGAAAGCGGGATGGGCGATGGCCCGTCAGCCATCAACCTCGATCCTGCGCCCGCCCCGATTGCCCACACCAGTCAGATGATGAGCGATGCGTATTTGTTTTGGCGCATCACCGAGGGCGGCGTTCCGTTCGGCACCGCGATGATTCAATTCGGTGGCGTGCTGGATGAACAGGCCCGTTGGGATGTGATCAATTACGTTCGGGCGTTGGGCAGTGGTCAAATCGCGGGGGTAAGCATGGGCAATATGCAATCCGAGGCAGAGCAACGAGCTACGATGCTCACCCAAGCGGTAGATCAGGGTGTAGTCACCCAAGAAGAAGCGGCTGTTTTCGAGACCGTCCATAGTGCCATTGATGCCCTCATGATGGGTGAAACTCAAGGTATGGGAATGCACGGGATGGGCGGAGGTAATGGTCAGGATATGGGCGGAGGCGTTGCGATGAACGGCAATGTCACCGAAATGCTGGCTTATCTCGTAGAAACCGGAGCCATTACGCAGGCACAATCGGATGCCTTTACGGATATTCATACCCGCTTAGAAAATGCAGGGTTGATGCAATAGAATATTGCATTTGCTAAAAAAAGAGCAGGGAAGGGTCGTAACCCTTCCCTGCTCTTTTTTTGTATAACGAATGGAGTTTAGGCAGTGCCTATAATTTCATAATCACTGGTGATTTCGACGGTAGGCTTGAGGGTGTTGATCACAGAGCAATATTTTTCTTCGGAGAGTTGAATGGCTCGTTCGAGTTTGGCGGGGTTGATGTTGCCGATCACTTTGTAATGCAGGTGAATTTTAGTGAAACGGTACGGGGGTTCGGCATCCTGCTCGCCCGCACATTGTACGTCCAGGCCAACGAGAGGTTCGCGTTGTTTGGTCAAGATGTCTACAACATCATAGGTAGAGCAAGAGGCGGCGGCGAGGAGCAGAAGGTCGGAGGCTTTGAGGCCACCCCATTTGGGGTCTCTATCGAATGAATTGCCGATGACAATGGGACGACCGGAAGAATCAGCGCCGGTCATGAGTTTTGATTCGAGCCATTTGAGGGCGACGGTGGAGGTGGGCATGTGGATTTAGTTCCTATTGGTGAGTGTGATGGGTGATGAAGTGATAAGTGGTGAGTGGTGCAATGATTACCAGATAAGGGCGGGCTATTTTTCTCCCGTGAAGCGAGCGTCTTCGGTGGTGAGGGTGGTGCGGGAACGCCAGGCAAATTTGTGCGCCCAGGGGTTGGGTTTGTGTTCCAACACGTCGGCGGTGATTTCGCCGAGGAGGGGGGCAAATTTGAAGCCATGTCCGCTTCCGCCCGCGCAAATGATTAGCCCCTCGTAAGCGGGGTCGTGGTCAATGTAGAAGTTGCCATCCCAGGTATCGCAATAAAGGCAGAGGCGGGTACGGAGGATGGGGGCATCCACGATTTCGGGGAAGGTAGTGGCGAGGAAGGTACGGAATTTGGCTTCGTCTTCGGGGGTGACTTCGCGCGGGGCGTTGGGGTGGAGGCGGCGTCCGGGGCCGTGGTTGGCAATTTTAAGGGTGCCATCAGTTTGGGCAGGGAAGCCGTACCAGCCAGTGTTGGCGATGTCTGCGCCCCAGACGGCAAAGTTCGGGGGGCAAAAACGCGCGGGGTCGGGGACTTGAAAGTGGAAGACGGGTTGTCCGACAGCCCACATGAGGTCGGCGAGGTGGGGGAAGAGGGTGGGTGTCCACGCACCAGTAGCGGCGATGACGTAATCGGCGGGGAAACGGTCTCCGGTGGTGGTTTCGATGCCGGTCACACGGGAGGAGGTGGTGAGGAGACGGGCGAAGGTCTGCCCCGCGCGGAGGTGGACGCCGCGCGTTTGGGCTTCTTCCAGCAAGCGGATGACCACGCGGCTGCTGTCTGCCCACCCGGCGTGGGGGTTGAAGTATCCGTCGAGGTAACGGTGCACCGCAAGGGCGGGGAAACGGGAGGAGAGGATGTCAGGGGTCAGACGTTCGACGGGGTGGGCATGTTGTTGGAGGCGGGTAAAACTTTCATATTCAAAGCCGCCTGGGGCCATGGGATTTCCGGCGAGGAAGAGCATCCCGTCTTCGTGGTAAAGGGTTTCGCCAAAGTGGTAGTTCCAGCCGTGCCAGCGCTCTAGCGCGACTTCCATGAGGGCCATGTAAAAATCGTCCGAGCCGTAGTCCATGCGAATGGCTTTGGAGATATCGGTGGATGTGGCGAGGGTATGGGGGAGCGGGCCGGGGTCGAGGAGGGTGACAGTGTGACCGCGCTGGTGGAGTTCAAGGGCCGCAGTGACGCCGTAGATGCCCGAGCCGAGAATAACGATGTTGGACATAAGTTAGCGTTGGGAGTATTCGGCGGGGGCGAAGAAGACGAGGATGGTGAGGTCTTCTGCGATGGCGAAGAATTTGTGCGGCTGGTGGGCGGCAACGTAGAGGATGGTACCAGGGCCAACGGGTTGGGTTTCGTCTTCGAGTTGGAATTGGGCTTGACCAGAGATAATGTAGTAGATTTCGTCTTCGGTGTGGGGCTGTTGGGGGTCAGCGCCGCCCGCGGGGAGGCAGTAGAGGCCTACGCTTAGGGATGGGACGTTGAGAAATTCGAGGTAATGATGGGCTTGCCAGTTATGTCCGGCAAGGAGTTTTTCGAGTTGGAAGGCGTGCATAGGATTATTTAAGCGCCGTGACGGACGCGGTGCCAGTAGCGGTGAATGCCGGAAGCAGACATCCAGATCGGGTTGATGGCTTCGTGGGCTTGCCAGAGGTCTTCAGAGAGACCTTCGGCGCGGGCGGTTTGGTAGGTCCAGGCGGTGAGGTGGGTTTTGAGTTCTTCCACATCGGTGTTGTTGGGGAGGGTGCTTTCCATCCAAGTTTCCAGGTGGTTAAGTGCTCTTTCGAGGGCATCGAGGTGGGTATGGGGGTCAGCGAAGAGGCCGAAATGGGTGGGGGCGAGGTAGTTTACATCGAGGGTGCGGAGGCGGGCCAGGCTTTGGCGCCATTGTTCAAGATGGAATTCTGGGGGCGGGGCGGGGACGCGGACGTGCGCGGTCTCGGGGAGGCGAACGCCGGCGACATCACCGGTGAAGCAGATGTCTTCGAGGAGGTAGGACATATGATGCGTGGCGTGACCGGGGGTGTCGAGGGCGGTGAATTGCAGGGAGCCGATTGAGATGGTATCCCCATCAGAAAGGGAGGTGAGCTTGTCGGCGGGGACGGGGAGGAAGTCGCCCCAGAGGGTGTCCATTGCATCGCCATAAATGCGAGAGGCGCTGACGAGGAGGCGGTCCGGGTTGAGCAGGTGTGGGACGCCAATTTTGTGAACGTAGATATGGGCACCTTGTTGGGCCAGCCAGCCAGCCGCGCCCGCATGATCCAGGTGGATGTGGGTGAGGAGGGCGTGGGTGATGTCTGAGGGAGCAAAGCCGTGGGTGCGGAGACCCGCGGTGAGGCCGGGAATCGTGGAGCCTGGGCCGGTTTCGATGAGGATACCGCCATTTGAATGGGGAATAAGGTAGGCGGCGATGGTGTGAGATTGCCCTTGAAAGTTGAGGTCTAGGATATGAAGGGGAGGCATAAGGGAAGCTCCTGAGAATTGGGGTTGCAGAGGTAAATATACCCTACTTTTAAAAAGAGGTTGCAATCTGGACAAAATGAATTTAGAATTGAGACAAATTATTCCCTATCAGTTTTTTTGGAATTATTTTATTGTTGGGTAGTCCGTTTTGGGCCAACAGATTTTGTCTGTACATAACTTCTTTGGGAAAGAGGAGACTCCCGAAAAAGGTAGGATGAGAGTGCTTTTCCTCTCGGCTTTATTTACGGGAGATGCAATAATCCTGCCTGAGTGGTTATGTGTATCCGTTGAACTTAGATAGGGTCTTTGAAGGATTTTTTACAGGAGAAAAATATGAGCCAACCAGATGAACTTAAGCAGGTATTGCGAGGGGTTATGTTATTTGCTGGGCTTTCCGACGCGGAATTAGAGGCGGTCGCAGCAGTATGCCAAGAACGCAATCTTTCCCGTGGAGAAGTTTTGGCAGAACAGGGTGCTCCTGGGGATGAGTTTTATGTGGTAACAAGTGGCTTTTTGGAAATTTCTGTGGCTGGGGCAGAGGCAACTTCGCAGGTGTTAGTAAACTTGGGAAAAGGGCAAATTATTGGGGAAATGGCATTGATCGATCAGGGACCACGGTCTGCCACAGTACGAGCGGTAAGTGATGCGACGGTAGAAGTTATTCGCCGGGTTGATTTTGAGGCCTTATGCGATAAAAATACGCGGATTGGATATATTGTGATGAAAGATATCGCCGCTGATTTGTCATTTAAGTTACGTCACCGAAACATGACGATTGGGTAAGGAGGTAACGATGGCGATTTATAAAGTAAGTTACGTGGTAATTGGTCGGGCACATCCGGGAACGATTGTTAATTTGGAACATCGTCCTGGGGCTGGGGAGCGCGTTACATTGGGAGATGAAGATTTTGTGGTAGTCGAGGTGATTGATTTGATGCCACCCCGCGGGGACTTTCATTTTATTCATGCGACTTGCAGACCTTTAAACGATGACGAAAAATAGTTTGTAGTACATAAATAAAAAAGGGCTTGCCTGAGCAAGCCCTTTTTTGTTTTCAAAAGGGTTTAGCCAACTTCGGGTTCAATTAACCCATAGGTACCGTCCCTACGTTGGTAAAGAACGTTAATGTTATTTGTGTTGGCATTGTAAAAGACGAAGAATTGCTCATGCCCTAACAATTTCATGTGCTCAAGTGCTTCGGCTTCATCCATCGGAACTACTACAAATTGTTTTCGACGGGCAATTGTTGGTTGGGGTTCTACCTCAAGGTCTGAGGCGGTAGCTTCGCCATCGCCAGAAATATGAGCTATTTCTGAGAGCGGCGTACCATCACCCCGCCCCCGGTAATGTTTACCCTTGTAACGCGTGATCTGCCGCTCCATTTTTTCTAAGGCGATATCAAAAGCTACATAAATATCGTCTGCGCGTTCTTCAGCGCGCAGAACGACTTTTTTGCCACGCACGGTGATTTGGGCAACATTGCGGTCTCCAGCGTTGCGAGCGCTTTTGACGTGGGCCAAATCGACGCGAGCGGTCTCAATATCGGTGAGGAAGCGATCTAGTCTGGCGGCACGTTTTTCGACATAATCATTAAGACGATTGTTTACGTCCATATTACGTCCAAAAACTTCAACTTGAATGGTCATCTTGCATACCTCCGAAAAAAGATTGAGTAAGGACCTAAAGCAGGTCCCAGATCTCTTGAGCATAACTAAGCGGGCGTCCTAAGGTAATACCGTTTACTTCTTTTACACCCGCAGTCTTAAGGGCTTCGGCACAGGCATTGAGGGTGGAGCCTGTGGTAAACACATCATCAACTAACACAACCACTTTATCTTTAACCAGGGTAGGTTCAGCCTTAAAAGCCTCCGTTAAATTTTCACGGCGCTCTATCCCGGTAAGGCCGACCTGTGAATGGGTATTACGGATTCTTCGCAGGGAATAGGGTTGATAAGGCAGTCGAAAATACTGAGAAATGGGATAGGCCAGAAATGCGGTCTGATTATAGCCCCTTTGTTTCAGACGATTTGTACTCAATGGAACAGGTAAAACCATGTCGAATTTCCATTGCAATGAGAGAAGAAGCTGAATGAGGTAAACCGAAAAGACTTCTCCCAGGGCGGCATTACCATGATATTTTAGACGAATGATCCCTTTGCGAAAAGGGTTTTCGTACCGAGCGAGAGAACGAACATGATTAAAAGCTGGCGGATTCCGTTCACATTCTGAGCATATCGAATTACATACTTGAGGCACACCACAAATATCACAAACGGGTGCAGTAATCTGTTGAAGTTGAGCATTACATACTTCGCACCAGTGACTTCCAAACTTGCCACAACCAACACAACTAGGAGGTAAGAATAAATCTTGAAAAACAAAACGCCATTGATATAAATGATACGCCAGGGGAACCCCGCTATTTACCATCTTCGTCACAACCGGGCCGAATTAACCGCCCCCAAACAATATTCTGCCGACATCTGAGGTCATCAATTGAATACCGGCAGGGCCTAAAAGCACTATCATTAGCGAAGGGAAAATCAGAAAAGCCATAGGAAACAACATCTTGATAGGCGCTTTTTGGGCTTCTTCTTCGGCAAGCTGACGACGTTTGACGCGCATCGCATCAGCTTGAATGCGAAGAACATTGGACATACTCACCCCTAACTGCTCAGATTGAATAATAGCAGCGACAAAGCTTGTTATCTCTGGAATGCCTACCCGTGTAGCCATATCACGAAGAGCATCACGACGTAGCTTGCCTAATTGCATTTCACGCAAGACGCGGGCAAATATTAAGGAAAGTTCGTTTTCCCATTTTTCTTGAACACGGTCAATCGCAGCATCCAACCCTAACCCGGCCTCAACGCAAATAGTTAACAAATCTAAGGCATCTGGCAAAGCTTTCCGAATTTCTTTTTGGCGTCGGTCAATCTGGCTTTTCAACCACATATCAGGTAGGAAAAATCCCAATAAAGAGGCGCCAGCTGCGATATATAAAGCTGTCGAACCAGTTAAGAAACTCCCTTCAGGAACAATCCGCGAAACGACGAGCATGAGAATTCCCAGCCCAATCCCAATAAATCGCAAAGCAAAAAAGACGGTTGGCTCTAAACTTGTCTTTCCAGCCTGTTCCAGGCGTGTTGTTGTTTGTTGAATAGCGTTTTGGGGAGTAAATCGAATAGTCAATTCCCCAATTCTGCGCGCTAGAGGCAATAAAACACGTTGCGTAAAAGTTTGGGAGAGTTCGATTTCTTCGAGTGAAGCTGTTTCTCCACGAGAAACGTAATCTGCCAGGCGCGTTTCTAGTGGATCATCCCCCTGAGAAGCTCGAACACCTGTGTAAATCAAAAAAGCCGCACCTACTAAAATAAAAAGAACAATCGCAACACCAACCAAAATATTCATGGCTCATCTCCTTTCGATCAAGCAAGGTGATATGTAAATCATACCTCAATATTCGCGATTCTGGTCATCACAAAATAACCTAGCCCAATCATGATTGCCCCACAGATAAATAAGGGAATCCCACACTGCCAAACCTCTACAATATTATTCATATAATCAGGATTAATCGTCCACAAAAAACAAGCTAACGCAATCGGCAGCAAAGAGAGAACCCGCCCAGAATACAGGACTTGAGAAACAAGCACTTCAATTTCACGTTTGATGCGGATTCTTTCACGGATCGTGTATGAAATGATATCCAGGATTTCAGCTAAGTTGCCCCCGACTTCCCGTTGGATATTAATCGCAGTAATGATCAAATCTAAATCAGGGCTGGGAATACGACGTAACAAATTATCGAGTGCATCGGGCATGGGAATCCCAATTTGCATTTCACGTACTACCCTACGAAACTCGTCTGAAATCGGAGGGGGTAACTCTTTACTCACTGACTCCAGAGCCTGTATAGTCGAATAACCTGCGCGTAAACCATTTACGGCTAAATTAAGCATATCTGGCAATTGATCGTTGAAACGTCTTAATCTTGTTTGTTTTTGACGGTTCACATAAAAACCGGGAATAAAATACCCAACTAATGCTCCAATTGCCCCAAAAACAGGTCTCAAATTAATTACCGTTTCTTTGCCTCCTCCACCTAACAAATAACCAAGTGCCCCCACAGCAAACATAGAAATGATAATTAAGGCAACATATTCACCGGGCTTAAGTTTAAGATCCGCCTGTGCCAAGCGTTGGGCAATTCTTCCTCCCGCATTCGATTTTTCAACGCGAGCATTGATCCAGTCTGTTACCGGGGTCCGAGGCGCGCCCTCTTCCATTAAAGCATCGTCATCTTGTAAATAACGTCCTAACCGTTCGTCCACAACAGAACGGTTTTCTCGTAAAGAAACGACAATGCCAACGATTAAAATGACAACGGCAATAGCAATTCCGGCACCAAGTATGTAAACAGATACAGACATAGTTTTCTACTTTCGTCTGGCAATACCAAAAATAGAGGCGGGTAAGTGAATACCCGCGGCCTCTATCTTATCCATAAATTTAGGGCGCAAACCTGTAGGACGAAGTTGTCCTAAAACACGCCCGCCATCATATCCTGTTTGCTCAAAAAGGAACAAATCTGTCGTGGTAATTACGTTCCCTTCCATGCCGGAGACTTCTGTAATATAAACCACTTTGCGGGAACCATCACGCAAACGTTCTTGATGAATAATCAAGTCAACCGCAGAAGAGATTTGTTCTCGGATAGCCTTGATCGGTAATTCCATGCCTGCCATCAATGTCATCGTTTCCAGACGAGAGAGTGTATCACGAGGACTATTGGAGTGGGCTGTAGTCATCGAGCCATCGTGACCGGTATTCATTGCCTGAAGCATATCAAGTGCGGCTTCATCCCGAATTTCTCCAACGACAATCCGATCTGGACGCATACGGAGGGAATTAATCACAAGATGGCGAATGGTGACTTCTCCACGTCCCTCAATATTAGCAGGACGAGACTCAAGTGTCACCACATGCTCTTGCCGGAGTTGAAGTTCTGCAGCGTTTTCAATAGTCAGAATACGTTCATCAGCAGGGATAAAACTCGAAAGAATATTCAAAAGGGTCGTCTTACCAGAGCCTGTCCCCCCGGAAACAACAATATTTAACCGGGCTTCCACACAAGCTTTCATGAAATGTAAAGCTTCAGAGGTAATAGAACCAAATTCGATAAGTTGTTCCACCGTAATTGGAATTTTGGAAAATTTACGAATTGTCAACGTTGGTCCGACTAAAGAAATAGGGGGAATTACTGCATTTACACGAGAACCATCTGGCAAACGGGCATCTACGTACGGACTGGACTCATCAATACGGCGTCCGAGAGGCGCTACAATCCGGTCAATGATCCGCATTACATGATCATTACTTTCAAAGGCCACCGGAACACGTTCGATTCGCCCTTTTCGCTCTACATAAATATTCTTCGCCCCATTGACCATAATCTCGGAAATGCTATTATCTTCCAACAAATCTTGAAGAGGTCCGAAGCCCAAAATTTCCGCGGAAATCTGTTCAAATAAACGTTGTCTTTCGGGACGTGTTAAGACAATTTTTTCCTCTGCAAGGATTTGTTCAAACAACTCTTGAATAGCTCGGCGAACTTCCCCTACGCGGGAAACATCCATACCTGGATCCAGTTCAGCTAACAACCTATTTTGTACACGTGACTTTAAGTCCAGGTAGGTATTTTGTTGTGGTTTTACCCCGGGAGGAGGCATCCGGCGCGTTTTTAGTGCTGCAAGGCGCGAATCTTCTGCCGCTTGAGATTCAGAGGGTTTTGAGACTGGACTAGTTCCCTGTCCCTGCTCAATACGCCGAAGTAAGGACGACATATCTTTAGCTCCTTTTTAGATCTTCAACTAATCATGATGAAACACAATCGCTAAAAATCAATAAAATTGTATCAAAGTCGGCCAATTCCTGATGATTCGATTGCTTGCTCATCAAGTAATGTAATACGTTGGCGAATTGCTTCAGCTAAAGCCAAGATGGCGCGTCCAGCAGGTTGAGATTTTGCCTTTCCATCCATCATAAATGGTACACCCCGATTCATCGCAGGAATTGCAGAACTACTATCCAACGGAACGACAGAGGTAATTTCTTTCTTAAAACTCTCCCCTATCCTTTCCGGTGTGATATTGATACGCTTATCATATTTATTCATCACAAAAACGACATTTTCCTTTGCTATTCCTAAAGCAGGAGCTAAATCCAAGAAGAGGCGAGCATTCGCAATTGATGGAATATCTTGAGTTGTAATGAGCACAATTAAGTCACTGATATCAAGTGCGGCAAGAGTAATTTCATTTAGAGAAGACGTTGTATCCACAATAATGTAAGCATACATTCTTTTCAAATACTGCAGCAACTTTGTAAACTGCTCACCTGAAACATCTTCCGCTTCTCCAGGTTTAGGGGGGGCTGCCAAGATTTTCACCCGTGAATCTGCATGGGTGATCATAACATCTTCAACCACCTTAGGATCTAATTCCGACACTCTTGGGGCTAACACCCCAATATGGTTCTGACTTTGGACATTAAAAAAGATGGAAACGTCTCCAAATTGAAGGTTCGCATCTATTACTACAACTTGAGTTTCATCATTCTGTAAAGTTACAGCTAAATTCGCAGCCAAAGTAGTACGTCCAGTTCCTCCTTTTGGGCTGTAAATCGTAATAATCTTTCCTGAGGAAGTTGCATAGCCCATCCCTAAAGGGCCAGAACCAGGGAGTTTGGGTTGAAGTGCGACAGCGGACTTACTTTTTTCGTCAAGTGCCATAATTCCGGCACGGCGAACGGCTGAAATTAATTCATCTATTGTCGGAGGTTTAGTCAAAAAATCTCTGGCACCAGCCAACATAGCACGCCGCATATAATTAGGATCACCCTGTACCGATAAGATAACAATTTGCGCCCAGGAAA
Source organism: Anaerolineales bacterium (assembly GCA_020634875.1). The sequence goes on along the minus strand of JACKAX010000013.1, from coordinate 1,011 downwards.
GTTTACGCCGGATGGCTTCGGTAGCAGAAATACCATCCATATCGGGCATATTAATATCCATCAAAATCACATCGGGTTTCAACTCACCCGCGCGTTCAATAGCCTCCTTTCCAGTGCGTGCAACGCCAACGACCTCTACATCACTCTCAAATTGCAGCAACTTACGAATATTTTCGCGTGTTTCTGCAACATCGTCTACTATCATTACCCGAATTTTTTCAGACATACATATTCTCCAGACACATCAATGAGCACATTCGTATAAAGAATGACTGGCACATTTGAGATTTTCGACCATTTTATCGAGACATTTGGGGAATTACAACCACCCAACTATCGGATAATCTCGCTTGTGCCAGTTTGTCAGTTAACTTCGAAGAGGTCAGTTATTTATTGCTGTGCCTCGGGGGTTATATCATTCAATAAGACTGGGGGCACAATAAAATCAAGCCGAGGTTCTAAGCCATAAGGCAATTTGGATGGCACAGGAATTCTGTATTGATCGACCAGAAATTGCAATGTGACAGCCTCGGTAGCGACCTGAGTATCATCGCCCGCACGGCGCAGAGCCAGAGAAAGACGTGCGCCCGGATTCACCAACAAATAGTTAAGTGTTACGGCATCTTGTGGGTTAACGATTAAAGTAACCGTATCAGGGGTAACCGTGGATGGAGTTGTCGTTTGCTGAGCCCCACCTTCAGTAGCAGGAGTGGCATTATCTCCCTCAGCAGGTGTAACTTCGGCCGTCGGAGCGTTCAGCGGAAAATCACCCATTTGCAATACAATAACGTTTTGAATTAGAGTCTGGCTCACCAATCGAGGCCGTTGGCTTTCAGAAGGCACAACATAAAAAGGCTGTCCTAATGCTTGATCCAGTTCGAGACGCCCAAGTGGCGCCACTGCCCCACCAGTTACTACCTGGGCGGTTAAAGTCTGAATCAATTCGCTAATCGTGAGCATTGTTGCCAACTGATCTGGTGCGCCGCCTTCTTGGGGCTGAGAAACCGTAGC
>JACKAX010000012.1 GCA_020634875.1 Anaerolineales bacterium | reverse complement strand
TTGTCAGCAATTCTCCAATGGTAAAAATGGATTCTCGTATCAAGAGAGCATTTCTAGTCATGGCACAATGCCTAGCGATGCTTGGCGTTGCATATCTTACGCATTGGTCACTATTTGCAACACAAATTGTAATTACTATCTTTCTTTGTGTCATGATAGTAGCCTTTATAATGCACATAACACTTAGCATTGCAACACATACACCAATGCCTGGGCTCTCCACATCAGTATTTCCTGGGTTGCCAGTAGGCTTGTATCTACTCTATTTTGTCTGGCATATATGATTTATAGGCTAGAAGAATTTGACTCTATGTAATCAGGATAAAACCGCCCAACAAAGCATTCTCAGAACACACGTGTTCTCCCGTCCAAAAATGAGCGGCTTTCGCTCATCCAGGGTACACCTGACGTTGGGGATTCTGCGGCATCCCAAGCATTTTTCCCGCTGTCGAGTTTTTTCTACACCCAAAGCGGATTGCGCCAATACCCCAGCACAAGTAACGCAAACTGTTGGGCGGCTGAACCAATAAACAATGTAAGCAACTTACACTTTAGGAGATAAATTCATAAATGAACAAACTTCCTTCTGGCGCACATGACTTTGATTGGTATTTTGGCACTTGGCAGGTTCACAATCGAATGTTGCGAAAACGCTTGGCTGGCTCAAATGATTGGTCGGAATTTCCCGCCACAGATGTTGTAAAGCCTATCCTAGGCGGCTTAGGCAACATAGATGAGATTGACTTTGACAGACCAGAGAAACCATTACGTGGTTTTAACCTACGCATCTTTAATCCATCAACACAGTTATGGAGCATCTACTGGGTAGATAATAATGGCACAGAATTACAACCACCCTTAGTTGGAAGATTCGAAAATGGGATTGGCATTTTGTACGCTGACGACACTTTCAACGGTCAACCTATTCGTGTGCGCTTTGTCTGGAGTGAAATCACAGAAAACTCCGCAAAATGGGAACAAGCCTTTTCGTCAGATAATGGCGCTACATGGGAAGTTAATTGGATAATGTGGTTTAAGCGCACGGACAAATGACATCCAATATTCCTGTTAATTTGAAAAACCGCCGCCCAACAAAGCGTTCTCAGAACACACGTGTTCTCCCGTCCAAAAATGAGCGGCTTTTGCTCACCCAGGGTGCACCTGACGCTGGGGACTCTGCGCCGTTTTCAAGCAGTTTCCTACACCTGAGCATTTTTCTGGTTGGACGGCTTCACTGTCCCCGCCCACCCGCAAGTAACGCAAGCCGTTGGCACGCCTGGCATAAGCAATGAATAATTATCCAAAGCATATCAAGCGGTTGCTGCGAGAACTTGCCGCAGAAGCCTATGAAAAAGAACTCGCACGCGAATTAACCCGCCTTGACAAGAATTTCTCGGAATGGCGTGAGGAAAAGATAAGTAGTGGGGAATTGAGTTATCGCGTTCATCAATATGAAACAGGCGCTTCCCGAGAACTTTTTCATAAATACAATCAAGGCGAAAATGACTTCAACGTTGCCTATGCCCTCGTGACAGGTATCCTTAATCAGCAAGAGATTCCAGGTGAGTTGATAGAGGCGATTGATAAACAGATAAGGTTTTATGAGGCCCTAAAAAACGCCGATGAATTAAGATTACCTGGAGAATAAAACTTTCGATGAAAAAAGCCCCCGGCTCAGAGACCAGGGGCTTTTTTCATCGAAACCCAAACCTTCCCGCCCTCTAACACTCACTATACCCGCACGAATAACACTTCCGGCACCCCTCCTCATTGATCACCGCTGCTTGCCCGCAGTCCGGGCAGAGGTCACCGATCAACTGGCCTTTGTCCACCGCGTGAAAACCCGTTTGGGTGGTATGTTCACCCTGAGGCTGGAACGAAAGTTGGAGGATCCCTTCTCCATTCGGGTTTTTCGCCATGCCGTTGCCATTGGTTCCGGCATGGTCGGTTAAATGCTCATCTTGTGTATCGTCCAGATACATCCCCACCGCCTGTGCCACACCATCGGGCAGGGAACGCACCCGGTTCGGGCCAAAGCCCATCGAACGCTCTCCGCCGATGCCGCTCAACTGGCGGAAGACTTCTTCCAACCGTAAACGCGGCTCCACTGGGGACGCCATCCGCAGAACATACGAAACCAGCCGTCCAATCGCCTCGGACACTGCCGCCGTCTCCGACCCGGCCTTTGCGCTCGTAATAAACACCTCAAACGGTTGGCTGCCCCCATTCTCGTTCACAGTTACAAACACCTTCCCCACCGGCGTGCTCACCTGGAACGTGTACCCCCGCAAGGCACGCGGGCGCGGCTTCTTCGTATCGTGCCACATCGTAAATTGCTGAACGGGCTTCTCCATCATCGGTTCAGGGATGGTTACCGCTAAATCCTTACCGTCTTTCCCCCCCTCTTTTTCCTTCGCTGTTGCATGTGTTTCCAACACGACCTTATCTCGGGAACCGGTCACATACACCGTAATCCCTTTACACCCCAATTCCCACGCCAGCCGGTACGCCGTTGCCACATCCTCTTCTGTCGCCTCCGCGGGGAAGTTCACCGTTTTAGAGAGCGAATTATCTACAAATGCCTGTAACGCCGCCTGCATCCGCACATGCTCCTCCGCCGAAATATCACCGGATACCACAAATACGCGCTGAACATCCTCAGGAACCCCGGAAACCCCCTGGCATGTGCCCATCTCCATCACTTTTTCAACAATCGCTTCCTTCGCCTCAGAACCAATCCCTTCCCGGTCGAGCGCGGCTTCAAACAAGGGACTGGTGTACGTCAACTGCAAATCCTTCCCGTGATCATTCACATGGCGGATGTATGCCAATGCGAATACAGGCTCGCATCCGTAGCCTTCGCACCCCGCGGCGGTCGCAATCGTTCCTGTCGGAGCGACGGTCGTTTGCGCGGCGTTGCGAATCCCGTACTTTTTGATCCCTTTCACAATTTTTTGCCAATCTACGTTGGGACGGTCATACGCATGGGTATAGGGTCGGATGGGAGCAGGAGGCGTCCATTTCAAATCTTTGGGGTCATAAATGCTGCCTTCAATAGCCCGGAACGGTCCTCGTTCCTTCGCCAGTTCAACGCTCGTCATCATCGCATGATAGCGAACAAATTCCATCACTTGCGCGGCGAACTCCTGTCCCTCTTCGGACCCATACCGCGCCCCCGCGTGGTACATTAAATCCGCCAGCCCCATGATCCCCAGCCCAATACGCCGCGCGTTGTACGCCGCTTCTTTCAACTGAACCACTGCAGGCACATACGCGTTCGCCTGCACCACATCATCCAGGAAGCGGGTTGCCAGCACTGTACTTATCCGTAACTTTTCCCAATCCACCATCCCGTCCGGGCCAAGGTGTTGGGCAAGGTTGATAGAACCAAGACAGCAGTTTTCGTATGGGCCAAGCCACTGCTCACCACAGGGGTTAGTCGCCTCCAACTGATACAAATGCGGCACCGGGTTCGAGCGATTCGCCGCGTCGAGGAAAAGCATCCCTGGTTCCCCGTTGTGATGCGCCTGCCTGACGATCTTATCAAACAGTTCCCGCGCCCGAACGGTTTTGTACACCCTAACCGGGATGCCTGCGGCCGCCGCTTGCTCAAGCGTGCCACTGAACCCACGATATTCTGGTGCGTTCACATCGAGGAAGCACAAGTTCCAATCTTCATCGTTGATTACCGCCCGCATAAACGCGTCGGTAATCCCTACGGAAATGTTGAAGTTAGTAATCGCGTTTTCGTCTGTCTTGCAGGTAACGAACTCTTCGATATCTGGGTGATCGACGCGGAGCACGCCCATGTTCGCCCCACGCCGGGTCCCGCCCTGGGCGATTTCCCCGAACGCGTTATCGTAGACGCGCAAAAAGCCAACCGGACCGGTTGCGCGCCCCGCCGACGAAATGACATGCGCGTTCTTCGGGCGCAAACGGGAAAACGCGAAACCATTCCCCCCCCCTGTTTGCTGAATCAACGCCGCATCGCGCAGGGTCTGGAAGATACCCGCGGAATCGCGTCCCATATCATCGGTGATTGGCAACACAAAACACGCCGCAAGCTGCCCCAAAGGAGTACCAGCCCCTGTAAATGTTGGAGAATTGGGAAAAAAACGTTTGGTAATCAACAATTCGTAATACTGTATCGCTCGGGCGAGGATATCTTCTTTCCACTCCGTTTCCACCTTTGCAACATGATAGGCAACCCGCCAAAAGGTCTCTTCAACAGTCTCTACTGGCTTCCCATCTGGCCCCTTCCGCGTATACCGGCGTAAAAAAACCTTATATGCGTTTTCGGTCAGATTCGATTGTGGAACTTGATCCGGGATGGGAGGCGTGGGGAGCAAACCCTGTTTTTCAACGAGGCCTAGAGCTGATTCAGACATGTCATTTCTCCTAACAAAAAATTTGGATAATAAATACACCCGCAATCCATTCACGATTGGGGCAAAGGGACCCTGTAAAAGGGTAACAAACTTAATTCTCTAACAGGCGGTCAATTTCGTTGCGAATGGATCGCAGATCGTCCAAACCCAAATAGACAATCGCGTAACGAATATACGCGATCTGATCCATTTCCTTCAACCCGGCGATGACCATATCCCCCACTACGCGGGAGGAGACTTCGGCACGTCCCATCGTCTGTAGCGTTGCTTCGATCTCTCCAATCAGCCGGTCAATATCTGTAGCCGTCACAGGACGTTTTGCGCACGAAATCCGAATGCCCCGTAAGAGTTTCTCCCGATCAAACTCTTCTCGTGTGCCATCTTGCTTAATGATTAAAGGCGTGGCAAGAATAGGGCGTTCGTAAGTGCTGAAACGCTGTTTGCAGCTCAAACACTCTCGCCGCCGCCGGACCCCACCCCGCGCATCGTGAGTAGTATCTAAAACTTTGGAATTATCGGACTGACAGATTGGACAACGCATAAATGGATATTAACCCCCATATGTAGGGGAGCAAGTGTGGCTCATCACCACATATAGGCCAAAGACGTTGTAATTTTAGCACGCTTGTACTAACCTTACAAGCCAATTTAATCATCTCTTGCCTTAAAAATCCCTCTTATTTCAATTTTTTAAGAGATGGTTAACAAAGTAAACTCTCAAGTAATCAGCGAAATCTTATGCCATCCTGCTCGCTTCGTACACCCTCAAATTTCCTATTTTAAAGATTAAAAGTACCCCATTCCAGAAGAAAAAAGGATGGGTGGGAGAGACTTCTCTCCACCCATCCCTTTCTTTCTCGGGGGCCTTTTATGCATCTCTGACGGGCCAATCCCGTCTCAAAACAGCGTACCTTTAGCGATTGCGTTTGCGTAAAAAGGTCGGAATATCCAAGTCATCCGTATTGAAGGAGCGGGGGCGGAATTCAGAGGGGGCAGGGATGGGGGCTTCTTCACGTTTGGGCGTTTCGGTCCGTTGGGGGGCGGGCGCGCTCACTTCTACTTCCTGCAGGCGGCGCGGACTCGCAGTCGTGAGAGGGCGTTCAAACAAAGGGCGTGGCATCCCTGTGCGTTCGAACCCAGTCGCGATCACGGTCACGCGGAGGTCATCGCCCATGTTCGGGTCAATGACTGCGCCGAAGATCATGTTCACATCGGGATGGGCGGTTTCTTTGATGATCGCTGCGGCCTGGTTGACCTCGAACAGGGTCAAGTCGGAGCCACCGGTCACGTTGAACAAAATACCGCGCGCACCATCAATGGTGATGTCGAGCAATTGGCTAGAAATAGCCTGTTCTGCAGCAATGCGGGCACGGTCTTCGCCAGAGCCGTGACCAATCGCCATCAACGCCGCCCCGCCTTCAGCCATGATCGTCCGCACATCAGCAAAGTCCAGGTTGATCAAGCCAGGGACGGTGATTAACTCAGAAATCCCTTGAATACCCTGGCGGAGCACATCATCGGCAACGCTAAACGCCTGTTGCAGGGTAGCGCGTTTATCCACGATTTGCAGGAGACGGTCGTTCGGGATCACGATCAGGGTATCTACGTGCTCCTTGAGTTTCTCCATCCCGGATTCAGCATTTTGGATGCGACGCGCGCCTTCAAAGGTGAAGGGGCGTGTCACCACGCCGATGGTCAGCGCGCCAACGTCACGGGCGATTTGGGAAACGGTGGGGCACGCGCCCGTTCCGGTTCCGCCGCCCAATCCGGCGGTCACAAAAACCATATCCGCACCTTTCAGCACTTCGTACAATTCATCGGCGGATTCTTCGGCGGCTTTGGAGCCGACTTCCGGTTTACTGCCCGAGCCGAGGCCACGGGTCAGTTTGTCACCAATCCGCACGCGCGTATTGGCTTTCGACAACAATAATGCCTGCGCGTCGGTGTTGACGGCCACAAATTCAACACCTTGCACGCCGACATCAATCATACGGTTGATGGCATTGCATCCACCGCCGCCTACCCCGACGACTTTGATCCGGGCAAACGATTCAGCATGGTCAAATGGATTCATAGGTTGCATAAGGTTCTCTCCTCAAAAGTGAACTGTCTATTTTACAATAATTGCCTACGGCAAAAGCCGTCTCAATACATCTTTGATCTTGTCCCAATTCATACCTCCTGAAAACACGCGCCGGCCGCCAGGCTGAATGGCAATTTCGTTCATCAAAATTGCCCATTTTAACAGGCCGACGGCTGTTGCAAAGGCTGGGGAAGATAGTTGATCGGTCATTCCGATCAGGTCGGTAGGCTGGGCAATCCTCACGGGCATCCCCAACACCTCGTGGGCCACCTGCCGGATACCGGGGAGCAGGGCCGTACCGCCCGTCAGCACCATCCCTGCCGGAAGCAGACCATCGTAACCGGAGCGTTTGATCTCCTGCTGGACAAGGCTGAAAATTTCTTCCACGCGTGCCCCAGTAATGTGCGCCAAATCTTGGCGGCTGATCTGCAACGGGCCTTCTTCACCGAACGTTTGAACAGTGAAATATTCTTCAGCGGGAACATCATCAATCCGGGTATGTGCGTGTTTGAGTTTGATGTTCTCGGCGATTTCGGTGGATAAGCGTAAGCCATGTGCAATGTCAGAGGTCACGTGCCCACCACCCACTGGCAAAATCGCGGTGTGCCAGACATCGCCTTCAATATAAATAGCGATGTCGGTCGTGCCACTACCAATATCGCAGGCTACTACGCCCATCTCCCGTTCGGAATCGGTGAGAGACATCTCCGCCGCGGCGAGGGGGGCGAGGACAAATTGCGTCACTTCCACGCCCGCGTCGGCTACACACTGCCGGAGATTTTCTACCGTTGAAGTCGCCGCGGTGATGATATGGGTTTCAACTTCCAGCCGGTAGCCGTGCATCCCTATCGGGGAGCGAATACCTTCTTGCCCGTCCACCGTAAAATTGCGCTGGATAATATGGATAATTTCCTGGTTATGCGGGATGGCAACTGCCCGCGCGGCATCCATTGCCCGCGCGACATCGTCTTCTGTAATCGCACGTCCGGAAATTCCCACCACACCTTTGCTATTCAACGCTGAAATCTGCGCCCCTGCCAGACTGACCAGTGCGGATTTGATCTCCAATCCTGACGTACGTTCAGCCTTGTCTACTGCGTGGCGAATGGTTTGCGCCGCGCTCGCCAGGTCTACCACCGCCCCTTTGCGAATCCCACGCGAGGGTTCTACACCCAGGCCCAAAATCCGTAGGCGGTCACGTTCTTCTACGCGTCCTACTAACGCACAAACTTTGGTCGTGCCAACATCAATGCCAACAATGACGGAGTCGTCCATTACTGATCCATCCGGTAATAAGGTGCATGTAAGTGTTCGACGCTGATCAGCGCCGGAGTAATCTCTTGGGCAGTCAAATCTTCCACAACAGCCTGGTAAACTTGCAGCCGCTGGCCCATATCGGAACCATCGGTGCCAAAATAAACCTGCCAACCTCGCGGATCGCGCCAGCCCAACCCATGGTCCAAATCGTACAAAAGCTCCACGCCATCTGGCGCAAACCCATTGACAAGCAAAACTGCCGAAACCAGGTCCACACTCATAAACGGGCGCGACCACGCGGTAGCATCCAACAAAGATGCATTTCCATTTGCCGGAGCAGGAGGAGGCCCGCTCGCTTCTACAACGACTAATGACGAGGCATCTTCCTCGCCCCGCACGGGAAACGACATGCCTTGCGCGTCTACCCACACAGTTTGCCCGCCTGCCGTCCAGGCTAAAACGGGTGTGCGTTCATTCACTCGAACAATGACCTGGTTAGGCCAGATGAGTTGCACGGTTGCCGCCGAAAGTTCCGGGAAGGCTTCCAGCAAATTTTTCTGCATCACATCCGCTTGCAGGATAAAGATCGGGGTATCGGACAACCCTAAAACCAGATTGACATCCCGCTCGGAGATGGTGCGTAATCCAGTAATTTGGGCAGCGCTGACTCGGAATGTGGGCATGGTCCAAACCACGTACAACAACCCGATCAACCCCAAAATTAATAACCCAGAAACATATCGCCAACTCCACCGGAAGGCAGGCATTGCCGGCAAGCGAAGTTCCGCCCCTGGTGAACCCAGGGAAACTTCGTACATACGGCGCGTGCGCGAGCCGCGAATGGGTCGGGTGGGCATATCCACGCGGCCACTGCGTGTCACCACAGGTGGGGGTTGGGCGGGTTTCCGAGTACGCGCAGCAGTGCGAAGGGGCTTTTTCGGTTCAACCGCCTGGATACGGCGGCGTTCGCGCACTTGTTCAGCTCGGGAAGTAGGGATAGGGGCAGACATAGGTATCCGTTAGTTTTACACGTAAATTTGAAATCAGAGTTCGTATCTCCATTACAAAACACATTACATTTTGTAATTTCTTATCCTCTTTCTGTACCAATCACTGTGTAGCATTCCAATCACCAAAAAGTTCAATCTCCAATTCTAGCTGAACACCAAATTTTTCAAAAACAGTCTGTTGCGCCAGTTGAATCAGGGCATACACATCTGCGGCTGCACACGAACTTGTAGTGATAAAAAAATTTCCATGCAAAGGACTGATCTCGACCCCACCCATGCGGGTGCCTTTCAGCCCTGCGGCATCAATCAAACGCCCGGCATAATCGCCAGGAGGATTTTTGAACATTGAGCCCATACTAGCACCAGGAGGCTGAGTGCGATGACGGTGGGCAAGAAAGGTATCCATGCGGGCATGGATTGCTTCGGGAGTGCCGGGGGCTAATTGGAGCAGAGCGGAGAGGATCATCGTCTGGCCGGGAGATTCTTTCAATAAGCTACTCCGGTAGGCATAATGCATTCTTTCAACAGGCCAGACCACTCGTCCAGTCTTTCGATCCAGCACTTCAACTTCGATTAAGTTATGTGCCATATTTCCATCGTGTGCGCCTGCATTGCCAAAGACCGCACCGCCCACCGTGCCAGGGATACCCGCCGCCCATTCCAAACCGGACAGGGCCTTAGTTGCAGCTTGCCGGGCAAGAGCGCCAAAATTTGCTCCAGATTCAGCCCAGATGGTGGATTTGTCCAGGTCAAAATGAACATTTTTCGCCCGGTTAAGCAGGACCACGCCTCGCGTCCCTGCATCACTCACGAGCACATTCGAGCCGCCGCCCAAAATGGTGAATGGGGCTTCTTCCGCCCATAGGATTTCCACTGCTTGCGCCAGTTCATTCGCTGACTGAACGATTAAAAATGCGTCCGCCGGACCGCCGATCAACGCGGCAGTATACCGCGCCAGGGGCACATCAAACTGCAACCGATCAGGGAAGGCGGCTTGCAAGCGGGAGAGGGTGAGAGGAGGGGCCAAAGACATACTGGTGGTTCGTTGGTTTGTTCTCTAAATCTTTTTCAGACAGTCAATCAGACGGTGAATCAAATCTTCATTTACGTCTTTTTTCGCCGGGTAGAGGGGTTTCACCTGCGGCTCCGTTTCTTCTAGTTCTAATTTGAGTTCACCCAACGCGGGGAGTTCAAAGGCGTAAGTTTGTGGCATGGGTTTTGAGTTCGATTCTTTCATCGTACAGTTCCTAAAAATTCCTACGAATTCCTTTGAGTTCCTATAGGTCCGAGCGATGCCCTGACATTCGGAGAACTCAATGCCGAAAATACTTGCTGGCTCACTTGCTCCGCATCTCCTGCGGACATGACGAGGAGCACATCATTGGGGTGCAGATGGGTGACTAAATAGGCACTCACCTCATCCAACGTGGGGAAATGATGCACGTCGGGGTTGGGCATGGCGTCTAACAACGGTTGCAGACTGAACCCGGCAGGGGCGGTTTCGCGGGCCGCGTACACGCCTGTGACGAGTACATGATCGGCATCGCCAAACGCGCGGGCGAATTCTGTGCGGAGGGTTTCGGTACGGGAGTAGGTATGCGGTTGCCAGACAGCCCACAGTGTCCGGGAAGGGTAACGTGCGCGGGCAGCGGCGAGCGTCGCGCGGATTTCTGTGGGATGGTGGGCGTAGTCGTCAATGATCAGTACCTCGCCTGCTTCCCCGCGGAGATCAAACCGGCGACCCGCACCACAAAATTTGCCGAGTGCAAGGGCCGCGTCGGGAAGGGAGAGGCCGAGGAGGTGCGCCACGCTGAGGGCGGCGAGGGCGTTGAGCACGTTGTGCTGGCCGGGGACTTGCAAGGCCACATGTGTTTGGAATTCGTTGTCAAGGTACAGGTCAAACTGGAACCCCGCACCGGGCTGAGGGGCGAGGTTGCCCCCACGCACGCGAGCGGAGGCGGTCAGGCCATACGGGAATCCGCGGGGGCCAGATTCTTCGGCATGGAGGAGGGAGGACGCGCCAGGGTCATCCACGCAGGCGATCAGCGTTCCGTCGAGGGACAGGGTTTTTACAAAATCCCGAAAAGCCTGGAAGAAGTCTTCGGAGGTCGGGTAGCAGTCTGGGTGATCGTGTTCGACGTTCGTCACGATGGCGATTTTGGGTCGCAAACCGAGAAACATATGGTCGTATTCATCCGCTTCGATGACGAAAGGCACACCTTGCCCGGCGTGAGCATTGGTCCCGAGGTTGGCGATAACACCACCGGAGATGTAAGTAGGGTCGAGGCCGAGGGCGGTCAACATCCAGGCGATCATCGAGGTTGTGGTCGTTTTGCCATGCGTTCCGGCGATGGCGATGCCGGTGCGCCCATCCATCATTTTGCCCAGGAAGTCAGAACGCTTGAGAACGGGAAGACCGAGGGCACGGGCAGCTTGTACCTCCACATTTGTGTCGGGGATGGCGGAGGAACGGACGACCACATCAGCCCCTTGCACGTTGACGGCGTCGTGGCCTTCGTAAACCATCACACCATCGGCGCGGAGGGCGGCCGCAAGCGGGGAGAGGGCACGGTCAGACCCGCTGACCTGTTGGCCGCTTTCGAGCAGAACGCGGGCGATAGCAGAAAGCCCGGTGCCACCGATGCCGATGAAGTGGGTGTGAGACATAAAATAATGAGTGATGAGTGATGGTTAAAGTAGGACGATAACGACAAACGCAAATGCCAATGCCACCGCAAAATAGATAGCGTTACCGTTGAGGAGCATAGGTGGGAGGAGGTCAATAATATTTTGAGCGGAAGAGGCGACCTCGCCAGTTGGCCGGGTTACAAAATCCAGGAAATAATCGGCCTGGATCAAGAAAAACCAGAGCGTGCCAACCGCCAAATAACCATTGATACCGCCCACAATGATGCCCAGCAACGTATCTTGTAACTGACCACTTCGAGTGGTAGCTTTTTTGATGCGTTCGTTTTTAATCCGCGGCGTCTGATAACCAAAGAAAGTCAGGGCAATGATAAGCGCCGAACGGATGTAAAACGCGGTCGCGGGTAAACCAGTAATAGGAGCACCCGCATCGTTTACAAATCCTAAGCCAACCATATCGCGAACAACAGGTACTAAGCCGAGAACGCTGATGATAAAAAGACCCAGGATGATACTAAAAGCCACCAAAAGTTCCTGCGCCCACCCGCGCATGGCCCCAATGACGGCGAAGACCACCACAAAAGTCCAGAAAAAGAAGGTGATTGTAATCATAGGGACTTCCTCGGTTTTAGGAGGGCTTGGGTTTGCTCCAGCACGTTCCGAAGCATTCCTGTCAGGTCCGGTGTGAGAACCTGGGGGAACTTTCGGAACTTTAGGGAACTTTACTTAGGAACCGCCTCCCAACTCAAATAAAAGGTTTCCAATCGTTTCGGCGGCGTGTGGATTCGCAAGGGCACGCATCGCCGTTTGCATTTTTGTCCGTTGAGCCGGGTCACGCATGAGGCCCAGCACCAGGGGAAGAATTTTTTCGGGCAGCTCTTCGTTCGGCACCATAAGCGCCGCGCCGTGCCCGGTCAGATAATCAGCGTTGACTTTTTGGTAACGCCACGCGTGCGGGTACGGGACGAGGATCGCCGGGAGGCCAAAGAGGGGAAATTCTCCGACCGACGACGCTCCCGCGCGAGACAGAACCAAATCGGCTACCGTATACGCTGCGCCCATTTGCTCGTGCAGGTACGGGTACGCCCGGTAGCGGGGGGCCAGTTCCGCGGGGAGGGTTTCCTCGGCAGCGTGAACTTCGTCCCAATCCAGCGTGCCACTGAGGTGGAGCACTTGCATCTCAGCGAGCAACTGCGGAAGCACCGCGAGGACCGCTCGATTGATCGCCCGTGCCCCTTTGCTACCGCCAAATACGAGCAGGGTGGGCAGTTCCGGGCTGAACCCAAACGCTTGCCGCGCGGTTTCTCGATCCCAGGCATTTAAGCCCTGCCGAACGGGGTGCCCGGTGACGATCAAGCCTAGATGCCCCGAAAAATACTGCCGAGAATCATCCGCAATCAACGCCACTTTATCGGCAAACCGGGCGGTGACTTTCAACGCCCAACCCGGTTCGATGTCGGGCACATATAGCGCGGTAGGAATATGCCGTCCTGCAAAAGCTACGGGAAAGGCAACAAACCCGCCCGTAAAAAACATGACATCTGGTTTAAACTGCGCCAAAATCCGGCGGGAAGCGAACACCCCGCGCACGTTCTGCGCCAGGGCGGAGAGCGTTTTCCACCCCACGCCGTGCAACCCGGACGCGGGAACCGTCTCGAACGGGATGCCCTCGCGTTGCACCAACTCAGCCTCCATACCCCCCTCCCCACCGACCCATAACACGGCGGAAAGGCGATCTTTCACCGCCTGCCAGACGGAAAGTGCAGGATAGACCCCGCCGCCGGTGCCTCCGGCGCAAATCAGAAGGCGCATCGTTATTCACCTTCACCATCGCTCCCTTCGCGGGGAATGCGTTCCCGGTTGCGCGGGCGAAACGGGTTTGAGCGAAACGGATTTGAGCGGAACAGGCTCGGATGTGAGGCCATCGGGCGACGACGGCGCGCGGTTTTTTCGGGAACCGCATCGGGTTTCAATGTTGCGGTCGGCACGGTTTTGGCGTAATACGCCGTTTTCCGACTACGGAAATCCAACACAGGACTGACATGGCTGGGGGCTTCTTCTTCGGCTTGCGCGCCCAACCGAGAAACATTCAAGATAACGCCCATCGCCAACATCGTAACCACCATGTTGGAGCCGCCTGCGCTGATCAGAGGCAAAGCATTCCCGGCAAAGGGGGCCAGGCCAACCATCACCGCCATGTTGATGAATGCTTCCATGACAATCCATAACGTCAGCCCGCCCGCCAGCAATGCACCAAGGGTATCGGGCGCACAGTGGGAAATCTTCAGGCCACGCCAAAGCAACGCACCGTACATCAACACCACGCCCAACGCGCCTAACACACCTGTTTCTTCACCAATGACTGCGTAAATGCTATCAGTGGGCGGCACCGGGAGGCCGGTCAGTTTGGTATCCGCCTTGCCAATACCTACACCAAACCAGCCACCTTTGACAAAGGCTTCGAGCGAACGGCGAACGTGGTACGAAGCCGAAGTTGGGTCGCGCACTCCGTCCAAATAACTCGCCACGCGGATTTGTCCGGTAGGGCTAACCGCGACCACCAACCAACCGACCACGGCTGCTACCACGAGCAAAAGCACAATTTGCTTCAAATCGCCACCTGCCAGGAAGAACAGCAACCCGCCCAGGGCGATGATGGTCAGTACGGCGCTCAAATCGGGTTGCAAAAAGATCAACCCACCGACAAACCCTAAAATGCCTGCCAACGGGAGTAACCCAAAACTCACATCATGCAGATGTTCACGTTTCGAATCCAACCAAACCGCAAGATAAATAATCATGACGATTTTTGCCAGTTCCGAAGGTTGAAACGACCCTTGAAACAACGAACGAGCCGCGTTCAAACGAATTTCGCTCACGATGAGCACGGCGGACAGACCCAAAATCGTGATCAACATTGCAGGCACCGCCAGCCGTTTCCAACGGTGATAATCAAAAAACGCGGCTCCGGTCGCAACAACGATCCCAATGGCAATCCACAACAACTGCCGTTCAAAAATATACGTCGCGGAGTCATAAATCGCGAGCGAAAAGTCCCAGCTGGCCGAATACACCATCAAAATCCCGAAGATCAAGAAGGTGATCAGGATCAACAAAAGCGGCACGTCAATGCCCAATTGCACAAGCCGTTTTTTAGCGCCAGAAGTCTGATTCCGGCCAGTCGCCTTTACGCCAATGCCAAGACCCATTGTTTAAACCTCTCTCCGCGCGCTTCAAAGTCGCGAAACGCATCGAAACTCGTTCCGCCGGGGGAAAGCAACACTACATCGCCTGCCTCGGCCACATTTGCCGCGGCCTGCACCGCTTCGTGCAAGCCCGCACAACAATCCATCGTCAACGGACGCCCCCCCTTCGCCCGGCAAGCCCTCACCTTATTTGCAATCATCCTCGCACTTTCGCCAAACAGCACGAGATGATCCACCCGTTCGCACACCAACCGGGCAAAATCTTCCCACGGCAGGTTTTTGTCCCGCCCGCCCGCCAACAATACAATGGGCCGTTCGAAGGCTCGAATGCCCGCCATCACACGTTCAGGGGCGGAGGCAATCGAGTCGTTGTACCAGTCCGCCCCGTGCAGGGTACGGACAAACTCCAGCCGGTGCGCCACGCCACGGAAATTCTGCACCCCGGCCTGCATCGCTTCGACGACACCTGACAGGTCTTTCGGGAGACCTGTCAGGTGTTCCGTTGCAAAACTGATCGCACACGCGGCCATCACGTTCACCAAATTATGTTCGCCGCGCAGTAAAATGTCCGCACGGGACATCACAGTTTGCGCGTGGACACCATCCCAAATCACGATCTCGTCCCCGCGCAGGTGAACATCCGCGACCCAGCCGGGGACCAGTTCGCCAACAGGATCATGCCCGAACGTAACCAGTTTTCCTTTTACCATCTCTTTCAGACCCCACGCCCCCGCGTCATCCCGCCCCAGCACCGCCACATCCTCTGGCGTCTGAAATGCAATGATGTTCGCCTTCGCCCGCGTGTAATCGGCCATCGAAGGGTGGCGGTCCAAATGGTTGGGCGTGATGTTCAGCACCGCGCCCACGTGAGGAGAACGGGTCATAATGTCCAATTGAAAACTCGAAAGTTCCATCACTGCGAGGTCGGCGGGGGTCATCTCGTCCACGGCAGAGATGAGGGGGTTGCCGATGTTGCCGCCGATGTACGTATTGCGTATTGCGTATTGCGTATTCTGCGCCATGCGTCCAACTAACGTTGTCGTGGTGGTTTTGCCTGCCGAGCCAGTGATGCCGACGGTGGGGCAAGGGCACAGGTCGAGGAAGATTTGCGAGTCGTTCGAGAGCGGAATGCCGCGCCGGATCGCTTCAGCGACGAGGGGCATGTCGAGCGGTACGCCCCCGGACGGGCACACAACATCTACCCCATCCAAGAGCGTGAGGGGATGCCCACCCAAGGCCCACTTCACAGGCACATCGGCAAGGCTGACGATAATCGTTTCCAGCGCGTCCGGGGTGCGGGAATCGTTCAAGACCACCTGCGCCCCATGCGAAGCCAGATACCGCGCCAGCGCCGTACCCTGGCGGGCGGCACCGATGAGGAGGTAGTGGAGGGAGGGGAGGGCGGTCATCTTTAGAAAAACGCTAAAGTTATGCCAATCAACGCAACTAAAAAATTAATCAACCAAAACCGTTGCACAATTTGTGTTTCGCTCCACCCGGCAAGTTCGAGGTGGTGGTGCAGAGGAGCCATGCGAAAAATCCGGCGGCCAGTGAGCCGATAGTAAATAATTTGTAGGGCGGCGGAACCTGCTTCCAAAAACGGAATTACGAAAATAAAGATCAACATCGGCCACTGCCCGGTCATCAGAGCAATCACGGCGAGGGTCGCACCAATGGCATACGAGCCGGTGTAGCCCATGATCAACTCTGCTGGTTTGATGTTGAACCACAAAAAGCCAAACAACGCACCGACTGCCGTAAAACAAAACCGTACGATAAACTCTTGTTCCTGAAAACTGGCAATCGTGCCATACGCCGCAAACGCGGTCGCCGCGATCAACCCAGTCAGTCCTTGCACGCCTGTTGTGGAGGTCGTAGCGTTGGTTGTGGTCACGATCAACAACGCCGCGGCGGGGACGAACCAGAAACCCATTTCAAACTCGCCTTTGTAAAAGGGCAAATACATATTCGGCACATCGAGGTAATGCCACAACCCGTAAGCGATAATCACAGCCAGCACGAACTGGATCAGCAGTTTGTACCGGGGGCGCACGCCGCTTGGATGCAGGCCTTGAATGCGCCGCCAATCACTCACTAAACCGAGAAGCCCAAAACTCATCAGGGTGCCGAGGGGCAAGAGGATGGATTCGCCCAGGCCCCCGCCCACACCGAGCAAATTGATCCCATTGAGCAACAACGTCAATAACATGATGGGGATGATAAACAACATCCCCCCCATCGTCGGCGTACCCAATTGGGTGAAATGCCCTTGTGGACTGCTCACCGTTATCCGTTCTCCTAGACGATAGTGCCGGAGGACACGGATGACCGTCTGCCCCCAGATCACGGTGAGCATAAAACTCACACCTGCAAGAGCCAGCGCAATCGAAGTGGGGCTCATACATCTGCCTCTAATGCGGCAGTGATTCGGTCTAAATACAAATCCTGCGAGCCTTTGATCAACACCACATCATTGGCCGTCAAGTACCTGTTAAGATAGGCAATGGCCTCATCGGTATCCGCCATTTCGAGAATGGCGGAATTGGGGAGCCAAGCTGAACGCGCGGCATCTGCAATTTCGCGACCCAGTTCGCCAATCGTGATCAGGACATCCACGATTTGTGCCGCCCGCATCCCCACGAGTTGATGGCCCTGAAACTGGAACGGGCCCAAATCAGGTATCCCGCCCAAAATGGCGAGTTTGCGCCCACGCATCTCTGCAAGCAGGTTGAGGGCGGCCAGCATAGATTCGGGCGAGGCGTCGTAGGTATCATCCAACAGGAGTGCACCTTGATCGCTTCGGACGGCAACGAGGCGAAGTTGGGTATTACTAAAGTGCAGGCCGTTAGCTATCTCCTGCCAGGAAAACCCCTCGAGAATGCCCACGGCTGCCGCCCGTAACGCGGTATGCACGGAGTGACGGCCTAGCATCGGCACTTTTAAATGGAGAGCCTCGCCGCCATAGTGCAATTGGAACCGGATACCTTCCAGCCCCAATCCTTCTACTTCATCCGCCCACACATCGGCCTGCGGAGAAAGGCCATAGAACAGCACATTAGCAGAAGTCTGCGCGGCCATGCCTCGAATCCAGGGGTCATCGTAATTGAGGATCGCGTATCCGTCCGAGGGGAGAATGCGGATGAGATCAGCCATGTGGGAGGCCAGTTCCGCACGAAAGCCTGTTTCGTCCACCTGGGGGGTTCCTGCAGTAGTGATAATACCCATACGAGGGGCCACCATTTCGCTAAAAAATGCAAGCCGTCCAGGTATATTCACTTCCAGAACCATCCGTTGATGTCCGGCGGTAAGACTTGTGAGGGCCAGGGGAATATCCAGGTCACTGCGGGTATTGCCTGTGTTTGTTAATGTTCTGTAGCGCTGGCCAAGCATTTCTGCGACCAAATCTTTCGTTGTAGTTTTGCCAAAATTCCCGGCGATTGCAATTGCAGTCACATGAGCCAGATGCTTGCGCCAAAAAGTCGCAATTTGGTGTAAAGCGGCAAGGTTGTCATCAACCCGGAGGCAAAGCGGCAAATCCTGATTTTTTAGTTCTCGAGGCACATCTCGGAGAGAATATACAGGAAATGTGCAAGACTCTAGGAGCGGGTCAATTTCCATCAGGGCTAGAACCGCACCTTGTTCAAAGGCTTGGGCAATAATTTGACCGGTCTCCTGCCCTCGCATAGCAATGAACAAAGATCCTGGCCCAACATTCCGCACATCCACCACAGCTTCAGTAATCACCTGAGTGGCCTTAGAAGGGCGAAACCCGGTCAGGCTTTCAAGAACGTTGGCAACGGTGAGAAGTGGCATAATAAATCTGGAAAATTATTGCCCATTCAGCGTGCCGTCAGGGGGGATGTTAAGCAAGACGACCAGCCGTTGGACAATTTCACTAAACACCGGAGCGGCGACTTCCGAACCCCAGATCGAGCTAGAGGGCTTTTCAAGCCAGACATACACCAAAAACTGCGGATTATCCACCGGCCCCCAGCCAACGAACGAGGTGTTGGTCTGATCGCTGGTGTAGCCGTAGGGGGTGGGAATTTCAGCAGTGCCCGTTTTGCCGGCGACCCGGTAGCCTTCCACGAGGGCGTTGGAGGCTTCACTTTCGAGGGAATTCGCCAACATTTCGGTCAATGTACGCGCCGTCTCGGGTTTGATGGGCGTTCCGGCAATTTGTGGCGGGGGATTGTACTGGCGTCCGTTATTAACAATGCCCAACAGCAGATGCGGTACGACCATTTCTCCATCGTTTGCCAGGGCAGAAACTGCCATCAGCATCTGTGCAGGGGTGACGGAAAGCCCCTGCCCGAACGAGTTCGTCCCCAGGTCAGCAGCGTACCAGTTCGAGTCACCGGGCAGTTTCAAACGCCCAACCACTTCCCCGGACAGGTCAATTCCAGTCGAGTGCCCGAAGCCAAATGCCTGCATGTAATCGTAAAAACGCTGCGGGCCGAGTTGCGTGGCAATCCAGGCCAGACAAACGTTAAGCGAGTGCTGCATACACCCGGTCATGCTCTGCGGCCCCCAAGCCCCATAGTTCCAGTTGTGAATCTGGATGCCGCCCACTTCGATCACGCCGGTGTCAAGGAACTCGGTGTCGGGTTGTACCGCGCCGGAGTCTAGGCCAGCCGCCATCGTCAGCACTTTGAAAACCGAGCCGGGTTCGTAATCTTTGCCGATGGCCTGGTTAAACGGGGTTTGCCCACCGATAGTGTCGGTGAATTTCCAATATTCGTTTAGGTTGATCCGCCCGGTGGTTGCCATCGCCAGGATTTCGCCCGTTCGAGGGTCCATAACCGCAATCGTGCCCGATTCCGCTCCCCAAAAGGAAACACTGTCATCGAGAACTTTTTCGACCATGTCTTGAATTTCGCGGTCAATGGTCAGGATCAAGCTTGCACCGGGGGGGATGTCGGGCAAGGCTTCGATCTGATTGGGATCACTGGGCATCCATACCGTGCGGGAAACACCAGCAAGCAGGTCATTGTATTTTTCTTCAACCCCGAAATAACCTTTCCCCTCGCGGCTCACAAAACCGAGAATGTTGGAAGCGAGGTTGTTTTCCGGGTAACTGCGCTGAAGGTGCGGGGTGTAAATAATCCCGGAAAGGTCGCGCACCGGTTGATCTTCGCCGAAGGTGCCGTTCATCTCGTCGGAAAACTGCTGTAACTGCAAAACCTTCTCTGCCGGGACATAATCGGCAAGAACTGCGTATACCAACTCAGGGTTGGCATTTGGGTCAGCCACCCCGTAAATGCGGTTATAGTCCTCGCCCAATACGACTTGCAAAGCAAACGCGATGCTGGCGGGGTCTTTGACCGATTGGTACTCAACGCCGATTTGATACACGGTGCGGTTGGCCGCGAGGATGTGCCCCCACCGGTCGTAAATCTGCCCCCGCGCGGGGGAAAGGGTCTTCCACACGCCGGAATACAGCGCACTCTGCTTGCGGAAGACCTCTGCCTGGGGACTGATCTGAATTCGGATCAGTTGAATAAAAATGACAACCCCCACCAGGGCAAAAACAGCCCCGATGGAGGTAAATCGCCAACGAAGAGAGGGGACACGGGAGACTTGAGAAGCATTCATGGAGAATCACCACGACTTTGGGCCACGGGTTGTGCACCCAATCCCTGAAGCCAGGTTCGCGAGCGTGCGGGGACGTTGTTTTGGGTGACTTCAAGTAACCAGTCAAATAAAGATTGAGTATATTCAGGAGGCAAGCTCGAAGCGGAAGCCGTGACCGGGCCAGGAGGTGGGGCCAAAGTGGCTGCCTGCCGTCCGGTGTAGCCGGGCACAGTCACGTACATCACTTCCGCGGGGTTGACGGGTTGAAAGCCTAAATCTTCGGCGCGCTGTTGCATTGTCCGAATCGAGGTGAGCATCCCCAACTGATTTTCCAGATCGGCGTTGTCGCGTTGCAGTTCCAAAATGGTCACTTCCATCCCCTGAATCTCGCGGCCAATCGTCGCGGCCCGCGCGGTCACGTTTAAATACACCCCTGCGACCAACGCCACCAGCACCACAACCAGCGAGAACCCGCCGATCATCTGGAGTTGCGTTCGCCAGGGAGCGTTTTTATATGCGTGAAGGAAATGTTGAGGTTTGGTTTTCATAATTTTTCTGCAACCCGTAAACGGGCACTCCGCGCACGCGGGTTCGCGTGGATTTCTTCTTCAGTGGCCTGCATGGGCTTGCGGGTGATTTCTCGCAAACTCGCCTTGTGCCCACAGGTACACACAGGTTGACGGGGGGGACAAAGACAGTCCCGGCTTTCCCGTCGAAAATATTCTTTTACGATCCGGTCTTCCAGCGAATGGAAGGCGATGACCGCTAATCTGCCCCCCGGCACGAGACACTGCATCGCCAGGGGAAGCACCGTTTCGACCGCCTCCAACTCGCCGTTGACCGCAATCCGCAACGCCTGAAAGGTGCGGGGGGCAGGATGATGATCGCCGCCATGCACTACGCGGGCCACGATCTGGGCGAGCTGTCCGGTCGTGTGGAGGGGGCGGGCCTGCACCAGGGCATGGGCGATCCGGCGGGAATGGCGTTCCTCCCCGTAGCGGAAGATCAGGTCGGCAAGGTCACGCTCCGAGAGGGTGTTGACTAAATCGGCAGCGGTGCGACTGTCCGGGCGGGTGGGGTCAAACCGCATGTCGAGCGGTGCATCTTCCCGGAAGGAGAACCCGCGCGAGCCGGTGTCCAACTGCATGGACGAGACGCCCAAATCAAGCACGATACCGTTCACCGCGTCCCATCCGAGGCAGGCTAACTGTTCGGGCAGGGTGGTGTACGAGGCGTGGATCACCATCGCACGGGGGCCAAAGGGGGCGAGGCGGGTGCGGGCAAGGGCTAATGCCTGGGGGTCCACATCCAAGCCCAACAGGAGTCCATCTGGGGCGGAGGCTTCCAAAATTCCGGCGGCGTGCCCCCCTGCCCCGACCGTGCCATCCACGTATTTGCCTTCACTTTGGGGCTGTAAGGCGTGTATAATGTCTTGGAAAAGAACAGATTGATGCACGGAATTAACTAGATAATTCCAATGTTGCGAACCTTTGTGCATTCGCTTCTGTGTCTTGCAATTCGGCGGCTTTGGGTTGCCAGGCCGGTGAAGACCAGATTTCGAAATAATCCCCTGCCCCCACAATGACCGCTTCCCCATCCAAACCAGCTACATCTCGTAAAAACTGGGGGATACGGATACGCCCGGAGCTATCCAGTTCGACGCGATCCGCTGCGGCAAAGAGCAAACGCTTGAGTTGGCGGGAGGTCGGATCGGTGAGGCTCATGGCATTTACCTGGGCAGAAAGGCGTTCAAAGGCTTCGGCTGTCAATACCATCAGGTTTTGGTCAAACCCCTGCGTAATATACGCGCCCGCTTCGAGTAGTTCCCGAAACCGTGCGGGAACGCTCAAACGACCTTTTGGGTCCATGCTATGGGTGTACTGACCGAGAAACATTTGTTCTATCTTGCCATTAATTGCCAAACGCCGGGGATGCCCGGCGTTTGATGCCACTTTATGCCACTTTATGCCACTTTTACCCACATTTTATACCACTTTTACCCACTTTGCAAGTTGTTCGTCCCACTGAACAGTACTAGCGAGCGAAGAGCTATTTAAAAGAAAGGCCCAAGCCCTTTAGCAAAGGCGCGCTGGCCATTAAAAATTTGTTTTCAGGAGCTTGTATGTCTTCAAATTCCACCTTTGCCGATCTCTTTGCGGGATTGGATGTTGAAACCCCATTATTAGATGGATCCCATCGCCGATACATCAATTTTGACAATGCCGCTTCCACGCCCCCGCTCAAAGCTGTCCAACGCGCGGTCAATGAATTTATGACCTATTACAGCAGTGTGCACCGCGGCACCGGCTTCAAAAGCCAGCTTGCCACGCACATTTACGAGGAAGCGCGGGAGATCACCATGCGCTTTGTCGGCGCTGATCCGCAAACCCACACCTGCATCTATGGCAAAAATACCACGGAAGCGCTCAATAAACTTGCCCGCCGTTTTCCATTTACCCCCGAACGCAACGTGGTGCTGACCTCGGGCATGGAACACCACTCGAACGACCTCCCCTGGCGCAAAGCCACTGAAACCGTCCACATCCGCCTGCACCCCGACGGGCGGCTGGACATGGCGGATTTCGACGCGAAACTGGCGGAGTACGGCGACCGGCTGGCGTTGGTGGCAATCACTGGGGCCAGTAATGTGACCGGGTATTTGAACCCCGTGCATAAGATGGCAGAAAAAGTCCACGCACTCGGCGCGCAGATCGCGGTGGATTGCGCGCAATTAGCCCCGCACCGGCAGGTGAACATGCGTCCATTGGACGATCCTACCCACCTAGATTTCGTGACGATTTCGGCACACAAACTTTATGCCCCCTACGGCACAGGAGCGTTGATTGGGCGTCGCGATATTTTTGAGGAGGGCGACCCCGATATGGTTGGCGGGGGAACGGTGTCCATCGTGACGCTGGGGGATGTGATTTGGGCTGAACCACCCGACCGGGATGAGGCAGGTAGTCCGAATACGGCAGGGGCAGTGGCATTAGCTGGGGCAATTTGCCAATTGCAGTCCGTCGGAATGGACACGGTAGCCAAGCATGAGGCGGAGTTGACGGCGTACACGTTGAAAACGCTGGCAACTGTTCCGGGTTTTCATCCTTACGGAGATACTGACCCGGAAAATAGTGCCAACCGCCTGGGCGTGATTCCGTTCAATCTTGATAATAAATCGCACTTTTGGGTCGCGGCGGTGTTGGGGCACGAATTTGGCATTGGTGTGCGGAATGGGTGTTTTTGCGCTCATCCGTATATTTTGCATTTGTTAGGCTTGACTTCCGAGGAGGCTCATGCAGTTCGGGATAACATTCTGGCGGAAAACAAACGGGATATGCCGGGGTTAGTACGGGTGTCGTTTGGTCTGTACAACACGACGCAAGAGGTGGATATGTTGGCGGAGGCGTTGGACAGCATTGCCCACGGCAAATATTATGGAAATTACATTCAAGATATTCCTTCTGGGGAATTTCACCCCGAAGGATGGAAGCCCAATTTCAAACGATATTTTTCGTTTTGAGTTTTTCTTGTCGGACACTTTGATTGATGCTATGATTACACCCGGTTGTGTGCTATGAACCAGAATGGAACGTGGACAGTTACAGTACGCTCTGCAGAAGGCGAGCCTCGCGAATATGCGCTCAAACCAGGGGCGAATACGGTAGGCCGGAGTTCAAAAAATGACATCGTCATTAACGATGTTTCTGCCTCGCGCCACCATGCGGAATTTATCTACGAACCCACGCATAATATTGTCAGCCTGCAAGATCTAAGAAGCACCAACGGGACTTATATCAACCGAAATCGGTTGACAGGCTCCATCCGTTTGAATGCCAATGACATTGTCCGTATTGGCACAGTGTTAATCACGCTGAATTATTTGGGGCCAGCGCCCAAGGAACTTACAAGTGGCACCCTGGGCACGCGCCCCCTGACCCGCGAGCTTTTGGTTGAATCGTTCGATCAGCACGCCGCGTTGATGTATGAAGTTGCCAGCCAGCTCAACACTGTTATTGATATTGACATGGCCCTGAGTAAACTGACGCAACTCGTCCAGCAATCACTTGGCACGGATAAGTGCGAGATTATCCTGGCGAACCAGTTCAACCGGCTCCAAGAATTTGAATTCCCTGTCTCGATTGCCAGGGCGGCAATTGAACAAAAGACAACAATCGCCATCCCTAATTTACAACAATACCATGACCAACGCATCCGAGAAAGTGCGATGTTACGTCAAATCCGCTCAGCATTATGTGTCCCTGTGTTGGCAAACGACAAGATCATCGCCCTCTTGTATATGTATAAGACCAACCCGGAGACGCGGCCGTTTGAACAACAAGACATTAAACTTGCTGTTGCCATCAGCCATCTGGCTTCACTTACTATCCAACGGGTGATGTTGTTGGAACGCGTGCGGGAAGAGCAGAAGATGCGCACCCTGTTCCAGCGGTTTCTTTCATCTTCTGAAGTCGAATATTTACTTCAAGACTATCTTCATACCGGCCAATTACCCGGCTTAAAAGTTCAAAAAGTAACGGTATTGTTTACCGACATTGCCGACTCTACACGACTGGCTGAGGAGTTAGGGGTCGAAAAATTTGGAGAGCTTTTAACGGAATACTATAAAGATGTTACCGAGATCGTTTTTGAACATGGGGGGTTGATCAACAAATATCTGGGGGATGGCGTGATGGCGGTATTTGGGATGACAAACGAAAAATACCCCGAAAATCAAGCGGTACGCGCAGGATTGGCAATTCGCAAGAAGATTGCACATCGCGGACAGGATCACAAGGCCTATCATGTAGGCATCGGCATCAATACTGGAACGACGATGGCAGGGTACATTGGCACGCAGGAGCACGTGGAATTGACCGTGATTGGTGACGCAGTCAATATCGCCTCCCGGCTGGAAACCCTAGCCCGGCCTGACAAACTATTGATCGGGCCAGCAACTCGCGCAGGGTTAAGCGGAGAATTTGAAACGGTGCGAATTGGGGAGACTAGCATCCGCGGACGGTCAGAACCAATTCAGGTATATCAAGTTCTCACTGAGACGGGGAAACTGAATCTTGTTCAAGAATGGGCAGTGCGCCAAGCGCTTGCTGAGCAAGAGGAAGAATTTATCCCTTCGAGCGAATAATCGCCATAACCTGCCCGTAATATCCCAACCCAAAAAGATTCAAGTGATTGAGTAGATGATACAGGTTGTACACAGGGAAACGCACCTCTAACCCAGGAGAAAGAGGGCGCACTTCCTGATACGCGTGGAAGAACCGCTCAGGCGGGGAACCAAACAGAGTCATCATGCCTAGATCGGCTTCTGCCCAACCATAATGCGTTGCTGGATCGATCAGAACCGGATAACCTTGGTCGTCTGTGATGAGATTGCCGCTCCACAAATCACCATGAACGAGGGAGGCCGGTTGGACAGGAATCCATTCCGATAAGCGGACGGCGAAATGTTCCACTTTTTGCACTTCTGTGTATGAAAGCAAGCCGTGCGAGCCCGCTAACTCCGCCTGATATAACAGCCGATTTTGGGCAAAGAAAAAAAAGCCATCCTCGGTGAGAGGGTTAGGTTGAGGTGTACTACCAATATAATTGTCGTGAGGAAAACCAAATCGCGAGGCAATATGATTATGCATTGCAGCTAACTGTTCGCCCAAGCGTTCCCAATAACCGAATCTCTGTTGGGCAGGTCGCAAATCCTCCATCAACAAAAAATCCTCCCCGTATAAAAATACCTGCGGCACACGTGGCCCATCAAGAACGGCCAACGCTTCCAACCCTTCTGCTTCGCGCATAAACATATCTGTGGGACAGTGTGCATTGGTTTTTAGAAAGAAACTTTTGCCACTTTCAGTGGTGATCCGTGTCCCATTATTGATGCATCCACCGCCCACCGGATATGTGGCCGCGACCGGGCCAAATTGCTGGGCAAGAAGCCAGGGGGTGAGGGAAGAAGGAACCATTAGATAAACACGTGATGACAAGTGAGTTCTTTATCACTTATCACCTATCGCTTGTGCGCTTTCAATGAATCACTTTATTGTTTTCCGCCTGCAATACTTCGAACAACCCTCTACATGCCCGTTCGATAATGTCATAAACTTCCTCAAAACCGCTCAAACCACCATAATAGGGATCGGGCACATCGGTGTGTCTTCCGGCCAAGGGGTCAAATTCGCGCATTAAGTGAACCTTCTCGCGGTGAGCCTGGGTTTGAGTTTGGGCCAGTAAATTAGCCCGGTTATCGCGATCCATTGCAATAATCCAGTCATAGTGCTCAAAATCATCCGGGGAAAACTGACAGGCGCTTCCATTATATATCAACCCGCGCTGTGCAGCCACCCGCCGCATCCGACCATCAGGGGATTCTCCAACATGCCAGCCTCCTGTACCGGCCGAAGCGATTTCGAAGGCATCTCCCATCTTTGCCTGAGTAACTAAATAGCGGAACATATTTTCCGCCAGGGGACTACGAACAATATTCCCCAAACAAACGAAAAGAATTCTGGTTTTTTGTAACAAAATCAACTCCTCAAATAATAACAAAATGATACCGAGGCTTTTCATCAAGACGCGCCCAAAAAGGATTGGGATGTAGACACATTCTTTTTACATCCTTTTTCGAAAGACGATTAAGGTTCGCTGAGTATAAATGATGAGATATGTGCAAATTGTAACATCTCTGCATATACATGTAATTGAATGAGCATTGTATCGCCCCTTGCCACAATGTTAATAATCATGTACACTTTCATTGATGGGAAAAGGCAGAGAAAATACACTGGATGATGCCTTAAACCAAACGAATAAGCGTGACGTGGAGATGGGAGTACATCAGGGGGAGGACCCCTTTAAAAGTGGGAATGCCATTCCTACTGGAGCGCTTTCGTTAGATATTGCCTTGGGTGTGGGAGGAATCCCGCGGGGACGGATTACAGAAATTTTTGGTCCTGAATCCTCCGGGAAGACAACCATTTGTTTGCATGTGATCGCTGAAGCACAACAAAGGGGAGGTACCTGTGCTTTTGTGGATATGGAACATGCACTCGCTCCAAGTTATGCTGCACAGGTGGGGGTTAACATCAAAAATCTATGGGTCGCCCAACCCAACACGGGGGAACAAGCCCTGGAAATCACCGAAACTTTGGTGCGCTCTGGTGTGGTAGAAGTTGTGATAGTTGATTCTGTGGCGGCTCTTGTACCTAGAGCGGAATTGGAAGGAAGTATGGGGAGTGTAACTTCGGAGACACAGGCCCAATTAATGTCTCAGGCGTTAAGAAAGTTATCCAGTGCTATTCGCCAAACTCGAACAGCCGTAATTTTTACTAACCAGTTACGGCATAAAATAGGGAGTCTGTTCGGGAACCCAGAGACCACCACGGGGGGGAATGCCCTCAAATTTTACACTGCGGTTCGTTTGAATGTCCGTAAAATACAGGACATTGAAATTGCAGGCCAGATCATTGGCAGTCGAACCCGTGTACGTGTGGTGAAGAATAAATTGGCTCCCCCTTATCGGGCTGCCGAATTCGATATTCTTTATCACGAAGGCATTTCTAAATTTGGAGACTTGTTTGACTTGGCAACAGAACAAGCCATTATTACAAAACGAGGAGCTTTTTATTCATTCGGTGAAACCCGTCTCGGACAGGAACGGGAAAGTGCGAAAGACTTGTTAAAACAGAATCCCCTGCTCAGTGCAGAAATTGAAGCGAACATTCGCCTACGACTTTTGCCTCCCGCACTTATGCCGGTTCTGGGCGAATTGGATTAGAACATTTTTTTCGCTTAAAATTTTTTACTACGGCTTACTAAGAATATCTCTCAGCTTATAGATAGGTTTGCTAATACAATACTTTTATTGAATTTATTAGCAAGTTAAAGGTTTGATGATTGTCCTGTTGCTGAGAGTGAAAATTTGAATACAACTGAAAATGTCTGCATGTAAACCCCTCTATTGGGGTTTCTGTTAGTCATTCCCCCGAACATACAAGTTCGATAAATCAGAATCATAGTGAAGCTTCAACTAAAGGCGTTCTGAAATCGATTAATTTGGGAATCGCGGACTACATTCATCGTCTTCAACAGCCGTAGTACACAAAGATACGCGGCTGTTTTTTTTATGGCAAATCGCATCACAGCCTTACAAGTTCAAAAAAAGAACGCCCAACGGGTAAACGTGTTTATTAATGATGAGTTTGCCTTTGGTCTAGCACGGATTGTTGCCGCCTGGTTAAAAGTCGGCCAGGAATTAAGCGATGCCAAAATCGCAGAACTAAAATCCCAAGACCAAAAAGAACAGGCTTTGCAGCGTGCCCTTCATTTAATCAGTTATCGTCCACGCAGCGAAGCAGAAATCCGAAACCACTTAGAAAAATATCAAATTCCAGAAGAAATAACCACAACTGTCATTGCCCGCCTGCGTGAAACAGGGATGCTCAATGACCAAAAATTCGCCGAAACCTGGATCGAAAACCGGGCGGCCTTTCGTCCCCGCAGTAAATTTGCCCTTCGCCTCGAACTTGCCCAAAAAGGCATTGACGAAACTACCATTGCTAACACTCTCGCAACAGTCAATGACGAAGCGCAAGCCTACGAGGCAGGACGAAAAAAAGCTCGACAATTACGGGATATGGATGAAAAAACCTTTCAACAGAAGTTATTGGGCTTTTTGGCCCGACGTGGGTTCAGTTATGAGGTGGCCTCTCCGGTGGTAAAAAAGCTCTGGGAAGAGAAAATTAACAATAGGACATAACATGGAAATCCTCATCCCCATCATACTCATGATCATCGGCCTTGCCATTGGCGCAGCAGGTGGCTTTTATTACAAGCAATATATGCTCCAAAAAGCCCAAGAAGACGCCCAACAGCAAACGGAAAAAATTATCGGCGAGGCACAAAAGAAAGCCCGTGAAATGGAAGTGGCCGCTAAAGATAAAGCTATCGCCATCCGTTCAGAAGCGGACACCGAAACCGAGCGAAAACGGGCAGAACTCCGCCGGGAAGACGACCGCTTGCAACGCCGCCGGGTGGAACTCGACAAAAACATCGAACGGATTGAAAAGCGCGAACAAACGCTCAATAAACGCCAAAGTCAGGTAGATCGACGGGCTAACGAAATTGACAAACTCTATTCCGACCAACTCCAAAAACTTGAAGAAGTCGCCGCCATGTCCCGCGATGATGCCCGTGGCATTCTGCTAGCTGAAGTCGAAAAAGAAGCCCGCAACGATATGGCCCGCATCATCCGGCAAATTGAAGCCGAGGCCAAAGAAGAAGGCGACCGTCGTGCCCGCGATTTGATCGCCCTTGCCATCCAGCGCGTTGCCTCCGAACACGTCAACGAAATCACCACCTCCACCGTTCCGATCCCCTCCGAAGAGATGAAGGGCCGCATCATTGGGCGGAACGGGCGCAACATTCGAGCCTTTGAACAGGCCGCAGGCGTGGACGTGATCGTAGACGACACCCCCGAAGCCGTCACCATCTCCTGTTTTGACCCGGTTCGGCGGGAAGTGGCCCGGCGTGCGTTGGGCAAACTCATTCTGGATGGGCGCATCCACCCCGCGCACATCGAAAAAGTGCTGAAGAAAGAACAAGATGAAGTAGACCGCACCATTGTAGAAGCGGGCGAACAAGCCGCTTACGATGCAGGAGTTCCCGGCCTCCCCTCAGAAATTCTCAAAATCCTGGGCCGATTGAAATATCGCACGTCTTATGGACAAAACCAACTCTTCCATGCAGTCGAAAGTGCGCGTCTGGCCGGTGTCATCGCTGCCGAGCTAGGGGCAGATGTTGAACTTTCTAAAATGGGGGGGTTGTTGCACGACTTGGGCAAAGCCATTGACCACAACGTCGAAGGTACGCATGCCGGGATCGGGGCTGACCTCGCCCGCCGCCACCGCCTGCCGCCCAAAGTCACCAACGCAATCGCCGCCCACCACCACGAGGTGGACCAGGAAAGTGTGGAAGCGATCATTGTCGAAGCCGCAGATGCCATATCCGGTGCCCGCCCTGGTGCCCGCCGTGAGAGCCTGGAAGATTACATCAAACGGGTTAAAACATTGGAAGACATCGCCAACAGTTTCAAAGGGGTTCGCGAAAGTTTTGCCCTTCAAGCCGGGCGCGAAGTCCGCATCATCGTCAAACCCGAACAGGTGGACGATTTGGAATCCGCACGGATCGCCCGCGACATCGCCAAACAAATCGAAGAAAACATGCAGTATCCCGGTCAGATCCGCGTCACGGTCATCCGCGAAACGCGGGCCGTAGATTACGCAAAATAATTATTTTCACTTAAAAAAGAAGCGGGGCGCTGTACAGCGCCCCGCTTCTTTTTTATCCAAAGCTATTGCAAAAACGGATTAAACCGCCGCTCCTCCCCCACTGTCGTCTCTGGGCCGTGACCGGGAAGGAGACGGGTATCTTCGGGAAGCGTCAATACCTGGGTGTGGATGCTCGCGATGAGAGTATCAAAGTTTCCACCGGGTAAGTCTACGCGACCTATACTACCCTGAAAAATCACGTCCCCACAAAAACACACTTTCTCACTGGGAAGATAAAACATGACATGCCCCTTTGTATGACCGGGGGCGTGACGCACTTCGATTTCGTGCGCGCCTAAATACATTTTCATGCCGTGGGTGAGGTCAATGGTCGGTTCCGGGCCGGGATCGATCCGCATCCCGAAAAAGGACGCGCCCCCTTCGTTGCGCCACCACCAGTAGTCGTCCGGGTGCAGGGAAACAGGCGGGGGTGGGTTGCTCCCATCGGCTACGGCAGCAGAGCCGCCCAGGTGGTCGAAGTGGCCGTGGGTCAGCCAAATGTTCGTGATCCGCCACCCGCGGGAGTGGGCAGCGTTCAAGATGATGTGTCCGTCCCAGGCCGGATCAATCGAGATGGCT
Organism: Anaerolineales bacterium; assembly: GCA_020634875.1. The sequence goes on along the minus strand of JACKAX010000012.1, from coordinate 64,674 downwards.
TCACCGGTTTCGGGATTCGCCAGCAGGTACGCGTTCGTCGCCACTGGCCCCAGGGTAAATTGGAGAATTTCTAACATAGGCAGACTCTCAGAGAAAGGAATGGGCAGATTATAATCGTTGCAACGTTCCGTGTCGTGTTCCGTAATGCGTATTGCGTATCCAAACAATACCCACTACGCAATACGCAATATTCAGATATGGAGGCCCCCAATGGCAGATGTAATTGACTATAAAATTTACGGTGACGATTTACAACTCGTCGAAATCGAACTCGATCCCGGCGAAGGCGTGCGGGCCGAGGCGGGCACGATGACCTATATGGAAAAAGGCATCGAAATGGAAACCGGCACGGGCGGCGGCCTGTTCAAAGGCTTCAAACGGATGCTCACCGGGGAAAGTTTCTTCATCACCACCTTTTTGAATAGTGGTCAGGGTAAAAGCCATGTGGCTTTTGCGGCTCCGTATCCGGGCAAAATCATCGCCCTCGACCTGGATGAACAGAAAGGGAAGTTTTTGGTGCAGAAAGACTCATTCCTGTGCGCCGCGCGGGGCACGGAAATCGAAGTCGCGTTCACCAAACGGATGGGTGCGGGCTTCTTTGGCGGCGAGGGCTTTATTTTGCAAAGTCTGGTCGGGGACGGACTAGTTTTCATGCACGCTGGCGGCACCGTGATTCGCAAAGAATTGGCCGCGGGGGAAACGCTCCGCGTGGATACCGGTTGTGTGGTCGGGTTTGCGCCCACTGTGGATTACAACATCCAGTTCGTCGGCGGGTTCAAGAACGCGTTGTTTGGCGGTGAAGGCTTGTTCCTGGCGACGCTGACCGGCCCGGGCACGGTGTACGTACAAAGTTTGCCCTTCTCCCGTCTCGTGGACCGGATCAAAGCCGGGATATCCTTCTCTCAAGGCCGCGATGAAACCCGCGGGATTGCTGGCTTGGGTGGTGACATCTTGAAAAACGTAATCAGTGGCGGATAATCCCTCCCCATATTCCCATCATAACCCCCAAAAAATGGCTGAAAAAGAACTTTCTCAGCCATTTTTTTATTGGTGGTATCTCCCCATGCCTGGCAATCCGTCACAGTTCTTCATAGGAAATATGGTGGAAGGATTTTTTTTATGTTTTTCTTGTAAAATTAGACCCTATCCCGGTTCCCCAGCCTTCAACCAAATAAATCTTCAGTAAAAAGGATTACCTCATGAAATCTAAGCGCATTATTTTTGTCTTAGGGGCAGCTTATGTATTGCTTTTATACGCTTTGTTCCGGCCTGCTGCCAATATCAGCCAGGCCGCACAAGAAACCGACGACACAATTCAAGGGCCATTCGTTAGCGAAGTGGCCTATCCCGGTCAAAGCCTTGCAGTGCGTGACCTTCCCGCTAACCAAGATAACCTAACGCTTAACAAAGAAATTAACCCGCGGCATAACCCGCTCCAGTTTGAAGCCGATCAGGGCCAACGCGGCACCTGGAACCGCACGGATGTGCCCACCGATCCGCTTATTTTCACGGCCAATGATAACCCTGGCGAAACGCCGGGCCTCGATCTGAGTTTTGACGGAACCGGAAACCCCACCGGATGCGGTTCCTGCTCCCCCCCCGATCCGAACGGCGATGTTGGTCCCAATCATTACGTCCAAACCGTCAACGCTACCAAAATCGCCATTTACAACAAAACTGGGACCTTGCTGGCTACTCCGTTCAACATGGGCACCCTTTGGACCAGTGGCAATTGCGCGAGCAACGCGGGCGATCCCGTCGTGTTATACGATGCCCAGGCTGACCGCTGGCTTTTGAGCCAGTTTGCCGATCCCAATCACATGTGTGTCGCGATCTCCCAAACCCCTGACCCAACCGGAGCTTATTTCACTTACACCTTCAACGTTACCCAGTTCCCCGATTATTTCAAATTTGGTGTCTGGCCCGATGCCTATTACATGTCGGCAAACGAAAGCACCTACACCGCGTATGCATTTAACCGGGCGAACATGCTCATCGGAAGTCCCGCCACCTTCCAGAAATTCACTGGTGGCACGAACTTCTACATGCCCGGCGATTTAGACGGCACCACGCCACCTCCCGCCGGATCACCGGAATACTTTTACACCTTTAAAGACAATAGTTTCCACGGGGGCACAGATCGCCTGGAAGTTTACGCCTTCCATGTGGATTGGACCACGCCCAGCAATTCCACCTTTTCACTGAACGCGAGTATTCCAATAAGTTCATTTACCTACACCGTATGCGGGTTCTTCAGCTTTAGTTGTATTAAACAACAAGGCACGACCCAACGCGTAGACGCCGTCTCGGAATGGCCAATGTTCCATTTCCCTTACCGTAACTTTGGCACACACCAGGCTTTAGTGGGCACCTTTACGGTAGGCGGTGGCTTGGGCGAAACTGGTGCGGCCCTCCGTTGGTTTGAACTCCGAAATTCCGGGGGTGGCTGGACGCTTTATCAAGAAGGGACTCACGACCCTGGCGATGGTTTAGACCGGTTCATGGGCAGTATCGCCATGGATGGTTCGGGTAACATTGCCCTGGCGTATTCCATCTCCAATAGCACAAACAAACCTGGCTTACGCTACGTCACCCGTTTAGCCAGCGATCCCCTAGGCACTTTCCAGGCTGAGGCGGTCCTCATCAATGGCGGTGGTTCGCAAACCGGCTCCAACCGTTGGGGCGATTACTCTTCTCTCGTAGTTGACCCGGCGAATGATTGTAGCTTTTGGTATACAGGTGAGTACTACACCGTAAATTCCACTAACCAATGGAAAACCCGCGTAGGCGTATTCACCATCCCCGGCTGTACAGGCGGGGGCACCCCCCCACCGACCAACACCCCTGGCCCATCTCCGACCCCCTCGGATACGCCTACTCCGACAAACACCAGTATAGCCCCTACTTCCACCCCCTCCGGGCGCGCCACCAGCACCCCCGTTGGCCCAACCGCAACTCCTGTTAATAGCACGCCCACTGCCACCCCTTCGGGACGTAATACCCCAACTCCTATTGGGCCCTCCCCGACACCTACGGCTATTAATACTACGCCAACTGCGACACCCTCTGGCAACCCTACAAACACTGGCTTCCTCAGCCCGAATGCTAATGCGCCCGTCATCCCCGCAGGTGACAATAACGGGTTTGAAGTCAGCCCAACGAATGGTTACGCGGATGACGGCCTTTTTGCCGTAGATAACAACAGCGGTACCGGTAACAGCACTTCCTGCACAGACCGGCGAAAAGACAGCCATCTATACTACGATTTCAACGTAAACCTTCCCGCCAATGCTGTTATCAGTGGCATCGAAGTTCGGCTGGATGCCCGTGTAGATAGCACGGCCAATGCGCCAAAGATGTGTGTCCTTCTCTCTTGGGATGGCGGAACAACATGGACCGCTGCGAAATCCACTCCCACCCTGTCTACGAGCGAAATGACATACATATTAGGTGGTCCTGCGGATGCATGGGGTCGTCTGTGGCAAACTGGCGAATTGAACAATCTCAATTTCCGCGTGCAAATTGTTAATGTGGCCAGTTCCACTGCCCGAGATTTTTCGCTTGAATGGGTTGCGGTTAACGTTTACTATCAACCTTAGGCTAAAACAACCAAAATAATAAGAAGCGAGGCCATATTAATGGCCTCGCTTCTTATTTAGGCCGGTGTACTACCCTATCACTCCTATTCTCTGAAAAATTAGAATATCCTTTTTTCAACTTCTAAGAGTAACTTTTTAGTTACAAAAACAACAATTAATCAAGGAGGTATCAGCCGCCTCATCTGGAACATTCCGCCGAAATTAAGAAGGCACATTAATGTTTTGGCTGAAATCCAAAAAGGAGCAAGCTGATAAATCTGTTTTCATCCTCTTCATCGTATCCTTTATACGGCGATAGAATTTGCATAACAATTTTGGATTCCCTTATTTCACGGTAAAATAAGCCAAATCTCATAAGCGCATATTTGAATACACCACAGCTTAAACGCAGAAATCCGGTTTCTACCTCACAAAGGAGGTGTCTCTTAACATATATCTTCTAAATTCTTTCCCTGCCATATCGGATGTGTAATACGATTACAAAGTTACCACCCCCAATCCGTTCAACCATTCCCCATCAAGATACACAAAAGGAGAGATACCCATGAACAGACCCCAGTGGAAAACCTGGGCTTTTTTAAGCTTGTGCCTAGCCCTGGTACTCGTTATTCTCGACGCTAAAGTCAACGTATTTGCGAATGACGCCAAGCCCTTAGATGGCCTGACATTTGATGCCAGTGCACCGGTTGTGCCCGTTCTCAGTCTTGCGGTGCGCGACTTACCTACTAGCCAGGAAAGCCTACAATTAGATAGAGAAATCAACCCCCTCAAATGGTTCGGCGATGGTATTGGCACCGAAGGAACTCCCAACGAGTTCGATGCCCTAGCCCCCAATAGCGTCAATAACGGGTTGACCCCCTCCGTTTTAGTTACCTTTGAAGGTGTGCCTTCCCTCTCCGGGGTAACGCCACCAGATACTAATGGCGATGTCGGACCCAACCATTACATCCAAATGACAAACTTTTCTTTCAGGATTTGGGATAAAGGCGACCCTGATAACGGCATTGCCCCCACAGCCTTAACAGCTCCTACTTTATTGAGCACCTTATTTGCCCCGGTAGGCGGTGGCTGTCAAAACAATTACGGTGATCCTGTTGTTATGTACGATGATATGGCTGATCGCTGGTTATTGAGCCAGTTTGACCTCAATGGCACGTTAGGCATGTGTATCGCCATCTCAACCACCCCTGACCCCACGGGCACTTATTTCCTCTACAATATTCCCACCCCAGCTTTCCCCGATTATTTCAAATTCGGCGTGTGGCCCGATGGATACTACATGGGTACAAACACAGGCTCTCCAAACCAGTATTATGCCCATGTGTTTGATCGAGTAAAAATGCTGGCCGGGTTACCCGCTACCCGCCAGAGTTTTGGCAACCTCGCCAACTTCCCTATGCCCGCTGATGCCGATGGCACGACCCCGCCCCCTGCAGGTTCCCCGGGCGTCTTCTATACCATGTATGACCAGGGCTATCCCAACCACCCCGTTGGTGTCGATCGCATCGCTCTCTACGAATTCCACGTAGATTGGAACACCCCTGCCAACTCTTTCCTCTCGCTGGCTCAAGAGCTGCCTGTTAGCCCTTACAACTACACGGTCTGCGGGTTCTTCATCCAAAACTGTATTACCCAACCCGGCACCACTGCCACCATCGACTCCCTCTCCTACTGGCCCATGTTCCGCTTCCAATACCGGAACTTCGGCGGCTCGGATGAACGTATGGTCGGCAACTTCACCGTGGACCTCAACAATACCAACAAAGCCGCAATCCGCTGGTTTGAAATTCACCGCAATGGCGGTTCTTACAGCCTCTACCAGGAAGGTACGTATGCCCCAGACAATGCCAATCGTTGGATGGGTAGCATCGCCATGGACAAAAACGGCAACATTGCCCTGGGATACAGCGTCTCCAACAATGCCAGCCCCAGTGTTATCCCCTCCATTCGCTATGCTACCCGTCTGACCACCGATCCATTGGGCACGCTTCAAAACGAGGCCACCCTTTGGAATGGCACAGGCGTCCAAACCAGCGTGGTTCGTTGGGGCGACTATTCCAACATGACGGTTGACCCAGTAGACGGCTGTCACTTCTGGTTTACCACTGAATACCATGATGTTAACGACTCTGGATTCGGTTGGAACACACGCGTGGGCGTTTTCAAACTTCCCGAGTGTGATGGTAACATTACCCCCACCCCTTCCCCCACCGGACCGACACCTACCCCATCTAACACTCCCACCCCCAGCCCCACTATGACCGCTACCCCTGGCGGACGCCCCACCAAAACACCCACCCCAGTTGCAGGCGATACCCTCCACATTGGCGATTTGGACGGTAGCTCTACACCCGGGAACCCTGGCCGCTGGAATGCGACCGTGCTGATCACCGTCCACGACTCCGCCGATAATCCATTAGCAGGGGTTACCGTAACGGGCGTCTGGAGTAACGGTGCAAGTGGCAGTGGCTCTTGTGTCACCAACGCTAGTGGACAGTGTAGCATTACCCGCGCCAATATCCGTACGAATACCGGGAGCGTAGTCTTCACGGTAACAAATGCGGCCAAAGCCGGCTACGCCTATAACTCCGCCGCCAATCACGATCCCGATGGCGACAGCAACGGCACCACTATCACTATTCAAGCCCCATAAGAAGAACATCATCCAATTTCATTAAAGAAAGAGATGCGGTGTTGCCGCATCTCTTTCTTTTTGTATAATGCCTTTATCTCCCTAAAAAGGTATTCCCCTATGACCCTAACTTGGTGGCAACGCGACGACCTTACTTACCTCTCCACTCAGCTGCATTTTGCGGGACAAAGCCTGGCAGAAATCGCTGGGCGAACTGGCACGCCTACATTTGTGTACAGTGCTGCGCGGGTGCGAACCAACCTTGAACGGTTACACGCAACCCTTGCACGGTACCACGTTCCCCACAAAATTTTTTACGCCCTTAAAGCGAACCGCTATCCCCCTCTACTCGCCGCGTTCCGGCAGTGGAGGTTATGCGGCTTGGATGTCTGTTCTCCCAACGAACTGTTACTTGCACGCCAAATGGGATTCCCTGAAGAATCCATTTCCTATACGGGCACTTCCGTTTCCAACGCGGATTTGGATGTGATCCAACACTACCCGGAGATTCACGTGAACTGTGACGCACTCAGCACCATCCGGCGGTTGGGCGAACGCTGTCCGGGACGGACGATTGGGATCAGGATTAATCCCCAGGTTGGGGCCGGGTATCACGCGGAGTTGCATTATTCCGGGGCAAAGGCAACCAAGTTTGGCATTTACCCGGATCGGTTTCAGGAAGCCGTGGAATTGGCGAAGAAATATGATCTCAAAATTAAGCAACTACATTTCCACTTTGGGTCTGGCTATCTGACCCCACAATTGCCCCAACTCGAAGAGGCGCTGGAACGGACCAACTGGTTTCTCAACCAATGCCCGGAGATTGATACGTTGGACATCGGCGGGGGACTGGGCGTGCCGGTGACCGAGGACCGCGATCCGCTCGACCTGGATCAGTGGGCGCAGATCATCGCGCGCCATGCCCATGCGCGAGGGGTCACGATCCATATAGAGCCAGGGGATTATCTTGTCAAAGATGCGGGCATTTTACTGGTGGAAGTCAACACGGTAGAGGAAAAGGGCGGGACACAGTTTGTGGGGGTGAATGCCGGGTTCAATATCCAAAATCTGGCGGTTTATTACAAAACCCCTTTTGTGGTCGTGCCGCTAAAGCCCCGCGAAGGGCCACTTGCCTGCGCGACGATTGCAGGGAACATTAATGAAGCCATAGACTTGCTCGCAGAGGCGGTGTGGTTGCCCCCTCTTGAGGAGGGAGATTTTCTTGCCTTGCTCAATGTGGGAGGGTACGGGGCAGCAAGTAGTTCCAATCATTGTATGCGCGGGCAATTTAACGAATATTGGCTCAGCGAGTAGAAGGGGAAGGCAAAGGTTTTAGAAAAATCAAATGGGAATATCTCATGGTGGCAGCGTTGGGAGGCGGTGTACTTTTATAGGGCTTGAAGAAAATTTTGAAGGGTTCCGAGCATAAGAAGAGCCGAGCCTGATTTGATGAGGAAGATTGATACGTGGTACTTTCATCCGATCAGGGATAAGTGGGGATAGTCAGGCTGAAATGGAATTTCGCCCTTGATTGTGGTATCTTTCAAAGACATCAAAGCAGGTGTTCCCGTGCCCGCACACATTATTGCTTTCGGATAAGAAAAACTTTCAAATGGTTTAAAGACCATATCTTTTTCAAAACAACGCTAGATTTCCGTGAGCTGTTCACACCATTTACGCCAGGGGGACCAGCCTGGTTCTAAACTAACGCCTCCGATGTCCAATCCGCCCATGAGTTGTTAAGGCCGGCATCAGGGGGGAAAAACCAGGCCCGGATGTGCTATGAATTCCTGCTTTTTTGAATAATCTAACCATTGCACGGATGATCTGACCTTTTGCGCGTTTTGCGCGAAGCCTATGTGCAAATATTTTTTACGAGGTTTACGATGACAACCGCTTTCTGGAAAAGCGGCCCTTCCCAGGCGCCGCTCCCCCCGATGATGCAAGGTTTGCCTATTTTGGGCAACGCGCTGGATATGGCGCAAGATGTTCTCCAATGTATGGTGAAAGGCTACCGCACGCACGGCTCTATCTTTCGTATCCGTGCCCTGAATGAAACATATACTGTGATCGCCGGGCCAAAAGCAAATTTGTTTTTCTCCCGCGAACAGGGCCAGCATTTGCGCTCCAAAGAATTTTGGGCCGGGATTGATCAAGAAATGGAAGCGAACATCACCCTGATCAGTTCCGATGGGCCAGAACACGCCGAACTCAGGCAAATTGCAAAACGCGGGTACAGCCGGAGCCTGTACGAGGCCCACATGGCCGAGGTGATTACGATCACCCGGCAAAAAGTAGAAGAATGGCCCGTGGGCGAAACACGGTCTGTGGTGCCCTGGGTACAGGAAGTCGTGACCGAGCAATTAGGGCGCGTCATTGTTGGGACAGCCCCAGGTGATTATGGCAAAGATGTATACAACTTCATCCGCACCGCCCTGCTGGTTCTGATCACACGCCAACGACCCAGCTTTTTACTCAAAATGCCCGCATATCAGAACGCCCGTCGCCGTTCGTTTGAACTGGGTGAAAAGATCATTGCCTTTCACCGAGCTAATCCCCCTACTAACCGTCCCCGCAACCTGATTGACGATGCGCTCGATGCCGTGGCTGCGGGCCACATTCTCAACGATGACGATCTGGTCCCATTTGCTCTCGGCCCATACATCGCCGGGCTGGACACCTCTTCCAACTCTATTGCATTTATGCTATACGCTGTATTCAAATATCCCGAAATTCTGGCGGGGATTCAGAACGAAGTGAGTGGTATGTTTGCCAATGGGACACCTTCACCCAATGATTTGCGTCAGACGGATGTGCTTCACCGGACCGCGTTAGAAACCTTACGCTGTTACCCCGTCGTCCCCGCCATTCAGCGCACAGTGACCGAGCCATTTGAATTCGATGGTTACCGCGTGGAGGCGGGCGGGCGTTTGTTTATCGCAACGACTGCGGTACATTACGACGAAACGTACTATCCCAACCCTGAAAAATTCGACATTGACCGTTATCTTCCCTCCCGCAACGAACACCGAACCCCCGGCGTGTTTGCGCCTTATGGGCTGGGCACACACTCCTGCCTGGGTGCGGGCCTCGCCGAAGCCCAAATCATGTTGACCATCGCGACCATGCTCCGATACGGGCGGTTTGAAATGTCCCCCGCAGATTACACGCTCAAGGTACGCCCCCTCCCCACCAACGCCCCGGCAAACAACTTCCGGCTCAAGCGGGTGGGGTAGATGAAATCCATCCAACCCCCAGCCCTTTTGGAGGAAGGTTTTTCAATCTTTCTCGCGGGCAGTATTGAAATGGGTACGGCAGAGGACTGGCAGGCACGGATTGCGGCAAGTCTAACCGCTTTTGATGTGCTCATCTTTAATCCCCGCCGGGAAAACTGGGACGCTTCGTGGGAACAGACCAAAGACAATCCCCTTTTCCGCGAGCAAGTAGAATGGGAACTCGCCGCGCTGGAACGGGCGAACCTAATCGTGATGTACCTGGTGCCAGAAACGAAGTCTCCGATCTCCCTGCTGGAATTGGGATTGTTTGGGCGGAGTGACAAGATGGTAGTTTGTTGCCCACCAGGGTTCTGGCGCAAGGGGAATGTAGACATTGTTTGTGAACGGTATGGGATCGAGCAGGTAGAATCATTAGAAGAGGCCATTCGATGGGTGAGCGATCATCTTACACGGAATTCAATTCGTCCAACCAAATGAGTAACCAAATGACACCTAAACAAAACTGGGCAGGGAACTTGACCTACCGCGCCGCCCACCTGCACAAACCCACAACCCTTGAAGAAATTCAGGAAATCGTCCGGCAGAGTGAAAAAGTGCGGGTGCTTGGTTCCCGTCACTCGTTCAATACCATTGCAGACACACCGGGTACACACATCTCGCTGGAAGCATTGGAGAATATCGTTACGATTGACCGCGAACATCACACAGCAACGATCAACGCCGGGATGAAGTACGGCCAACTCTGCGAAATCCTGGACCGCGCGGAGTACGCACTACCTAATCTGGCCTCTCTCCCGCACATATCCGTTGCCGGAGCCTGTGCAACCGCCACGCATGGTTCGGGGGTGGAAAATGGCAACCTGGCGACGGTAGTTTCTGCGATGGAACTCGTCACGGGAATGGGTGAAATTGTCCACGTGTCTCGCAAGGATGAGGCATTCAACGGCATGGTCGTCGGGCTGGGTGCGCTGGGTGTGGTCACAAAAATAACGCTTGAGCTTCAGTCCGCGTTTTCCGTGCGTCAGTACGTGTACGAAAATCTCCCCCTAAACGAATTGTCAAACCATTTTGATGATATTCTGTCCAACTCATACAGCGTCAGTCTATTCACCGACTGGAGTAGGGATGTGATCAACCAGGTCTGGCTAAAACAACGCCTGACTGAGAACACCCCCGGAATCGGCGGACCCGAATGGCACGGCGCGACGCTCGCCCCCGTCCGCCGCCACCCCATCGTCCACCTTTCCGCAGAACCCTGCACCGAGCAGATGGGCATCCCCGGTCCGTGGTACGAACGCCTGCCACACTTCCGCATGGCCTTCACCCCCAGCAGCGGCGAGGAACTGCAAAGCGAGTATTTCGTCGCACATAAAGATGCTTTCGCGGCTTTTCAAGCTATCGGTCAAATCCGAGACCAGATTTCCCCACTCATCCTCATCTCCGAAGTCCGTACCATCGCCGCGGATAATTTGTGGATGAGTCCATGCTACCAGCAGGATTCCGTTGCCTTTCACTTCACCTGGAAGATGGACTGGCCCGGTGTCCGCGAACTGCTCCCAAAGCTTGAAGCGCAACTCGCCCCCTTCAATGCCCGTCCACATTGGGGAAAATTGTTCACAATGTCCCCGGAAAGATTACAGTCGCTTTACAAAAAATTATCGGACTTCCGGCAATTGCTGGCAACTTATGATCCACAGGGAAAGTTTCGGAATACGTTTTTAGAAATGAACATTTATTAAGAAGTCAAGGAACGGCGTTCGTCAGGAAAAAATCAACAACAGGGTAAACAAGGCGCCATTCCTCTTCTAAAAAAGACTGGTGAGGATTTCTCCTCACCAGTCTTTTTTTTCATCCAAAATGGCACTACACGTTCAAAAATTCCCGTAACAATTGAAGAAATTCATTCGGCTTCTCGTAACTGGGCACATGCCCGGTGCCTTCGATAATCGCCTTTCGAGCATTGGGAATGCGGTTCACCATTTCATCTGCTGAACGAAGTATTTCAGCATTCTCATATGATCCGGCTACCACCAGGGTTGGGCAAGCTACACTCTCCAGACATGTGAGACCGGGCGGGTCTAATGGGCGCGCGGGCTGCATATCCGCGATGAAGAATGTGCCCTGCGAGACAGCAATATGGTTCATTTCCAAAGCCTTTTGTCGCAATTCAGGATCAACCTGTTCCGGGTTCCGATGCTCGCTGTCCAGCCAGATGCGGATTTGAAGTTCATTGCCATAAGCTATATCGCCGCGTTGTAAGGCGTCAAACATCTCAAACATGTATCGAGGAGGTGTCCCTTGGGGTTCAAAACCGCTTGGGGTGGAGTCAACCAACGTCAGTGAGGCAACCCGGTCTGGTTGCTCCAATGCCAGATCGAGACTGATTTGCCCCCCATTCGAGCATCCGGCCAGGTGAGCGCGGGTTACGCTAAGGTGATCCAGAAGTTGGTTCAGATCGTCTCGCCGGCAGCGCGGGCCAGTTACAGGGCTGGACTGGCCAAAGCCCATCATATCGTAGCGAATAACGCGGAAATTCTGCGCCAGAGGCTCCCAAATTGCGTCAAACATCCGACTATCCAGAAACGCCGCGTGAGTGAGGACGAGCGGCGTTCCTTCGCCTGCGACCTCGTAATACAACTGCCCATCGCCCAAATCTAGTTTGCCTTTTGTGGTGTTGATCGTAGTGTTATTCATTTTGTTTCTCCTTGTGTTGATTTAATGCTATGATACAACCCATTGGGTGACACCCTTTGTCACTCAAGATTTAGGAGAACGAAAATCAGAAAAATTCATCAATAAAGGATTTCAATGCGAGCTGACCGATTACTATCCCTCATTTTGTTATTACAAAACCGCGGCAAGATGACGACAAAAAGACTGGCCGAAGAACTCGGCGTATCGCGCCGGACGATCCTGCGCGATATTGACGCACTGTCATTTTCGGGCATTCCTGTTTACTGTGAAGGTGGGCACGGTGGCGGGGTTGCGCTGGACGAACAATACCGCACCTCGCTGACGGGGTTGAACACACTGGAGGTACAAAGCCTGTTTATCACAAGCAATCAGCGTGCGTTGCAGGATGTTGGGCTGGGGGATGCAGCAGAACGGCTGGCAATGAAGCTTCTCGCGGCTTTGCCCAAAACTCAACACTCCACCGCCGATCACATTCGCCAACGCCTGATGATCGACCCGACCTGGTGGTGGAACGACTCCACCAATCCACCATTTTGGGATGATCTTCAACGGGCGGTGTATGAGGATCGCCTGATTAAAACCACTTATGAAAACTACAATGGGGAAATTGCCAAACGAACCCTCGCCCCTTACAGCCTGATTTGCAAATCCAGCCTGTGGTACCTACTGGCCGAAAAGGAGGGCGAACTTCGTAACTACCGGGTGTCCCGTTTCCATTCTGTGGAAGTGCTCGACCAATCGTTTTCACGCCGCGCGGATTTTGATTTGCCCACCTATTGGCAAGCTCAACTCCAAAGCTTTGTCGCTTCGTTTTCAGAATACCAGTGTACGGTGCGCGTTCATCCTGAACGTGTACCTTTTGTCAAATGGCTGATGCCCGGACGGTGGGAAATTCTCGGGGAGGCAGACGAATCGGGCTGGGAGACCATGCGGTTGGCAATGGATTCCGATATACTGGCGAAGATGCTGGTTTTTGGTTTGGCGGGTTATGTGCAAGTTATTTCCCCGGATGAACTTCGGGATGGCGTGATAACCCAGGCCCAAGATATAATCACACATCTTACGCTCTAAAACCGTTAATATATGTCATTGCGAGCGTAGTCTTCGGAGCGAAGCAATCCCCCAAGTTCGGGCAGGGAGATTGCTTCGGGGTCAAAAGCACCCCTCGCAATGACATGCAAAGTTCATATACGATTGCCCCATAAAGACGACTTCTTATCGATAGCGTTACGAGTAATAGGAGTTCACTGTGAACGTGACAGTCCTAGACGGGATTAAACCAAATTTCCCGTTCCAAACGGAAGAGCCATTCTTTTATATTATTGTTTCCGGGTTGGGAAAAGAAAAGTAAAAAGTAGCCCCAACACCGGGGTGAGCTTCAGCCCAGGTTTTACCGCCGTGCCGCTCAATAATGCGGCGCACGTTTGCCAGGCCGATTCCGGTTCCTTCAAATTCATCGGTCCGGTGCAAACGTTGAAAAACGCCAAACAGTTTGTCCGCGTAATCCATATCAAAACCAACCCCGTTGTCACGAACAAAAATGACGATCTCGTCTTGAGGGCCGTATAACCAACCGATCTCAATTTTGGTTTGTACGCGTGACCTTGTAAATTTCAAGGCGTTTGAAATCAGGTTTTCGAAAACCATGCGTAATAAGGTTCGATCACCGATGACCTTTGGCAGAGTTGTAAGATGCCATTGAATATCTCTCCCTGCGAAGTCCAATTCAAAATCGTTAAGCACCTCCTGAACTAATATCTCCAGGTCAACCTCAACCTCCGACATTTTACTCCGGCTCATTCGTGAGAAAGAAAGCAATGCGTCGATCATCAATCCCATGCGCCTGGAGGCGTCAGAAATCGTTGCTAAATAGTGCAAGCTTTGTTCATCCAGGGTTGTTTCTGTGGAAACCCTGAGTAATTCCAGGAAACCGCCAATATGACGCAAAGGTGCGCGCAGATCATGGGAAATAGAATACGCAAAGGCTTCCAATTCTTTGTTCGCAGCTTCTAACTGGACGGTACGCTCAGTCACCCGCTCTTCGAGTTCCTGATTTAGCTTTCTGATTTGTTGTTCCACATGTTTACGCTCACTGATGTCCTGACAGACAATCAACATGTAAACAGTTCCATCAGGCCCGTTTACTGTCCGTGCAAATTCTTCTACCCACATCAGACTGCCATCTTTGCGGACTTTGCGAAACTGCCAACGATATACCTTCCAAGGATCATGCAAACATGCGTTGAGCTGCTCACTCACGGCAAGCTTATCCTCCTCATAAAATATTTCCAGAACGGGTTTTCCTTCAAGTTCATTGATTGTGTACCCAAGTTGACTGGCCCCAAAGTCATTTAATGAAATGATGGTTCCTTTAACGTCCAGGCTAAAAAACATCGATGGGTTTTCATGATACAAGGCACGGTAACGTTCTTCACTACCGCGCAGGGCTTCGTCAGCCTTTTTGCGTTTGGTAATGTCGCGAACGACCGAGAGAATATAATCTCGATCCAGCCGCACGTAAGTGATATTGATTTCAACAGGAAAGATAGACCCATCTTTACGCTGGTGTTTGCTCTCACGGACAATAGAACCAAAATTCTGGAGTTCATCCACCGTTTCTTTCCAGGAGCGGGTAGCCGCGACAGGATTAATCTGATTGACCGTAAGGGCGAGGTATTCCTCGCGGGTATAGCCATGAGCCCGGCAAGCTTGTTCGTTTACATCCAAAAAACGCCCGGTTTCAGGATCGGCAATCTCGATAATGTCACTGGCATGTTCAATGAGAGAACGGAACAAGGCAAGTGCTTCTTGTGCTTGCTTGCGCTCAGTAATATCCCGAGCCAAGGAAACAGAAAAACGGTGTTCGCCCTGCCAGAACGGGCGGACGCGAAGTTCAACTGGAAATACACGCCCATCCTTCCGGCGGTGTTTAGTATCAAAGGCAATGACCTCGCCCTTATCCAGGCGAAGTTCCATTTGATCGAGCAAGGATGGGTCAATACTCGCATCAAAATCCCTTGGGGTCATTCCAACCAGTTCCTCGCGACTATAGCCCAAGCTCTCGCAAGCCTGCCGATTTACATCTAATATGCTTCCTTTGGCATCATGTAAGTAGAAAGCGTCAGCGGCATGGTTCACAAAGATGCGGAAACGAGCCTCGCTGGCACGGAGTTCATCTTCTGCCAAACGAAGTTCGGTGATGTCTTGCATGATCCCAAACATCCGGCGGGGTTGGCCTGTTTCATCCCAGGTTACATCTCCCTGCGACCGAACAATGCGGATCTCCCCGTTGGGGCGTACCACGCGATATTCAACTTCATAACGGGGACCTCCTTGCAGAGCCTCTTGAGCGGCCTGAGCTGCTCTGCTCCGATCCTCCGGATAGATCAGGTTTTGCCATTGTTCATGCCAGCGCTTCAGGTCATATTCTTTTTGTCTCTCCAAGGGAAGGCCAAAGATACGACAGGCTTCATCGGACAGGGTGATCAAATCCGTCACGTAATCTCGAACCCAATATCCCACATGGGCCATGCGCTCTGCCTCCCCTAGTTTACGTTCACTTTCTTGTAAGTCTTGATAGGCCAACAAACTGGTTAGGGCATCTGCCAACCGGCGTCCTATTTCTTGTAAGAGTCTTTCTTCTTCTAGAGTCCAGATGCGCGCGTAAGTACACTGATGCAATCCAAACGACCACGGCAATCCTACTTTTGGATAAAGCGCCATCGCGATAAAAGATTGCACGCGAAAAACTTGGAACATCACTTCTGGCACAGGGTGTTCGCCCCCTATGCCAAATTGCACTGGACGATTTGCCGCTCTCAAAATACGAAAAACCTCGGCTCCAACTGGGTCTAAAGGAAGCTCTACCCCAATGGGGAGCACTCCAGGATATTCTGGGCGAGTACGTTCCATCGGGGTCTGCCACTTCTGAACTTCCGGGTCACATGGATAAACAAGCCAGGCCCGATCACAATCAAAGATGGACAAAATAACGTCAAGGACGTTCCTCATCATTTCTTCGAGATAATTGGTTCCCTGGATCACACGGTTAACCATATCCAGACTTTCTAGAAACCGTAAATGAGCCAGATGCTCCTGTTCTATCCGTTTTTGTTCAGTAACATCGCGGGCAATACTCAGCACACTAACGACATCACCAGCAGCATCTTTCTCTGGTGCATTTCGAATTTCGAAGATTCGAGAACCCCTTTCGGTATCCCAATATCTTTCTGATTGGTTTGGAATACCTTCGTCAAAGACACGTTGAATCTGCGTTGACATGACATCTTTCTGGTCTGTATCCTCGTATCGGAGAAATTCAGATAACATTTGACCGACCATATTCCCAAGCGCAGCTTCAACAGCAGGGTTAGCATAGGTACACCGCCCATCGCGAACGAACCGCATCACGAAATCGGGGAAATTTTCTGCCAGCATACGAAAACGGCGCTCATTTTCCTTAATTTCATGGATGTCTCGCCCAATCGCAAGCACAGAGGTTACGTTTTCATCCGAGTCGAATTCAGGCACAAATCGAATTTGACCCCAGTGCATCTCGCCTTGGGCTGTTCGAAAAGGAGTCTCTAAAGTACTTTCACTGGCGGTCTCAATGGTTTTTTGGAGATGCTCAATATAGACTTTGGGTGCATAAAGCGGTGTCCGATCTGTAGGGGTCCGGCCAAGTGTTTCTCCCGCTGGGATCGTGAATAGCGCCTGAATAGCCGGGTTGACGTAAATCCGGCGGTATTCGCGGTCATAACGGGCAATAAAATCTGGCGAGTTCTCAACCAGGGCACGGAAAAGGTGCTCACTTTTACGGAGTTGTTCATCTGTTTGTTTACGCTCGGCGCGTGCGCGTAAAACGGTGATACCAAAAGCTAAATCTCCCGCAAGTTCTTCTAAAAGCTGGATTTCTTCCGGGGTAAATACGTTAGATTCTGTAGCGTAAATTGTAAAAACGCCAAATGTCTTTTTGTTTTCATTTAACAAAGGAAGCGCAAGACAGGAACGATAACCACGTTGCAACGCCTGTTCACCCCAGATTTTGTTAGTGACGACAAAGAAATCCTGGATAGAAACACTTTGACCACTCTTAAGGGCCAATCCAGCTGGGTTTTGGTCTGTCCCATCGCAGAAAATCTCTGTATTCATCAGATACCCCATCTCATCTCCAGCCCAGGAAACCGGGCGTATTCGTTTGTCCTCTTCCTCGTACCCTACCCACGCCATAACATACCCTGCCTCGTGACAAACGATCTTGCAAATATCGTCCAATAGAGCTTGTTCATCCTCTGCCCTGAGAAGGGTCTGGTTACAGTTGCTAATCGCGCGCAGTTCACGATTCAATCGTTTAAGAGCCTGTTCAGCTTGCTTCCGCTCGGTGATATCGCGGACAATGCCCAGGAGATGGCCGTTGTCCAATGCTTTCCCGCTAATCTCAACGGGGAGGAATGCGCCACTTTTGGTAACCAGTAATCGCTCTGAGAGAAGATCTTTCCCCGCATATAAATCGTCGAACTGCAATGGTCTCTCTGCCTGGCTGGTCATACTGGCCAGGTCTCGCATATTCAACTTGAGAATTTCCTCGCGTGTATACCCCAACATATTACAACCAGTGGGGTTGACATCCAGGTAATTCCCTTGTGCATCGGCGACAAAAATTCCGTCACTGGCTTGTTCAACCAGGGTTCGGTAACGCTCCTCGCTTGCGCGTAAGGCCTCTGCTGTCTGTTGTTTGAGCTCGATTTCTTGTTGAAGATGGATATTGGCATTTTCCAATGCTAGGGTGCGCTCTACAACCTTCTTTTCCATCTGATCGTGAGCCTTTTGTAACAAGTCCTTATGGTATCTATTTTCCAATGAAAGGGCGACATAATTTGCAAGGTTCCCTACAAAAGGCCAATACACATCAAAGATATTCGAAGCCGAGGCTTGGATAGTAAAAAAACCAAAATGGTGTTCACCAGACTGGATTGTGTGGGAATAGATATTGGGTTTCTCACTTAGTTCACACTTGATTTCAGGGAAAAATGTAATCGTTTCTTTAATGGCTTTTCTAAGTTCTTCACATTTGAGACAAACGTTATCCGGTATTCCCCCGACCTGTATAGACACATCTCCCAAACAAACACGGCAGTACGAAACTCCAGGGAGTGTAACCAGGGCCTGGGCAAAGAATTCGGCTATTCTTTGATTGTCAGGCAAGGTGAACAGGATATTTTGTGCCGCGAGAAGCTGTCCCAGAACCCGCGCATCGGCTGTTTGCCAATCTTCCTTGCCAGCATTTCTCTTATCTTGATTCATAGGCACTTTTCCTCACGATCATGGAGTCGAAAAAATTCAGTATTCAAAATACACACAAGCCCCGAAAAAAAAGAAGGCTGGGGGGTATTTCCCCCAGCCTTCTTTTTTTCGGAATTTTCGAGTCAGGCTGAATTGATCAAAATTTTTCATTCTTTCGTTGTTATTTGACCAAAAAATTCTTCCGGTTTCAAATAGTACGGATTTTTGACTACCCGGCCCTTTGCGATCATGTAAGGATGCACCTGGAGAACTTTGAATAAAGTCGCCCCGTCGAAACGTCGGGCATCATATTGACACATCCCAATATAAGGAAATTTTTCGGTGATCATATTGATGCGGCTTTCATATTCCAGAAAGCGCTCAGCCCCAGAAATGTCTTGTAACACCCAGGTCAATTCACCACAAACTCGTGAACCATGATAGCCAGCCGCCTTCGCCATTGCATAGCGCGAAAGCATATTCTCGATCACTTCTTCCGGGTTAAAGCGTCCACTAGGGCAATAGGCTTGCTCAGCTTTGACAATCCCGAAATTTCCTTTTTCCTCAGCTTCCTGAAATCCTACACCTCTTGCCGAGAGCCAAAGGCGAATCTCTTCTGGTGAGGTTGTGTCTGCAAAATAGCGTACTAAGTCTCCCTGTCTGAAACCAGCCGCTAGATATTCAACAACGATTTTTTGACGTTGCGCTTCATTATCATAGATTAAGCACACATGGTGACATTCCGGAATGACTTCCTCTGTGAAACCCAGGATGATCTCTTGTGTATTAGCATTCATTACAGGCCTCGTTCAATGATACAAAATGCTCCATTTGTAGACGATTTCCAATAAACAATAGAAAAGATTTTTCAGGTGGCCTATTTTTATCAGTTTAAAAAGTTAAGTGGGAAAAGCATTCGATAAAACATAACTCGTTTCAAAAACAACATTTCAGGCATTGTGATCAATGTACTTAAACACATCCATGAAATGAACTGGATAAGAATTTAATAATCCCAATAAATATAGAACATACCCCATCAAAAAA
This sequence comes from Anaerolineales bacterium, assembly GCA_020634875.1. The sequence goes on along the minus strand of JACKAX010000012.1, from coordinate 45,184 downwards.
TTAAGTTTTTATTAATCTAAATTTTATCATTGAACATTGGGTTTACGGAAAACACAATGCTCTAAATAAAAAACATCCCACTCGGAAAAAACCGGATGGGATGTTTCATCTAGGCAATACGGGAAACGTTTTTACTCAAATCGCAACGCCGCTACCACATTCATCTTTGCCGCCTGCCGCGCGGGGATAATCGCCGCGATCACGCCGAAGATCAGCCCCCCTGCCGCGGCGGCAATCAGACTATTTGCGGGGAACAGATACTCAATCGGGAAGCCGAGCGCCGCAAACGATTTCACTGCCATCACCCCCAGATACAAGCCGGAAAGCAACCCAAACGCCGTACCAATCGCGGCAAGGATCAACGCCTCCGCCAGGATAATCGTGCGAACCTGTCTGCGCGTCGCGCCGACAGCCCGGAGCATCCCGATTTCGCGCGTGCGTTCGATCACACCAATCGCCAACGTATTGATCATCGCAATCAGTGACGGGATCGACAGAAACACCAGCATAGCATAGAAACCGACAAAAATCGCATCGAACAGACCAATGTTCTGGTCCAGGTACTCCTGCCCCGACACCAGCCGGAACTGCGGGTACTGGGCCATCGCTTTCTTGATGCCCGCTTCCACAGCAGGGATATCCACGCCGTCTTTCACGTTTAGTTGGATGAAGACATCCTCCGTGCGGCCAAAGTCCGTGGCCATATTCGCCTGGGAGATGTACCCGGTCGTGGTCTTAGCGTTCAAATAGTCGGAGGCCAGCGCGACAATTTTGTACGTTTGCTCGCCCGTAGGGGTCAGGAGGCTGACTTCATCTCCGACCTTGATGCCCGCGCCCGAGGCCAGAATGCCGTTGACGATCATCGCCCGCCCCGATTCCATCGCTTGGAACGCGGCGACCTCATCCCCCTCCATGAAGGTCAGGCCACTCGTTTGCACATAATCTTCCGGCGTGATGCCAAGCAAGCCAACCGCCACCTCGTTGATCTGCGTCGCGGCGAAGCGCAAACTGCTGACCACCTGCACCCCGTCAACTTTACGCAAATCGTTCGCGAGTTCCGGGTTTGCGCCTACGTCCGACCCCCATAGGGATACAGAAGGCGGAACCAGGAGATAGTCGCTAGACAAGCTATTTCTCAGCATATTGGTAAAGGTCTGCGAGATGCTCGACAGAATTGTGCCGACCATGACCAGGATTGCCAGGGCGATCATCGTCGTGGAGGCGGTGATCGCGGCGCGAGATGGTTGGCGGGAAAGGTTGCCCTCGGCGAGTTGGGCCGTCCCCTGCCGGGCGAAAAGGTACGCGGTCAGAGTGCCGAAGATATTCGCAATCGGGTTCACCAGCGCGGGGGCGATCACGATCAGCCCCAGGGTAAACAAAAACGCACCCAGGCTGATCAATCCTGCATTGCCTGAAAGGAGTGCCCCGACCGCGAGAGCAATCATCACCACTCCAGCCCAAAAGCCAAACCCTGCCATCCGCTTGAGCGATACTTCGGCCACTGTGGGACGCAACGCCTCCAACGGGGTGATGCGGCTCGCCGCGCGCGCGGGGATCACGCCCGCCAAAATGGTAATTCCCACCCCCATTATGATGGAAACGAGCAACAGGCCGGGGGTTACAGCGGGTTTTCCAACTTGCACGTTCAAAAATTGTTGTCCAATAGAACCAACCGCGTTCAATGCCATTGCGCCAAAGCCATAGCCGAACAAAATGCCCACCGCGGTACCGATGACGCCTTGAATCACCCCTTCCATCAGAATTAGCCAGGTGATCGTGCTGCGGCTGGCCCCCACCGCGCGGAGCATTCCGATGTCGCGGCGGCGTTCGGCGATGATGGTGCGGAAGGTGTTGAAGATGATGAAGCCACCCATCAACAGCCCCAGCCCGCCCAACAGGTTGAAGATGGACTGCGCGACACCGATATTTTGCAGGATTTCCGCGCCCGCTTGCAGGGCACCGATGGTGTATGCTTTGCCCAGTTTGGCCGTGATGGCGTTTTCGATCTCGGTGCGGCGCGTGGCATCTACGGTGTTGAAGTTCGCGTCAATCACGTTGATTTTGCCCGCGGCATCGAGGAGCGTTTGTGCTTCGGACAGCGTGACAAGCACTTCCTCGTTGCCGGGAATCAGCCGTTGGGGAGTGATGCCGACGATGGTCAATTCCGCCGTTCCGGTCGGGGTGGGGATGGAGAGGGTGTCGCCCAGTTTGAGGTTGCCAGGTTCCGCCAGGGATTGGGCGATGACGGCATTCGCACCATCGTTCGCTTCCAGATAACGTCCTTCGATCACGTTGACGGTGGTCATGGAACGGTAAACGTCCGGGGTGACGCCCACGAGGGAAACGGTAGAAATCCGGTCAGGGGTCGCGGGGTCTTGATCGAAGTAATCCACAGGTAAGCTAATTGCTCGTTCCAATGTAGCGCTGACGGAGACAACCCCATCCACGCTGGCGACATCATTCGCCACCGTCTCAGGGAAGGATTCTCCAGCTTTGTTGGTGATAGTCGCATCCACCTGTCCTGCAGCAGCTTTAATGTTTGTTGTGAAAGCAGCTAAAAACGCAGGCATGATAGTGTTCATGCCAAAGATGAGCAAAACGCCAAAAACAATGGCGAGGGTGGTCAAAAAGGTTCGTAGTCTGCGTCCGCCGAGGTAGCGGAGCGCAAGGGTGAATTGGAGGTTCATGGGATTTCTTTAATTGGGTGATTTGGTGATTGTGTGATTTTTTGAATGAGTGATTGTGTGATTTATAATTGCAATCACTCAATCTCTCAATCACACAATCACTGAATAATCGGAGGTAAAAATGGATCCTGATGAATTGCGGGCGAGGACACGGAAGTTTTCATTGCGGGTAATTAAGTTGGTTCAATCATTGCCAAAATCAAATGTGTCTGAGGTGCTTGGAAAACAACTTTTGCGATCAGCGACTTCGGTTGGCGCGAATTATCGGGCGGTCTGTCGGGCGCAAAACAAAGCCATGTTTATTTCTAAACTTTCCATTGTTGTTGAGGAGGCGGATGAAAGTGTTTTCTGGCTTGAGCTTATCCGCGATGCGGGGCTAGTGAAGCCTGAACTATTGACAGATTTACTGGATGAAGCAGAGCAAATTATGAAAATCATGTCATCCTCTCGTAAAACCGCAAGACAATGAGTGATTTTTTGATTGGGTGATTGAGTGAATGAGTGATTGAAAATTCTTCAATCACTCATTCACTCAATCACCCAATCACTCAATTCCTCAATCCCTCAATCCCCTATCGCTTTCATCTTTTCCGCAACGACATTCGCATTTTTTCCGTTATCGCTTCCCGTTCGGGTGAAAGCGGTTTCGTCAATCATCTTGCCATCTTTCAGGAAGATGATCCGGTCCGCATAGGCAGCGATGCGGGGATCATGTGTGACCATTACGACGGTGCGATTGAATTCTTGCGAAACCTTGCGAAGCAAACTGGCAATTTCATCGCCGGAACTGGTATCAAGATTGCCGGTAGGTTCGTCTGCGAGGATCAGGGTCGGTTCGGCAACGAGGGCGCGGGCGATGGCGACACGCTGCTGTTGGCCGCCAGAAAGCTGATCGGGGCGGTTGTTCAGGCGGTCACCCAACCCAAATCGGGTGAGCCACTCGGTCGCTCTGGCTTTGGCATCTGCGGGTTTAGCTCCATCGAGGGTGATGGGTAAGGCTGCATTTTCGACAGCCGTCAACACCGGGATCAGGTTGAAGAATTGAAAGATGAAACCCATCTTGCGGCGGCGGAGTTCAGTCAGTTTATCGTCGGACATCGTTTCTATTGGCGTTCCTTCCAGGAGAACCTTGCCTTCGGTGGGCTTGTCCAGCCCACCCAGGAGATGGAGCAGCGTGGATTTGCCACACCCGCTTGGCCCCATGATGGCGACGAATTCGCCGGGCTTGATCGACAGGCTAACATGATCCAGCGCCGTAACAGCTGTAGCACCGGAGCCATAGATTTTTGTGAGGAATTGGGTTTGAATGGTGGTCATAAGAGGTTCCTTTGGAGGGGAAAGATGGAAATTAGGGTAAACAGGATGCTTTATTTTGTTTATCTGTTGACCTTCAACATTTTTTCGCTAACATCCCACAACCGCTTTTGCGTCTCACGGTTGTAGGCGTTTTTGTTCGCTTTGACGGGGACATTGGGGGCATCAAAATAGCCACTAGTTGTATTCGCTCCGATAGGATCAGCAGCAAGCCAGACGTAAGTTTCAGCCATTTTTTCGGGTGTCATCGCAAATTTGCGCTTCATTTCGTACATTTTGAGCATCCAGCCGGGCAGGTGAGTCAGCCGCTCGTCGAGAATAGCAACGTTGCCAACGCGCACACAATTTACCGATACGCCTGTTCCTTTTAGCCGCTCAGCAAGGTCAAAGGTGAACATGACTTGGGCCTGTTTGGATAGATAATAAGCGTGTTGGGTGTTGAATTTCCGTTCGCCTTGCAGGTTGTCGAATTCGATGTCCAGAAATGGATAGGTCATCAAGCCTTTTGAAGCCACGGTGATGATCCGGCCTTTGCTCGCTTTGAGCGTATCCAACAACAAATCCGTGAGCAAAAACGGGCCGAGGTGGTTCGTGGCAAAGATGGTTTCAACACCATCTTCGGTCATCGTTGCTTTTTTCAACGTGTGATCGAAGTTCGCCGCGTTATGGATGAGGACATCGAGCCGATTGTGGATAGCTTTGAACTGATCGGCGAAGGCACAAATGGATTTCTGCGAAGACATATCAACTTGCATGAGTTCCACGGTGTTCGACTCACTGGCCTTGCGAACCTCCTCAAGCGCTTTCTGCCCCCGCTCCAGACTGCGACAAGCCATAATTACGTTGGCCCCCAACTGGGCGAGCTGGACGGCGGCGGCTTTGCCAATCCCTGAGTTTGCACCCGTGACGATGATGGTTTTATTAGTGAGGTTGTATTTGGTCATAGCAATAATTCCTAAATGAAGGCAGGTACACACGGTAAACGGGTACACATGGTAAATAAGGATGTTCCCGGTCTACATTGACTACTTGTTAACTTTTTCTACCTTTTTACTATTCTCTATCTCGACAACTTCCTTCCGTGGTCGCCCTCTCCGCCGAATTTCCGGTTCGGGCAGGGGTTGGCGTTTGACAGCCTCGATACGGCTTTCGACCACATCCAGCCAACGCAAATCCGCTTCAAGGTGCATGATCACTTTATCCATAAGAAGAATATGTGCCATCTCGGTACGTGGATTATAGCTATCCCGTTGCCGGGTGGTCGCGTGAAGTTCCCGGAAGATATGCGCCCGTTGGGTCTGAATCAAACGCCAGGGATCAGCTTCCCCAGACACGAGGGCGACCATCACCTTGACGAAAAATTCATCCCGCTGGTGATCAGGGGCGCTTCCAGCGGAGAACCATTCCTGAAGGGCAGTTTGTCCATCTTTGGTGACGGCATACACGCGGCGGTCGGGTTCTTCACCCTCACCCAAGTCAGACGCCGTTTCCACCAACCCGGCTTCTTCAAGACGGTTGAGGGTTGTATAAATTTGGGCAGGTTTGACTTCCCAGGCATCCTCCCCCACCACCGCAGTAAATACGGTGTGGAGTTCATACCCGTGGCGGGGCTTTTGGGCAAGGAGACCTAAGATAGCGTGGCGAACAGACATGAGGTAATTAAATCTTGATAAGTGGCTGCTCAAAAAATAGTAAACGAGTTATTATTTAGCAACAGCGCAAAATATTATACGAGTTAATATTTTTTGTCAAGAGGAAGAAAAATTAAGGGAATCCCCCAAAACAAAAAGAGAGCCGTGTACATGCAAGGCTCTCCTTTTGAGAAAATGGGATTTTATCTCCTAAAAAGTGAAACTCTCCCCTGGCTTCAATACATGGGCTTTGGCACTGGTTTCGCCGTTGACTCGCGCAGCCCAGGCATCGCCATCTTGGGCAATCAGGCCCCAGGTGTTAAAGTGGGTAGGGATGACATGCTTGGGGCGAAGCAATTTGACCGCACGCAGCGCATCATCTGGTCCCATCGTGAAGTTATCACCGATAGGCAGAACAGCCAGGTCAATGCCTTCATCACCAATCAATGACATCCCGGCGAACAGACCCGTATCACAAGAAAGATAAATTTTCAGCCTATCCTTGGTGGTGAGCAAAAAGCCCGCGGGCATTCCGCCATACGAGCCATCGGGCAGGCCGGAACCGTGGATCGCCTGCGTCAGTTTGAGGTAACCAAACGGATGGTTGAATCCGCCACCGATGTGCTGTCCGTGGGTTTGGACACCTTTTGCACCCAGCCAATTGGCGATTTCAAAGTTGGCAATTGCGAGCGCGCCTGTGCGTTTGGCAACCGCTTCGGCGTCGGCCACATGATCGCCGTGCCCGTGGCTGACGAGGATAAAGTCGCACTCGACCGCGTCAGCGGTGGTGCTGGCGGCGGGGTTGCCGGTCAAAAACGGGTCCACCAAAATCTTGTAGCCGCCCGTTTCCAGGCCGTGGGTGCCGTGTCCATACCAGGTATATTTAAATGTCATGTTGTGCCTCCGTGGGAAAGGGATGAAGTAATAAGTGATAAATGGGTAAATATAGTATAGAGAGGTTTAGAATGAGAGTCAATTTGATTTTTCAAAAGTGTCACAAATTCGCTGTATATTCCATTCGTAAAAAAGGAGATTCCCCGATGAAATTTGGCTTCGTTTATCCTGCTGCTGATCCTCTCAAGGCTGTTGAATACGCCCTCCTCGCCGAAAAAGCCGGATGGGATGCGTTTTTCATGTACGAATCCGTCTGGAGTACCGATCCGTGGGTAACACTCGCCCACATCGCCGCTCGCACGGAACGCCTTCGTCTGGGCACCATGCTCACCCCCCTCCCCGTTCTCTCCCCCTGGAAACTCGCCGCCGAAACCGCGACGCTGGACGCCCTTTCAAACGGACGCGTGATCCTCGCGGTAGGCCTAGGCGCGCCGGACACCGGATTCGCCAATTTCGCCCTGCCCACCGACCGCCGTACCCGCGCCGAACGGCTGGATGAAGGGTTGGAGATCATCAACGGGTTATGGGCAGGACAACCGTTCAACTTCCAGGGCAAACACTACACGCTCAAAGAAAACGCCTTCAATCCCGCCCCCGCGCCAATCCAAACCCGCAACGGCATCCCCCACATCCCCACCTGGGTCGTTGGCGGATGGTTTAGCGAAAAATCCATGCGCCGTGTCCTCCGTTATGATGGTCTGATCCCCAATATCCTAGAAGGACCGCCCGGCCCGAAACCGATCTTGTCCCCACAAGTGCGTGAGATGCGTACCTGGTTGGATGCAACCCAAAAAGGAAGCGCGCCGCTTGACATCATCGTAGACGGACAAACCCCCGCGCACGAACCGGAAAAACCGGCTGAAATTATCCAACCCTTTGCCGACGCAGGCGCGACATGGTGGATAGAATCGATGTGGGGTAAAGGTTTGGAGCAGGTATTGGAACGACTAGAAATGGGGCCCCCAGCGCTTTAAACACGAAGGACACAAAGGAACACGAAGGATTTAAAATTTTTTTCCTTTGTGAACCTTCGTATCCTTTGTGTTTTAAGAATTAAGACACGCTGTTTGCGACTTGTGCGCCGTAAGCCATCAACGCATCCCGCATGGCTTCGGAACGGCCCTCGGCGTAAACACGAAGAACGGGTTCCGTACCAGAGGGACGGATCAACAACCATGAGTCGTCGCTCATAATGTATTTGACACCGTCCATTGCGTTAACTTCCAGCACCGTTTCCCCGCCAATTGCAGCCGGAACATGATCAGTCAGTTGTTGAGTCATCACTTTTTTGTTAACGGGGTGAATTAACCGCAAGTCTTTCCGGGCGTAAAAAGCCGGGCCGACATCTTTGAGCAGGTCTTCCACTAACTCGTACAATGTCCCACCGGATTTTGCCACGATCTCGATGATGAGTAGACCGAGCAAAACTCCGTCCCCCTCAGGAATGTGACCCTTGAATGAAATCCCGCCGGATTCCTCGCCCCCGATCAACACATCTTCTTTCATCATGTAGTCGGCAATGTGGTTGAACCCAACTGGGGTTTCGTAGATCGGGACTCCGTACCGCGCCGCGAGCCGGTCCAACATCCGGGTGGTGGACACTGTGCGGACAACGGCCCCCGTCATCCCCCGTTTTTCGACAAGGTGGCGCAACGCGAGGGCCATGATCTTGTGCGGGTCCACAAAATTTCCACGTTCGTCCATCGCCCCTGTCCGGTCGGCATCCCCGTCCGTTGCAATGCCAAACGCGCCGATGCCAGTCGCGATCGCACCCGCCAACGCACCGAGGTTTTGGGCAATCGGTTCGGGGTGAACGCCCCCAAAGCCGGGGTTCAGTTCCCCGCGGATTTCGTGGACTTCGCACGGGGTTCCTTGCAAAATGCCTTTGATCACCCCTTTGCCGGAGCCGTACATCGAGTCCACAACAACGTGCATCCGCCGGTCGGCGATAGCGTCGAAGTCAATGAGCGTACGGAGATGGTCGTAATAGGCAGGGATAGGGTTGAAGCGTTTGATCTTGCCCATTTCTTTCGCTACGTCATAGTCAATGAGGTTCGGGCCACGGGCGCGTTCTTCGTTGTCGTTGAGATATATCTCGACGCGGCGAGCCTGTTCGGGGAGGGCAGAGCCACCGTAACTGGCTTTGAGTTTGACGCCGTTGTAGCGCGGGGCATTGTGCGAGGCCGTGATCATCACACCTGCCATTGCGCCGAGGTGCCGCACGGCGTAGGAAACGGCGGGGGTGGGTACTTGCGACTGGGATAGGTAGGCGGTGAACCCGTTGGCGGCCAGCACCCGCGCCACATCAATGGCGTACCGGTCGGACAGGAAACGGGTGTCAAAGCCGACGACCATCGAACGCGAGGTGGCCTGATATTTGGCGTGATTGCCTTCGTCCCAATTCCCCGCGGCGACCGCGTCGGCGATGGCCTGGGAGACCATTCGCAGGTTGTGAAAGGTGAAGGTATCGGAGATGACGGCACGCCAGCCGTCGGTGCCAAAATGAATGGGCATGGTTTCCTCCATTTTTGGGAAGATATTTCCGGCAATACTTTTATGGGACAAACTTCGGAATTTTTTGGAATATCTTTGGCAAGAGAACTTGTTTGAACACAATCCTCTCAAAGCGAAAAGACCATAAAAATTCCGAAGTTTTAGTAATTTATAAGGTTAAGAATTGCGCGGAGTTTTTGAAGGTGGATTTTATCACCTCGTGTTAAAATCGGATTATGGCTGATGAAATTGAACGAACCGATGCTGAAAAGCAAAAAATAAAGGCGATGTTTAAACAGATGCATCTATTTAAGGGGTTGACGGATGGCGATCTGGACAAGATTATGGCACGGTTCATCACCCGCGAGGTAAAGACAGATGAGCGGATTTTTGGGGAGGGAGATTATGCCGAGAGCTTTTTCATTGTATTGCAAGGCCATGTGCAAATTACACGGCTGATCAATAAAGATGAAGTGGACTTATTGGCAAATATGATGAAGGGGGATTATTTTGGCGAATACGCCCTCATTCAGCACACCCGTCGAACGGGGGAGGCGAGAGCGAAACTGCCAACCATTTTGCTAGAGATCAATGCAAAGAATTTTCAGTGGCTGTTACAAACTTATCCCTTGGTGCATAAAGACCTAGTTCGGCGTACAGGCGGTTATGATATTGCCCGGCGCAAGCGGTTCAAGTGGTTGCGTGACGATGAGACGATCCATGTGTTGGCGCGGCGCGATTTTGCCATTCTGCTCTTGCACATGCTAGGCCCCTTGGGGGCACTTTTGCTGAGTTTGGGGATGCTCTCTTTAGGGGTACGGATCAATGCATCTGTTTTGAATTTTTTGGGTGAAATAGGCATCGCCGCCGCTATTGGCTTTGGCATTTGGGTGTATTTAGACTGGGAAAATGACTACTATGTGGTAACGGATAAACGCGTGGTGTATGTCGAGAAGATCATCTTTTTGTATGACACGATTCAAGAAGCCCCTTTAGAGACCATTCAAACGGTCCGGTTGAGTTCCGGCAATTTTTTTGAACGGTGGTTAGGCTACGGGAATGTGCAGGTAGACACATACGGGGGGCAAATTCTGATGAAACAGGTCCGCGACCCCGCCCGCATCGAACAAGCGCTCAACGAGTACTGGGATCGGGCAAAAACCACTGTCCGGCAATCCGATGTTGACCGGATCAAGAAAGAAGTACGCCAACGCCTGGGTCTCGATGCGGCGGGCAAATCGGCCAGTGCGCCGCCTCCCCCGCCCGCAAAAGCCCAAGCGGCTCCCGGGTTTTTGGAAACATTCCTACAAGCCCGCCTGGTAGAAGGCGATGTGATCACCTATCACCGGCACTGGTTTATTTTCTTTGTCAAAATCTGGCTGTTTTTTTTGGGTGAACTATTCCTTTTCCTTTTATGGTTGGCGGATGTTTTGGGCTTCTTCACCTTCATTCCTCCCGGCTATTTTCTCTGGTTGTTTTTCGGCATTCTTCTGGTTAGCCTACCTTATATCGTTTACCAATATCTGGACTGGCGCGATGACCGCTACCAGTTAACCGGGCGCGAGGTAATTGACTTTGACAAAAAGCCATTTCTTGAAGAGAAGAAGCGTGTGGCTCCGTTGGATCACATTCTTTCCATTTCCCATGATCGCAAAGGAATTATTGCTTTGTTCCTGAATTATGGCACAGTAAATATTAATGCTGGGAATGAAAGCCTGTCCTTTGATGACGTGTATAATCCAGCAGCTGTGCAAAGCGAAATCTCCGAAGCTAGCTTCCGTTACAAGGCGAATAAAAAAGCCAATGAGGATAGAGCAAATCGGGAACACATAGAAAAGCTGGTGGATGTGTACGCAGAATACCTCCCCGAATATATCGAAAAGAAGCGCCGTGATCAGGCAGCGCAAAACCCTGAAGGATAAAGTATGACCATACGTGAAATTGTAACGATGCCCAACCCTGTCCTGCGGCGCAAAACCCGCAAAGTGACCGAGTTTGGGCCAGAACTTCAAACCCTGATTGATGACATGGTAGAAACCATGCGCGTGGCCCCAGGTGTAGGCCTGGCCGCGCCGCAGGTGAACATATCCCAACAATTGATTGTGGTGGAATTTGGGGAGGAAGAGGACGAAGAAGCCCCCAAAAAGCTCTATGTGCTTGCTAACCCCGAGATCGTGAAGCTCTCTAAAGAAACCGTTGTGGGCGTGGAAGGGTGTTTGTCCATTCCCGGCATTATCGGCGAAGTAGAACGGTCCGAAAAAACATTAATCAAAGGGTTAAACCGCCGCGGCCAACCCGTGAAAATAAAAGCCGAAGGGTGGCTGGCGCGCATCTTCCAGCACGAAATTGATCATTTGAACGGGGTTTTGTACGTAGACAAAGCCACCCGTCTCTGGCAACAGAAGGAAGAGGATGCGGAGGTTCCGGCGGCAGATTGAGGCGGAGCGTTGGTTTGCTGATTTGCCGACTTGCTGATTTGACAATAAGGTGACGGTTCACCCCCAGTGACCGTCCCTTTTTTATGCCCCTTCCTAACCAGGTGGGGTAGACGTGAAAACCAAACTTTTTGCGCCCTACATGCCCTTACGTCCACCCCACCTTAATTCGTTCTCCGTTCCTATGTTCCTCAAACACCTCTCCCTCACCAACTTCCGCAGCCTCACCCGGCTGGATGTGGAAGTCCCCTCTGGCACCATTGTCCTCGTGGGGGATAACGCGCAGGGTAAAACCAGCGTGCTCGAAGCCATTTTCATGCTCGCTACGCTCAACGCGTTCAACGCGGAAAGTGACCGGGAACTGATCAACTTCTTCACGGCCCGCGAACCCCTCGCCGTCGCCCGCATCAAAGCCGACTTCCGGCAAGGCGACACCTCCGACGCCCGCCTCCACCACCTCGAACTCCGCATCATCCAGGAAACCAACGGCAAAAGCACCCGCGTCCGCAAAGAAGTCCTCTTCGACGGCGTCAAACAAAAAGTGAACGAAGTTGTCGGCCAGTTTAACGCCGTGCTCTTCCTCCCGCAGATGATGAGCATCATAGACGGCTCCCCCTCCCACCGCCGCCGTTATCTCGACCTCGCCCTGGCCCAGGTCATCCCCGGTTACTCCGAAACCCTCTCCCGCTACGCCCGCGCCCTCGAACAGCGCAACGCTCTCCTCAAACAACTCAATGACCGTAGTGGCGATCAGGGCCAACTCACTTACTGGGACGAACAAATCGCGGGCCTGGGCGCACGCCTCATCCACGCCCGCATCCATGCCATTCAAGAGATGGAAATTCTCGCCGCCCTCACCCATCGCGAACTCACCCAGGGCCGCGAAGTCCTCCGCCTGAACTACCAACCCGCCTACGATCCCCTCCCCGCCACGCAAGGCCAATATACCCTCAACCTCGACGACCCCCGCGACCGCACAACCTTCACCCTCGAACAAATCCAAAAGGGATACGCCGCCGCCCTCCAAAAACTGCGCCGGGAAGAGATCGCCCGCGGCGTCACCACCATTGGTCCGCACCGCGACGAACTCCGATTCCTGAGCAACGGCGTTGACCTCGGCACCTACGGTTCCCGCGGCCAAATCCGTACTGCCCTCCTCACCCTCAAGCTCGCCGAAGTCCATTGGATGAAACAAAAAACCGGACACTGGCCCGTCCTCCTCCTCGACGAAGTCCTCGCCGAACTCGACGGCCAACGCCGCACCGACCTCCTCACCCGCCTCGTCACCACCGAGCAAGCGTTGATGACGACCACCGATTTGAATCTGTTTGCCCCCGAATTCATCGCCCAAGCTCAAACCTGGCACATTCAAGAAGGGCGGCTGAGTCAGTGACGAATTACAAGTAACAAACCCCTCAAGTGCGTCGCACCTTTGTCTGATAGGAGCCAACGCCTGTTACAAATCCGCCTGAGCAGGCTCCCCTTCCTCCTCCCCTGCCCCCTTCCCCCGCCTCGACACAAACGTAGCCCCATAAAACCGCATAATCCGCCGCTGCGAAGGCGCATCCAGCTTGCGTAGGGCAAACCGCAATTCCTCCATCGCATCGTGGATCAACGCGTCGGCCTGGGAACGGAGCGTTGCGAGGGCTGCCTGTGCTTCGTCATACTTCCGGTCTGCCATCGTAATCACCACTTGCTGATTTTGGGCAACAGTTAACACCGCTTGGATTTCCGCAACACTGGGGCAAACGGCGGGAGGATACCCCTGCGCGATCGCTTGAGCCTCCCCAGCAATCACCCGGTCCGCCATCAATAACCACTCCCCATAAGACCCAACCCGAGGCGGAGAACCGTTGGCGGACAGTTGGTAACACCCCAACACAAACGCGGGTTCCCCATGCCTTCTGACCCGGCGGCGCGTTACCTCCCACAAATCCCGCAAATAATCCTTGAGCCGACTTAACGCCTCGCGCCCTTCCCTGGCTGCCCGCAAATAGGCCGTGCGTTCGCTTGTGACCCGGTGCAGGGCTGCGTCAAACGCGGGCAACAGCGTCTGAATGGCTTCAAATGTTTCCTGTGAGAGGTAGTGGAGTCCCGCGGCGTGGTGGGAAGCTCCGGTTTCAGTAATCTGAGAGAGCGTGGTGCGCCGCGCGAGGTCGTTACGAGGGGGACGGTAGAAGAGCATAGGGTAAAAATGAGGGTCATTTATCCCCTGGCGGGCGTAAGGATCACGAATCATCCAACACCAGAGGGAAATCCAAACCCGGCTACGCCATTTTATCCTAATTTAGGTTTGAATACAATCAGGATTTTTCACGGAAAAAGGCTGTTGGTGCAGGAAATAAGTAGTAAATTTTATAAAATTAGGTCGTTGAGGTTAACAACAACAGCCTAATTCTATAGAAAATATAGCTTGTTATCTGCACTAATTAGTATTCTCTATAGGAAAAGCTAGTCGTATATATCCGCAAGGCCCTTTTTCTGGAAAAAATAGGGCTTGGACTACTCATGGTGGACGACTGGCAAGAATAGATGGTTCGTCTCCCCCATGACCGCCCAAAGGGAGAACTGCTCGAAGGCCGTTACCAAACCATTGTTTTCAACATCCAGGGTGGACCAGGGTTCCCTCTCCCATTGAGTTCCATCCCATCGGTAAATTGCCAGGGTGTTTTCCATAACAACCCCTAATTCAGCATCCGTATAAGACACCATGAAGACGGGGGAATCGGTAGGATGAGCGGGTTGGCCGTTTGCCGTGTAGACCGCGGAAACGCCAAAGGTGTGCCGGATGGGAACCAGTTCGCTGCTATCGGGGGCTTGGGCGTCAAAGAGCGGGACGTAGGTCAGGGTTACAGTCTCGGTAAAAGTGCCCGCAGGGAAGGTGAAGGTGGTTTGGTCAAGCGAGGAGGTAAAGCTCCCGCCTTCAGGAGGAATCTCTGCCGTTTCAACGAAGTAGTGAATTTCTTCGAGGTTCCAGAGCGGGGTTTCTGTGGGATCCAGGGTAAAGCCGGTGAGATAGGGGATGGACGCGCCTACGTTAAGCCGGGAGAAAAGCGGCAAAACGGGCAAATCCTGGGTGAAAATGCGGACTGCTGCCTCATGATAGGTTTGCTTATCGGTCTCAGAAAGGGCATCCAGCGCGGTTTGACAGGCTGTGTCGTAGGAGGGGTTGCTGTAGCCAGTATTATTACTCCCCCCTGGGCTGAGATTGCCAGGGATTTCTTCCGTGATGAACAAGTCACAGGTTGGGGTTCCGTTGCTTAACCAGGCATATTCTGCCAGATCAAACTGCCGCCCAAAGATCGGACCGTCTGGCCAACTGGCAAATGTTTCATTGGTGGAAAGATGCTCAGGGATGATTTGAATCCCACAGTTGGTATTCATTTGCGCGGCCATTGCTGCTACCATAATCAAGCGGTGGGGGGCGTCGGTCGTCACCATATTTACGGAAAATTCCACCCCTTCCTTCTCGCGAATCCCATTGCCGTTCGTATCCACCCACCCTGCCGCCTCCAACAAGGCACGTCCTTGCGCGGGGTCGAACGGATACTCGGTCGCATCCGCCGGATAGTAGGGATGGTTAGGCGAAATATAGGCGTGAAAGATTTCGCCATAGCCTGCGTAAACGTCTTCTTGCAAGGCTTCGCGGTCAAGACAATAAGCAAAGGCTTTGCGGATATTCGGGTCTTGGAAGGCCAGAGTCTGCCCAGCAAAGCCCGTGTAGGTCTCAACAGGGAGCATCCCGAAATCTAGGTGTTCCCAAATCGCGCTAGGGGAGATAACCAGGTCAAGGATGCCTGCCGCATCGTAAGGGAGGTAATCATCCAACTGTGCATCAATGGCAACAAGGTCACAGGTCCCGTTGAGGATGTCGGCCAGGGGATGGGCAGAAAAGTGAAAGATGAGATTTTCAAAAGCAGGCAAGCCCTCTTCAGCTCGGAAATAATAGGGATTTTTGTGCAGGGAGACATGGCTGCCTGTAACCCACTCGTCAATAACGTAGGCCCCCCACCCCAATGGCATACGGGTGCTGATTGGGATGGTAAGCAGTTCTTCGGCTGTATAGGAACCCCAAAGATGTTCGGGTAAGGGCTGCCAAAAAAACGTATAATATTGATTCCACTGCAACGCCGGGTGATAGCCGGGATACCCCGCCCAAACAGTTTGGGTGTCAGAATTTGCCTGATAAGAAGCAGTTCGGTCTTCAACGTACTTGCTCATTGGCGTGGCAGGATCCGCACGAAGTTGATAAGAATATACCGAGTCCGCCGCGGTAAGCGGCGTGCCATCCGACCAGGTCAGGCCAGGAAGCAAATCAAACGTTGCACTGACCTGATCCATCAGCACCTCCCCGCCATTATAGGGGATGGCACACGCGTCGCTGTAACAGCCAGAAGGGAAAATCAGTTCGCCGGATGTCAAAGGGACAACATCCTCTGCTATATTGACTATTGTATCCCCTTCATGGACAGTTACAGGCTGAATGAGGACACCGCCATTCTCCACCGTAGGAATTTGCTCCAGGATGATGGGCTGGAATCCATAGGCGGCGGTATCTATAGGGCCGTCATAAATGGCTTCTTGGATGATGTGCATGGTTAAAGTACTGCCTCCATACATATAAAGAGTATCGGGTTCGTAGGGCAGGCAAACATCCAAAGTGGTGGGAACGTAAGAAACAACGGGTTGAGAGATTTCAGGAGTGGAAGGGATCGCCAGGGTTTTTGTTTCCCCTTTCAGGCTAAATAGAAGCGCAAGCAAACATAAAAACACAAAACGCCGGATCATGATGGGCCTCCTAAAACGGGTTTGCAAACGGGGGAGCTCGTAATTTACCCCCAGGTGAAAATGGGATGAAAATATTTTACCCGAATCCCTCCCGCAAACAAAACTCCGCATCTCTATCCATGCTAAAATACCCCTCTTCCCCTCTTCCCCTTTTCTCCCCTTCTCCTTTTCTCCCTCTCCCATGCTCCCCTTCACCTCCCGCCGCTCCCCCGTCCTCTCCACCCGTGGCATTGTCGCCACCTCCCAACCGCTAGCCGTTGCCGCCGGGCTGGAAATCCTGTCCAAAGGCGGTAACGCCGCCGATGCCGCCATCGCCACCGCCGCCGCCCTCAACGTCACCGAACCCACCTCCACCGGCCTCGGCGGGGATGCGTTTGCCCTCTATTTTGACGCCAAAACTGGGCAAGTCACCGCCCTCAACGCCTCCGGCCGTGCCCCTGGAGCTTTGACCCTTGAACTGCTCAATGATCAATTGTCAATTGACCATTCACAATTGACAATTCCAGACCCCTACCACCCTCACACCGTCACCGTCCCCGGCGCGTGTGCGGGCTGGTGCGATCTGGTCGCACGCCACGGACGCCTGCCCCTCGCGGATGTCCTCGCGCCCGCCATTCGCCTTGCCGAAGAAGGTTTCCCCGTCGCCCCCATCACTGCCCATTACTGGGCACGCGGAGCCGAACGCCAACTCGCCCACGCCCCCAATGGCCACGAACTAACGCTTGATGGACGCGCCCCCCGCGCGGGCGAAATTTTCCGCAACCCCGGCCTCGCGCGTACCTTCCGTCTGATTGCCGAGGGTGGGAAAGATGCCTACTACCGCGGCCCCATCGCCGAAGCCATCGTCCGCGTTTTACGCGACGCGGGCGGAGTCATGTCCCTGGACGACCTCGCAACCCACACCTCCACTTGGGATACTCCCATCTCCACCACCTATCGCGGCTACCGCATCTGGGAATGTCCCCCGAACGGACAGGGTTTGGCCGCCCTCCTCGCCCTCAACCTCCTCGAAGGCTTTGACCTGACCGAACACGCGCCCCTGTCCACCCAACGTTTCCACCTGATGATCGAAGCCATGCGCCTGGCCTTTGCCGACACCCGTTGGTACGTCGCCGACCCGAAATTTAACCCCGCCCCCCTCGAAGACCTCCTCTCCAAAACCTACGCCGCCGAACGCCGCGCGCTTATCCATCCCACCCGCGCCACCCTCGATCAAGTCCACGGCACGCCGACGTCTTCTTCCGACACCGTGTACCTCTCCGTCGTAGATGGCGAGGGCAACGCGTGTTCGTTCATCAACAGCAATTACATGGGCTTTGGCACAGGCATCGTCCCCAAAGGCTGGGGCTTCACCCTCCAAAACCGCGGTCATAACTTCACCCTCGACCCCACACACCCCAACGCCCTCGCACCCGGAAAACGTCCCTACCACACGATTATTCCGGCGATGATTACCAAATCTTCTGCGGTAGGGGCGTTGCATGCAACGCCCCTACGTGGTGAAGAATTATTTGCCTCCTACGGCGTCATGGGCGGGTTCATGCAGCCGCAGGGACACATGCAAGTGGCGGTCGGGTTGATTGACGATGCACTGGACCCGCAGGCGGCGCTGGACCGGCCCCGGTTTTGTATTGATGATGGAGAAGCGGGCGGACGCGTGGCGTTGGAAGAGGGGATCGGGTTCGACACCCTCGCGGAATTGGCCGCGCGCGGGCACAACATCGCCCCCGTGACCGGGCACGGGCGGGCGCTGTTCGGACGCGGGCAGGTGATCCGCCGCGAGGGGAACGGTGTCCTCTGGGGCGGGAGCGATCCCCGCGCGGATGGGTGTGCGATGAGTTTGTAGTCTCCGCAAATTTGATCTTCCCAGGCAATAGGTGGTATAGTAGCGTCTCGAAAACCAGACCTGGTTTTCTATCCAAACATTTGGAGTATTTGATGAATATCCTTCTTCCTATAGGCGCGGGCCTGGTGGTGGGGTTTCTGATTGGGTTAACAGGAATGGGCGGTGGCGCATTGATGACCCCATTTCTCTTAATTTTTATGAAACTCAACCCTGTTTTGGCGGTCGGTACGGACCTGACCTTTGCCGCAGTCACAAAAATTGTCGGGAGCATCCAACATCGCCGGGAGAACAACGTTTCTATCCGGCGGGTCGCGTGGATGGCTGCGGGCAGTCTTCCGGCTTCTTATTTAGCAGCACAATTCATTCTGCATCAGGGGGAAGATAGCTCCTTTGTCTCCCAAACGTTACCGAAATTTTTGGGCTGGATGTTGATCGTCGTTAGCTTGATTATCTTAGCGCGGATTACGCGGTTGGTTGGGCCGAAGGAGCACATCGAAATTCGATGGCCCTCCCCAATTGCAATGGTGTTTATTGGGGCGTTAGGGGGTGCGCTGGTGGGGTTAACATCCATCGGTGGGGGAACGGTAATTATGGCGTTGTTGTTGGTCTTTTTCTCGATCCCGCTCAACCAGATGGTGGGAATGGATGTTTTACATGGAGCATTGCTGGCGACGGTCCCCGCAGTGACTTACGCATTTGCGGGGAAGGTAAATTGGGGGCTGGTCGGGCCGATGCTGATCGGATCATTGCCCGGCGCCTGGCTTGGGGCGCGAACCGTCAACAAAATTGACCGGCGCATTGTGCGGGCGGTATTAGGGTTATTGATTTTAGGGGCAGGGATTCACGTGCTCCTTCAATAAATTCTCAGGATTGTTTCCTTTTTTGCGCCGTTTCCAGACCCAGTACCCAAACCCCGCGATAAACCCGATGGGCAAGGCGACCACGGCCACACGCACCGCTTGAATAGCCCCCAGTATCTTTCGGCGGTCATTGGCGTGGGGGAATGGTTTCCCTTCGGGAACGGGGACATCGAGAAACGCACATAACGGTTCCCAGCCTTGTTTCACATCAAAAATCAGAAGTCTTTCCGGGGGGACGGTGCGTTTGACGGTTTCTATGTGCTGGTTGAAGATTTGAATAGCATATTCCCGGTTGTCAAACCGTCCGTGGAAGGTGCCTTGCCAGATCAGAGCGGTGACCATTTCGATGAAACGGGCAAACGGGGGCAGAAGCCACTTCAGACGTGGAGGGACAGCACGCACACTCATGAAAATGGTGTCCCGCGTGCTCTCGTACCATTTTTTGGGGTCGCGCACGGTCAGGATCAGTTTGGCGTCGGGGTACGCGCTCATCAATTCTTCGTAAAAGGTGCAGCCAGGCCAATCTACCGTCGCATTATACTCACGGAAAATCCGCGCCCAGTCCATGTGCTCCCCCTGCACGGCGCGGTGCCAAAACCCGACATGAGTGGGGTGTTTGATCACTTCGGTCATGTGGTAGCACGGGCCAAAGCCGAGGGTTTCAAGGGCGATTTTAAGCGAGAGAGTGCCAGTGCGGCCAAAGCCTGCACCGATAACTTGTAACGGTTTCATGGGAACTCCAAATACGGGTTTTAAAACAAGGTGGGTAGTATAATCCCCGACTTCTTATCCTTCTGTATTTCTGAATGACTCGAATCCGCATCCTTCGACTACTCTGGAAAAAAAGCAAAGCCAAGACTTTGATAAATTACCGCTCCGCTCAGGGTGCTTCCGTTATAAACGAATGACTTCTTCTACCACACAATCTACCGACCCGTATGCCGCCCTGCGGTATCCCGAATTTTTATATTGGCTGGGGGCTAACAGCTTCGCCACGCTCGCGAGCCGCGCGCTGGCTGTTGCGCTCGGCTACCAGATTTACGAACTGACCAAAGACCCGCTCGCTCTGGGCATTTTGGGCCTGGTCGAGGCGATCCCGTCCGTTGGCCTGGCGTTGTTCGGCGGGCACGTGGCCGACCGGTACAACCGCCACCGGATCGTGGTGGTTACCCGCGCGATTTCCAGCCTTTCGGCGTTGGGGTTTGCGTGGATTTCGTTTGCCCTGCACGCACAGGGGTTGGCCGCACTGTATGCCATCGTGTTTGTGGCAGGCTTAGCGCGGGGGTTTGCAGACCCGGCCGCTTCGGCGTTTGAAGCGCAGATCGTGCCCCGCTCAGTATACGTGAACGCGGCGACCTGGGGTGGCAGCGTCGGGCAGGTGACAGCTATCGCGGGACCGGCGTTGGGCGGGTTTGTGTATGCGTTCGCGGGGGTGACGAACACGTACCTGATGATTGCAGCGTTGTTTGCGCTGGCGTTTGTGTGTATCTTGTTCATTCGTCCCAAACCCATGCCGCCCGTAGAAAAACACGAGTCGATCTGGAAAAGTATTTCGCTTGGGGTGCGGTATGTCTTTCAGGAGCAGATTCTGGTCGGTTCGATGGCGTTGGATTTGTTCGCGGTGTTGTTTGGCGGGGCAGTGGCGTTGCTGCCAATCTTTGCTACTGAGATATTGAACGTCGGGCCGAGCGGGTTGGGAATTTTGGCCGCGGCCCCGTCGGCGGGTGCGTTGTTGAGCATGTTGTGGGCGACGCGGTTCCCGCCCGTCAAACGCGCGGGGAAGATTCTGCTCGGCGTGGTTGGCGGATTTGGGGTCGCGATCATCGTCTTCGCCCTGTCGAAAAACTTCTTCTTGTCGCTGTTAGCCCTGGCGTTAAGCGGGTTCCTGGACGGGATCAGCATGGTCATCCGGGGTACGACGCTCCGCCTGTATTCCCCCGAACACTTGCGCGGGCGGATCGCAGCGGTGAACTGGATTTTTATCGGGTCATCCAACGAGATTGGGGCGTTTGAGAGTGGGTTTGCGGCGAAGTTTCTGGGTACGATTCCCTCGGTGGTCGCGGGGGGAACGGTCACACTGTTGGTGGTAGCGATTACCGCGTTGAAAGCGCCGAAACTGCGGAATATGGATTTGGATGAAGCGGTTTCAGGGGAACCGGCAGGTTAGGGAAACTCAAACCTCATTCAAATTCACCACCCCATACCGCAGCGCCATGATCGCCGCCTGCGTGCGGTTTGTGACCCCCAACTTGGTAAACATCGCGGTCACGTAATTCCGCACCGTGCCTTCGGACAAGTGGAGTTCATCCGCGATTTCGTTATTGCCCATGCCTTTTGCCAGCAAACGTAAAATTTCTCGCTCACGATCGTTGAAGTCGTGAGCGATTTTTGTTTCGGTGGGAGGACGGTTTTCGGCAACAGAGGCGAACAGCTTTCCGGCGATGGCAGGGTCTACGGGGGTTTCGCCCGCGTAGGCATCGTGGATGCCCTGGATGAGTTGTTCGCGTGGGGTGTCTTTGAGCAGGTAGCCCGCCGCGCCGCTGCGGATGGCGTCAAACACCCATTCGTCGGCGTCGTAAGTGGTGAGGACGAGGACTTGAATGTGGGGGTAACGGGCACGGATTTCCCGCGTAGCCTGGATGCCGTTCATCACGGGCATGTTCAAATCCATCAGCACGACATCAGGGGATGTTTCGGCGATTTTTTCGAGGGCCTGCATACCGTTGTGTGCCATGCCGACGACATCGAGGTCACGCGCGGTTTTAAGGATGGTTTGCAGGCCGTAGCAGACGAGTTCTTGATCGTCAACGAGGAGGATACGGATCATGGGCTTCTTTTGCCACGAATTGAAAGAATAATTCGTGGCGTTAAAGTTGGATGGTTAGTTTGATTTCTGTCCCCTGGCCAGGTTTGCTTTGGATGCTGAATCTTCCACCTGCCATTTCGGCGCGTTCTTGCAGGCCGCGGAGACCGAAGTGGGCATCTCCGGCGACGGTGCCAGGGTCGAAGCCGCGACCGTTATCGGAGATGGTCAGGGTAAGGGCGTTGTCAGCGTGCAAGAGATAGAGGGCGGCGTGAGTCGCGCCGGCGTGTTGGGTGATGTTGGCGAGGGATTCTTGCGCGGTGCGGTAGAGGGTTTGTTCGGCGAGGGGGGAGAGGGCGGGGAGGTTCTCGGGGATTTGGACTTCAACGTGCAGGCCATTCCGATTGGACACAGATTCGGCCAGGGCTTGGAGGGCAAGGGCAAGGCCGAGGTCTTCGAGAGGGGAAGCGCGGAGGGCTTGTAAGGCGCGGCGGGTCTCGGTTAACCCCGCACGGGTCGCGGAAAGGGATTGATCGAGCAGCGTATGGGCCTCGCCAGGGTCATCTTCCCACACCGCTTTGGTCGCTTCTAATTGCACGGCGAGCATACTGAGCGTGTGGGCGAGGGTGTCGTGGAGTTCACGGGCGAGGCGGTTGCGCTCGCGGCTGGTGGTGAGCTGTTCTTGCGTGACGAGGTAGCCTTGCAGGTCAGCGTTCGCCTTTTGGAGGGCGGTACGTTGGGAACGCTGGGTTTTCATTAGCTGGACGATCAGGTATCCGGCAATAAGCATGGCGAGGGTACGAGTCGCCATCGCGCTATAAATCGGGAGGTAGGTTTCCGCCACCGTACCCGTCAAGATGCTCAAGAGGGCGAAATCGGCGGTTGTAGTAATGAACACAAAAAGAACGACGTACCGGAGGGAATACTGCCATGCCACCAGGACAAGCGGGGCGAACAGTATCGGGAGCAATGCCCACGCCCCGCCGATAACGGTGATGTTGGCAAACCGGTTTTCCGTAAAGGCAATGAGCAGGTTTTGACTGAGGATGGGTTCAAAAGAGGCAATGAAGATGGCAAGAGGAAGATAGAACCGCCCAAGTTGCTCCGGCAAGCGCGGCCAGTACAGATACACCAGGAGCAGAAGCAGAGAGCCCATTGCCAGGATGCGGTTGATGCGAAAGAAACTTTCATCGCTACTGTTGGCGAAGGCAGACGTATCCGTATCCGGCATTGCAACCCCAGTCCGGGAAATGATAAAGGCCACAATGATGGCGATGAACAACGGCAAGAGCATCACCACTACCCGAATCCAGGTGAACGCCCGAAAGACGGGAATCAAGCCCGGCTCGAGTGGATAGGAAGTGGGTTTGCGCGCCGGGGGCGTATCAGGGAGAGAGCCAAAAAGCAGGTTCATCGCATCGATCTTAACACAGGCAGAGATTATTCCGAATAGAAAAGACTCACCCATTAAAGTGACAAATGTCATTTTAACCTATGAGGGTTAGCAGGGGAGTGGTGAGTCCGTTCACTACGATTTTGAGAAGGGAAGGCGTATCCTTTGGACAGTCTGCACACCCACCAACAGATCAACCAACTAACCAATTACCCCCTCAAGGAGTTTCCCATGAAAAAATGGCTCACCCCCCTCATCATCCTGCTTGTTCTGATCGCCGCCTTTTTCTTTTACCAACAAAGTCAGGCCCAAGCCCAAACCGCTACCACATACCAGACCCAGCCCGTCTCCCGCGGTACACTGACCGCCATCGTAGGGGCGACCGGCACCGTACGCTCCAACCAAAGCGCGTGGCTCACCTGGGATACGTCTGGCACTGTCGCAAAGGTGGACGGATTCGTCGGCATGAAGGTGATCAAAGGCGATGTGCTGGCCTCTCTCGAACAGACCTCGCTGTCCCAGAACGTTATCCTCGCCCAGGCTGATCTCGTCACCGCCCAACAGAATCTCGACGCCCTGTACGACACCGACCTGCAAAAAGCTCAAGCGCAACAAGCTGTCGAAGAGGCCCAAAAGAATCTCGATGATCTGATGAACCCTGAACTCCAACAAGCCAAAGCCCTCCAGGCCATCGCCGACGCCCAAAAAACCGTGGACAACGCCGAACGAAATTTGCGCTATCTGCAATCTCCTGCCAGCCAGGCCGATATTGATGCCCAAAAAGCCCAAGTTGTCCTCGCCGAAGATGCCCTGAACCGTGCCAAAGACAACTATGCACCCTGGGAAAATAAACCCGAAGACAACATCATCCGCGCCAACATGCTCGCCAAACTCTCTGCCGCGCAGGAAGCATACGACAAAGCTGTCCGCGACCTGAACGGGATGCTAGCAAACACAACCAACCCAGTGGACCTCGCGGTCGCTCAGGCTGATCTCGCCACAGCCCAGGCCAATCTGGATCAGGCTAACCGCGATTACGAAGACATCAAAAACGGCCCCAGCGAGGCGGAAGTTGCCCTTGCCCAGGCCAAACTCGCCGACGCGCAGAAAAACTACGATGACATCGCTAACGGCCCCAACCCGGACGACATCGCCGCTGCCGAAGCGCGTGTCGCCGCGGCCCAGGCTACGCTCACTCAGGTTGCCATCGCCGCACCGTTCGATGGCGAAATCACCGCTGTCAAAGCGCTCCCCGGCGATCAAGTTACGCCCAACACACAAGCTTTCCGCCTCGATGACCTATCTCGCCTGCTTGTGGATGTAGAAATCTCTGAGGTGGACATCAACCAGGTCAAACTCGGACAGGATGTCCAACTCACCTTTGACGCCATTATCGGCAGTGAATACCAGGGCAAAGTGACCGAAATCAGCCCGGTTGGGGAAGAAGCGCAAGGCGTCGTCAATTTCCTGGTTACGGTCGAACTGCTGAACCCCGATGGACAGGTCAAACCCGGCATGACCGCCGCCGTCAGCATCGTCACCAGCACCCTCGAAAACGTGCTCGTCGTCCCCAGTCGCGCCATCCGCACAGTGAATAATCAACTGGTCGTATACCTGATGAAAAACGGACTTCCCACCTCCGTCCCCGTAGTCCTCGGCGCTTCTGCCGACTCAATGAGCGAAATCCTCTCCGGCGATGTGGCCGAAGGCAACGTACTCATCCTCAACCCACCGTCCGAACTCACCATCGGCCCCGGTGCTGACGGTGGCCCCGGCGCGAGGCTTTTTGGAGGAGGGTAGGGAACTTAGAGCGCAAAACGTAGAACGTAGAACGAACAATACGCAAAGGCCAAACCATGCATGCAAATTCATCCTCTCCCGACATCGTCATCCGTGTGGACAATGTCAGAAAAACGTACCAAATGGGCGAAATCGAAGTCCATGCCCTGCGCGGGGTTTCGCTGGAAATCCACCGAGGCGAAGTGGTCGCCATCATGGGGCCATCCGGCTCCGGCAAATCCACGCTGATGAATACCCTTGGTGCACTCGACCGCCCTACCAGCGGCGCTTATTACCTCGATGGCAAAAAAGTCTCTGATTTGAAAGATGATGAACTTGCCTACGTTCGTAACCAAAAGATCGGCTTCGTCTTCCAGAAATTTAACCTGCTCTCGCGGACCACCGCCCTCGCGAACGTAGAACTGCCCATCCGTTATTCCGGTACCACCAAAGACCGCAAAGCCAAAGCAAAAGCCGCCCTCGAAGCGGTAGGCCTCGGCGACCGGATCCATCACCGCCCCAACGAACTCTCCGGCGGCCAACAGCAACGCGTTGCCATCGCCCGCGCCCTCGTCAATGAACCCGCCATGATCCTCGCCGATGAACCCACCGGCAACCTCGACACAAAATCCGGCGAGGAAATCATGCAACTCTTGCTCAAACTCAACCACGACCGGGGCACCACCCTCGTCATTGTCACCCACGACCCCGAAGTCGCTGCCCGCGCTCAGCGGACGATCCGAATCCGAGATGGGCAGGTAGAACAGTAGATAGGTATACAAGTATGCAAAGTACACATGTGAACAAACCCTGTGCACCTGTTTTCTTGTATACCTGTGTACTTCTAAAGGAAACCCCATGAACTTCTTCCAATCTTTCATCGAGGCGCTCGAAAGCCTCACAGCCAACAAAATGCGTTCCGGTCTGACAATTTTGGGGATCGTGATCGGCGTTGGAGCGGTGATCGCCATGCTCGCGATTGGCAAAGGTACAGAAGCGTCCGTGACCAGTTCCATCGAGGGCATCGGCACCAACCTGCTCATAGTAATGCAGGATAATGAAGTCACCAATGCCAGGCCACTCACCCTCGCCGACGCAGAAGCGTTAAAAGACCCTTTCGCCGCCCCATCCGTACTGGATACCGCCCCTCAAATTTCGAGTAACAACGAAATCTCGTATGAAAGCAACAGCCTGACCAACAATGTCCTTGGCGTCACCCCATCCTACGAAACCGTGCGAAATAGCCCGGTGCAGGAAGGCGAATTCATCACCGAGGAAGAGCTGTTAGGACGTGCGTCGGTAGCCGTCATCGGTACAAATGTCGCAAATTCTTTGTTCGACCGGAGCGAAGGCGTAACTGGTGAAACCATTCGCATTGATGGGCAACCCTTCCGAGTGGTCGGGGTGCTAAAAACCCAGGGGGGTGCGGGGCTTGGTAACAGCGCAGACGATCAAATTCTCGTCCCGCTCACCACTTCGCAAATCCGCCTGGCACATCGCACGAATCGGGATGAAGTAGGCACGATCTTTATCGCTGCGGTAGATGCTGAATCCGTCAATACTGCACAGGATCAAGTCACGCAAATTCTGCGAACCCGCCACCGCACCAAGATCGGGCAGGATGACTTTAGTATCCTCCTACAAACCCAACTCCTGGATACCATCTCCTCCGTACTTGGCGTGATCACGATCTTGCTAGGCGGCATTGCAGGCATCTCCCTGCTCGTTGGCGGGATCGGGATTATGAACATTATGCTGGTCTCCGTCACCGAACGGACGCGAGAGATCGGGCTACGGAAAGCGTTGGGAGCACGGAAAATGGATATTTTGATGCAATTCCTGACCGAGTCGGCGGTGCTGAGTCTGGTTGGGGGGTTTGTTGGGATGTTACTGGGCTGGGGGTTATCGGTTTTAGTTGGACAAATTGCCCTTGCTACCGGCACCGTACTAAACCCCATCATCAGCCTGGATGCGATCCTGCTCGCGACGGTATTCTCCGCGGCGGTTGGGTTATTCTTTGGCATCTACCCCGCCAACCGCGCGGCGAGTCTAGAGCCGGTGGAGGCGTTGCGGTACGAGTAATTTTTCATATTCCATACAGCGTGCAAAAAACAACAGGCTACTTACAAAAAGTAGCCTGTTGTTTTAGCCATATTACAGGTCAATCACCTAAACAAAAACGGCAAAAAAGACGCAAGGATCGCCACAATACCACCGATGATCGAGCCACCGATTCCCAACAATGTGCCAACCACACCCAAACAAGTAGGGACGACAAAGACGATAACGATAAAAATGATAAGATATTTCGTCCATTGTTGCATCACCATGGCGTTTTTGGCCTCTTCAACGGGTTGCCAAAACTCATAGGGCACCGCGACAAGGTTGCCGCAATAGCCACAGGATATGGTCTGCACGCCGGTTTGGGCAGCGTCGCCAGTGTATTCGAGGGTGCCCCCGCAGTTGGGACAGGAGAAAGTTTGGAGCATGAGAATTTCCGTTATTTCATGGACACAATAAACGTCACTACATAATCCTCCATTGGGACGGGGTTGTCAAGCGTTTCGGGATAGGGGTCTACGGCGAGAAGGTGGATTTCGTAGGCGTTGTACGGGGCGCTAAAATTTTCGATGGGTGGGTTGGTGCTCAGTTCAAAGCGAGTAGGTTCCAGGCCAGTCAGCCAGGCGTAAATAGCAAGATTTACGGCCCCTGCTTCGGAACACTCCATCTGATTGGGACACCGCCAATCGCGGAGGATGGTTTGTAGTTCGACGGTTAATCCGGCGGAGGCCAGGACCGCGCGCTGGCCCACATGCAGTTGGAAGGGGGTGTCGAATTCAAGGGGGAGTGCATCGGCCATTTCCAGAACCGAAGACGTAGCGAGGGGAATGGGGGTGGGGGTGGCCGGAATGAGTGGGGGTTCCAGAACTGGAGGGGGCGCGGTAGGGGTTGGCATGGGCTGGAACGTAGCACAGGCCAGGGAGAGGAACATGAGGATCGCGAAAATGTGGCGTTTCATCATCATTTAGGGAGAGACAGTGACGGGCAAATAGGTACGGTAAGGCGGGTCAGCGATAAATTTCCAGTATTCCAACAAGGTCAACAAGGCCTGGGGCGGATTGGTCGGGGCAGTGTCTCCTGCTTGATCGTATTGGCTCAAGCCGTGGCAGGAGGTGCAGATGCGGATTTCGCCGGGTTGGAAGGTAATCCAGTACCGTTCGCGAACAACACCTTGTCCATCAGGGTCGGTTAACTGCCAGGTCATTGCCCTTTGCGCGGGGACAAACGCCGCCATCGAGCCATCAGGCGCGAGAACGACACTCCCCTCCGGACCGGAGGAAACAGGATTATTGACATCATGCATCGGTTGGGCGAGGACACGCCGCCCAGGGAGAGGGTCATCTCCGCAACAGCCAAACCATCCCCGTAATTGTTCTGCCTGGAAGAACTGCATGAAGGCGATATCGTAAATCGTGCCGGGATCGCCAATCGTTTGCACGCCGCCGGGGATATGGAGGTTGTATGGTTGTTGAAAGTCGAAGTCGTCGCGGGTGGTGACGTCGCGGCTGACGGCGAGGGCAAGATTATTCGCGTGGAGATAGAGTTGAAGATCGGTCAGGTTGACTCCGGCCTGGTCAAAGATTTGCTGTTCGGGGGGAGGGAGGTTGAACGGGTCAGGATTGGGAACGGTACGTGGGCGGACTTCGACCGGGTTCAGTTCCCAAAGCGGCCCGGTATAGGTAATCATTTCGTCAGGACTCCAGTAGGAGATGGTTTCGACAATGCCGCTCGTGAGGGGCTGGTCGGCAAGGTAGTAGCTGCCAGAAAGGGTGAGGGTTTTGAGACGGAAGGCGTAGGTAGAGTTATGAGGGTAGCCGCCTTGTTCGACTTCGGAGGTGGGGGCATGAACGGCGATCAGTGTGCCGTCGGAGAGGGGGACGGGTTCGCGGAAATGACCGGGGGTAGTATTGGGCGCGGTGACATAGGTCACCGAGATGTGATCAGCATCGAGCGAGGGTGGGGCGTAGATACTGACGATTTGCCCGGAGGCGTGGGTGGCAAATTCGGGGGCGTCTACGCCGTAGTAAAGGCCGGGGGTGAGGGGAGTTTCTTTGACCTGGAAGAAGTTTTCGAGACTATTTTGATTGAAGCGGGAAAGCTGTCCATAATACTCAAAGATGTTGGGATCGTCATTGATGGCCGCGGGGATATAGCCGTGCAGATCATGGCGACCCAGGTGATTGAGGACTTCACCATTGGTGCCGTCTTCATTGATCGTCCAGGGAAAGAACTGGTTGAAGCTATGCCCGTTGAGATTAGTTCCGGCAAGCAGGTCTCCTCGGCAACTGCGGGGTTCGGGAAAGACTTCGGTGCGGTCGTCGAGGATTTGGGCGTTGGCGGTTTCGTCGGAGTAGTTGAAGGTGCCGTATTGGTTGCCGCTGTCACAGTTTTGGCCGGTGCCGTAATTGGCGTCGGCATCGGCTTGCTGGTCGCGTTGGAGATGATCCCATTGGGTGAAGATGACGCGCCCGTAGCTGTCAATGGTCGGGGTAAAGTCGCCCGAGGGGGCATGGTTGAGGAGTTGCAAAGCGCCCGTGGCAGGGTTGAGGCTCCAAAGGCCGCTGACGGTGGGGGCGAGTTCGTATTCATCGCGCTGGGGATAGAGGTGGAGCGCGCCATTGCGCGGGCGGTCGGTGGTGAAGATGATCCGGCCATCGGTCCCGTAAATGGGGCTGATGTTGTTGAAATTGGCGGGTTGGTTGGGGACTTTGGTAATGATAGGGGTGTCGGTGGGACCGAGACCGGTGATTTCGTAAAGTTGCCAGTAGTAGGTTTGCACCTGGTATTGCTGGGTAGGTGCGCCGATGACCATACTGAAAACGGCTTTGGTCCCATCCCACGAGACTGAGGGGTCGCGGACTGCGATCGCGTTCGCCCCCTGAAAGCCTTCCATCCCGTACCCCGCAGCCTGGGTGAGATTTTTGAGCGTGCCATCGGGGTAGCGAATCCAAAGATCGCCGCCGCGGGCGACATCGCTCATCGCCGCTTTGTGATTGCCAAACGTGGAGCCGATGGTGGTGAAGTCGGCGGTAACGGGGATTTGAGTGACGAAGAGGATGGGATAGGGGAGGGCAAGGGGCGTAGCAGGTTGGGCCTCCGCACGACCACCGCCCAGAAAAATGAGCAAGGTTAGAGAAACGAAAATAAGGCTGGGGAATCGTTTTAGGGGCATAAGAACACCTTTTGAGGAAAACTGTAAGTGGTTGAAAGGAATTCTAAAAGTATAGAAGATGCGGACTTTGGAAGTCTGTCCCTATAAAGTCCTCCAAGATTCTCCGCAAGAGCCTTAATAATTACCGGAACCACAGCCCTTGTAACCAAAACGTGTTGATGATCATGAGCGGAACCTTGTATCCTTTGAGCTTGCTGTCGGGGCTTAACCGGGTGATTTCGGCGTCTTTGAGGGTGATACCATTGGTGGCTACTTCCCGGAATTTGTATTTGGGGGTGACGTACACATTGGCGCGGATCAGGTAAGGGCCGAGGACCATTTCCGCAGGGGCAAGGTCACGCTTGCTCATGGCCTCTTTCGCGCTTAAAGCATCATTGGGGATGGCGCCCAACACACCGCTGGGAACACCCACGGTCCAATGGGGGATATTCGCCGATGGAACCGCAAGATTTCCGGTCGGGTAGATTTTTACGTTGGTGAGCGTAACATCGGCCCGGCTATCCACCCCGCGTCCGGCGAGGGTGAAGACAGCGCGTTGCATGATGTCACTGCCGTCAATTTGGCCTTCGATTAAATAATCATAGGTTAAGACGAGGATGTTCCAGGGCGTGGGCATGGGAGACACCTTTAAAGCCCTAGCCCTGCACGGATTTCGTCTACCGCGGCTTTGGCTTCTGGCATACTAACCATATGAATGGCGCGGTAGGCGGCGATGGCTTTAATTTCATTTTTCTTCTTGAGCCATTCGACCACTTCTGCATCCGCGGGGTCCACTTCAAAGGTGGGGACAAAGGTGACGTTGAGGTGTTTGTAGAGGAAGCGCATTTCGGCTTCCAATTTGGCTACGCGAGTACGTAAGGCTTGGACTTGTAGGTCTTCGTTCATGTCAGACTCCTTTTTAATTTGCGTATAACGCTTTAAGCTGTTGCCGTTCGTAAAAGACGGTCAATAACAAACTCGGCACAAGCAGTTGTTCTTCCGCCGCGGTGAATTGCCCGTTGGCTTCGAGGGAATAGGTGTCGGTCATGAAGGTGCGTTGTTTTTGCAGGAACATGACCCGGCGATCCCCGATTTGGATGTAATAGCTGGGGGTGATGAAGCGGAAGAAGAAGGGCATTTTGCGGGTGAAATCTGCGAGGGGGAGTTGTTGCAGGGAAAAGGATTTTTTGTCCGGGGCGATGAGGCCAACCTTTTTCCCGGCGAGGTCTTTGAGCCAGTACATTTTAAGGGCACGTTCGTGGACATAGTGGGCTTTCAAGATGTTCAGGCTTGTGGCGACCGTACGGTTTTTGACGTAGTTGGCGGCGTCTTCGGCGTAAAAATCGTCATCCACAAGGCCGAGTTTTAGCCCATTTGCGGCATATACATCCCAATTGCTGGGAATATCGGTGAGGCGGCTTTCCTGGCTGAGGATGGTGTAGAGCGGTTGCCCGTTAGCGGTGACTTTGAACTCTTCTTTGTTCGAGAGCAGGGTTTTACTGGCGATCATGATGGTTTTGCCGCCCGCGTCGGTGACGGTGATTTTGGGGGAGGCGGCCACGTTGGCGAAGGTGAATTTGAGGGGGTAGTGGTACATCATGTACTCCTTAAATTGAAAATGTTTGGGGGCGGTCCTGTTGCTCCGCATCCAAATGAATCAGCGAACTACATTGGGTAGATACACCGGGTACGAACAAGCGACATTCAATTCCGGCCAGTTGATCAGATTGGCACGCACGCTGGCGGACAGGTCACATACGTCCGGGGAAGCGGCTAGCGCGGTGAGGACGGTTTGCGCCAGGGCGATTTCTGATCCGGTGGGGGGGATGATGCAGTTGGTGGTGCAGCTTTCCGGACCTTCTTGCTCCTCCGCTAACCCGCGGTACACGTAATACATCAAGTATTTCGTTTCGCCGGGTTGCAGGGTGAACGTAAAGACATGGGCAAGGTTATCGTTCCCATTGCCCGCCCAGGCGTTGTCGAATGGGTTGTTATCATAAGCACCTGTGCCTACATAACTCGTGTCCCCAGGACCGTGCAGGAGGTAGCCGACAGGTGGATCCCCGGCCGGGCCAGCCGGGTTAAACTGGTTATTTTGGATGGTGACGGCCCATTGGTCTGCGGCTGTCAAGTTGAGGTTCCCCGAGGAAGTCGCGGCGAGAGTGGTCGAACTATCTGACCCTAAATCACCGCCCCAGGCGATAGAAATTTTCCGCACGCTATTGGCATTGTTCGTAAACGCATCGAGATACCGCAGATAGTTATTCGCGGTAGAAACCGCGATTTCGCGGTTGAACGCGACGCTATCAAAAGAAGGCGCGTTATGCGTAACCCACCTATCCCCAACATAGGCCAAGTCGAAATTCACTAAAGGTGTGTCATCGGTCAAAACCGTGTCGTTTGCGTCCAAAATCCGCACGCGGAGACTCCCCCAGCCATCAAACGCGTCCTGACCGCCATCATCTAGCGCCCCATCATCAATAGGGTCATTGTTGGCGTTGGTTGTCCAGGTGTACAAGTTATCTTGAAGGTCCCAGTAGTTGCCGTTGGCCGAGAAATAGGTCACAAATTGTTCGTAGGTAGAGTGATTGCTATAAAAATCGCTCTCCGTCTCGGTGGTGTAAAGATCCACGATATTGTGGGGGATGGGTTGGGGCACATCCCCCGGTTTCAGTTGTAAGGTGTGGGTGACGATACTCAAGGGCGCAAGTTCCGCGGTTTGGCAGGTAATCTGCCCGGTGCCTCCTACAGGCGGGGTTTGGCAGGTCCAGTCGGGCGGCGCGGTCCAGCTTTGGAAAAGCATCCCGGTGGGAAGGGTGTCGGTCATCCAGATGTTATGTGCGGAGATCGTGCCATAGTTGCGTGCATTAATCGCATATTCAATGGGCGCGTCGAGCGCGGTTGGATAGGGACTCTGATTTTGGCTGACCCCTAAATCGGGTAAACAGGAAGCAATTGCGATAGAGAAACCATATTCCGTGAGCGTTCCGGTTTCCCCGCTTGTATGATCTACAATGACCAATTTCCAGGTGCCAGAAAAATTGCCGATTAAAGCAGACATGGCGTTTTCGGGAACCAGAGGGCTTTCGGTGATCCCATCCTCAAAGGTCGCGTCCGTAACGGCTCCGGGTGGGTTAAATGTCCCGGCTTTATCCGTCCAAAGGGTGCCTTGAAAGCCATTTCCAAACGCTCCCCCGTTGCCCGTGGTCAGGGTGACAGTGACCAAATCTCCGGGGGAGACCAGGTACACATCCAAATCCGCGTTTCGAGGATGCAAAATGGTGGTTTCAAAAGAGAGGTCGGTATAGGATTGCGGGGAGAAGTTAAAGGGGACAACCAAAGTTCCTTCATCTGGGATGGGGAGGTTTGTATACCAGATTATCTCATTGGTAGTGAATTGGACCGGCGCAGTAGGAAATGTTGTGAACTGAAGATCCCATCCATTCAAGGTGCCTACATCCAACTGGGCATCATCGTGGATGACCAATTTCCAGACCCCATTGGGGTTTTCGCCGCGGAATGCGCCCATTGCCTCTTCTGGGGACATAAATGGCACGACAACATTGTTCACATAAACGTAATCTCCCACAGAAGGGCCGACCCATTGATCATCCCAAGTTGTGCCGTCGAATACATTATCACGATTCGCGCCATTGTCGGTGGTAATGGTTACTTCTGTGCCAGAGGGCGAAACGAGGTAAATATCCAGGTCAGCGACATAGGTATGTTGAATTTGGGTAGTCAGGTCCAAATCCCATAAGTAAGCATCCGCGCCCGACACGTTGAGGGTTGCGGTGATAACCCCTTCATCGGGGATCGGGATGGGAACGCCGCTGGAAAAGTTCAAGGGGTTAGAGGTGCATCCAGGTGGGGGTGAGGGGACGCTGAGCAGATGATCGGCGATGAGGGTGGGCGGGGGGCCAGCGACCGGAGCCTCCGTTGCTTCTGTTGCGGGGGGGGCCGTGGGGGTGGGAGTGGGTTTTTCTGCGCGAACGTAGGTGGGAGAGAACAACCCAGTCAAGATCATGCCTATAAGGATTGTTGAGAAGGAACGTAACTTCATTTTCATGGAATACAACCTTTGAGATTTGTCGAATGCATAAGTAATTCGGGCTTTTTCGTTACGGGCGGGAAATTCTCCCAATCCCGTTAATTACAGGGGACCCGTAATTCGTCAGCACTCTATGGCTATATTTTATAAACGTACCGTCCATTGAGCGTCCGAAATACGTCCGGGAGGTGTGTGCTGAAAGAAAATATGTGGGAAGAAGGGGGGATAAAGGAATAAAAAAAGCATGGGCCGAAAAAAAGCCCATGCTTTTAAGAAAGAATGCTCTATTCGCCTAACGAAGTCACAACAAAGTTATCAAAGACGACCGTTGTCCCTGCCGTATCTTCACCGCTCCAGGCAAACAAACCAACTTCACCTTTGGTATAGGTTGTATCGGTTGCGGTGGCGATTTGCTGGCCGTTCACGTACAGCGTCAGGGTACCGTTGCCGCAATCCGCGCCAATTTGGTAGGATTTGGCGTTGAGGGGAATCAAGTCAGAATCAGCCCATTGATCACTGTTGGTCAAAAACACATCGCTTTGAGCCACCGCCGCTTTCGCAATGGCGTATTGCTGGTTGGGCGTCACGGCGAAGTAATAATGTGCACTGTCCGTAACCTGTTGGTGACACACAATCCCAAACGCGGCATTCAGATCGGTGCTGCGATTTATCACAGTAACCTCAACATGAATATTTTCAAAGTCCGTTTCGGCACCTGGATTACTCCAGGTGAAATAATTGGGGGTGGTCACAAAAAATTGCAAACCATCGCTTACATATTCCACTGAGCTATCCGCATCTGTCCCGACACCCCAATTGGTCTTGGTATTAGAAAAATCATCGCGATAGAGCGAACCATCGCTATTGCCGCCGAGATTCGGAATGGCACACGCCATCGCCGCGAGAATCAGCGTGGTAAAAAAGACAAACAGTTTCAGGTTTTTGGGGGTAAACATAAAAAAAGATCTCCTAAAAAATAGTGTAAATTAACCGTGCCTGAAAAACCGAGTTTTTTGAAAGCAGCTGTTTCTTGCAAGAAAATGCTCATCAAAAGCAAGGAGGCCCAGCTTGTAAAGCAAAAACTCAGTTTTTCGTCAAGGCTTAAGCTTATAAAAGCGTTTCTTGTTCCAACATCTCTCCGGTCATTGAGCCGCGCCACACGTCAGCCACGCGCATCAGCGACATAATGGTACGTAAAACCGGATCATTAATCATCTTCTCGTTCCAGTAACGAATAAAATCATCGGCGGGCACTTCTCCTATTAAGGTCACAAGCAAATGGGTGGTTTGGGGCGGGCCAATCATCCATTGCATCTTGAATTTCTCTAAAGTTTCATGGATAAATTCACGAGCGTTTTCCGGGTCGTACAGGTCAAGCGCCATCAAAATGGCGTAGGCAGGCCCATCACAGGTTTGGCGTTGAATAGTTTTGAGTTGTTTTAGGTTGTTCATGACTGGTCCTGAAGGCGAGAGCATCCAAAATTGTAACTTGGATAGGAGATGAAGTTTCTCTGCTCCCACTGAGCAGTTACCCTAATTTAATAGATATGCCCCAAAAAGCAGATATACTAATGGGATATAAAAAGGGATACTGACCCACCTCATCCCCTCCCATTCCTTTTTCCGCTTCAGGACCATGACTGCCCCCTCTTCCCTCCCCTTTGGCCAATGGCTTAAACAACGCCGCAAAATTTTGGGGTTGACCCAGGCAACCCTCGCCGAAAAAGTTGCCTGCGCACTCATTACGATCAAAAAAATCGAACAGGGGGACCTGCATCCCTCGCGACAATTGGCCGAACTCCTGGCCGGCACGCTTGAAATTCCACAAGGCGCTCACGAGTCCTTCGTACAATTTGCCCGCGCCGCCCAACGCCCCTACACCGGTGTCTTCACCCTCTCCCCCCACTTCACCCCTGGTGTTCACGAAGTCGAAGAAACCCATCTCCATGTTCCCACCCCCCTCACCGAATTGATCGGACGGGAACGCGAACTTGCCGCCCTTCTCGAACGCCTGCGCCGCCCCGAAGTACGCCTGCTCACCCTCACCGGCCCCCCCGGCGCAGGCAAAACCCGGCTCAGTCTGCAAGCCTCGCTCGCCTTGCGCCCCGTGTTTGGCCCCCATATCCATTTTATCGAACTTGCCCCCCTCAACACGCCCAGCCAGGTGTTGGAAGCCATCGCCCAGGCCTTTCAACTTCGAGAAACGCCCAATCGCCCGCTCCGCAAAGCCCTGTTCATGCGCCTGCAAGACCGGCCCAAACTGCTTGTCCTCGACAACTTTGAACAGGTCATCCCTGCTGCGCCGCTGATCAGCGAAATTCTGGAGCACGTCAAAAGCCTCAAAATCCTCGTAACCAGTCGCGAGGCGCTGCGCCTTTACGGCGAACATCTCTTTCCTCTTGGCCCGCTTAACCTCCCTGACCCCGACGCCCCCCTCCCCACACTTCAGGCTAACCCCGCTATCATCCTCTTCGTCCAACGCGCCCAGGCCGTCGCCCCGCATTTCCACCTGACCACAGCCAACGCCCCTGACGTTGCTCGCATCTGCACTCAACTTGACGGCCTGCCCCTCGCCCTCGAAATGGCCGCCGCCCAAACCCAGTGGCTTCCCCCGGAAAAACTCCTCGCCCAACTTCAGGCCCGGCTCGCCTCCCTGCGAGGGCGCGCCCAAAACCGTCCCGAACGCCAGCAATCCCTGCGCGGAGCTATTGAATGGAGTTACGACCAATTGGAACCGTCTGAAAGCGAAGCCTTCCTACGCCTTGCCGTATTTGCCGGAGGTTGTTCACTTGAAGCCGCCGCGTTCGTACTCGAAAGCGAAGATACCGGCGAATTTTTTCCCCCCGATCTAGAATCCCTCACCCGCAAAAACCTTGTCCAATACAGTTCTCCCTACCACGCCCCTGAAGGAGAACCACGCCTCTGGATGTTGGATACCATCCGCGCGTTTGCCGCCGAACGTCTCAAATTCAGTCCCCACGCTGACGCCATCCGCGCCCGCCACGCCACCTACTACACCCATTTTGCCGAAGAACTCCAACCCCACCTCAGCAGCGCCCAACAACACCAACGCCTTCAACAATTGGAAATGGAACACAACAATTTCCGTACGGCCTTGCGTTGGTGCGTTACACACGCCCCCGAAATGGGGTTGCAGCTGGTAGTGGCCCTGCAAATCTTCTGGGGACACTTTGGCTACTTAAACGAAAGCCGTGCCTGGTTGGGCGAACTGCTTCTCCATAGCGAAAATGTTCCCGTCCCGCTCCGTGCCCGCGCGCTCCTCGTTGCCGGACATCTTGCCAACCTGCAAGATGACCTCCTCCGTGCCCGAACCCTGCTCACCGAGGCTCTCCGTCTCTTCCGCACCCTGGATGACAAAAAAGCTATCGCCGACACCCTGGTAAACCTTGCCAACGTCTGCCTGTTTGAAAACCAATACCAGCAAATTGAAGCTTACGCCCAAGAAGCCCTCGTTCTCTTCCAACAACTCAACCATCCCCCCGGCCTCATCTCTGCGCGGATGATCCTAAACGCGGCGGCCAAGGAACAAGGTCAATTTGCCCAGGCGAACGCCTACCTCGAAGAAAACCTTGCCCTTTGTCGGGCAACCGACCACCAGCGCGGGGTGGCGCTTTCCTTGCTTCAACTGAGCAACAACTGTTATTGGACGGGAGATTATGCCCGCGCCCTCGCTTTATCCCAACAAAGTCTGGAAATCTTCCGCGCGCTCAAAAGCAAACTCAATCAGGCCTCTGCCCTGGAGACCGTAGGCATGGCGATGTTCAAGTTAGGGCACCCCGCCCAGGGTCGCCCCCTCCTTGAAGAAAGCCTCGCCATTTACCGGAGCACGGAAAGCCCCAGCGGTGAAATACTCGTTCTCTCCGGTCTGGGGCAGGTTGATCTCGGGCTGGGGGATATTTCCCAGGCCGTCCAGAATTTTCAAGGCGCTTTGCGGTTAGCACATGAAATGGGCGATAAACGGCGGATGGCCTTTTCCCTGGAAGGGTTGGCAGAAGCCTGGGCTGTCACCGACCCCGCGCGGGCCGCGTCCCTCCTCGGGGCCGCACACACCCTCCGCGAGGCCATCCATTCCCCGCTCCCCCCTGGAGAACAAGCCGGGTATGAAGTCACACAAGCGCGCATCCGCACCGCCTTGGGGGAAGCTGCTTTTGCCGAAGCGTGGCAGGCTGGAACGCAATTTACCTTAACCCAAATGTTAGAAATGTCAGAGGTAAAAATGGTAGAATTTTCCTGAACTTTGGAAATCTTCACCGGACCATACAAAGTAACCATTTACGAAAACTCCCGTCTAAAAAATGTGGTTCTTCTGTTTCCAACGGGAAATTATCTGAATTTTGAGGGGAGGTGCAAGCGTTATATCCACCTTCAAAATTCAGGCAAATCCCGTTCATTGTGGGAGGCCAAAAAATATTCCCTAGACTTCCAAAATTTGGCAAGTCATTATTTTATGTGAGGTACACATGCTTATATCCCCCGAACTCGAACAAGCCATCAACCAACAAGTTGGTAATGAATTTGGCGCAAGTCTCCAATACGTCAGCATCGCCGCATACTTTAACAATCAGGACTTGGAACAACTCTCCGCCTTCTTCACCCGCCAGTCGGAAGAAGAACGGATGCACGCCATGAAATTCGTAGACTACGTGCTGGACACCGGCGGACAGATTCGCATCCCCGCCATCCCCGCCACCCGCTACGAATTCCAATCCGCGGAAGACGCCGTCCAAGCTGCCCTCGACTGGGAACTCGAAGTCACCCGCCAGATCAACGGTTTGATGGACATCGCCGTAGCCCAACGCGACTACATGGGCCAGGATTTCCTGCGTTGGTTCATCACTGAACAACGCGAAGAAGTTTCCACCATGAGCACCCTGCTCAACATCGTCAAACGTGCAAAAGACAACCTCCTCCAGGTCGAAGACTATCTGGCCCGCCGCCCCGATCCCCACGCGGCCGAGGCCGACGCTGAAGCTGGATAATTTTTTCTTGAAAAGGATGTGATCACTCGATTGCATCCTTTTTTTTATTCCCAATCCCATGAAAAGAACCCTCTCCCTCCTCCTCACCGCCCTCACCCTTTTCATTGCCATGCTCGCCTGTGGCAGTGCCGCCCCCACCGCTCAACCCGCCCCCGCGGAAACCCCCGATGTGCAAGGCACAGTAGATGCCTCCATCGCCTCAACCAACGTTGCCGCCACTGCGGTCCAGGCTACCATTGACGCTTCAGTGCAAGCCACCGTTCAGGCCCAAATCACCCCCCAACCTTCGGACATCTCCCAATTATCCGAAGAAGAAGTCGTTGACGAAGTGGATGCCGCCGTCCAAAACGCCGCCGACGCCAGCAACCGCGCTGCCGAAGCCTCCACAGAAGCTGCCTCCGACGGGCAAATCACCACCGACGAAATAGACGCCATCTATGCCGACTACTACGCCGCCCAGGAAGATTTGCAAGCCGCCTACGATTTGATTTACGCCTACTACGATGTGTACGGCGAACTGGCCGAAGAAACCCTTGTCCTTCTGCAAGAATTGGAAAACGACCTCAACGACCTGGATTCCAGCCTGGATGAAATCTCCAATATTCTCAACGAAATTCAAGTCTCCCTCGCCGCCGGGGTAGAACTGGCCGAAGAAACCCTCACCCAACTCGAAACAACCGCCCAAACCATCCAGGCCAAAGCAGACACCGTCCAAACGCAAACCCAAACCTGGCTCACCGAATTTCAAGCCAACCTGGAAGCCCGCGGCACCGCCGTTCTCGAAGTTCTCCCCAACAACATCCCCGCCGACCGGAACGCCACCATCGAAAGCCTCTTCACCTACCTTGACCTGGTCAAATTCTCCCTGACCGATAACAAAATCTCCGCCTTGGAACTGGCTGACATCGCCCAGGCTCGTGCCAACTCCGTCGCTGGCATTCAAGCGAACGGTGGTCTGCCCCTCCAAGCCCTCGCCGGGCAAATGGATCAACTCACCGTGCAAATCGCCAAAGGCCAGCTTCCCGCCGCCCGCAGTGGGGTAGGTGGTTTTGAAGCCTCCCTGCCCAAACGCCCGTAACAAAAATTTACGCCGAAAAAAAAGAGACGGCTCGCAGGCCTGCGAGCCGTCTCTTTTTTTCGGTAAACTCAATCTGTCCCTACCGGAACAGTCTTCCGTGTCTGCACTCTCAATAACTTGAACCCTGTTTGCACAGATGTTCCAATCAACACCGCGAAAATCAACGTCCCGATCCCCACTGGGCCACCAAACAACCACCCCAACGTTACCACCACCCCCTCAATGCTACTGCGCGCCGCGCGGACACTCCACCCCATGCGCCGGTGCAACCCCAACATCAACGTGTCCCGCGGCCCCGCCCCCGCGCTGACACCGATATAAATCCCGCTCGCAATCCCCATCATCCCAATCGCCACGAGCAGCATCGCCAATTGCAGGGGAAAGTTATCATGTGCGGGCCGGATCAACGACAGGGCCAGGTCCTCCCACGGGCCAATGCTGAGAATATTCGCCAACGTCCCCCACCCGATCTGCTCTCGCAGGGACAAAGCAATGGACAGCACGATAAACCCGTCAATGACTGTCATCGTACCGGGCGTGATGTGCAAAATATTCGCCATCGCCACCTCAAACGTAGCCCACGGACTGGTGCCAATATTCGCGCGGATCATGGTCGCGATAGCAAAGCCAAACATGAGGAAGGCGAATTGGATAACAAGAAAGTCGCGCGGAAAGGTGCGCCAGCGGATGGGTTTAAACATAAGTGGGCGATTATACTCCCGCCTCCAAAAAATAATACGCCCTACACAGCCACCCCTTCAACTCTTTATCCAACTCCCCCAATTCCTTGATTTGAAAATGAACCGCATACTTGTTGGACACGAGATAATTTGCACGAACACAGCTGTGATGGAGCGGTTCCGGCAACCAGATCGTGCAATTTAGCCCCTTCTTTTTCAACGTGATCGCCATAAAAATCCCTGGCGTTTTGAGCATGATGCCCGTTTTCGTGGCTTCTTCAAAAAACTCCCCACACTCGGCGGCCAGGGCCAACAGCCGGCGATACAGGGACAGGGCGTGCGGGGTGGCCTGATCGAGATGGTGTTCGACGGTGTATCTGGCGCAAACGTGTTGGGTGTTGGGTTTTGCGAAGCGGCGTCCACAAGCCGGGCATGTCCATTCTGGGAGGGTCATGCGCTCAGAGTCTCTTTGCCATGTGTACAAGCACTCCGCCGAGGTAGGCTTCCCGTGCTGTGATCTCATATCCCACTCGTTGATAGAGTGCGATATTTGCCGCCATTTTCTCGTTTGTGTACAACCGAATCTCGTCCAAATTTGCTTGCCGTGCTTGTTCTTCGGCCCAGGCGAGGAGCGTTTTGCCCAACCCGCGCCGTTGGTAATCCGGGTGAATGGCGATGCTGTAAATGAGCAAATGATCGGGATGGGGTATCAATACCAGCAGCCCCGCGGGTTGCCCTTCCCATTCCAGGAGCCAGACAGGATGGTTGGTTGCCATTTCGCGGTAATCCGCCGTCATCGGTTGGGGCGGGCGTCCGAGCAGGGGGATATATTTCTCGTAGGCGGCGTTTGTCAGGGATGTGAGCGTTTCGGCGTCTTCGGGCGTGGCGCTGCGGATGTTGGGGGAAGATAACATTATTTTGCGCGTTCCAACGCTACACCAATCGCGCGGGTGCCAAACTCCATCGCATCCACGGACACACGCTCGTCGGGGCCATGAATCATGCCAGTGAAGTTGAAATCACTGGGAAGGGGCATCGGCAAAAAGCCGTAAGTCTGGATGCCCAATTGGGAGAAATATCGCCCATCGGTGACGCCGCTCAACAGTAGGGGAACGGGTACGCCAGTTGGATCGGCCTCGCGGAGGATGCCCGCGAGCGTGTCGAACCAGCCCATGTCGGGGTCGCGCGGCCCCGGGTCGTGGCGGACTACTTCGAGGGTGACACCGTCGCCGACAACGGCACGGAGTTCGGCTAGCATTTCGTCAGGTTTGAAGCCGGGGAGCATCCGCCCGTCCAGTTCCACGGAGACTTCGTTCGGGATGACATTGATTTTGGAACTGCCGTGCAAAATCGTCGGGCTGACGGTGTGGCGCACGAGGGGGCCAAATGTCAGGCCGCGGGTGCCGAGGATGGAGAGGACCGGCCCCGCGAGGGTGGGGTTCGCAAGCTGGGCGATCATCCACCCGCTGAGGCTGCCCATCGCCGCGCCCATGGCTTCAAACATCGCTTTTGCTGTGGGGGTGATGTGGATGGGAAGTGGGATTTGGTCTAAATTGCGGAGGAGGGTGGCGAGCCGGGCCATCGCTTGCCCGCGCACAGGGGCTGAGCCGTGACCGCCCATGCCGCGTACGGAGGCTTTGATCCAGCAGATTTGTTTTTCGGAGACTTGAATAGGGTAAAAACGTTTGCCCCCAATCGTGAGCGAAAACCCGCCGAATTCGCCAATGGCGTATTTGATGCCTGCAAATTGTTCGGCATGAGTTTCCACAAGGAATTTTGCACCGTAGTCGCCGCCCGCTTCTTCATCGCTGAGGATGGTGAGGACAACATCTCCGGGAAGGGGGTGGGTTTTGGCCTGTTCTGCCGCGCGGAGGAAGGCGGCAACCATCATGGCAACGCCGCCTTTCATGTCGAGCGCGCCGCGGCCCCAGATCATGCCGTCGGCGATTTTGGCTTCAAACGGGGGATGCGTCCAGCGCTGGTTTTCGGTGGTGACAACATCTACGTGGCCGTAGAGGAGGAGTGGGGCCGCACGACCTTGTCCGGGGAGGCGGGCGATCAGGTTCGGGCGTTCGGGAGTGCGGGCAAAGGTTTGGAAGGGGATACCCGCCTGGGTCAGCAGGTCACCGATGAAGCTGACACACGCGATTTCGTTCCCAGGTGGGTTGGTGGTGTCAAATTGGATCAGTTTTTGGAGGAGGGCGGCGGGGGATTGGGCATAGAAAGCGAAGTTTGTCATGAGGTTGAGGATTGTGTTGTGAAGGGTTTCGTTTTATTTTGCACGAACGGCGTTCCTTAAGAGGCGTCTTTTGAATTCAGCGAGATCGTTTGAAGGAACGCCGTTCGTCGGTGTCCAGATCAGGATTTGTAGGAAGATATTGGGGACTTTGAAAGTATAGCACTGTCAGAAGTATAATGTGCCAGATGATGCGTTCAGGAAAAATATCATCACTACCTAGAGTAGCGGTTAACCCGGAAAAAAGGGTGAAAGGGGGATGTACATCCCCCTTTCACCCTTTTTTCCGGGGAGTATCCTCTTTAAGCAGGAGCAGCTATAAACTATCATGCGAGAATAAATCACAATGTTCGACGAACCACTGGCAAAACTTACGAAAGATGAAATTGTCCAAATGTGTCAGCGGGGGTTTGGCAGAGAGGTGAAGGTAGGGGCGATTCAAGAAATGGGGGGCGGCACCTTCAACGAAACGTATCTCGTCAAGCTGGGAGGCCGGAACAAGGCGATCTTGCGCGTCGCACCTCAGCCCAGGCCCGATCTTTTTTGGGACGACGTGGTGTTGATGCGGCGGGAACACGCCATGTTTCCTTATTTTGCTTCGCTGTCGCCGCTCATTCCGAAGATTTTGTTGACCGACTTCACCCACCAGTTGATTGACCGGGATTATATGTTTCAGAGCGTGCTACCCGGCGAGCGGTGGAGCGAGATCGAACACGAACTGACACCCGACGAAAATCTATCCCTTTGGCGGCAATGCGGGGAAATTGTTCAGCGGATGCACGCCACCTCGGGCGAATGG
The DNA here is from genome assembly GCA_020634875.1 of Anaerolineales bacterium. The sequence continues at coordinate 1,205 of JACKAX010000012.1, read as the reverse complement.
TTCGGGTATCCCTTTCCGGGTTTTCACGCCCAATGGAGCGATGTCGTTCTCGAACGGTTTTCACGCATTTCGCAAAGTATGGAAGCGCACGAGCTGAAACTTCCCACCTTCGATGCGATTTTCAAGTTCATTCGGAACCAGTCGCACATTTTCGATGAAATTGTGCGCCCCAGTCTGCTGCACGGCAACCTATGGACGTTCAATTTTCTCGTCGAACGGGGGGAGGATGGCCCAACCATCACCGGAGTTTTGGATATGGAACGTGCCTGGTGGGGCGATCCGAGGGCGGACTGGATCATGTTTTTGCTGGCCCTTCGCCGCGAGAATCCTCAATGGGAGGCCCGGATCGCCACTTTTGAAGCGGGGTACGGGGACAATGAGGAAATTAGCCCCGCGCCTTCCCACGCGTTGCTGCGCCGACAAATTTACAAAGCCATGCACATTGGCCTCGCCGCCATTTGGGGTTTCCGGCACAAGCGGGAAGAGGAGATGGAACAGGCGACTCTGCAATTAGACGAAATCGCGGAGAGTCTGCCGTAAGATTTGGGGAAGAATTGTACACAGATAGCACAGAGGGGACAGAAGAACACAGCTTTTTTAAACGAAAAAGGAACGGCGTTGCTAAGTCCTTTTTCTGTCATTTCGAGTGCGGATGAGTACATCCGACGCTTTGCGACGAGAAATCCCTGTTACGCGTATCAATCGAGGCTCGTATCAGGGATTCCTCACTACGTTCGGAATGACATCCTTATCTTCTCAAAAACACACCTCTATTCCGACATTTTATCCATCCCGATAATCTTGGTGGGTTCAACCCGATAAAGATATTCTCCCGGCACCGCATTCCGTTTGCCAAACGCCTCGGCCTGATCCGCGCCCATGTACCGCCCGCCGATCACTGTCGCCCAATGCAGGAGCGCGTCCGCATCTTCGACGAAGTGCGCCACGCCCTCGTATTGGACAAACCCGAACGGGGGCGTTTCATCGTCCACCACGAGGCAAACGCGGGGGTCGCGTTTCAGGTTGGCGGCTTTGACGGTGGTGTGCCAGGTCGTGAAATACAGCACATCCCCGTCCAACGCAAACCAGATCGGGGCCACATGCGGGCGGCCATCCGCGCGGACAGTGGCAAGTTTCGCCGTGCGGGGTTGGGCGAGCATAAACTCGAGACATTCTTCGGAAGTGAGGGATTTCATGGGGGATCC
>JACKAX010000011.1 GCA_020634875.1 Anaerolineales bacterium | reverse complement strand
CGGGGAGCGTTCGGGATGACACGGCCATTTGACCCCCGCGAGTATGCGGCGATTGCACAGGTTCGAGCCGAGTTGCAGCCTGGCGCGGGCCAACGTTTGTGGCGGCAGTTTTTGACGCTAGAGACGAGCCTGGAGCCGTATGTGGACATTTCCAAATACCAGCCTGCCGCGCAAATTAATTATGCGGCGGCACGGGCGGGAGGGCTGTTGACCGCCTGGCTGCGGACTTCGGATGGCGGATATACCGATACGGAGTTTCCGTTACACCTAATGCACGCGCTGGAAGCAGGCTGGCCGGTGGCGGCTTATCACTTTTTCCGGTCCAACCAGGATCCACACACACAGGCGAACCTGGTGTGGAGCATCCTCCAGCCCGCGCTCGATGCGCTTGGGTTTTGTCCCCTGGTATGGGGGGACTGCGAAACGACCGACGGGGTTGCCAATGCCGACCGGCTGAATAAGCTGGAAGATTTTTTTGGGGATCTGGCACTCAAAATCAAAAATGCGACTGGCCAGGTGGAACGGTGCGGTTTGTATTCGTCGCCTGGTTTTGCGAACACGGCGTTGATGCCAACGCCCCCCTGGTTGAAAAATACCACGCCCGGCCAGCGGATTTGGCAGTGGCTGGCACATTATACGTCCGCCTCGTTGCCGACGCAGCCGACCGGCTGGCCGGTGGCGAACCGCCTCGGCTGGCAGCGCGGGGTTTCGGACCCAGCCCGGACGCATCCGTGGGTGCCCTATCCGTTGCCAGGCTTTGGAACGATGGCCGTGGATTATGACCTGACGCTGATCGAAAAGGCGGTATTTTTGGCGCTCGTCGGGGCGGTGCCCGCACCACCCACCCCTGCGACGGGGCTGGCGATGCGGGTTACGGCGGCTGCGCTGAACGTCCGGATGGGACCCGGGACGAATTATCCAATTGTCTATCAACTGCACGCCGGGGATGAGGTGGTGCTCGCCGACGTGGGGGGAAGTTCAGCCTGGGGAAACCTGCTGGATGGGAACTGGGGGTGTGTGCAGTTGAATACGACGCGGTTTATGGAGGCGGAGAACCATGGCTGATTTTGCGACCATCGCCGATATTGCCAATTTTTTGCAGATCGAACTGGCGTATGATGATCCGTCTGCGCTGCGGGCGCTGGCGGAGGCGACGGGGGCGATCCGGAATTATTGCCGGCAGCATTTGTCGCTGGTGGAGGATGAGACGATTGTGTTGGATGCGCCGCGCGGGAGACGGTTATTTTTGCCGGAATTGCCGGTGGTGGAATTGAGCGAGGTGGTGGAGGAGGGGGTGACGCTGGTGGCCAACACGGATTACCGATTGGATAGGACGGGGATTTTGCACCGGCTGCGGGGGAATGTGTGGAAGTTGGACGGGGCGATGGAGGGACTCCAGAATATCGAGATTACCTATTCGCACGGGTATGCGACGCTGCCGCAGGAGGTGGTGGATGTGTGTACGCGGGCGGCGGCCAGGGCGTACCAGGCGGGGCTGAAGGCGGAAGAGAACGCAGGGGTGGGGGGGCTGATCACCAAACGACTGGGCGATTATTCGGTCGGGTTTTCGCCGGAGGCGAGTTCGATGGAGGGGACGATGGGTGTCTCTGCGGCGCGGCTGCTGTTGATGAGCGAGAAGGATATGTTGAATAAGTTTCGGATTTAGGAATAGAACGCGGATTTGACGGATTGAACGGATTTACACGGATTTTTTTATGAGTGTTTTTTCTTCGCTGATGAACCATGATTTTTTTGTCTTCCGCCGGGAGCGGACGAGTGATGGGCAGGGGGGGTGGTCGTTTGTGCCGACGCAGATTGGGGAGGTGCAGGGGCGGATCCGGCCGGCGACCAGCCAGGAGCGCGTTGAAGCCAGGCAGGAAGGACGAGAGATTACGCATGTTTTTTATGCCGTCGCCGGAACCGACGTGGCCCGTGGCGATACGCTGGTCACGGATGGGCTGCTCGTTGAGGTGGAGGGGGTGCGGGAGCCTTCGAAGGCGGGCCACCACCTCGAAGTAGACTGCCGCGAAAAGCAACCTGAAGTCTCGCTGGAGGCAGGATCATGACTATCGTGACGTGGACGCCGGAAAACGTAAAGAAGGAAGTCATCCGGGAGGTGGCCTCCAATGCGGCGATTGTTGGCAAATTCATTGAAACCGACGCCCGCCAGCGTCTGCTGGCGATTAATGACCCGGAGTGGGGGGCGGGATATCGGAAGATGGTTGCAAACCATTTGTTGACGAGTGAGGTCGAGCAGATGCCGAATGAGGTCGTGATCCGTGTAGGGACCAAGGTGAGTGGGGTGAGTAAGAGCGGAACAGGGGGGCGGCATCACGGTTTTTATATCGAACTCGGGAGCGCATCGGCCCCGCCCCACCCCTGGCTGCGCCCGGCTGTTTTTCAGAACGCAAAAAAAATTGTGGCCCTGCTTGCGGGCAAGTAAACCCATGAATCTCACCCAAGCCCTTTACACTTTTCTCGCCGAGGATGCGGATTTGACCGCGCTCCTGGCGACTTATCAGGACGCCCCCGCCATTTTCACCACTGACCCTGCGCCTGGCGACGCGGCGTTGCCTTACATTGTTTCCGCCGGTGAGGTCACCCAGGTCCCGATGGATACCAAAACGACCCGGGGGCGGGATTTGAGGCGCGACGTGCGCTGTTATGCCGCCGCCACCGGCAGCGCTGTGCTGGTCGAGCAGATTGCCGAGCGCGTGCGCGCTCTCCTCCACCGGCAACCCATCGTTATAGCCGGATTTAACTGGCTGGTCTCAGATATTACCGGACCGATTGTTGCTGACGAACGCGAAACGCAGTCCGGACGCGACACCTACGGCCGGGTCCTGACCCTGAGCCTTAAAGCACAAGAAGCTTAATTTTTTTAAAAGGAGTACCCCATGTCCATGAACGGATCCAACCTACTCATCCTCGCCAATGTTGGCACGCCCGAAGTCCCGGCCTACCAGGTCGTCGGATGCCAGCGCGGGGCGACGATTGACGAACAAACTGCGGAGATTGATGCTTCCTGCAAATCCTCGCGTAACAAACGCGTCCTCCCGGGCCGCTATTCGTCCACCATTGCCCTGGACGGGCTCTATGTCCCCAATGATGCAGCTTTCCAGGCTTTGCGGGACGCTAACCGCAATGGCGAACTGCTGCTCATCGCCCGCGAGGAGTTCGGCGAGGTCCTGGAAACGGCCAACTGTCTCGTGACTGCCATGCCGCAGGCGTTCCCCGATCAAGATGTCGCCACGATTTCCGTCTCGCTGACGGTAGACGACGGCTGGACCGTGGTAGGGAGCTAACCCATGGCCGCCCGCTATGAAGGTTTTCTCGAACACCGTGATGAAAATGGCAAAACGCAGGAAGTGCGTATCCTGTTCACCAATCGCGCCCTGGCGGAAGCGGAACAAGCCATGGGCAAGGGCGTCATCGGCGTCGCGCAGGGTTTCTCCACCGGGAGCACCGGGCTATTTGAGGTCGCGCACCTGCTGCGGGCGGGGATGGAGCACGCCCGCCGCGAGGCGAAACAGCGCGGCCGCCCCATCACGCTTAACGATGCTTATGAAATTCTTGATACCTTTGGCTTCTCCCGCGTGGCACAAATGGTGATGGAGAGCGTGGCCGCCGTGTTGAGTTACGACCCGGATAACATCCTCCCGAACCAACCCGAAAACGGTGCGGACCCAAACGGGTAGATGATGGGTGGTTTGAGGCAGAGAGGTTACTAAAGCAGGCGTTGCGGTACGGGATTTCCGTGGCCGAGTTTTGGGCGATGACGCCGGTCGAGACGTGGATGGCGATTGAGGCAGCGATCTGGCAGGATGAGCACCGGCAGCGCTTGGATGCGATCCTCGCCTGGCGTACTGCCGCCCTCACGCGGATGAAACACATGCCCTCCTTCAATAACTATCTCGCCCGCAATACCCCCCGGCAAGTGCATGTGTTGCGCGGCGAGGAACTGGATCAACGCCAAGCTGAATTCCGGGACATGTCCACGGCCGTCCAGGAAGCGGCGCCTGCTTTGCAGGAGCGTTTGGCTGTCTTGCAAAAGCGCAACGCGCACCGCAAAAAATAATGCGTATTACAGGAATCCGATATGTCATCCCAACTCGGTGAAGCTTTCATCCCCATTCGGGCGCTGTTGGATAAACTCGACGGCGACCTGGCCGGGGCGAGGAAAAAAGTAGAGGGGGCCGTGGGGGGGTTAGGGAAGATCGGCGAAAAAATCGGCCCGGCTGTTTTTAAGGCGGCGACGGTTGGGGTGCTCGCGCTGGCAACCGCTGTGGGGACGATGGCCGTCAAAAGCGTACAGGCGGCGGGGCAATTTGAAAGCTCGATGGCGATCATGTCTACCGCGGTCGAGCCGGTGGCGGTGGGGGCGACCGATGCGGCGGGGGCGATGGATATTTTGGGGGATGCGGCGATTGCGGTGGGCGGGGACGCAACGTTGGTAGGGGTCAGTGCGAGTTCGGCTGCGGAGAGCATTACAGGGCTCTATAAGGCTGGTTTGAGCACCAATGAGATTTTTGGGGATATGCAAGGCTATCTATCCGGGACGGCGGAGTTAGGGGGGGCATTGCGGGCGAGCGTGGACCTGGCCGCGGCGTCGGAACTGGATATGGTGCAGGCGAGCGATCTGGCGGCCATTACGTTAGCGACATTTGGGGGGGAAATGGAAACCACCGAGGAGCGGGCGGCATTTGTCAATGATGCGATGAACAACCTGGTGCAGACGGCGGACGCGAGTGTGGCCAGCGTCCAGGGGCTGGCCGATGCACTGGTGAACGTGGGGCCGACGGCGGCGGCCCTGGGCATCGGCCTGGATGACACCAATGTGGCCCTGGGCATTCTGTCCACGCGTGGCATTCAGGGTGCGGAGGCGGGCACGGCGTTGAAATCTATGCTAGTGGGGATGATGAGCCAGACGCCGAAAACGACCGCAGCGCTGGAGCAGCTAGGGGTTACGTTGTATGACGCGAATGGGGCAATGCTGCCCCTGCCTAAAATCCTGGAACAATTTGAGACTGGATTAGCGGGGGTGAGCGAGGAGACGCGGAATGTGCTGGTGCAGCAAATCGCGGGTTCCTACGGCATGAACGCGATGAATGCGCTGTTGGGGGAGGGGGTGGAGGGGTGGAACAGCATGGTGGAGGCGGTAGGGGAGGCCGCGACCATGCAAGAAACGGCGGCGGCCCGGACGAACACCTTTCAGGGGAAGATGGAGGCGTTGCAGGGTGTCGTCGAAACGTTGATGATCCAGGTCGGGGAGCCGTTCCTAGATGCTTTATCTAGCCTGGCGGATGTGATGATGGCGCTGGCCGAAGAGCATGGTCCGGCCATCATTGCGAGGATGGAGCAATGGGGTGCGGTCCTGGAAGCTGCAGTCGGGACGGTGTCCACGTTGGTCAACTGGAGCGATCAGGTCAATGCGGCTTTTGCCGAACAATCTGAACGCCTGGTGATGGCGAATACCGATTATGCGACGTACGCAGAGGGGGTCATTGCGGCGGGGGTGGCGAGCGGGCAACTAACCGAACGCCAGGCAGAGTTATTGGCGATTTTCCAGGAGGGAGGAGGGGCCATGGAGGAGATGGAGCAAGCAACTTCCGGGCGTTTCACGCCCACGATGCTCGCGCTCATGGACACCATTGGTTTGCTCACGGAGGAAGAACGCACCCAAGTTGAACAAGTCGCATCCCTCGATGCGGCTTATGCAGCCGCGGGGGTTACTGCGTACACCTGGACCGCCGCCGTCGAGGAATCTACTACTGCCGTTGAGCTATCTGATCAGGCGATGGCCGGGGCCACCACGACCGCGGGCTTGCTTGGGGTGACGGTGTGGGGCGTTGTGGAGGCGTATGACGCGGCGGAAACGGCGGCCGGGCTGGTGAACGATGCCATCGGGGCGCTCTCCGCGACTGAGATGGACGCCGAGCGCATGAAACTAGCCCTGAAATTGGCGACCGAGGATTTGACGGCGGCAGAGATTGAGCAGACGTTGGCGGATTACCAGCAGTTAGAGGTGCTGGCACAACTGAATGCGGATATTGCGGCAGGGACCGCAACGAATGAGGATTTTTACGCGGTGGTGTTGGGGGGCATCACGACGATGGCGGACTATAACGAGATGATGGGACTGACGACCGAGACGATCAGCGGCACCGAGGCGGCGTTGATTGGGGTTACGGACGAGATGATCCTGACCAACGAGGCCATCGGGGAGAAGGGGGTGGGGGCTATGACGGATTATAGACTCACGCTGGAGGAAATCGAGGAGCCGCTGCTCACGACGGCGGAGCGGATCGCAGGCGTGACAGGAACGGCAGAGGCATTAAACAGCCAATTTAATAGCATTCCGTCTAACATTGATGTAAATATCAATATTCATCAAAATGGGGACATCCCTAATTTGCCTACGTCCGGGGGTGGACACCAGGGGCAGGGGGGAACGGGAGGGGCCGCGTTTGCGACAGGGGGGATTGTGCCGGGAACTTTTGCGGAAATGGTGCCGATTTTAGCGCATGGCTCGGAGATGATCCTGAATCCGATGCAGCAGGCGCGTTTGTTTGGGATGCTGGATAACATGGCTAATTTATCGCTTGGGATTGACCAGGCGGATGTGCGGGAACTAGCTCCCGCGGGGTCGAGTTATCAGGCGACGACGAATGTGTATACTCAACAGGATGCCATGTATGTGCTGCGGGCGTCCAGACATTTGGATAAACTCGGAGGCCTGGGACGATGAGCGCTTTGGGTGATGCGATGCTGAGCGCCCGGGTGGCCGGGATGGATTATGACTTGAACTCGGAGGCGATTCGGTTGCTGGATTATGACCTCGGTTTGGTGAGTGCCGCTCGGCTGGCGCAGCGGACGCCGGGTCAGGTTGGTGACACGGATGTTGGATATATATTGGCTCCGCGGTATTTAAATTTGTACTGGTCGTTGGTAGGGGCGACCGGGTCGGCGTACCGGGAAAACCGGGGGACGATGATGGAGGTGTGGCAGCCACGGGATAATGATCCGGTAGTGTTGACGTTCGATTTTGGGGATCAGGTCCGGGTCATTGAGGTGAATATAGATGGGCCGCTTTTATTTAGCGAGCGAGTGGAGTGGGTGGAGCGGTGCAGCGGGGTGTTTAAGGCGAGTGATCCGCGATTGTATGATCCGGAAATCCGGACGGTAATTTTCAATTTGGCAGGGGCGGGGGGGAGCACGTCCGGGTGGGAAATTCCGTGGGAAATCCCGTGGGAAATAGGCACCGACACCCTCAATGCCACGGCCAACCTGCTTTATGCTCCTGCCCTGGATGGCTCAGGCAGCCGTTTGGGGACCGTGGAATACCCCGTTATCCGCATTTTCGGCCCTATTGAAAATCCCGTGATCACCAACGAAACCACTGGCGAGATCATTGCCCTCACCGACGAGGGGGGGCTGGTCCTTGCCGATGAAACCGAATGGGTGGAGATTGACCTGGCTAACCCCCCGCGCCGCGACGCCAAAACCATCCTGAACCAAGATGGTAATAGCGCTGCGCAATATTTGACACCAGAAAGTGATTTCTTTAGCTGGCACCTTGCGCCGGCCGGGGAAAAACTACCTGCCGGCAATTACGCTGACGGCTACAACCTCATCCGGGTTACGGGTGAAAACGTGACACGGGTCACGCGGGTCGTCATGAACTATTACGACCGCTACATAGGAGTGTGATATGACTCAAAAATCCTGGCCCTGGGATACCAACCCGCCCACAGGCGGGCCCGGCGACGGCTCAGCCGGGCTCAACGAAGCCACCTCCCGCGAGTTCCTGGCCCTTTATTTCGGCGTGCAGGATCCCACGGTCGAGGGCGTTGTCAAGGGCCTCACCCTTGGCGAACTGGCCGTCGGCGGGTCCGCATCCCCCCTCGAGGTGGATGCCGGAGCAGCTATTTGCTACGGCCTGTATATCAGCGATGTTAAAGAAAACCTCACCGTCGTCACCCCCAGTTTGGGTATCACTGGCGGGCGGGTCGTGCTGCAAACCTACTGGGCCGGGACCGGCGGGGCCTTGCTCGAAGCGCGCACACGCCTAGCCGTAAAACTTAACGCCGATGGCGTGGCCGCCATTCCTGCCCTTACCCAAACCCCAGGCACTACCTGGGAAATCAGCCTTGCCACCTTCACGATCACGACCGGCGGCGTGATCACGGTGACGGATGATCGGACGTTTCGGGTGGCGACGGCGATGTCATCCAAAAATGAGTTTTTAGATGTATTTTCTGAATTTGTCGCACGGCGGGGGGGCAGTGCGACGGATTGGAACACAGGAGGGACAACCATCTACACACCGGATAACGACGTGGTCCGGGTGAGTCTGGTGACGACGATTACGGTGACTGGGGGCGTGGGAAATTTCGCAGCGGCATTGGCTGGGGTGACGTTTGATGGGAAACCGCTTTGCACGGGGTGGGCAATTGAAAAGGGGAGTTCCGGCTTGGATACGGCCAGATTACACTTTTTAATTACTTCAATTACCACATCGGCGATCCAGGGGTATGTGCGGGCGGATGGGGGGGTGAGCACCTGGGATGGGGATTACCGGTTACATATCACCTTGGAGGGGCCGCGGGCATGAAGATTTTTTGACACGAATTTACGCGAATTTCACGAAGAAATATTTCTTTTACTAAAATAAGTTATTGGTGATTAAGGAGTTTTGCGATGACGATTCGATATTATTTGGTGCCGGTGGAAGAGGTGGTGCAGGGGGAGATTACATTTCGGGGGCCGAAATATTTTCGGTGGCGGTTTGGGACGGGGACGATTGAGCCGATTGTGGAGGGAGAGGCGCAATGGCTGGATTATGGATTGAGGCCGACGATGCTGGTGTGTGCAAACGTGAGCGTGGCCGACCATGCGATTTTGGCGGCGGCCATAGACGTGACGGACGTGCCGCAAAACATTGATAACACGATTAGCGCGGCGGCTTTGCAGGCGGTGCAGGATGCGCTGGAAAATCTTAAAGTTCCGGGGACGTGGGTGACGACCAGTCATACTTACCGGCTCGTTTTGCGGGCGGTGGCCGGGCTGTTTTCGTTTGCACAACGCTACCACGAGATGTGGAATGAGCAGCTGGTGGAAAACAATGTGGATTTGGGGATGCTTTGGCAAAACGTGCCATTGGCTAAACGGCAAAAAATTCAAGGGACGGCTGACGCGTTGAATATTGATTACAGTCCTGTGACAGGGACATGGACCATTCGCCAGATTTTGAAGTTCCTGGCAGACTTTTGGCAAGCGATGCCATTTAATTTTGGGTTTACGACACTGTGAGTCTTCCAGCCACAGACGCCTTTACAGGTTCTGACGGGACAGAACTTACGACCTATTCCGGGAATTGGACGCTCAACTCCGGGAATTTTGTGATTAACACCAATGCCCTAGCCCCGTATGCATCCGTTACTGAGGATGGGGCACACTGGAATGCGGACACGTTTGCAGATGATCAATATGCTCAAATTGTTCTGGCTGCGGAAACATCCAGTCACGCCTCTGGCGTGGCCGTGCGATGCCATGCCAGTGCCGCGACTTACTATGGCTGGTATGACGATACGACCAGTTGCTATATGTTCAAGATGATGGGTGGGACGTGGACTCAATTGGGCGCGGCGCTGGGTTCGGAGACGGTCGGGAACACGATCAAGTTGGAGGTCGTTGGCACGACTTTGACGTATTACCGGAATGGATCATCGCGTGCGACCCGAACAGACAGTGCAATCTCTGCGGGGTATGCGGGGGTGTCTGGGTATGGATCATCTAATTCTTCACGCGTGGATGATTGGGAAGGGGGGAATGTGGGGGTCGCGGCGGGACAACCTACGACGAAACGGTTGGGTTTGGCGCGCTTTATGCGTCCGAGCAACCTCGGGCGGGAGGGCGTGATGACATTTTTTGAAATATTGCGAGGTTTATTATGGCGAATCATGTTTCGCATGGCTCTTTGCCCTATCCCATAAAAAATGCCAGGTTCACCCTGCTGGTGCCCTATCTGGATGCCGATGGCGATCCGACGGACCCAACGACGCCGGATACTGAACTGTCCGGGGATGCCGGGGCTTTCGCAGATTGTGCGGAGGAGGTGAGCACGATCACTGGGTCGAACGGGATGGGGTATTTGACGCTCTCCGGGGCGGAGACGAATTATTCGTTGGTGGCGCTGGCGGCGAAGGTGGCGAGCGGGCCGAAAGCGACGCTGGCGACGTTGTATCCGCGCAATTTGCCAACCTTATCTAGCGGGACGTTGAGCGCTGGGAGTGCCGGTGGGGGCACGTTGGGCACGGTGCTGGCTTATGACCTTACCGGATGTTTTATCCGCACGACCGGTGGCACCGGAGGCGGGGGCACGGGGGGAGCAAACAATCAGGCGCGGCGGATTGCGACCTATACGGTTTCGACCGGGGCGTTTACCGTAACGCCCAACTGGGAGACGACGCCTGATAATACGACCACTTATGATGTGCTCCTGCCGGAGGGGGTGACGGTGGGGATGCTGAAGACGTTGAATCCGACCACGGCGGGACGGACGCTGGATGTTTCGAGCGGAGGGGAGGCGGGGGTAGACTGGGCCAATGTGGGCAGTCCGACGACAACGGTGAACCTTTCGGGCACTACGGTCAAGACGGCTACTGATGTGGAGACAGATACGGCTGATATTCAAAGCCGGTTGCCCGCCGCGTTAGTCGGTGGAAGGATTGACGCAAACGCTGGGGCGATTTCAGGGGATGTGACGGCTGCTGATAACCTGGAAACGATGCTGGATGGAACCGGGGGACAGGCACTGAGTCTTGGAAAATTACAAATTGTCGGTAATGATGCCAACCCGCTCTTTTTCGTGCAGAATAATCATGCCTCAGGTATTGCGGCACGATTTGAGTCAACAGGGAACGGGGTTGCCTTTTCTGCTTATTCAGCAGCTAGTTTTGGGGCAAATTTTTCAGGAGGAGCAGGAGGTTCAGTGCGAATGGGGGGCAGTGGAGGAGTAGACATTGTATTGCAGGTGGAGGAATTGCTTGGGTATCTAGCTTTGCTTGCACGGAAAGATGCTGGTATAGCAACCGATTTAGCTGCGCTATTATCTATGCTCAATAATGATTGGGGGAGTGGGGCCGGAACGTTTGATAATACGACTGACTCCGTGCAAGCCCTTGCTGATGCTGGCGGGGGCGGAGGTACGGATTGGACAACAGGGGAGAAAGAGCAGATTCGGTATCGTCTCCAATTGGATGGCACGCAAACTGCACCTGCGACGGATGCAGGCGATCAGTTGCCCGTATCGTTGGATGATGTACCCCATGGGGGTGTGGCGGCAACTCTGACACTCGAAAGAATGATTGTGGAGAGTACAACGCTTGGGGAGCCAGGGATGAAAATAACAGGAAATGGCGGGGGGGCAGGCATAGAGAGTTATGGCGGCGCGGGGGGTGGTGCAGGGGCATTTTTACAGGGCGGCGTAGATGGTTCTGGACTATTTGCAACCGGGAATGGCGCTGGGGATGGGGCGCAATTCATCGCGGGCAATACGGGTAATGGGGCTACCTATCAGGGAGGCATGATTAGCGGAAATGGGATTCAGGCAGTGGCCCTGGGCATTTCTGGAGGGGAGCAAATCCTTGCTGATATAACAGGATCGCTATCTGGCACGGTAGGAGGCATCGAGGGTACATTAGGTACCCTTGACGATCTTTGGGGAAAAATCAAAAAATTCTTCCAGTTGTTGTTCCGCAAGGACGCGGCCATCGCAACTGATAACGCAACGGAATTGACCGAAATCAATGCGAATGGTGGGAGTGGGTCCGGGGCGTTTGATAACACGACTGACTCGACTCAAGCTATCGCGGATGGGGGTGGGGGGTTGGACGCGGCGGGGGTACGGGCTGCGGTGGGGCTGGCGAGTGCCAACCTGGATACGCAGTTAGGGGATATCCCCACGTTGGCGGAGTTGACGACGGAGATCGGCGATGCGCTGACGGTAGATGTGATTGCAGATTCGGTGGCGGCGGATGGGAGCCGCCCAACCATTGCACAGGCTTTGTTGATGATCACGCGGTTCCTGATGGAGCGGAGTGTGGTGAGCACAACGGTGACGGTTAAGAAGGAGGATGGTTCGACTTCTTCGATGACGTTTACGCTGGATGATGCGACCACGCCGACGGCGATTACGCGGGCTTCCTAAAATATGGCTGATGTCAACCAGGTTATCACGCTTGGGATAGGGACGCCGGGGGATATTCCCCACTTTATTTTGTTGGGGTTGACGCCGGAGGGTAGTGCGCCCCCATTTGTGCCGCCCTCTGCAGGGGCACAAGGGGGGTGGGAATTATATATCCGACATTATGATCGCGATGGAGTGCTAAAAAACCCGGCGATTGCGCCGCTGTGGTGTCGGTTTACGTTGAGTGTGGATCAGGACGAGCCGGTTGTTTTTGCCCTGACTGGACAGCACCCAGCAATCGCGGCAACGCTAGCCGGCGCCGGCAACGCCTTCGTCGAATTTGATATCATCGAGGTGCTGGTCCGTAATCGCGGAATCGGGATCACCGATTGGACACGCGCCGCCATCGGCATCCTCCGCAGTTTCGAGATCGAGACCGATGATAACCTGATCACTACATGGACAATGTATGCGCCGCAAGAAAAGCATATTCTCTCCTGGCGGCATGTTCTTTGGCATGCCGGTTTCAATAACCGATCTACCTTCGATGCCGTTCCGGCAGAAACGATCATGAAAACCGTTGTCCAATACAATGCTACTTCGGATGCGTCCATCGCCAATGGCCGTTGGCGGGAAGGCGACCTCCAAATCGGGATGGGTGTCACAGTGACCATCGAGGCCGACGATTCAGGCGGTCAAACCCTCAGTGCATCCTTCGTCGGTGCGAACGTTCTCGCCATCCTCGGCAAACTGGCGGCCCAAGCCGAGGGGGATTTCTCCCTGGCCTGGGCGGGGGCAGGGACCTCGGAATGGCTGTTCACCTTTCACCCCGGGCAGATGGGAGCAGATAAATCCACCGGCTCAGGCCGGGTTCTTTTTTCGCTCAAAAATGGCACCATGTCCAATCCTCGCCTGAAGCTCCTGGGCGCTACGGCGACCGCAGCCATCAGTGCGGGTGAAGGCGAAGGCGCAAAGCGGCAAGTATCCGAAGTCACAGGTGCGGATTTTGCGGCTGACGCGGATATTGAGATATTTGTAGACGCCCGCCAGGCCAAAACCCCAGAAATGCGCGTCTTCCGGGGCCAGGAACGCCTGCATGAATCACGAGTTACGCGTGAACTCACCTTCGATGTCATCCAGACATCCGACATCTTCTATGCCCCGGTCGAAATTACCGGTCGAAAAACCTACCGTACCGGCGATCTCGTGCTCGCCGAATACCCACCTGGTGCAGGTACGGAAGTCCGCAAAATCATCGCCATCACGGTAGATTGGCAGGTGCGTAACCGAGCAAGCTCCTGGCAGGTGCGCGTAGATACCCAAATCCACAATGCGTGATTTTGAGCGTCAAGTTGACGACATCCTCGATACCCTGCTTAATCGTAGCCTCAACCTTGAAAAACAGGTTGAGGAACTTGAACGAAGTGATGGTCCTGGGGCTCGCCACGTCTACGTTAGCACAGTCACTGACTACACTACTGCCGCCGAAATAGACGCGGCCTTTCTGGCCGAAGCCGGTCTCCCCGCCCGCGATGGCGATCTTCTCCTCTACCACAAACAATCCAACGACCACCTGCAAGTATTGAAACGAGAAACGGGGGAATGGCACGGCATCGATATCCCTGCTGCCCCAGTATCGTATTCCTAGTCACGATGGGGTATCAGAATGAGGGAACGGGGATTTAAAAATTATTTCAGGAAAGAACATTTGCGCTATAATGATCACAACTGAATGGCGACACGTCCGTGAAACATCCGTTTTGCGGAGACGTGTCGCCTACGTTTTTAAGCGGCGTGTCGTCATTCAGGATTTCCTATGCTTACGCTTGATTTCATCATCTCCTACTATCGCCAACAGGGTTGCACATGTGCTCAGCCGCCGGTCGCGCCAGGGATGGAGCATGAGGGCAGCTGTAAGATACTTTTCCTAGAGAGGGGTCTTCGGGAGCGGTTAAGGCGTATGCGGTCGGCTTTATGCGGGTCGGTCTGGGGGAACGATACCAGGCGCGCTGGTTTGTTGATGGGCAGGGGACTCGTGTCAGTCGCGCAGTATTTGATTCTCCAGATAAGGCGGTGGGTTACGGGAGGAGAATGGCACAAGCGTTGCGTTGGGGGATTGTGGCGGCAGAAACGGTATTTGCCATGTAAGGCGGTGTGAGCATGAGAGCAGCACGTGTATGCCCCGTGCGTGGTTGCACGAATTTAATCAATAGCTCAGCCAAGTTGTGCTCTGAGCATTTGCGCCAAGTACGTCGCGTGGAGAGTGCGCGACGTCGCGCACTTGGTAGTCATGCTGAGTATGGTTCAGCATGGCGAGCCAAGAGCCGCAGGATACTGGCCGCTCATGGTGTTAGTGGTCGCACACACGTTGTCCATCACATCGTGCCTCGCAGTAAAGGAGGCGCTGACGATGATGACAACCTAATTGTCATGTTGCGCGGGGCACATAGTTCCCTCGAGGCTAGGCTTAGGGGTAGGGAGTAAAAATCTCTGTATGAAATTCAATGGATACGGCGTGCGGCAATCAGATTTTTTTATGTACGGGATAGGGAGTTATGCCAGGGCCACTACCTAAGAACCCCACCCTCCGGCAGCGGAGGAACAAGGTGGCGACGCGGGCCGTGTTGCCGGCAGAGACGCCGCGCGAGCAGTCGCCGGATTTGCCGCCGCGGGGGGTGGATGCGGGGGGGCTGGCTTTACGGTGGCACCCGATGACGATTGCCTGGTGGCAGGAAATTTGGGCGTCGCCGATGGCGGGGGAGTATTTGCGGGCGGATGAGCACGCGTTGTTTCGGTTGGCGCTGTTGGTGGATATGTTTTGGGTTGAGCCAACGATTGCGCTGGCGAAGGAGATCCGGGTGGCTCAGCAGGCGTTTGGGTTGACGCCGATTGACCGGCGACGGTTGGAATGGTCGGTGGAACAGGCGGAGGAGGCGAAAACGAAGGGGGTGCAGCGTAGGAAGCGTGAAAAGAAGGTGCAGGATCGGGGGAGTGATCCGCGGGCGGTGTTGGAGATGCCGTCGAAGGGATCAGGTTCGGTAACGGAGAAACGACCGGGTGGGAGGGTGAATTGAGAAGCGTGAAGATTGCGAACATCGAGGATGTGATCAGGTTTTTGAATATATTGGCCGAGATTGATGCGCCGGCGATCATGAATTTGATAGAGCGGCGGGTTAAGTGTAATGAGCGGCTTGCTGAGCATCCTACGGTGCAGGTGGAGGCGAAGGATGGGGAATATTTTGTTGGATTTTTGGGGGTTTTGAATGGGATGTTTGGGGTTACTGAGGATGGATATGGACATATTGTGGCGATTTATCACGAAAATGGTTCGGTGTCTTTTTGCCGAACGGAGGAATGGGTGAAGCCGCAATGAGTGTATTGATGGCTCCTACGCTGGAGAATGGGGATTATTATCCGAGCCTGGGGACACAGGTTTGCGATTTCATTGAGACGTTTTTGGTGTTTGGGCCTGGGGATTTGCGGGGGGAACCGGCACGGCTGGATGATGAGAAGCGGGCGCTGATTTATCGGATGTATGAGGTGTATCCACAGGGGCATCCGCAGGCGGGGCGGCGGCGGTTTAAGCGGGTGGCGATCAGCCTGCGGAAGGGGACGGCGAAGACGGAATTGGCGGCGTGGATCGCCGCGGTGGAGTTGCATCCTGACGGGCCGGTGCGCTGTGATGGGTTTGATGCCCAGGGCGAACCCGTGGGGGTGGGGGTGAATGATCCATATATTCCACTCGTGGCGTACACGGAGGAGCAGAGTGATGAGTTGGCGTTTGGAGCGCTGAGGGTGATTTTGGGGTATAGCGCGCTGGCGGAGGATTTTGATATTGGGTTGACCCGGATCATGCGGGCGGGGGGGGATGGGAAGGCGGTCAGTTTGGCAACGGCCCCGGATGCGCGGGATGGGGCACGGACGACGTTCCAGTTGTTCGATGAGACGCACCGGCTGAATATGCCGAGGTTGAAGGCGGCGCACCGCACGATGTTGGCGAATATTCCGAAGCGGTTTATGGCGGATGCGTGGAGTTTGGAGATTACGACGGCGCCCGCGCCGGGGGAGGGGAGCGTGGCGGAGGACACGATGGAATATGCCCGGCAGGTGGCCGCGGGAACGATTGAGGACAGTAAACTATTCTTTTTCCATCGGCAGGCGAGCGATGGGCATGATTTGGAGACGCCGGAGGGGGTGCGGGCGGCGGTGATGGAGGCGAGTGGACCTGCGGCGACGTGGAGCGATATTGATGGGATTGCGGAGCAATGGAAGGATCCGACCGTGGATAAGGCGTACCTGGAGCGGGTGTGGTTGAATCGGTTGGTGCGGGCGAGTGCGCGGGCGTTTGATGTGGAGGTGTGGAAGCTGCTGGCGGATCCGGGGTTTGAGGTGCCAGAGGGGGAGGTGATTGTGCTCGGTTTTGATGGGGGACGGTGGCATGATGCGACGGCGCTGGTGGGGACGCATGTTTTGACGGGGTTTCAGTGGGTGATGGGGTTGTGGGAGCAGCCGACAGAGGTGGACCTGGTAAGTTGGGAGGTGCCTGCTGATCAGGTGGAGGAGGCGGTGGCGGAGGCGTTTCGCCGGTGGGATGTGTGGCGGATGTATTGCGATCCGCCGTATTGGGAGAGTACGGTGAGTGCCTGGGCGGGGCGGTATGGGGCGGAGCGGGTGGTGGAGTGGTGGACGAATCGGAATAAGCAGATGGCGTATGCGATTAAGGCTTTCCATACGGCCATTCAGTCGGAGGAGTTGATCCACGACGGGAATCTGGATTATGCGCGGCATGTGGGGAATGCGGTGCGGAAGGAGCTGCGGTTGCGAGATGAGGATGGGCAGCCGTTGTGGACGATTTATAAGGAGCGGCCTGATTCGCCGTTTAAGATTGATGCGGCGATGGCGGGAATTTTGAGTTGGGAGGCGCGGAATGATGCGATTACGTCTGGGGTGGGGGCGCGGCGGGTGAGTGTGTATGAGGAGAGGGGACTGGTGGTAGCCTGATGGGCTCCCATTAGATTATTGGCGAAATAAGGAACGAAATTATGAAACAGTTTTTTGAGCGTTTGCGCTCCTATCCAGAACTTAAGGCGGGGGTGGTGAATTTGAAGAGTGGGACGGCGTTTCGGGGGGTGGTGTGGAAAAAAAAGGGGGGGTGGTTGGTGCTGAGGGGGTGCGAGATTTTGGCGGAGCGGGGGCAGCCGGTGCAGACGCGGCGGGTGGATGGGGAGGTGATTGTGCGGATGGAGGATGTGGATTTTGTGCAGGTGTTGTCATAGAACGCGGATTTGACGGATCGAACGGGTTTACACGGATTTTTTTATGCCTAATATTGAGGATCTTGAGAATTCGTTTTTGTATGGGGAGCCGGACCCGGATGGACGGAAGCCGGTGGGTTTTTTGCATCCTCAGCCCGGGACACGTGAGGAGAGGCTTTGGCGGGGGATCCGGCAGGGGTTGATTATTGTGTTGGGGGCGATTGAGGATTATTGGGGATGGCCGCGGAGTATTCCGCCGCGGCGGTTGCGTTCAGGGCATGATCAGGGATAGGTATGCGTAAATTGGGATTAAAGAATTAAATTCATGCGTTTGCTTTTAGACTAAAAAGCTCTCCTACGGTAGGAGAGCTTTTTTTTGACACGAATTATCGCAAATTTTTTTTACGAATTTATGGGGTGGCTGTGGTGATGGGATGAATACATCCGTCATTCTTGCAAATTTTAACACTGGGGCAATATTTAAAAATACATCCAGGGAGCGAAAAAATATATACGGTTTCGCTGCGGGTTTTTTTTACGGCTTCGCGCATCTTGTCGAGCACATGGACATACCCTTCGTCAATGGGTTCGCTCCAATTAAGTTCATTTGCTACACGATTCATTTCCCCAATCGCTTCATTCATTATTTCGATAAGTTCGTTTTTACTCATTACATTTCTCCTTACTTCACATAAGATGAATTAATCTAGCAACCGCAGGGCTTCTTCGAAGGCGTTTTGGAGTTTGATGAATTCGTCGGGGTCGCCGCCGGCGTCGGGGTGGGTGAGTCTGGCGAGGCGGCGGAAGGCGGTGCGGATTTCGTTTTCGGTGGCCTGGGGATGGAGTTCGAGGATATCCCACCAGGTCTCTGGGGAGGGGGCAGGCAGGGCATGGAAGCCACGAAAGGCGGCGCTGACCGTTTCTTTTGCCCCCCAGCGCTCGAGGCCTCGCAAGGCCTCCACCGTCAGGCTAATAGCACGCAAATTGTCCTCGATGCGGTTCCATCTGTCGCAGGGAATGCACTGCTGTTGACCTGCGAGGACGAAGTAGACAGCAGCGCCGCAGTCAACAGGTTGGCGGCGGGCAGCTTTGGGGAGGCCGTCGAGCCGAAGTTCGAGATTGGTGCTGATGATAACGTTGCGCGCACCGAGGCGGCGTAGTTCATCGAGGAGTCCGTCGCGTGCGGATGCAAAGCTGGTATCAAAGCGCGCTCGCTTGGGGTATTTCGTCCGCGGCCATCCGAGGGGCCATTGTAAAGGGTAAGCCGTTGTCATTCGATGATCACTCCTGCGAAAACAATTTCTTCTGCTCTGGTTCGACGGGGGTGGGCCAGGAGCCTTTCAAATACAGGCCTCCCGCCGGGGGCGAGAGTTTGAGATACGGTGTAGCCAGCACGCGGGGATAGGGCCAGTTCTTCAACACGGTCATCCATTCCTGGTGGCTCGGATACGTGTTCGGTCGAAACAATTGCAAAAACGTTTCACTTTCGCCGGTTTCATAATTCAGGACTAGCACATCTACGCGCAGGCCATTCTTCAGTGTCTGTCGCGCCGGAAACCCGGTGGCGTTTTTGGCGCGGCGTACCAGGTCATCGAGGATAGTTGTCAGGCTAATCCTGGTCGAAGTCGTCATTGTCATCATCCGGGTAAACGGACCGGTCAGGGAGGGCGTTGAGGTTATTCATGGACAAATTCCAGGGTGAGGTTGGGGTTGTTGGTGATGCCTGCGAGAATGCGGGTGATGGATGATGAGAGACGGCTTTCGCACCAATCGCAGGCGTATGGGGTGGGGAAGGTGATGGTGTATTTGCCGTGATCGTATCCACCAAACCGGGCGTCGCGGACGTAGGCGCTAAAGGTGGCCTTTGGCATTTCCATTTGGAGTTGACCGAGGGCGCCTTGCCAGGCTTGGTCAGGGGACATGCCGAGGCCGTTCCAGCCGGTGATGGGGGGTTCGTCCGGGAGCGTCCCCTTCGACTTCGGCGTTCCTAATGCGGAACGTGCTCCGCTCAGGATGCTTGTTTCGTTGTCAGGAATAGGGATGCAGGCGCAGGGGAGGGCGTGGCAATGGTGACAGCACCAGGTGGCGTTATCGGGGTCGAGGGCGTGGGTGAGGAGTTCGTCGGGGTAGGTCCAGATGGGTTGGGGGCACGTGCAGTAGCCTTCGGTGCGTTGGCAGGTGGCGCAGACGTGAGGGGGGCGGAGTTTGACGGGGGCGCGGCGGCCGTACTTGAGGTTGCGGGCGAGCATGGCGTCGGGTTTTTGCACGTCGGGGCGGTTTTTGAGGGCGACGATCCAGCCGAGGATGTCGGCGCGGGTGGGGAGGTGGGCATTGTAGGCACGCAGGATTTCGTTTTCGGCCAGGGTCACAGCGAGCGTTTCGGCTTCGTCGCACCAAACGCCTGCCTGGATGAGCCAGTTTTTGGACTGTTTGCGCGTCTGGTCCAGTTTTGCGAGGGTTTCCGAGTCTGGATTTCCGGACTCGGATGGACCTTGATGATGATGATGATGGATTTGTTTAGATCCATCATCATCATCACTCTTAATTAAAGATTCATTTAACGCGCCGTGCCCGTTCACCTGTCCGGGAATCCCGGATTCCCGGATTCGAGTCTGGAAATCCAGACTTAAATCCGGATTTGAGTCTGGATTTCCAGACTCAAATGAAATGCTCCCGAATGGCGCTGGGGCCTGGAAGGCGGTCGTGATGCGGAAGTGTGGTCCGTCGCGATACCAGCGAATGAGTTTGGCGGAAGTCATTTCCTGGAGGAGGTCGTACATTTGGGCGCGGGATTTTTGGAGGAGGGTGCTGAGTTCGTCTTCGGTGAGGCGGATGGGGGTGAGGGTGTTGCCGTTCCAGGCCCGGACGTAGAGGCGGGTGAAGGCGCGAAAACAGCGGTCGCGGATCGTGGGGTCGTTGATGACAGAGGGAGGCAACGGTGGCCAGTGTTCGTCACTCATGATTAATCCCTGGGGTTTTCAACCGGTCCCGGGTCCGTCAATTGCAGTTCGAGCTGGACCAGATGCGGTGCGCTCAGCCGGATCGCCGCGCAGAGGTCGATCAGTATCTTGAGCCGGTAATCAACGTCCGCATCATGGGGGAGCATGATCCACCGGGAATCGGGGGAGAGATGCCAGTTTGCACCCAGAAATTGGGTCAGGGCAATCCCCGAAAAATTGTCGGTTAAACAAATCCACTGCTGGCCGGGGACCACCTGCGGATCGGGCAGTACGCCAATCAGAACATTCCCTATACTCCCCAAAATGGTGGGGGTGGGGGTGGGAAGGGGCATTTATCCTCCTGGGCGTTGGTAGTGGGTTTGGTTAGCCAGGCAATCCACGCAGCGAATGTACGCGGCTTTTCCGAGGTCTTCGTAGCTCTTCGACTCGCAGAACTCCGCCTGCGCGGCGTCAAAGCGGATGCTACAGGCGGCGATCAGCCACGTTGCTTCGATGTCTGCATCCATCCGCACGACCAGGTGGCCGGACATGGCCTCGGCGCGCGGGCGAATCCACTCGCCGAGGATTTCTTCGGGGTCGCTGTATTCGACGGGCATTATGCCTCCTCGAACAGGCCGGGTTCGCGCTGGGCGAGCTCGGCTAGGGTGCAATCTCTGGCATGGAGATCGGCGACGATTTCGACGTGGGCGGCGTGGGGGAATTCGTAGAGGGCGGCATGGATGGCCATGCGGATGTTGGCGGCTTCGATGTAGCTCACATCGTCGTCGCCACGGATTTCGATACGGTAAACGTGTAACGGGGAGGGCGGGGGGGAGGGAACGAGGGCGAGTTGGCCGCGTTCGTCGAGCCAATACTGATTTCTGCTCATTTTAGGTCTCCTGGGGCAAAACTGGGGTCTCGGTCGAGACGGGTGTGAAGGCGGATTTCGGTCCAGCCGTGGTTGATGAGCCAGCGGGTGGACTCGGCCGGCCCGGCGGGGTCGAGGCCGAGCCGGGAGAAGACGGTGTGGGCTTCCCAGGCGGTGAGGCCATTTTCGCCGGGGGGGATGGCGGCGCGGAGGGCGTGGCAGATGGGGCAGGTGGGAGGGTGGGTTTGGGTTGGTTTTAGCATATTTGGCCTTGGGGTGTCGGGGATGTGTCTTTTTATGGGGGGCTTTTTTGCCACGAATTTCACGAATTAGGCGAATTTGATGAAGTGTTTTTGCGTTTGGTGCGGGTGGCTTTGTTTTGGATGAGCCATTTGGCGAGGGCAAGGGTGGACATGATGCGGGGTTGGGCAGGGTTTTCTACGCCGCGGCCGGTGATGGTGAAGGTACTCTCGGTCGGGCTGAGGGCGGTGATTTTGACGGTGAGTTTGTTGCGCCTGGCGTGGAGGGTGTAGGTGTCGTTAAGTTGGATATGGATCATGATGTTCACTCCTGTACGGGGGATGTTCGATGATGTCCATTCTGCGGCCAATGGTTGTTCAGCGTCGCCTTGGGGATGTTCAGGATTTGGCTGAGGGCGTTCTGGGAGGCGTCCGGCCATTGGGCATGGGCGGCGCGCACGCGTTCGGCGGCGTCCAGGTCGGCGTTGAAAATTGTTCGGTAAACGTTCAGCCGTGACACGTGCGTGTTCAGGCGTTGATTTTCCGTGTTCAGGTGTGTCACCTGGGTATTCAGAGTTTCGTTCGCCGTGTTCAATTCTGTGGTCAGGATGTTCAGGCGTTCGTTTTCCGTGTTCAGGTGTGTCGCCTGGGTATTCAGCTTTTGGTTGGCGGTGTTCAGGGTTTTGACCTGGTCGTTCAGGTCGCGCAGTTTTTCACGCAGTTCCCGTTCGGTGTCCGTTTGTTTCTGGACGGTGGCGGGGTCTTGGCCGGTGAGGCGGAGGGCGTGTTGGGCGCGGACGGCGACAATTAAGGCTCCGACCAGGGAGAGGAGACTCAACGTGCCGGAGGCGATCACCTTTACGCTGGCGGTGCCTCCTGCGGCGTCGAGGACGGTGTTGACGATGAGGACGATGGCGATATAGGCCACGGACGTCCCCAGCGCAATCCAAAACGGGGAGCGCAGATCACCTTTCCGAGTCAAGGCGTTGTTATATTGCCAAAAGGAGATCGTCGTGTGGACCGCCGAGATACCGAGCACCTCCGTCGCAATGGCCGCGGCCAGGGCGATCCACGTCGGGAAGGCCAGGTGATCGGTTGTGTTGCGGTAGATCATGTAGGCAGGGATGAGGGTGGCGAGCAGGGGGGAGTAGGCGGCGAGGACATCGATGCCGAGGCCGTATATCGCATGGTTTACGTCCAGTGTGCGTTGGAAAAAATTTAGAAGTTTATCGTCGGGGGAAATATTTTTACTCGCCATGTAGGTACTCCTAAAATGGTAGGTCGTCCACGATGCGGACGGGGGCTTGCAACAAATCAGGGCGGATGCTGCTGAGAAGGTTGAAACAGGTTGAATGGAAGGCGGCTTCGACGTTGCGGCCTGGTTTCCAGATGCGGATGGGGATGTCGTCTTCGATAGTTTGTTTGCAGGCGGAGAGGGAGCAACGGGGTTGGTCGAGCGATTGGGTCCACCAGGTGAGTTGCCAGGTTTCGGGGTGTTTGAAGTAGTCGTGGTCGAAGGGTTCGGTGAGCTGCTCAAGGGGGATGCGGAGGTGTTCGGGGGCGGTCAGGTAGCCGAGGACGGCAAAGCGGATGGGGACACCGGTTTCCAGGCACTCATCGCAAACGACGGTATTTGCGCCTTCCATTGGAAGGCCGCATTGAAAGCAGCCCCAACCGCTTGTTCTGCGATAAGCCAATTCGGAGGGGGGATAACGTTTATGCAGGCTGACGATGTTCCGCACGTCGGGTTTCGTTTGGCCGCAGGCGCAGCAGGGGCCGAGATCCATTTCATCGTTCATCTATCGCCTCCAGGATGGCTTCAAGTTCTCGCGCGGCAGCATCTACCGCTTTATGTTCGTCGTCGGTGAGGACGTCGGCCCATGAAAAGGTTTCGTCGCAGTCTGAGTATTTGACTTCAGAGAAGGCGAGGAAATCTTCGCTCCATTTATGGCCGCATTCTGGGCAGGCGAAGCCGATGGTGAGGGAGATGGATGTGATGGGCATAGCAGGCTCCTTTCCAGTACGACGGTAAGCGATACGCCCGTATCGCCGTCGTACTGGCTAATTCGTAGTAGTACTGCCTTCGATGACAGTTTTTGTGATTTCGTAGGCGTTGCCGCCTGAGTAGCCGAAGACCTGGCGTTGGATTTCATTTAGGCTCAAGCCTTGCGCGTGCAGGGTGCGAATCCGGGCGGCTTCTGCGATGGCCTGTTCGGCGGTGGAGGGGACAGGGGCGGGGAGGGAGGTCAGGTCAAAGCGGGCCTGGGGATGCGTCTGGCCGGGGCCGAGTTGGGGGACCAGGAATTGGCTTTCTGACTGGGGTTTGTTCAGGTTGCCGATGATGACGGTGGCGGTGCGCGGGGTGTTTTCGGTGGCTCCAGCAGGGAGGGGGCTGAGGCGGACGGTGGCGAAGTTTTCGCGCAGATCGCCCTGGCCTTCGATGCGGAGGGAGCGCACTAAAACGGATTGGGAGAGGAGGACCAAAAAGACGCCAACTTTGCGGCCTTCCATGCCGATCTGCATCAGCTGCCGGGCGATGGAAGGTTCGTGGTCTACGATGGCGGGGATTTCGTCCACGGCCAGGGTGACGGGCGGGAAGCTGTGTGCGCCGGTCTCGCGTAGGTGGTAGCGTTCGTCCATGAGCGCGACCATCTGCCCCACACGCATGGCAATGGTCTCGAAATCGCGGCCGCCGCCTACCACCTGGCAGTGTTCCGGCCAGGTAGAGCCATCGTCGTGGGGGTCGAGGACGATGGCGTTTTGCCGTCCCTGGAGCAAATACCGGCCGGTGTGCGTTTTGCCGGAGCCGGTGGACCCGGCGATGAGAATATGGTATTTCTCCAACATGGGCAACGGTTCCAGAGCGGGCGGGGCGGGGAGTTGCGCCGCGGGGGACTGCTCAGGCATCGGTACAAATGATCCACCCTGGGGGGTGAACCATTGGGCGCGCTTGCTGACTTCGCGCTGAAGTTCTACGGCGAGGGCGGCCAGGGTGGTATAGAGTTGCGCGTCGGGGGGGGTGAGTTGGGGCATGGTGGCCTGCCCGGTGTGTTGGTTCAGGTGCAGGGCGGGGGAGACCATTTTGCGAGGTTGGACGAGGCTCAGGCCCTGAGTGGTTTGCCAGGCAAACGTTTCTGCACCTGGGATCCAGGAGCGTTGCCGGGCGGAGGTGGCGATGAACATCTCGCCGAGGCGAAATGCCAGATAAATTGCCACGCCGGATAGGATGAAAACCGCCAGCCATAGCAGGAAGGTGATAACCTTCTCCCGCGCGAGTTTGGCCGTCTCTGCCTCGGCGATCCGGGATTCGGCGGCCTGGGTTGCCGTGGCACCGGCCTGCAGCTGGGCGAGTTCGACGGCGCTCCGGGTCGCCTCGGCGATCTGCGCGGCCTGGGTCGCCTCGGCAATCTGGGTGGCGGCCTGTTGGGTGGCGCGGGCGTCCAGGGCCAGCGCGGTGGATGTGGCATCCAAAAAGACAACGTTGGCGGTGGCGGTGGACAGGTTGTCACTGGACTGTTGGGTTTGCATTTGCTGGAGGACGGCTTCCTGATTGGCGCGGACGGCGGCTTCGGCGGTTTCGGTTTGGGCGACGTGGGTACCCTCGATGAGGGTGTCGGCGGCGGCGCGCAGGGTGTAGGGATCGGAGGGGAGGCAGGCGGCCAGGGTCATGATGAATATCAGGAGGATGAGGATAATTTTGGGTAAGAAATTTTTCATAAGCTTGTTACAATAAGGCGGCCGCCTGCTTGTTGGCGGTAGCCCCCGGAGCAGTTTCGAGTGCCGTCCGGGGGCTTTTTTCGTGTGGGATTCCTGGGGGAGAGGCGGCCTTTCCCGTTCCGCCTCTCCCGGTTTCAGGAGCTTCACGCCGAATCTGGATCGGCGCTAGGGCTGCTAGCCGGGGGTGATCCGGCGTCCGCCGGTGCGTTGGCAGCGATTTGTTTTTCGAGATGGGCGATCATGTCGCTGGCCTGTTGCGCGCCCTGGGCATAGTTGCCCGCGAGTAGCAGCCCGACGATGGAGTTTAGGCCGATTTTGCGGCGGCCGACGTATTGGCCGCAGACGAATATGTCTACTTCGTAGTATTCGTCCATTAGTTCAGTCTCCTGGAGCGCATGGCGATCATGTCGCGGGTGCGGGCGGCGAGGGTTTCGGGGTCGAGGGTGACGAGGCCGGGGACGTTGCGGGGGTCGTCTTCGAGGATGTAGGCGATGTCAACGGTAAGGTCTACGGCGAGGATGGCCCCGTGGGCGGCGAGGGCTTCCAAGTCGCGGTAGTGGGCGATCAGGCGTTCCCGGGGGGTGAGGTGTTGGCCGAGCAGGGCGTCTATGGTTTGGCGCATTTTGCTGGCCTGTTCGAGCAAAGTGAGGTCAAACAGGAGGGGGAGATTGGGGTGGGGCAATGGGGTGTTCATTTCGCTCTACACTCCACAAAGACGTGATACAGACCGTTTTCTTTGTTGTCGGCGGGGGATGTATAGGCTTTGTAGACACGGGGGGGGGTGAGTTTGTCGCCATTGCGTTTGCTGAAGGCGGTGATATTGGCATATATGGCTTTGGCTATTTTCACGTCTGGCACGGTGAGCATGAGGGAGCCATTGTTGACTTTCATGTCGAGGAGGCGTTCGTGGAGCCAGACAAAACGGGATTGGTTGCTGCTGGCAATTTTGACTTCCGGGGGGATGAATTCGATTTTTTGGATGAGGTATCCGACGGGGATGGGGATGGACATGGGGATTTCTCCTGTGGTGGGGTGGGCGGGTCGGCCCAGGTGCCGAAGGACATCACAGTTCCTTGGCGGTGGCGCGTGCCAGGGCGCGGGGGTTGCAGATCGGGCAGAGGCGTTTGCCTTCGTGCCGATTTTTGAGGCGGCGTTCCAGGTCGCGGCCACCGGGCCAGGTGCGGGCGAGGATCATGTCGATGCCGAGGTCATGGGCAACGGTGGGCAGGCGGGCCTGAGATTGACCGGTTTGGTGTTGGTGCAGGCGGGTGTCGAGGTCGCGCGTAGAGCCGAGGTAGTGTTGGGTGGTGTGGTTGGCGCTGATCGGGCGCTCAAAGTGGAGGAGGTAGACGGTGGACATGGTATAATCTCCGTTAGGTCAATTTTGGTGCGACGCAGGTCGCACAGCGGACGGTCCTGCATCCCGGCAGGGCCGTTTTGCGTTAAGGGACACTTTTACGACACGGGGTGAGGTGAACGGGTATAGTGAGGGTGCGGGAATGCCCGGAGGGGGGTGGCCGGGCGAGTCGTCAGAACGGCGACCGTGAGGAGTGGTTCTCTCGCCCGGCCTATTCAGTTTTTCGGGCGCTGTAAATTGGTGTTGCGCGCAAGATTTTTCTTTGGTAAAGTTGAAAAATCTCTCCCAGGCGGGAGTGTCTCCCTCAGGGGAGTGCTTCCTTCGGGGAGTGTCTCCCTTCGGGGAGAGCGCAATGTTGAGCCTCCTTTCCTTATCGGATACAATCGTTTTGAGTGATGTGCCTAGGCCGCAGCGGTTCGCAGCGTCTGCGGCTGGTTCTCCCGCCTCATTGAATCCTGTTTGCATGAGGTGATGAGAATGGTTGAAAAAAAAGCGACAGCAACGGATACCGCGCTTTCTTTCGTAGTTGCGGGCGGCCTGCGCCTGGATGAGGCGCGGGATTTGTTTTTAAATGCTTTGGTGGGGGCAAAATCGAATGCGACGGTCAAATGGTACGGCGGGAAATGTGATGAAGAGGGAGCCTGGAGCGGGGGGCAAATCCAGTTGTTGTTAGACCATTTTGGTCCTTTGACCCAGGTCGAGGCGATTAAGCTGGATCATCTCAACCGCTGGCGGGCGGTGCTCTTGCATAAGAAAAATAAGCGTACGGGGAAACCGCTTTCGGTGTGGAGTGCGGATGCGGCGCTGCGGGCGGCGAAAACGTTTTTTAGCTGGTTGGTGGACCATCAGCACACGTCGATCAATCCGGCTGCAGATCTGGAACGGCCTAATCTGCCGAAGCGTGCCCGGCGGGGGGTCGCAGATGAGGATGCAGCGGCGATGCTGGCGGCGGCGGAGGAAAGCAGTGTCCGGGATCGGGCTATTCTGGCGGTTTTCGATGCGACGGGGTGCCGCCTTGGGGGGGTAGCTGATCTGCGCCTGGCGGACGTGGATATTAAGCACCGGCGTTTGTTGGTGAGGGAGAAGGGGGATAAGGAGCGGACGGTGTTTTTGACCCCTCGGGCGGCAGCGCAGTTACAGGCCTGGTTAGACATGCGGGTGGCCCAGCCTGGGGTGAACCATGTGTTTACCAGTGAGCAGCCAGGAAAGCGGTACGGGCGGGCGATGACAGATTCAGGCCTGGCGCAGGTGTTGAAGCGTTTGAAGAAAGCCCACCATATTACCGGGCGAGTGAGTCCGCATCAGTGGCGGCACCGGCGTCTGCGGATTTTGACGGCCTCGGGGACGCCGTTGGGGATCGTGGCGGATATTGCCGGGCACGCAGATTCACGGACCACCCATCAGTTTTATGGGGCTTTTGCAGTGGATGAGTTGCAGGAGATTTATGACCGCTTTACCCTGGATGAGTAGAGCAATTGATATTTACTCAGTTGCTCTAACGGGTTGCGCCTGTGGGGAGGCGTGGTAAAATCGGCGTCACAAAACCGAATTGCCTTTTCAACGGTCGTTCACGGCCCCGTAGCTCAATGGCAGAGCAGTTGCCTCTTAAGCAATTGGTTGTGCGTTCGAGTCGCACCGGGGTCATAGTGTTTACACTAAATTGCTACCTTATTGGTGAAAACCCGGGTTTTTGTAAGAAAAACATGGTTTTTATATAAGGAAGCAATTTAGGTGATAGTTTATCTTTATCCGGCGAGTCGCCAGAAGTCCTGCGCATGTGATTCGGAGGACTTTTTTATTTCGACCTTTAGCGACGCTGAACATTTTAAACCTTATTCAGCTCTCCCTTACAGCGAAAAACTAAATAGCAACTTAACGAATACACCAATCCTAAAAGAAAAGCCGTGTTTTTCGCAACTTAGATTCCCTACTTAGGCAGATTATCAAACCTTATAAGAAGTATGGAATCCATTTCTAATAACAAAAAGGATAACATTTAGATAAATTTACCGACTTGGCATAGCTCGATTGATATTTAACTGCCATCACGCGAATGAACTATGTTCTGAGATATTGATGAGGCCAATACGTTCAAACTGCTCGGCAGGACAATCATTTGCTTGCATTAGTTTAATCATTAAGTCACGCAAACGGTGTTCTACTTCTTTGTCCTGAATTGGATTTAACTGCCCTGGATCATTTTGGAGATCAAATAATCGGGTTTGTAATTCGGATAACCCCATACGTTTGCGAAATTGCTCCATACCACCTAGCGAACGCATTTTCATTGTCGAGAACCCTTTCGTAAATGAAAAGGGTGGGGCCAAGTCAATCTGCGACAATTCCTGGGCATTGAAAAAGCCGCGCATGTGCGTGGGCATGAGGGTATATTCAAACAGGGGTTGGTTGTCTGGTGTCGTAGCGGCGCGCATGTAAACGTATCGTCCATCCGTGATGTTGATCTGTCCTCCAAAATGCCCAAATAAAGCGGCTTTGCGTACGGGGGTACCGTCAGCCAGCGTATCTTTTAAGGGAACCCCTTGCATATCAACGGGGACATCTGTTCCGAAGAACTCTAAGAGGGTGGGAGCCATGTCAATCATCTGGACCAGGGCAGAATTGCGTACGTTTTGGCGTTTACTCCGCGGGTCCCAGATGAACAGAGGGATATGGGCATTTTCGTTGTACCAGGGCATGAGGTTCTTTCCCCACATATCGTGTTCTGCAAGTAGAAAACCATGATCGGTATTGACGATCAACATGGTATCTTCCCACAAATTCAGTTCATCCATCTTGTCGAGCACTTTGCCTAACCAGTGATCGCACATGCTGACGAGCGCGGCGTACTGGTAACGCATGTGTTCCACAGTTTCGGGGTTTTGACGTACAGGGCCATAGTCGGGCCAGTCGTAGTGCGGGCCGTCATAAGCGTGTGGATACAAGTCTTTGTATTGTTGCTGGGTAAAAAACGGCTCATGGGGATCGAATGATTCGATTTGGAGGAACCAGCCATCTGCTTGATGGTTGGTTTCAATAAACTCCAGCCCAGCCCGCATGGTTTTTGCCTGGGGTTGGTCGGCCTCGGTTTTCATGTATTGGCGATTGATCCAATCATGCCGCCAAAGGGGCCACGGAAAATTTGCGCGCATAGTGGGGACTGTTTCGGGGATTTCTGGTTCTTTGACCTGTCCCTTCCAACTGTCGCCTTCCTGGCCGCGGAAAAATTCCCAACTGTTGTATTGTGTGTGGTAAGTTGCGCCGCCATCTTCCCAGTAGTGTTGGTGATCGCTCACCAAATGGGTGTAGATGCCATTTTTCCTTAAGAGACTCGGCATCGAGTCGTCAAAAGGTTCCAGAGGTCCCCAACTGCGATGCAGAAAATTATAACGACCCGTGTGGAGTTCCCGGCGTGCAGGAATACACGGCATACTGCCCACATACGCGTTCTCGAAGGTTACGGTACGCTTTGCCAGACGTTCAAAGTTTGGGGCAACTACCCAATCGCAACCATACGGCGGAAGCATGTGCCGATTAAGTGAATCGAACATGACCATGATAACTTTCATTTTGGAAATTCTCCTTTTTATGGATGCACACGGTTAATTTGCCGAGAAATCCATCGTGGCTCCAATTATCTGTGATGCAAACGGATCAAAACTGCCTGTAAGTTATTCAATTTGGACAGGATGACAGGTCATTGATGGCGTTCAGAAACCTGATTTTGCAGTGTGTTTGGCTTGCTGTGAATGCCACAGAAAGCCGACAGTGCGTTACTACGCCCGTTAAATGACTATGTTATACTCTAAAAATTCCAGTTCATTAACTTGATGTTAATGCGACTATCGAATTTTTCCATACACGATCAAGCCTAAACTATTACAAACGCACTTGATGCACAATGTTTAATTGTATCCTTGTTGATGATGAAAAGTGGGTAGGGATAGATATTCAGAAAACGGTCCAGTGGATGGATTATGGATTTAATCCGCCTATTTATTTTCAAAATCCACATGAAGCATTCGATGCAATTTGTTCCGAAAAACCAGAAGTTGTGATTACAGATGTTCGGATGCCGGGGATGACGGGGCTAGACTTAATTGGGAGGCTTCGGGCAAGAAAGATAGAGAGTGAAATTGTAATTTTGAGCGCGTATGAGGATTTTGAGGCTGCTCAAATTGCGCTAAGATTACGAGTATTTGATTACTGCTTAAAACCCATAAAAGTCCCTCAAATTGAGAGCGTTCTCGAGGCACTTGCGGAAAAATTCAGAACGAAAAGCAAGGGCCATCAAATCGTCACGGATCAAAGAAAAGAGTATTCCAGTGTCATTCTAAAAGTTATCTCTTATTTAGAAGAAAACATGGAAGAAAAAATCACCCTTTCCGATGTTGCCGAAAAAATTTATATCAACAAAAATTATCTATGCAGCCTATTTCATGAGGAAACAGGTAAAACCTTCTCGGAATATTTAACCGAATTGCGGATAGAACAGGCCAAGCATCTTCTTCAGCATTCAGAACTCACGATCATGGAAATTAGTGAAAAACTTGCCTATTGTGACAATTTTTACTTTACGAAGGTATTTAAGAGGAAAATGGGTATGTCGCCTAATAGATACCGAAAACTCCATCCAATGAAACCATCTAGCGCATGAAAAACTTAATTTCTCGGCAATTGCTATACCAATTTCTGTTAATTATTCTCGCAATAATGGGGGTAATTCTTTTATTGCAAATCTTCATGGTAAGCAACATTCGAAAGCAAGAGGTCAGGACTTCCCAAAATTATGTCGAGAGTCTCGTGAATTCAGTCGAAAGCACTATCTCGCAAAACCTGCGTAATATCGAACGCGCAGGTTTTGCGCTTTCTTATAATGGTGATCTGATAAAAATCTATTCGCAACAATTGGATTCGGAAACTAGCCTTGCGAGTGTTCTGGAGGTTATCAAACTAATTTATTACGATAACCAAGGGGATGTTCTCGATGTGTCCCTGGTTGGGTTAGACGGTTCCCAACGGAATTTGTTGATGGGGATCAGTTCTGATATTAATGAGGCACTCGCGGGGGAATATGATTTTAAGAACGAAAAGGGAACGGATCGTAGGTTCATATTTTTCGAGCCAGGATCACCCTATCGAGATTCTTATTATATTTATGTCGCTCCGCTATTTGATTTAACCTTTGGGGAAAGCGAGGTGGACAAAAAATTAGCAACCATTGTATTTATCGGGGAATTATCAACCCTCAAACGCTCACTAAACGCAGTTGATCCAGCCACTGCGGTTATATGGATTAATGATGAAAACGGCGTGCCCCTGTTGAGCAACACCCCTCAAATATCCAGTGAAGATTACGCAAGTATGTTTTCAAAAGCGGAGATAGCTGCTCAAAACACTATCTTGGGCACGAAACTTTCGGTCGCGGGCGTTTTGATTAACCAATCTTCCCTGGAAGGGCAACATGTTGTGAATTACTTGCTGTTTACGACCTTTATCTTTCTTGTGGCCCTTCTGATTACCTTTTTGTTTGTCAGAGGCAAAATCTCTATCCCGATGAATCGCCTCAGAACCGATATTGAGCAAGTCAGGCAGCAAGGATTAAGTAAACGTGTCCAAGTTGTAGGGGAAGACGAAATTAACCAAATTGCTATTTGGATTAACTCTATGTTAGCAAACTTGGAATCGGCGACTGAACAAAATACAAAGACACAGCAAAGACTTTATGAAATTGAACTTTTGAACAAACAAGCCGAGCTTTACAGTTTAAGAAATCAAATCAATCCGCATTTTTTGTCCAATACCCTTCAGTGTATGCGGGGCATTGCCATTGAAAATAATGTGGTTGAGGTCGCAGATATGGCTACGGCGCTCTATGAAATCTTTCTTTACTCTATGAAAGGCCGTAATCGAACAACCTTTGAGAAGGAATTGTATTTTGCTCAACAGTATCTCCACATTTTTGAGACACGCTTCCAGGGGAATTTTGAATATACAATGGATGTGGATGATGAAGTGATGGAACTGACCATTCTTAAGATGACCCTACAACCTGTGATTGAGAACAGCATCCAACATGGATTTTTAGATCATCAAGGAAAAATGAGGATCGCGATTCGGGTCTTCCAGGAAAATGAGATGGTGATCATTTATATTTCTGATAATGGGTCAGGAATTTCCCCTGAGCGGTTACAGGAAATTCAAACCATTTTAGATCAGGATGATGCAGGCATTTTAGAAATGCCTCAAAACCGCCCTTATGGCCTTGGGAATATTAATCGTAGAATGAAATTGATTTTTGGTGAAGAATATCGCCTGGAGATAAGAAGCCTGGTTCCTGGCACCGAGGTAAAAATTATCATTCCAGCGATTGAATATCAAGCCATACCTGCGAATTAAGCTGCACATAAAGAGGTGTTGAATGAGGGGCGAAGAAAACACCTTCGGGGTAAGAGAAAGAGGAATATCAGGGGCTATTTTGTAAAGCGTTTCCCGAAAATCTGAACAGAAATCAAAAGTTCTTCCAATAACCCGTCAAAACAGTAATTTCTAAATACCAATTCCGGGGAGATCTGAATAAATTACCAACTCCAATAGAATTTATTTCATTTTAGATCAAGAATGAAATCTCTATAATTTTATTATTGGCGTTTTCCCACACTCAACGATGTCGTTGAGCAAATTTCTTTTAGGAGAAGATTACTATGAAGAAAATTACTGTCCTGTTGGTTTTGGCGATGATGCTTGCCACCTTGCTGGTTGGTTGTGCATCCCCAACACAAACCCCTGACGAAACCACCAGTCAGGGTTCTGAGCAAACGACCGCAACGGAGGAGGCGGCTACCGCACCGTCTGGACGTTCTGGTGGCGTCTTAAATGGTGGCGAGTATGTGCTGGATACGCAAATGGCGAACCTCAACCCCTTTGCGACCAGTGGCACGTGGCTAGGCTTTTTCAACTTCATGTACGAGGAATTGCTTTATTACAATCCCGTTAGCGGACAATTAGAGCCTTCCCTTGCGACTGGATACACTTGGAGTGACGATTACCTGACATTGTCTCTGCCCATCAACAAAGAAGCCGCATGGACGGATGGAACCCCGTTTTCGGTAAACGATGCCGTCTATTCTTTCAATGTGTTGCACGACAATCCAGTCTTGGATCAATACGGCATTTGGGCCAGCCTCGATTCCGTCTCGGCGGATGGCGATACCGTCGTATTCCACCTGAAACAGCCCTCCACCGCATTACCGAACTATATCTCCACTGTTCAAATCGTTCCCGAACACTTGTGGAAAGATGTCAACCCTGTTGAATTCACCAATCCCGAACCTATAGGCACTGGCCCCTTCATTTTCACGGCCTATAACACGGGTACAGATGTACAGTTTGACGCGAACATGGATTACTGGCGTGGCGCGCCCAATGTCGACAAGATTGTAATGCACATTTACAACTCTGCGCCGAACTTGACCTTAGCGCTTTTGAAAGGCGATATCCAATTCACTCAGGGTACCCTTGCCATGCCCAATGTCCCTGAATTACGCACGAAACAAGGTGCGGAATTGCAGGTTTATTCCGGGTTGACGAACTGGGTTGTTGCTATGAATGAAGATAACCCCATGCTGGCTGACGTAGCTGTCCGCAAAGCGATGGCGATGGCGATTAACCAGACTGACTTGATCACCAAAGGTGAATACAACGGCGTATTCCCTACTAGCATCGGTTGGCTGCCGCCCCTGTTTGGCGATTTGGTCAATACTGAAGTGGCCAATAGCCTTACCTATGATATTGCCGCTGCACAGGCCGTTTTGGAAGAAGCCGGTTACACCAAAGGTGATGATGGCATTTACCAAAAAGACGGTCAGCGTCTCTCCTTCACCTACCACAATGCCAGCGGCGCACCTGCCCAACAGATGGAAGCGGGCATGATTCAACAGTGGTTGCTCAACCTGGGTGTTGAAATCATTCCAAAACTAGCAACCTGGCCCGAACTGACTAAACGCGGGCAGACCGGAGATTTCGATCTGATCCAACTCCCCATTACGTTCCCGCCAGATGCCTTCGCGTCGATAAATGCCAGCTTTAACTCAGCGATGACGGCCCCATCAGGAACCGCGACACCTGGTACGAACTACTTCCGCTTTAGCAACGCCAAAGTTGATGAACTCCTTGCCCAGGCAGCTTCAGTAACGGATCCGGCGGAACAGAAAACCATCTATTACGAACTCCAGCAGGAAATTGCTGCCAACTATGTCTTCTTGCCGATGTACTCTGGTGGTGGTCATATTCCGTATTATGAGGGAGTTGGGACGACAGGTTGGGATACAAATTATCCCATCTGGGCGGCACAGTCCTTGATTAAAGTCCAACTCATTCCTTAGCGCGTATTCCGTGCCCTAGTGAAGGCAGGAATAGGCTATCATCTTTAGAAATGCCTATTCCTGCCTTTTCCAATCATCTGCTGATAATCTGGGCGGTAATTGCAAACAAGGAGTTGTCGTATGCGGCATATAACATTTTCTTATGTACTGAGACGCCTGGGTAGCGCACTTTTTACCATCTGGGTTGCCTTAACGATTAATTTTGCTTTACCCCGTGTGATGGGCGGCAACCCCGCGGATTATATGGCCTCGCAATCGGCAATGGGTTCTCTTGAATATGCCGAACTGCTCAAAGAACAATTCGGCCTGGATAAGAGTATTCCTGAACAATACTTTATCTATTTGAAGGAATTGTTACATGGAAATTTGGGGATTTCTTTTAGCACCTTTCCTGTGCCAGTGAGCCAGATCATCCTAAAAGCGATTCCCTGGACGTTGATGATCGTCTTGGTTTCAACCTTCATCTCTTTTCTGTTTGCCTGGGTAGTTGGAACTCTGGCCGCATTAAAAAAGGGCTCAATCTTTGACAATGTCGTGGTGGGAATTGCATTTTATATCCAATCCATTCCATATTTTTGGGCCGCGTTACTGATGATGATGGGTTTGGCCTATTATCTGGATATCTTTCCGATGGGACACGCCATGCCTCCTGGTTTAGGGGACCTCACGTGGTATGAGAAAATCCCCAAGATCGCCTATCACGCAGCCCTTCCCATCCTCTCTTTGGTCGTGATTACCTTCGCGGGTCGCCTAATTGTCTTACGCTCCAATGTCCTCCAGGTATTTTCCGAAGATTACATCATGCTGGCTCAGGCGAAAGGTTTAAAACGCAGGACCATTCTTTTCAAGTATGCTTTTCGCAATGCGTTGCTGCCTTCGTTTACGGGGCTGATGCTGAGTATTGGCCTGGCAGTAGGAGGTGCATTGGTGACTGAGATGATTTTCTCGTATCCGGGTATTGGTCTTACCATCTTGAATGCCATCTACTCACAGGATTACCCGCTCATTCAAGGCTGCTTTGCGATTATTGCGATCAGCGTTGTGACCATGAATTTCCTGGCAGATTTAATTTATCCCCTGATTGACCCTCGGGTTGTCGTCTCATAATGCGGAGGTGTGTAGAAAATGACTGAGAATATGATTGATTCCAGAAAATATCGAAGGCGTTCGGCATTCTATACCACTCTCGAAAAATACTTTGCCCGAAATACCCGTGCAAAAATAGGGATTGCAATTATTGTTTTCTTTGTGCTGATGGCAATTTTTGCGCCTTACATTGCGCCTTACAAACCCATGTCCATTGAGTTCATGCCCTGGGAAAAGCCATCTACTGAACATTGGTTAGGCGTAAACAGTTACGGACAAGATGTTTTTTCGCAGACTATTTATAGCAGTCGTGTAACGTTACCTGTAGGCATTCTCGCCGGAGTACTCAGCAGCATGATTGGCGTTTTCGTCGGTTTGCTGGCGGGTTATCTTGGCGGCAGGATCGGGGAAGTTTTAATGCGAATTGTTGACATTTTTCTCGTCATCCCAACGCTCGCGTTTATGATCGTTTTGGCCGCATTTTTGCCTTCCATGGGCATCTTCAACCTGGTGGTGATTATCGGGGCCTTAAGCTGGCTTTGGATGGCGCGGAGTATTCGTTCCCAAACCATGTCCGAGGCCAAGCGGGAGTATGTGGACGCGGCGAAAGTCCTGGGAAAATCTACCCTGGAGATCATGTTTAGCGAAATCCTGCCCAATATTCTGCCCATCGTGACCGCCAACATGGTTCTGGTCATTACGGCAGCGATGCTCACCGAGGCGACTCTTAGTTTTCTAGGTCTGGGCGACCCTTCCATGGTTAGCTGGGGGCAAATGCTCTCTATTGCCTTCGCGAACAGCGCCATCCTTTACGATGCCTGGTGGTGGATCCTGCCTCCCGGATTGTGTATTGCTACCCTTGGGTTTAGTTTTATGTTGATTGGCAATTCTTTCTTGGATATTTTTGCGGATGATCGGGGCGGCGCAATTGATCTCTAAAGAGAAGCGGTAACAAAAAGGTGACCAGAATGGATAATGATGTTCTCTTATCGGTAAAAGGTGTTTCTGTTGAGTACAAAGCTGCTCGGGGAAACGTACACGCCGTAAACAATGTAAGTTTTGATATTCGAAAAGGTGAGTTTTTTGGGTTAGCCGGAGAGTCAGGGTGTGGAAAAACGACGATGGCCTTCACCATTATGCGCCTATTAAAAGGGGCCGCGACTGTGACCAGCGGCAGCATTGAGTTCGAAGGCCAAAACATTTTGGCTTTTAGCAAAGAAGAGATGCGTACGTTTCGCTGGGCGAAGGCCTCCATCGTTGCCCAAAGTGCCATGAATAACCTCAACCCAGTAGTGACTATTCGCAGCCAACTTATGGATGCCATTACGGCACATGAAGAGGTTTCGCCAAAAGAAGCCAACGCCCGCGCCGAAAAACTGCTGGGGCTGGTCAATATTTCTACCGACCGCTTGGATGCCTTTCCCCATGAATTGTCTGGCGGGCAGCGCCAACGGGTTGCCATCGCCATGGCCCTTGCCCTCAATCCGAAGTTGGTCATCTTTGACGAGCCAACCACCGCGTTAGATGTCGTTGTGCAATACAACATCATCAAAAAGATTGTGCAACTGAAAGATATGATGGGCTTTTCCATCTTGTTTATTACCCATGATCTCCCGTTGATGTTGCAAATGTGTGACCGCATTGGGGTGATGTATGCCGGAAAAATGGTAGAGGTAGCTCCAGTGGATATCCTTTTGGAACAGCCTGCCCACCCCTACACAAATGGTTTGTTGAAGGCGTTTCCCTCGCTGGTCGGCCCCCTCCGCAAATTGGAAGGGATACCTGGGAGCATTCCAGATTTAATCACCCCTCCCAAGGGTTGTTTTTTCTATGATCGTTGCCACCGGAAACAGGATATTTGTAAGGAAACTCCCCCGGCCTTTGAAGCCCTAAGTTCAGGTCACAATGTTGCCTGTTACAACAAAATGGAACAGTGATGAACATGAACGAAAATAAAGTAACGATTCAGTTTGAGCATGTCTCTAAAAAATTCCCCAAAAGTGGAGGCCTGTTCACCCGACGGAAATGGTTGAATGCGGTGAGCGATGTCACCTTTGACATTTCTCCTGGAGAGGCGCTTGCCATCGTGGGTGAATCGGGTTGCGGAAAAACAACGATGGCAAAAATGATTACCAAGTTGCTCGACCCAACTTCAGGCAAAATATTTGTGGATGGACGTGATGTTTCCCACGGCATGAGTCCAAATGAGCTAAAAGCATTTCGCAGCAAAGTCCAAATTATCTTCCAGGACCCCTTCGGTTCTTTGAATATTGCTCACAAAACGCGTGACATTGTCGGGCGTGCCGTTGAAATCCATAACCCGCATCTTTCCCGCCATGAAGTGGACGAAACCGTTTTTGACATCTTCGAAAAGGTGGGCCTTACCCCTGCCGAAGATTACATGGAAAAATATCCCAATCAATTGTCAGGCGGACAGCGACAGCGCATTGTGATTGCCCGGGCGATTGCAGTCAACCCTTCCATCATTGTGGCTGACGAACCCACTTCCATGCTCGATGTTTCCATTGGCATTGATATTATGAATTTGCTCCTTAAACTTAAGCGCGAGGAAAACCTCACGTTTATGTACATCACCCACAACTTGGCCTCAGCTCGGTATATGGCAGAACGTATCATCGTGATGTACGCGGGAAATTGTGTCGAAATTGGGGATATTAATGAAGTGATTCAAGAGCCATATCATCCTTACACGGTACTTCTCCTCGCCAGTACCCCGGAACCTTTCCGCGAGGAAGAATACATCATCAACGCTAGCGAACAACTTCCCGACCTCACCGATGAAAGCCCGCGTTGCTTATTCGCAGATCGTTGTCCCAAGGTGATGGATATTTGCCGGCAGCAGAAACCACCCATCGTAGAGTTCCAAAACCGCAAAGTGATGTGCTTTTTATACGCCGATCAGGGTGAACAGCCTCAGCCTCAATCTCTTTGCGCGGTAAAAGACTACGCATAATTTTTATTCCTGAACACCCACAAGGAGTCTTCCAATATGAAAGCGATCATGGTGATGTTTGACAGCCTCAATCGCCGTTTCCTCGAACCTTACGAAACGACCACAGGTACGCAAACCCCTCATTTTCTCGAACTCGCCAAGCGTACCGTGCAATTTGACAATTGCTACGTTGGTTCAATGCCCTGTATGCCTGCGCGCCGCGATCTGCATACGGGTCGTTACAACTTCTTACATGCCCCGTGGGGCTATATTGAACCATTTGATGATTCCGTTCCCCGCATATTGGCCCAAGCGGGAGTCCACACTCATCTCGTCTCAGATCATTACCACTACTGGGAAAACGCCGGGGGAAACTATCACTGCCAGTACAAAACATGGGAAGCCATTCGCGGCCAAGAAGGGGATCCCTGGATCGCGAAAATAGGTGGTGTGGATACTCCAAAACGGAACACCCGCGTGTTAAGCCCGACCGTAAATTTAGCCGATCAAGACATGATTAACCGCACCGTTTGGCAAGATGATGAAGAAAAACGCCCCATGTATCAGACCTTTTCAAAAGGTTTGGAATTTCTTGCTGAAAACAAAGATGCTGACAATTGGTTCTTGACTATTGAAACTTTCGACCCTCATGAGCCTTTCGATGTTCCACCCCGCCTGAAAGCGCTCTATCCCGACAACTATACAGGCCCAATCTTTGATTGGGATTTATATAGTACCGTTACCGAAACTCCCGAAGAAGTGGAACATTTACGGGCCTGTTATAAAGCGCTCGTAACCTATTGTGATGAGCAGTTGGGGCGTGTGATGCAGTTCATGGATGAAAACCAGATGTGGGAAGACACTTTGTTGATTGTCTGTACCGATCACGGGCATTTCCTCTCGGAAAAGGGATTCTGGTCGAAAAATTATATGCCGGTCTACAATGAACTTGCCCACATTCCCCTCTTCATTTGGGATCCTCGCAACCCTCTTCAGGGTGTCAGACGTCAAGCTTTGGTTCAAACCATTGATCTCCCTGCCACCCTCTTGGATTATTTCAACCTCCCCCTTCCGGCGGATATGCAAGGGCGTAGCATGACCCCCGTTCTCACGCATGATGAAACTGTTCGGGAAAACGGTTTGTTTGGCTACTTTGGACAGATGGTAGGAATGATTGACGAGGATTACATTTTCTTACGCGCTGCCCACACGCCTGACAACACCCCACTTTTTAAATACACCTGGATGATGCATTCCGCCTGGGATATAGACTTAGACCAAAAATTTGAATACGTTATCTACCCCTTCTCTAAGGGAATGCCGGTTCCCAAAATTCCCGTCAAAACCCAACCGCCCAATGAATTCCAGCGGCACGATTTATTATTCAACATCAAAACGGACCCGATGCAAGAACATCCGATTAATGATGAAGCCCTGACCAAAAAGATGTGCGAGAAACTCACCGCATTAATGCGGCAAGCAAACGCCCCAGATGAACAATTTATCCGCATCGGCTTGATCTCGGCTCAAGATTGATGGGGTAAAATGCAAAGGGGGACAGCCTGTCATAGATGAAGAAAATCAAGATATAGTGCTAAAAATATGACCGAGAATAAAGCTTCTCCTTCTCCCATCCGCGCCTTCCACGTGATGACCAAGCCCACGGGGGCGATCTGCAACCTAGATTGTAAATACTGCTACTTCCTCTCCAAAGAGATGATGTACCCGGGCAGTCGCTTCCGCATGGCCGACGAACTGCTGGAAAACTTCATCAAGCAGTATATCGAAGCGCAGCGTATCCCTGAAGTGACCTTTGCCTGGCAGGGGGGCGAACCCACCATCATGGGGCTGGAATTTTTTGAACGGGTGATGTTCTATCAGCAGAAACACGCCAAACCGGGGATGACGATTCAAAACGCCCTGC
The DNA here is from genome assembly GCA_020634875.1 of Anaerolineales bacterium. The sequence continues at coordinate 56,867 of JACKAX010000011.1, read as the reverse complement.
AAACCAACGGCACGTTATTGGATGAAGCCTGGGGGCGCTTCTTTAAACAGCATAACTTCCTCATCGGCCTCAGCGTAGATGGGCCACAAGAACTGCACGATGCGTACCGCGTGAACAAAGGCGGGGCTGGAAGTTTTCATCAGGTCATGCGGGGTTGGCAGTTGCTCGTTGACCATGGGGTCGAATACAACATCCTATGCACAGTCCACGCCGCCAATCAGGATCACCCCCTGGAAGTCTACCGCTTCTTCCGCGACGAACTAAAAACCCAGTTCATCCAGTTTATCCCCATCATCGAACGGGCCACCTCGCAGCTTTTGCCGTTGGCGAACCTCGGCTGGAGCGAACGGGATGGCGGCGAACGCCCGTTGTACACCCAAACCGGGAGTCTCGTCACCAAGCGTTCAGTTGATGCGGCCAAATATGGGGCGTTTCTGAGCGCTATTTTCGATGAATGGGTGCGGCAGGATGTGGGACAGATATATGTGCAAATGTTTGATGTGGCGTTGGGCGCGTGGCTAGGACAGCCGGGCGGGTTGTGCATCTTCGCACCCACGTGCGGTCAGGCGTTGGCGCTGGAACACAACGGCGATTTGTATAGTTGCGATCACTTTGTCGAACCAGACTATCTCCTCGGGAACATTCAAACCGAAAATATGCTCGAACTGGTCGCTTCCGACAAACAACGCCAGTTTGGCGCGGCAAAATTAAATACCCTCCCGCAATATTGCCGCCAGTGCGAAGTGCGCTTTGCCTGTCACGGCGGCTGTCCCAAGAACCGGTTTATCCACACGCCCGACGGGGAAGCGGGCTTGAACTATCTATGTGCGGGGTATAAAGCCTTCTTCAACCACGTGGATGCCCCGATGAAGATGATGGCCACCCTGCTCAAAATGCGCCGCGCCCCTGCCGAAATCATGGAGTTGGTCGCACGCGAGGCCGTGCCGGGGTATCCCTCCGAAAAAACTTCCCCCCCCGCAACGCACAAGAAAAAACGCCGCGGGCGAAAATAATTCATGCTTCTGCCCCTTCGTTTTCTCCTGAAGCGATGACCCTCAATCACACCCTCCGCACTGAATTGCAAGCCACCTGGCACTATTTCCTGCGGCCCGTGGCAATCCTCCGCGGGTATCGCAAAGAGTATTTGCGCCCGGATTTCCTAGCGGGATTAACTGTCGCCATCATTATGCTCCCCCAGGCGATTGCCTTTGCCCTCATCGCCGAACTCCCCCCGGAAATGGGGTTGTACACCGCGATTGCAGGGTCCATTATCGCGGGGTTGTGGGGGTCCTCCAATCATGTCCAAACCGGCCCCACCAATACCACGTCCCTGCTGGTGCTCTCCGCCCTCTTGCTGATTGCCAGGCCGAACACGCCGGAATATCTGGTCACGGCGGGGCTTTTGGCTTTGTTGGTGGGGGTGTTTCGCCTGGGGATGGGAATCGCCCGGTTGGGGGTGATGGTCAATTTTGTCTCCGATTCGGTAATTGTCGGGTTTACAGCGGGGGCCGGGGTGTTAATCTTTGCCGGGCAACTGCGCCACTTGTTGCGGCTAAGTATCCCGTCCACCCCTGGTTTACGGGAAACGCTGAGTTTAGTCGTCGGGAATCTCGCCCAAACGCACGCCATCAGTCTGGGGTTAGGGGTACTCGCGATTTTGGCGGTGCTGGGGTTCAAACGCCTCAACCCACGGCTGCCGGGTGCCCTCCTGGCAATGGTGATAACCTCTTCCCTGGTGGCTCTCTTTGACCTCGAAGCGCAGGGCGTGCGCGTCATCAGTGAGTTACCGCGCAGCCTGCCCGCAATGGCGGACCTGGCCGGGCTGGACTTCAAACTGCTCGGCGAACTCGTGCCGGGGGCGTTGGCGGTCGCGGCAATCGGGTTGGTCGAGACGATGTCCATTGGACGCGTGATTGCCGCCCAAACCCGCCAACGGTTGGACAGCAATCAGGAATTCATTGGGCAAGGGCTGGCGAATCTGGTGTGCGGCTTATTTTCGGCCTACCCTTGTTCGGGATCGTTTACGCGGTCGGCGGTGAATTACAAGGCGGGGGCGGTCACTTCGCTCGCGAGCGTCTTTGCCGGGCTGATCGTTTTGGTCAGTATGTTGGTCTTTGCCCCCCTCGCACGCTATATTCCGATGGCGGCCCTGGCCGGGGTGCTGATCTTGACCGCCTATGGGTTGGTGGATCGTCAGGAAATCAAGCGCATCTGGCAGGGTGGACGCGGGGATCGGGTCATCATGGTCGCCACCTTGTTTGCGGCGCTGGCTTTACCTTTGGAATATGCGGTCTTGTCGGGGATTTCGATTTCACTGGTGTATTACTTATTGCAAACCAGTACCCCCCGCGTAATGGCGGTCGTGCCGAATGAGACGTATCAATTTCTCGTCTCCGAAGAAGGGCGCGCAAGTTGTCCGCAACTGGGGATTATCGAAATTCTGGGCGATCTCTATTTCGGGGCCGTGCACCACGTTGAAGATTTCCTGGCACATTACCGGGAACAGCATCCCGAACAACGGTATCTGTTATTCCGCCTGCAAAGCATGGAGCATTGTGACATCAGTGGCATTCATGCGTTGGAAGCGACCGTCCGCACCTATCGTCAAATGGGTGGTGATGTGTTCCTCAGCCGGTGCAAGGCCCCCATCCTGGAAATTATGCAGAGTTCCGGGTTTCTTGCGATGTTGGGGGCAGATCATCTTTTGGTCCGCGATCAGGATGCACTGGGACATATGTTTTACAAAGTCCTTGACCCGGCCATTTGTATCTATGAGTGCCCTATCCGGGCTTTTAAAGAATGCCAATCTCTGGCCAAACGGCTTGATTTGGTGGGCGAGCTTACCCATACCAGCCGCCCCCACATTGCGGTCCCGGAAGTGCCGGCCAACATTTTATGGCGCGAAATGCACACCCTTACCCCACCCCTCGTGGTGGACGTGCGCGAGCCGCGCGAATTCAAACGTTTTCATATTCCGGGCGCGCGTTTAATCTCCCTCCCGGCGTTGTTACGCGCCCCGGAACAACTTGACCCCGCCCAGCCTACCGTTTTCGTCTGCCAGGGCGGACGCCGCAGTACCCGCGCCGCGGCGGAACTCTTTACGAAAGGGTTCACCTCCGTCCGCATTTTGCAGGGGGGGATGACGGCTTGGGAGGCCGCGAACCTGATCGGCGCCATTGAAGGTATGGAAGGTGACTAATGGAAGTAAAATTACCGCGTAACCTGGGCATGGAACTCTTGCGGGCGACAGAAGCCGCCGCGCTGACGGCAGGGCAGTGGCTTGGGCGCGGCCATCCGCAGGATGCCGATCATGCCGCCGCACAAGCGATGGCCGATGTGCTGAACACGATGCGGATTGAGGGGCGGATTGTGCTGGGCGAGGAAGATAAACCGAAACATGATCGCGTGTTGTCCAGCGAGAAGGTCGTAGGCACTGGCGAAGGGCCAGAGGTCGATGTCCTTGCGGACCCGGTGGATGGGCGTATGCAGTTGGCCCGTGGCTTTCCGGGGGTGATTTCTGCCGCCGCGGTAGCCCCGCGCGGGGCGATCTGGCACCCACCCCATGCCCGTTATATGGAAAAAATCATCGTAGACGAAACCGTTGCCCCTTATCTAGTAGACGAATGCCTGGACGCGCCGCCCGCCTGGACGCTTTCTCTGGTCGCGCGCGCTAAGGGCATGAAGGTAAATAATCTCTCCGTCTTTGTCCTTGACCGTCCGCGCCATGCTGATCTGATCGCGGAAATCCAGGCGACCGGCGCGCATGTGATCCTGCGCCCGGATGGCGATATTGTCGGGGCACTGATGGTCTGCATCCCGCAAACGGGGGTGGATTTGTTGATGGGGATTGGCGGGATTCCCGAAGGATTGTTGGCCGCGTGTGCGGTGAAAGCGTTAGGGGGGACGCTTTTAGGGCGGCTGGCTCCGCAAGATGCCCAGGAAAAGACGACAATCTTGGACAATGGTTATGATCTCAAAAAAATCTTCCGTGCAGATGATTTGGTGAAGAGCGAGCAAGTCTTTTTCGCCGCCACAGGGATTACGAATGGCCCGTTGGGGCGTGGCGTCATTTACCGCGGGGCGAAAGCCGAAACCAATTCCCTTGTTCTGCGCGGCGAAACCGGCACCCGGCGCACCATGCACGCCGAACACCTGGTGGATAAGTGGGTCGAAGTGAATGCTTGAAGCGGTTAGTTATTATATGATGGAGTAGAATTACAGCTTCCTTCCGACCTCTCCTCGCCTTTGTTACCATGCTCCTCACAATCACCACCACTCACACCCCCGCCACTGACCTCGGCTATCTACTCGGCAAACACCCCGCACGCGTCCAGACCTTTCCACTCAACTTTGGGCAGGCGCATATCTTCTACCCGGAAACCACCGAAACCCGTTGCACCGCCGCGCTCCTGCTCGACATTGACCCCGTCGGCCTCGTGCGGGGCGAGAGCGAATGGTTCGGGCGTACCTTTGCGCTTGGTCAATATGTCAATGACCGGCCTTATGTCGCCTCTTCGTTTATGAGCGTCGCCATTGCCCAGGTGTATCGCAATGCGTTGAAAGGGCAGGCGAAGGAACACGCGGCCCTGGCCCAAACGCCCATCCCCCTTCAAGCGATGATCACCCCGCTCCCCAGCCGAGGCGGGCGGAACAGTAGTTCCGGGGCGGCGTTGCTCGACCGCTTATTCACCCCCCTCGGCTACACCCTCACCGCCGCACAGCACCCGCTCGATCCGCAGTTTCCTGATTGGGGCGAAAGCCGCTATTACACCCTCACCCTTGCCCACACCTGCCGCCTGCAAGACCTCCTCGCGCACCTCTACGTCCTCATCCCCGTTTTAGATGACGAAAAACACTATTGGGTCGGGGAGGATGAAGTGCAAAAACTGCTCGCCTTCGGGGGTGAATGGCTCCGCACCCACCCCGAACGGGACCTGATCACCTCGCGTTACCTGCGCCACCGGCGTCACCTCATCCGCACCGCCCTCGCCCAACTACTCGAAGACCAGCCCGAACCGGAAGAAACTGCCGAGACAGAACCTGCCCTCGAACAGCGCATAAACCTCCACGAACAACGCCTCGGCACCGTGCTCGCCGTACTCCGACAAAGTGGCGCACATCGTGTCCTCGACCTGGGCTGTGGGGAAGGCAAGCTCCTCCGCAAACTGCTTGAAGACCGTCAATTCACCGAAATCATCGGCATGGATGTCTCCCACCAGGCTCTCGAAATCGCCGCGGATCGCCTGCGCCTCGACAGCCTCCCTGAAAAACAAAAAGAACGTATCCGTCTGATCCACGGTTCTTTGACTTACCGCGACCAACGACTGGAAGGTTTTGACGCGGCCGCCGTGGTGGAAGTGATCGAACACCTCGACCCGCCCCGCCTAGCCGCCTTTGCCCGCGTTCTGTTTGAATACGCCCGCCCGCAAACCGTCGTCCTCACCACCCCGAACGCCGAATACAACGTCAAATTTGACACCCTCCCCAAAGGAAAATTCCGCCATCGCGACCACCGCTTCGAGTGGACCCGCCCCGAATTCCAAACCTGGGCGGACGCCGTTGCCATCCAACACGGCTACACCGTCCACTACCTCCCCCTCGGCCCCGAAGACCCCCTCGTCGGCGCGCCATCCCAACTGGCCGTTTTCAATCGCCCCGCGTAACCAGTTTTCCCTTCTTCCTCATTCCTAATTCCTTTTTCCCGCTTCCTGCTTCCCCTGCATGAACCTCAACCTCCCCGAACTCTCTCTCGTCGTCCTCATCGGCGTTTCCGGCTCCGGCAAATCCACCTTTGCCCGCACCCATTTCAAGCCCACCGAAGTGCTCTCCTCTGACTTCTGCCGCGCACTAGTCTCGGACGATGAAAACAACCAAACCGCGACCGACGATGCCTTCGACGTGCTCCACTATCTTGCCGGGAAACGCCTCGCCCGCGGATTGCTCACCGTTGTGGACGCCACCAACGTGCAAGCCCCCGACCGCAAACCCCTCATTGAACTGGCCCGCGCCCACGATGTCCTCCCCGTCGCCATCGTGCTTGACCTGCCCCTGAGCGTGTGCAAAGCCCGCAACCGCGCCCGCCCCGACCGGGATTTTGGGACGCACGTCATCCCTCGCCAGCACCGTGCCCTTCAACAATCGCTCCGCAATCTCAAACGCGAAGGTTTCCGGCATGTCTTCCTACTCAAATCCGAAGAAGACCTTGCGAACGTTGCCCTCACCCGCACCCGTCTCTGGAACAACCGCAAAGATGAACATGGCCCCTTCGACCTCATCGGCGATGTGCATGGCTGTTTCGAGGAACTGACCGCCCTCCTCACGAAGTTGGGCTACCACCTTGATTCTCCCGTCCCCGACACCTTCCACGTCACCCCGCCCGCCGGTCGCAAGGCAATCTTCCTCGGGGACCTGGTAGACCGCGGCCCCGATTCGCCGTCCGTTTTACGTCTGGTGATGGGGATGGTGGCGGAAGGCACCGCGTTGTGCATCCCTGGCAATCACGACGACAAACTCAAACGGAAATTGCAGGGCCGCGATGTCCGCATCGCTCACGGCCTCGCCGAAACCCTGGCTCAACTCGAGGGGGAAACGCCGGAATTCAAAACCCGGGTCGCCGCATTCATTGATGGGCTGGTCAGCCATTACGTGTTAAACGACGGCAAACTGGTTGTCGCTCACGCGGGGATGAAAGAAGCCTACCAGGGGCGCGCCTCCAGCCGGGTACGGGATTTTGCCTTGTACGGGGAAACGACCGGGGAAACGGACGAATTTGGCCTGCCCGTCCGCTATCCCTGGGCGGAAGATTATCGGGGGCGTGCGCTGGTCGTCTACGGGCATACCCCCATCCCCGAACCGGAGTGGCTCAACCACACGATTAACCTTGATACCGGCTGTGTCTTTGGGGGCAAACTTACCGCCCTGCGCTACCCGGAAAAAGAACTGATCTCCGTTCCCGCCAGCCGCACGTACAGCGAACCCGCCCGCCCCTTTCTCCCCCCGGAAGAGGCGGCTCCGCCCGCCACGCCCCCACGCCCGCACGACATTTTGGACCTCAGTGATGTGAGCGGGAAACGCATCCTCGACACCCGCCTGCAACGCAAAATCGTTTTGCAAGCCAATCAAACCGCTGCCGCGCTGGAAGTGATGAGCCGCTTTGCCGCCAATCCGCGTTGGCTCATTTATCTGCCCCCCACCATGTCCCCCTCCGAAACAAGTTCCGCCCCCGAATGGCTGGAACACCCGACGCAGGCGTTTGACTATTATCGGGCCAATGGCGTTCTCCAGGTTGTGTGCGAAGAAAAACACATGGGGTCCCGCGCCGTGGTGGTCGTTTGCCGGGACATGGCAACCGCCCATCGTCGGTTTGGAATTGGCGAAAACGAAGCGGGGATTGTGTACACCCGCACGGGCCGTCGCTTTTTCGACGAAATGAAGCTGGAAGGAGCTTTTCTCGCCCGCCTTCGGGAAGCCCTCACCCGCGCGGAGTGGTGGGATACCTTTCAATCGGACTGGTTCTGCCTGGATTGTGAACTGCTCCCGTGGTCGGCGAAGGCGCAACAATTGTTGGAAGACCAATATGCCGCGGTGGGGACCGCCGCTGAAGTCGGTTTACGGGAGGCCGTCACCGCCCTTGAATTGGCTACACGAAGTAATTTAGACGCAAACGCACTCCTCACCCACTTTCAACAACGCGCCGATAACGTCACCCATTACCGGCAGGTCTACCGGCAATATTGCTGGCCGGTACAGTCCCTTACCGACCTAAAACTTGCGCCTTTTCATCTGCTCGCTTCCGAAGGGGGTACCTATTTCGACCAGGATCACGTTTGGCAGATGCAGACTCTCCACCAACTTTGTGCCACCGACCCGGACTTCCTCCTCGCCACAGAATATCACCTCGTGGAGGTGACAAATACGGAAAGCGTTCAGGCGGGCATAAACTGGTGGGGAACGTTGACCGGGCGCGGGGGCGAAGGGATGGTCGTTAAACCTTTTAGCTTCATCGCCCAAAATGCCAAAGGCTTATTGCAACCCGCGGTTAAGTGCCGGGGCCGCGAATATTTACGGCTGATATATGGCCCGGAATACACCGCACCCGAACACCTCGCCCGTTTACGTGGGCGAGGCTTGGGCAAGAAACGCAGTCTGGCCTTACGCGAGTTTGCCCTAGGCGTGGAAGGGTTGGAGCGCTTTGTCCGCCAGGAACCGCTTTACCGCGTTCACGAGTGTGTGTTTGGAGTGCTGGCGTTAGAGAGCGATCCGGTGGACCCGCGGCTGTGAGATGGGATGATTTTAGCGTTACCAAACATGAAAGAACAGTTGTACTTTGGAGAAACACAATTTATCCATCCGATCAAATGCCATTCTTGAGAGGCAAAACGTTTTACTTATTTTTCCGCCAACGGCAAACGATTTTCATTCGTTGGAGTGAACCAAATCGTGAGTTCTGCATGGGCGCGTAATCGTCAGGAGGTTTACAAGTTGTGCAAGATCATCCAAAAAAGTTGGGGGGAATAACTTCTCAAATCTCCGCTTATAATCATCTATGAGTTTTGGTTGCGTTAATTTCATGGGGGACGAAATAAGTACATCCCTATGATGCAGTTTGCTTCTCTAGGCCAAGCCCTGGTTTCTTAAGCAACTTTTCAAAATATATCCATCCAAATTCGAAAGTAGTTATTTATGACCACGCCTATTCTGGCTACCAAACTTTACATCCCCACACCGCGCTCGAAATTTGTCTCTCGGTCACACCTTCTTGCACAGTTGGACAAAGGCCTGCATCGCAAACTAACCCTGATTTCTGCCCCGGCTGGGTTTGGAAAGACAACGTTGTTATGCGAATGGGTTGCCACGCACAAATTCCCAATCGCCTGGTTATCTCTGGACGAAAACGATCATGATCCGATGCGGTTTCTTTCTTATATGATCGCTGCGTTACAAACCATCCTTCCTAATTTTGGCGCTGGGATAATGCTCGCGCTTCAGTCCCCACAAAAACCTCCCTTAGAGAACCTCCTGACGCTCATGCTAAATGAGTTGGCTGAACTCCCCTCCCAATTTCTTCTCATCCTAGATGATTACCATCTTCTTGACGCTAAATCTATTGATGACGCCTTGGCGTTTCTCCTTGATCATCTCCCGCCACAGTTCCATCTTGTGATAGCAACACGAGAAGACCCCGACTTGCCCTTAACCCGTCTCCGCGCTTACGATCAGTTGACTGAACTGCGCGCCGGTGATTTGCGGTTTACCCAGCCTGAGGTCGCGGCCTTCCTGTATCAAACGATGGGGCTTGACCTCTCCGAAGAAAATATTGCGACATTGGAAAAACGCACAGAAGGCTGGATCGTCGGCCTGCAACTTGCGGCAATTTCTATGCAGAACGTCCACGACAAAGCAGCATTCATCAACTCCTTTGCGGGCAGCCATCGCTTCGTTTTGGACTATTTACTCGAAGAAGTTCTACACAAACAAACTGCAGATGTACAAGCGTTTTTACTTCAAACGTCTGTCTTGAACCGCTTATGCAGTTCGCTGTGTGAGGCGGTCCTTGCTGCCCCCGCAGGCTCCATGCACAAGACGTTGGATTATCTTGAGCAAGCAAACCTGTTTATCCTACCGTTAGATAAAGAACGAAAGTGGTACCGCTACCATCATCTTTTTGCAGACCTTTTACGCCAACGCCTGCAAAACGCACCAGACACGAATATTTCAACCTTGCATCTGCGTGCAAGCCAATGGTATGAAGATCACGATTTAGACATCGAGGCTTTTCATCATGCTACCGCTGCCGACGATATTGCGCGCGCTGAGCGTTTGATTGCCGGGAAAGGCATTCCCCTTCACATGAAAGGCGCAGTTACGATGATTCTGGAGTGGTTCGCATCCTTACCTCCAGAAACTCTGAACGCACGCCCGTCACTCTGGTGGCGATATGCTGCCCTTTTGCTGATCAATGGATTCAGAACTGGGGTCGAAGAAAAACTTAATGCAGCGGAAGCTGCCTTACAAAATGTGGAACCGGACGACGAAACGCGCCACCTTGTCGGAAGGATCGCCAGTGCGCGGGCGGTGGTGGCGCTAACGCGTTACCAACCCGAACAAATGATTGTCCAATCTCGCCGCGCGTTGGAGTATTTGCCTCAAACCAACGCCTCTACCCGCGCCAGCGCCTTTTGGACTCTAGGTTATGCCTACATTTATCAGGGCGACCGCCTCTCGGCCCGGCCCGCCCTCACCGAAGCCATTGCTCTAAGCCAATCCGTGGGGGACATTTTTACAATGATATTGGCAACGATTGGCTTGGGCAATCTCCAGGAAGCCGAAAATCAACTCATTCTCGCGGCACAGACATATCAAAGTGTCGTGCAACTTGCTGGTGAGCAACCCCTGCAAATTGTCAACGAAGCGCATTTAGGTATCGCGCGAATTCTCTACGAATGGAATGAGCTGATTGGCGCACAAAAATTTGCCGAGCAAAGCTTGCAATTAGCCAAACAATATGACCAGGTCATTGACCGTTTCATCTTGAGCGAAGTATTCCTGGCCCGTATAAAGTTGGCCCAAGGGGATATCACCGGGGCGGTAACCACGTTAGCCCATGCCGAACAAACAGCGCGCCAGAGAAATTTTTTGTTCCGCCTGCCTGATATTGCAGCGGCCCAGGTTTTGGTCTTGCTTTGGCAGGGGAATCGCACCGAGGCCGAACGCCTTGCCCAAACGTATCACCTTCCCTTTGGTCAAGTACGGGTCCATCTTGCCCAGAAGAGGTTTACTGAGGCCCTTGTCATTTTGGCAACCTTGCGTACCCAGGCAGAAGCCCGAAAATGGGGGGATGAGCGATTGAAAGTTATGACGCTCCAAGCCCTGACCTGTTATCTGAAAAAGGATCAACCTTCTGCTATTAACCTATTACAGGAAGTGCTGGCATTGGCTGAACCAGGCGGTTATGTACGCTTATTTGTTGATGAGGGGCTTCCGATGTACCAATTCCTATCCGAGACGCGAGATCTTATGCCAAATTATGTGGACAAACTGCTGCTCGCCTTTGACCGCACCCTTCTTTCCCGCCACGCGCAGACCCTGCCTGACCCATTAAGCCCCCGTGAGTTTGAGGTATTACGTCTAATCGCGCAAGGGCTTTCTAACGACGAAATCAGCAAACGCCTGTTCATCGCCAGGGATACTGTCAAAGGGCACAATCGGAAGATTTTTGAAAAACTCCAGGTCCAACGCCGCACTGAAGCCGTGGCGCGTGCCCGAGCGTTAGGCTTACTCTAACCCCTCTTACCCCAACAACACCCCAAAACAACACTTTTGTGTCTCTCCGGCCTTTCGCTTGTGCCGGTATATTTCCTGTATCAAGAACGCCACAAGCATCCCGATTCAGAAAATGTTCGATCATTCCTCCCCGCCATCCGATCTAAATTTATACCAATCCCAGATTTATGAATTCCGGCTCCATGGCCAAATTGGTGAAGAGTGGAACCGTTGGTTTAATAGTGCGACCATCATCCAAAATGCGGACGGGGAAACCGTCTTGCTATGTCCGGTTGCAGATCAGGCTGCGTTACATGGCTTGTTGAAAAAGGTGCGTGATTTAGGCATCGTCTTACGCTCGGTGATGCTTGTGGAAACGCCTCCCATTGTTGAGAAATACAATACCTCACATAATCCAAAGGAAAAATACCCAATGAACCGCGAAAAGATTCTTATTGAAGCAGATGAATTACTAAAGAAGTTTGAAGACAAAAACCTCCTCATCTTTGACGCTTCCGTCATGAACAATATGTATCTGGAGGCACATATCCCCGGAGCAGTATATTTTGATCATACGAGATTTTCTGATTTGAATAGCCCGTATGAATTGACGCTTTCACAGGAGGCAGACCTTGAATTGCAAATTGGGCAGGCCGGGATTTCCAACACTTCTGAAGTAGTCGTTTATGCCAGTGGAATGTTACCGTATGCGGTGCGCGCCTGGTGGGTTTTACGATATGCAGGACACGAGTATGTGCGGATTCTCAACGGAGGCCTTGCAGCCTGGCAAAAGGTTGGTGGCCCATTAGAAAAAGAAGTCCATCAATACGCTCCTACAAGTTTTCAGGCTTCTTTTCGCTCGTGGATGTTTGCTAGCAAGGAAGAGGTGTTAGCCGCCATCGGGAATGAAGATGTTGGGACAATCAATACAATGCCGTTAATCAGTCACAATAATAGACATATTGTCGGTTCCACATGTTTGCCAGCCTTGGATTTAATGAAAGATATGGATAATTTTTCGACTGACGAGCAAATAATTCAACGCCTGAAAGAGATTACACAACACAAACGGATCATTACTTATTGTGGTGGAGGAATTGCTGCGACCATCAATGCTGCCGCTCTTTTGATAGCTGGGTACGAAAATGTAGCGGTTTATGATGGTTCTCTGTATGAATGGCTGGGTGAAGGTCTCCCTGCAAATGGAGCAGGCGACTGGAAAATCTGGACCCGATAATTTATTTGGAGAAATGTGTTTAATGAAAGCGATTATTCATACTCAAAACGGACCACCGGAAACTGTCCTACGGCTAGAGGAACTCGAAAAACCGGTCCCCACGGAACAACAAGTGTTAGTGAAGGTTCATGCCGCATCCGTCAATGCGATGGAATGGCGAGGATTCGCCATGTCAGCGCTTTTGCTGCGTATCATTGGCATCTTTTTTAAACAGAAAACCCAACAACTCGGCACGGATGTCGCAGGAACTGTAGAAGCGGTGGGCAGTCAGGTGACAGAATTCAAGCCCGGTGACGAGGTGTTTGGTGTAGCTCCGGGCGCTTTTGCTGAATACGTTTGCAATGGCGCAAGCAAATTTGCCCTCAAGCCCACCCATCTCTCTTTCGAAGCGGCGGCATCTGTGCCCGTCGCGGGTTTCACAGCATTGCAAGGACTTCGCGACAAAGGACAAATCCAGGCAAAGCAAAAGGTTCTGATTGATGGAGCCTCGGGTGGTGTGGGCATCTTTGCGGTGCAGATAGCCAAAGCCTGGGGAGCGGAAGTAACCGGCGTGTGCAGTACGCGCAATTTGGAAATGGTGCAATCCCTTGGGGCAGACCAGGTCATAGACTACACGCGGGAAGATTTTACCCGAAACGGTAAGCAGTATGACTTAATCCTCGTCGTCAACGGACATCATTCCATCGGCGCTTACCGGAGAGCCTTAAGCCCTAAAGGAAAATGTATCGTTGCGGGAGGCCCAATCTCACAGGTTGTCCTCTCGATGATCCTGGGACCGCTGGTATCGCGGTTCGGACGAAAAAAATACGCTTTCATGGGCATTGCAGGCTCGCCAAAGGAAGATCTACTCGTTCTTAAGGAATTGCTGGAAACCGGGAAACTAGCCCCGGTAATAGACCAGCGTTACCCACTCCATGAAACAGCCAAAGCAATTCGGCACCTGATGGAAAAACATGCTCAAGGAAAAATTATAATCACAGTTGCATAGGGCCATGCTCTCACTGTCCCCTCCACCTTTCCGCAGTATACCCCTTCCCCCAAATCTACCTCCTCGAACGCCTCCCCCCTCTCTCACGGCGTCAATGAGGGTTTGCGTTTTTAGAAATCCGAGGTAAGCGTCCCTGCAAACTCATTAATCGTCATCACTTCCAACGAGATTTTACCGCCCAATGCCTGTACATCTTTTTCCAGTTGGGCAGCGTCCACCCCCAGTTTGTGGGTCAGATAAAGAAAAAAGGGCTGGTCAGCGGCAAACTGATCGACCACGGCGTTGCTGATGATCGAAGCCAGGACAAAGCTGGAGCCAATCCCGGCCACCGTGCAAGTCACCGGTCCGTTTTTGTCCGTGACGGTGCTCGTATCCCCCACCCCCGCATGATTGTGACTGGCGACCAGGGGAGGAATTAACATGCCACATCCCGCCTGCATGATAGGCATCGCCGTCCGCTAATCCCCCTCCGAAAAAGTAAAAAGGCGTTTTCCGTTTCCCAAATCACCTCCGGGGCAAGCACAAGTGAGAAATAGGTCCCCCCAAAAAACGACAATTCCGGCACGATCACAAAATTGAACTCCGCAATCGTCGCCCAGTCGCGAAACGCGTCATAAAACGCCTGTCTCTTCTCTGGCGGCAACAGCGTCGCTCAAAAAATTTGTCGCAAGCGTTAGTGCCACGCCCAGCCCCAAAATAACAATGAGGAGATTTTTCTTTTCACAACTCCAACTCCGCCATCACCCCCATAATCGCCTATCCGCCATCTTGGATATCCGTCAACTCGCGGACGATTTGACCATCTTTGAGGAAGATGACGCGGTCGGCGTAGGAGGCGGCGCGGGGATCGTGGGTGACCATGACAACGGTGGTGTGGAGGGTTTTGCAGGCATTACGCAAGAGTTCGAGAACGCTGGTGCCGATTTGGAATCGAGGTTGCCGGTGGGTTCGTCGGCGAGGACGATTGGGGGTTCGTAGACAAAGGCGCGGGCAATGGCGATGCGTTGCCGCTGCCCGCCGGAGAGTTGATCGGGTTTGTGGTCGCGGCGGTCGGTCAGGCCCACCAACGCGAGCAGTTCACCAATGCGGGAAACGTAGTCCTGGATGTTTTTGCCGTCGAGCAGGAGTGGGAGGCGATGTTCTCCGCCGCGCTCAAGGTTAGGAGCAGATTGAAGAACTGAAAAATAAAACCCACCTGCCGTCTTCGCACAAGCGTGATCTCGTCGTCGGTCAGGTGGGTCATGCGCTTGCCGCTCAGGGTGGCATCGCCGTCCGTGGGGCTGTCCAATCCACCCGGCAGATGCAACAAGGTGGATTTGCCGGAGCCGGACGGCCCCATGATGGCGACGAATTCGTCTTGTGCCACTTCATGGTTAACGCTTCGCAGGGCATCTACGGTACAGGGTTCACCCATCCTTATAAACATAAAAACCTTCCAAAGCGCGTTGCAATCAGCGTTTTCACCCCCTTTCCTACAACGTTTCTTGTGGTTTTTCTACATTTTTAGGCAGAGATGCTGTAGAAAAATATGCGTTCAGGGTAGCAAGAAATTTCACAAAATTAAGTTGGACCTCTTCTTATGGTGGGCATAACTCTTTCATCCGGTTTACGACATCTTACGTATATATGAGCACTTATCTCGTGTAGCTTTTTAGACACATTGAAATCATTAATAAGGATACCTTTATGAAAAATCAAGCTTTTCCGATCAGACGAAAATTTTTTCTCCACCCCATCCAACTAGGCCTCATACTACTACTGCTGTTAGCAGTCTTTCAAACCGGTTTGGCCGATGCAGGGGATTTGGATCCCACGTTTGGGGTAAGCAGTAGTGGTATTCGCGTCACCGATATTGGTGGCCTCACGAGAGACAACGCGTACGGCGTCGCCCAACAAACAGACGGTAAAATTATCGTGGTCGGGTCAACCGATAATGATTTTGCCATTGTGCGTTATACGTCTGCCGGAAATATGGATGCCACCTTCAGCGGAGATGGTATTGTCACCACCTCGATTGGTCCCCTGGCGGATACAGCCTATGCCGTCGCCGTCCAAACGGATGGGAAAATTCTCGTCGCCGGAAGTAGCGACAACGGGACTTTCGATGTCTTCGCCCTGGCCCGTTACACCACCAACGGAACCCTGGACGCCACTTTTGGCACAGGTGGGATTGTCACGACCCCGATTGCAGGGGTAAGGGCTATCGCTTCCGCGTTGGTTATCCAGCAGGATGGAAAAATTGTCGTCACCGGAGAGTCGAATAATGTTTTCACCGTCGTGCGTTATACCAGTTCCGGCGCGCTGGATACCACATTCGATGGCGATGGCATTGCCACCACCACCTTTGGCACCAGGGATCAGGCCACATCGCTTGCCCTCCAGTCCGATGGCAAAATTGTAGTGCTGGGCATGAGTGATATGGGCAGCGAAGATGACTTTTCGGTTGCCCGGTTTAATTCCGATGGGAGTCTGGATTTCGACTTCAACGGAAGCGGCAAAACCACAGTAAGTTTTACTTCCGGGGATAATGATTTTGGCACGGGAGTGGCCATTCAGCCAGACGGAAAAATTGTCCTCGGCGGTTATACCGATGCGGTCGGCACCCGCAATAACTTTGCCCTGGCCCGTTTAAATGCCAATGGCACCCTCGACACCGGCTTTGGCACGAATGGCAAAACCGTCACAGACTTTAATGGCCTGGATGATTTTGCTCAAGGCTTGGTTATTCAACCTACAGGCCACATCGTGTTAGGGGGTTTTGCGGACAGTTCTTCGACCTTCAACGATTATGCTCTCGCCCGATATACCTCTACAGGCATTCTGGATACCACCTTTGGTATGAATGGTAAAGTGACCACCGACCTCGGAACAATTTTAGGCGGTGCGAGTGATGCTTCAGACGATCAAGCGTTTGCGCTTCTTGTCCAACCGGATAATAAACTGGTTCTGGCCGGAGTCACGGATCAGCCGGTTAGTTTGGGCGACTTCAACTTTGGCGTGGCGCGCTACCTTTCGGTCAATAACCCGCCCACGGTCAGCAACGTTTCCAAAACTGGCAGCGAAGATACCAATGTTTCTTTCACCGCGTCCGATTTCACCGCTCACTTTAGCGACCCGGATGGGGACTTATTAAACAAAATCAAAGTTACCTCCCTGCCTGCCAATGGAACGCTCCTCTTGGGAGGCATGCCGGTTGTGCTCGACGAAGAGATCATCACCGCCAACTTGGGGAATCTCGTCTTTGAGCCTGCCGAAAATTGGTCTGGCTCCACCAGCTTTGGTTGGAATGGGTTCGATGGTCTGGTTTATGCCACCACAGGCGCATTCGTAAATCTCACGCTGACCGCCGTCAACGATGCCCCCATGAATACTGTGCCCGCCGCGTTTAATGTCAATGAAGATACCGCCCACGCCGGGCTGATTTTTGGGATTACGGACCCCGATGCAGGCAACGCTACGAACTTCCAATTCACCCTCACGGCGGATCATGGCACCCTTACGGTTTCCACGACCAGCGGGTTAACGGTTATCGCAGGGGGCAACGGCACTGCTTCCATGACCTATCAGGGCACGCTATCCGACATCAATACCGCCCTCAACAGCGTTACCTACCAAGGCGTCCAGAATTACGCGGGTGCCGATACCCTGACGCTTTCTGCGAACGACAACGGTAACACGGGGTCAGGCGGTCCCCTCACGGATACCGATACCGTCGCGGTGACCGTGAATCCGATCAACGACGCCCCCGCCCTCAGCGCGCTAGGCAATCAAACCGTAAACGAATTGGTGCAACTTTCTGTAGATGCGGACGCCAACGATGTGGATGGGGACACTTTGACCTTTTCCCTGGACCCGGGCTTTCCAACAGGTGCAAGCATTGACAGCAGCACCGGCCTCTTTACCTGGACCCCCACGGAAGCGCAAGGTCCTGGCGCATACCCCATCACGATCCGCGTGACCGACAACGGAACCCCCGCCCTCAGCGATTTTGAAACCATCACCGTGTCGGTGAACGAAATCAATCTGGCTCCCACGCTCGATCCCCTGCCCAACCAAACCGTTAACGAATTATCCCCCCTTGCTTTCACAGCAAACGCGGCAGATATAGATTTGCCCGCAAACACTTTGACCTTCTCCGTTGAAATTGGTGCGCCCGATGGCGTAAGCATTGACAGCAGCACTGGCCTCTTCACCTGGACCCCCACGGAAGCGCAAGGTCCCGGCATCTACCCCATCACCATCCGCGTTACGGACGATGGCACTCCCGCCCTCTTCGCCGCACAAACATTTACCATCACCGTCAACGAAGTCAATGCGATCCCGACCGTTTCCAACTTCACCAAAACCGCGCCGGTCAATACTTCAATCACCTTCGCCCTGAGCGACTTCACCACCCACTTTAACGATGGAGATGGCGACACACTGGTAACCATTCAAATCACCGCGCTCCCCACGGAGGGAACGCTTGAATTGAACGGCGTACCTGTTACCATTAATCAGGAAATTTCTGCTACGGAGATCAGTCTTTTAGTCTTCGTCCCAGCATCGGATTGGAGTGGCTCGACTTCGTTTACCTGGACAGGATCGGACGGGAGTGTGTATGCCTCAAGCAGTGCAACCGTTTTCCTATTAATTGACAAAAATCCTTACGATGTTTTTCTGCCCCTCGTCGTAAGGTAAATTAATAAAGGTCCTTCTATTTTCGATAGGAAATCATCCGAATTTTGAAAGTGTGGGCGGGGCGTATACCCTGCCCACACTTTCAAAATTCGGGCTAACTCCGTTAATTAGATGAGTTCCCGCATGTCCACCCCACCTGCCAAAGTTAAAGTGAATCCTCTTGGAACAGACAAATTCCCCCCAAAAAAAATCTTCAACTTGTAAAATCTACTACTTCTACTTCTCCTAACGCCTGCATCAAATCAGCGACCCGGAGAATGATCGTGGTCCCGCGTACGCCAGAACCCAGGGAAACTTCGGTTTGGGCGAGGACACTGGCGTCTACCAAAATCCGAAGAGAAGCGGGAATCCCGAACGGCCCAACTGCCCCAGTTACATATCCGGTCACAGTCAGGACTTCTTCTTCGCTCGCCATCGTCAGGCGGGATGAACCGACATATTTTCGTAAGGCTTTCCACGGGATTTGGGCTGGGCCAGCCATGAGTACCATAAGAAATTCGTTCTCCGACAGGCGGAAAAGAATGGACCGGATGACCTGTTCGGGTTGTTGTCCCCGTTCATGGGCAGCTTGTTCGAGGGAGGTGACAAGACCGGGATGGGTAAATACGCGGTGGGGGATTTTTTTTTCGAGGAGAGCTTGGGAAACGGGCGGGGGATTCGACATGCTATAAATTTTACACAGATAACTCAGAAAGAATTTTAGAAATTCGGGAGAAAAGGGAGTTCAGACCACTTCCCCTCAGTGCTCCCACAAACCTAATTGCTTTGGATAATCGTCCAGGCCAGAAACGCCCACACCCAGGAGACGGATAGCCTGTCCGGGATGCCAGACTTTTTCGAGCAGATGCCACGCGGTTTGAGCGATTAGGGCCGCGTCGGTGATAGGTTGGCGAAAGGTAGTTTGGCGGGTAAGGGTGCTAAAATCGGGCCAACGCAGTTTGAGTTTGACAGTGGTCGCGGACAGATTTTCCGTGGCCAGTTGGTGGGAGATGCTTTCGGCCTGTTCGAGGATGACGGCACGAAGACGAGATGGGTCGGAGACATCGCGCGAGAAGGTGATTTCCTGGCTGATTGATTTTGTTTCGCGTTCGGTAACAATGGGACGATTATCTAACCCGCGGGCGTGGTGCGCCATTTCTTCGCCATTTTTGCCAAAAGCGCGAAGGAGATCGAGTTCCGGGACTCGTGCGAGGTCACCGATAGTCTTTACCCCCATTTCTTCCAGACGAGCAGCAGTTTTCGGACCGACACCCCATAAACGTTCCACCGGGAGCGGGGCAAGGAATTCCGCCTCGGTGCCGGGGGGCACAAACGTGATGGCGTTGGGCGGAGCACCTCCCTGTGCGAGACTTTTTCCATGGTCAGACGCGATTTTGGCAACGAGTTTGTTCGAGGCAATACCTAAAGAACAAGGGAGGTTAAGTTCGATATTAATCGTTGTTTGTAATTGGCGAGCGAGGGTTTCGGGCAGGTCGGAGAGGGCGGTGACATCCAAAAAAGCTTCGTCTATGGAAATTTGCTCCACGAGCGGGGTCAGGGCATGCAAGCGCGCCATTACTTGTTGGGAGGCGGGACGGTAACGGTCAAAGTGAGGGGAAACGATGATCAGCCCTGGGCAGAGACGCAACGCGCGGGACATGGGCATGGCCGAGCGCACGCCCCGCGCCCGTGCTGGATATGAACATGAGGAAACGACACCACGTTCGGTGGGTTTGCCCCCGACCGCAAACGGTTTCCCGCGCAAGCCGGGTTCGAATTGCTCTTCCACCGCGCAATAGAACGCGTCCAAATCTAAATGAATGATCGTCCGCATAATTGTCTCAACGTTCGCCCTGGCGTATTAAGCCGCGTTTTCCTCCGTTTTTGCCGCGGGTTTGCGGAGATCGAGCAGTTTTCGCAAGATTTCAAACCAAAAGGGAGCGCCTTGTGCCGCAGCTGCCCCGCTGAGAAGAATGCCGCCTACTTTTACAATCCAGCTGTTAAAGTTCGAGGGGATGTTTTCTGGCCCCCACCCCAACGGCAACGAAAGCTCACCCAGGGTATTCACATATTCCAGCGTCTGCTCCTGCGAAGGGGAAGTCTGGTTTTCGGGTAACTGCAATTGCTCAGCCTGGGCAACCACCGCATCGCGCACGGCGGGTTGGGTCCACAAAGCATTGGCAATCGCGAGCGAATCGGCATTGATGGCAAAGGCCAAAACCATGCCAATAAGAATCGCGGAAAGTTGTGCACGCCGTTTGTACGCCCCGCTCAGACGATCCATTGCATCATCAAACCATGCTTCCATCCGTTTGCGTGCCTGACCCAACGCCTGATCTGCCTCCTGTACCTTCTCACCCACGGTTTTGACATCAATAAATAATGTGTCCATTGCATGGGCTAACCCTTGTTTATCATCCCCAATTTTCTTACTGAAATGATCCACTGCCGCCCGCAATTGATTATAAACCGTGCCTGCCTGGCTCTCTACCTGTTCGACTGTTTTAACCACTTCGGATTCCTTCGTACCAGCTTGGATAAACACATCAAACACGACTAACGCAAACTGATTTTTGGGAATATAAGAGGGTATCCGCTTTCCGGCATCGCTATGTAATCCCTTAATCAGAGGGTGCCCATAAAAATCTTTACAAAGCGATTCACACCCTAACATATTGCGGATAGTGGTTTCCAACATCTTTGCCCGCCATTTAAACAGCGCGGCTAACCACTCCGATACCTGTGAGGTAATCAAGGCCAACAAAATCCAGACAAACAATACGCCAATAACCACTTCAATGATAATGGTAAGAGACATCGCAACCTCCTTGAGGGCTTATGCCAAACTCAGAAAAAAATTTAAAGAAAAAGGGTATTCAGGGGTAAATGTCTACCGAAAGAAAGGGCGGCGACGAAAAAGGGACCCTAAAAGTATACTCCAAACAGGGCCACTATCTGGTATACCGCAGCACGTAGATTTGATCTATCCCGCTGCTATCGTCTGACCAACTCAAGGAAAAGGAAAGTACTCCAACTATTAATTTGAACGTGCTTTTCATGAATAACCTCAAATATTTGCCCAAGGGCCTCCAAGAGCTTCCGAATTTTCCTATCTAATTTCATCATCATGCAAGTAAGAATCACAAGTCTCCTTTTTCTCTATCAGGAGTTTCTCTGATGACCATTCTTACCCTAACCATTAACTATAAAATCCCCACGCAGGAAATAAAAGACCCCCACCCACCGTTAGGGATTACACTCCTTAAAAACCGTACTTTTTCTCTGAAAGCTGGTATTTCTCGCAAAAAAATGCTCATAAAAAGCGGGAATACCCCGCTTATAAGGCAAGAACTCGATTTTTCGCCGTCAAGGTACTTGAGCTATTTAACATATTGCCGCACGTAAATCTGCCAATTTCCATCGCTGTCGTCCGGCCAGGTCACATAGAATTTTCCATCCGGCGAAACCGCAATAACAGGCGTTTTTGATATACCAGGATTATTGCTGATGCCTCCTCCACTTGCAGATCCGTCCCCGACTTCAATCCAAGCAGTCCCATTCCAGGTACGGATATATATTTCCAAATTTCCACTGCTTTCATCGCTCCAGACCAAATAAGGCATGTTATCCGGGGCAACTGCCAAACCAGGTAACCCGAATACCCCGGAAGCATTGCTGATTCCCGCCCCTGTTGCCGACCCCAGGCCTACTTCTTCCCAAATATTGCCTTTCCACCTCCTGATGAAAATCGCCCTGCTACTACCTATCCCATTAGTTCTTTCCCAAGCTACATAAGGGGTCCCATCTGGAGCAATTGCAAGCGATGGGTCGCCAGAGTACCAAAAATCATTACTTATACCGCCCCCGCTAGCCGATCCGGCACCCACTTCCCCCCAATCGGTGCCATTCCAGGCTAACACATAAATAGAATTGGTGCTTCTCCAGGCAAGATAAAGGGTACCATCCGGCGCAAATGCCAGAGAGGGCGCTTCACCACTGATTCCCCCAATAGTTACCAAACCCTCCCCCACATCAACCCAATGACTGCCATTCCAGGCTCGCACGAAAATTGATGAAGAGCTTCCCCAGGGATCCGCATCTTGCCAGGCTACATAAGGAGTGCCGTCTGGCGCAATCGCGACCGACGGGAAAGTGGAATAAAAGGCTTGGCTGATCCCGTTTCCACTTGCGGAACCCTCGCCCACCTCCAACCAATTTTCGCCATCCCAGGCTTTGATATAAATTTGGGCACTAAATCCGTTATCGAGCAATTCGCCCCAGGCAACATAGACTGTTCCATCTGGTGCAATCGCTATGGAGGGAAATATTGAGAGTTCCCCCCCCTGGCTAATCCCTTCCCCACTTGCTGATCCTTCACCTACTTCTCCCCAACTGCTACCATCCCAAGCCTGCACATAGATTTCTCCCGGTCTACTTAAGTCTTGTTCACTTTTCCCTGTCCAGACGACATAGGGCATACCATCAGGAGCAATTGCCATTACAGGCGTTTCAACGCCATAATATGTAAGACTGTTACTAATGCCCCCGCCACTTGCCGAACTTGCACCGACTTCATCCCAGGTTGGCCCCCGGGTGATAAGCGGGAGCGACATAAGATACCCACCCCCCTCAGCTTGAACAGCAACAGTTACCAGCCCCCAAAAAGCCAACACTCCAACCATTAATTTTAACGTGCGTTTCATAAAAACCTCCAAAAACCCAGACGCAAGTCCTCAAACCTGACTGGTCTTTCCAGTTCAAAACCTCTCAGGTCCCACCGAAATTTTATGTCTGCCCCAATTATACTGGCTGAACCAATTTTCCTAAGAAGGGGTATCATCTATAAAGCAAAGATAAAATCCTTGCAACAAAATTCCTCTTTTTTTCGTTTCATGGGGATGATTAGACTGAAATTTGAAGAAAAAATTTTTCCAACGCTCGTCGCATCCCTATGAGGAGTCTCCCTGATGACTAATCAAACCATAACCGTCAACAATGAAATCCACACCCTGGATTTAGACCCCCAAACGCCCCTCCTTTGGGTGCTGCGGGATATATTGGGGCTAACCGGCACAAAATACAGTTGCGGGGAGGGCTTGTGTGGTGCTTGTACAGTACATATCAACGGCAAAGCCCGCCGCGCCTGCATCATGCCCATCTCCGAAGTGAACGACCCGGTCACCACCATCGAAGGTTTAGCATCCAACGGTGATCACCCCCTCCAGCGCGCCTGGCTCGCAGAACAAGTCCCGCAGTGCGGGTACTGTATGCCGGGGCAGCTCATGACCGCGGCCGCCCTTCTCACCCAGAACCCTCACCCCAGCGATCATGATATTAACTCAGCTATGTCCGACGTTCTCTGTCGCTGTGGCACGTACCAACGCATCCGCCGAGCCATCCTACGCGCGGCTGAGGAGGGATAAGCCAATGAATACGCCCCGCCCTCAAAAAACTTTTCCCCTCTCCCGGCGTGATTTTCTCAAAGTGACCGGATTAGCTGGAGGCGGATTGCTCCTCAGCCTGTACCTTGCCGGATGTGACGATACCGGAACCCATCCTGCTCCGACCGCCACCCTTTCCGCGGGCACCGTTACCCCAACCAATCTTCCTCTGACCCCAACGCTTTCCAATCTTCCCGAACCCACCCCCGTTACCCCTGCGTGGTTTGAACCCAATCTTTTTGTCAAAATCGGCATAGACAACCTCATCACAATCACCGTCCACAGATCGGAGATGGGACAAGGCGTGCGTACAGCCCTCCCCATGCTCGTTGCCGAGGAATTGGAAGTGGACTGGACAGCCATCCGCATTGAACAGGCCCCAGGCGACCGCCGCTACGGCAACCAACTAACCGGGGGCAGTACCAGCATCTTTGAAAGTTACAATCCCTTGCGTCGCGCGGGTGCGGTCGCGCGGGAGATGTTAATCACCGCAGCGGCCCAAATTTGGGAAGTAGACCCTGCCTCGTGTTATGCCGAACGCGGAAAAGTATTCCACACGACCAGCGAAAAGACATTGCCCTACGGGGAATTGGTTACCACCGCCGCTACGCTAGATGCCCTCTCTTTTCTACGCGTACAAGCTAAAGACCCCGCCGATTTCCATCTGATCGGCACGCGAATGGAGCGAATTGAT
Organism: Anaerolineales bacterium; assembly: GCA_020634875.1. The sequence goes on along the minus strand of JACKAX010000011.1, from coordinate 32,586 downwards.
GGCCCGCAAATTGTGAATGGGAGTGCCGTATACGGGCTGGACATCCAGATTCCGGGCATGTCCTACGCAGTCATCGCCCGCCCCCCCACGCTGGGAGGCAAAATCATCAGCTTTGATGCAACGAATGCCAAAGCGATTGCCGGGGTTCAGCAAATTGTGGAGATAGAAAATGGCATCGCCGTTGTCGCGGTGAACACCTGGGCAGCCCTCCAGGGACGCAGAGCACTGGACATAACCTGGGATGATGGCTCCAACGCAAGCTTGAGCACAGAAGGGATACGAGAGGCTCTCATCGCGCGGGCGACGGAACTAAGCGCCTCGCTTCAAGATGAGAAAATCCTTCAAGCTACCTACGAAGTCCCCTACTATGCCCACGCCACGATGGAGCCAATGAACTGTGTCGCGGATGTGCGTGCCGACCGATGCGAAATCTGGGCACCCACGCAAGCCCCGCAGGAAGCCCGGCAAACTGCCCGGCGAATTACTGGCCTCCCGGAAGAAGCCATCCTCGTGCATGTCACGCTGTTGGGCGGGGGGTTCGGGCGGCGGCTCCAGGTGGATTATGTGATCGAGGCCGTCCGGGTTTCGCAGGCGATTAACGCGCCGGTGAAAGTGGTTTGGACAAGAGATGATGATATGAAAAACGATTTCTACCACCCCTTCACCCTCCACCTCGCCCACGCCCGGTTGGACCAGCCTGCCCTGCCTGACATCCAAACCTTCCAGTCTCCTTCTTCTATCCCCACCGGAGCCTGGCGCGCCGTAACAAATATCCCCGATGCCTTTGTGCGCGAATGTTTTTTGGATGAGATGGCCGCCGCGCTAGGCAAGGACCCCTACGAACTACGCCAGGAACTGGAACCAGACATTTTACAGGAAGTGTTGGCCCTGGCTGCGACGAAAGCGGGTTGGGGCACGCCGCTACCCGAGGGTCGGAGCCGAGGGATCGCCTGCCACGCGACGTGGGGTTCTGTGCCGGTCGCGGAGGTGGTTGAAGTTTCGGTAGACGGAAATGGCTGTGTTCAGGTACATCGCGTGGTTTGTGCCGTTGATTGCGGCATCGTGATCAACCCCGACATGGTTGAAGCACAGATGGAGGGAGGTATCGTGTTTGGGTTGACCGCCGCGCTGAAAGGGGAGGGCATCACGCTCGAAAACGGGCAGGTACAGCAAAGCAATTTTGACGATTATCCTCTCCTGCAATTCGATGAAATGCCAGAGATTGAGGTGTATATCGTTCAGAATACCCGTGCCCCGCGAGGGGTAGGGGAAATGAGCACGCCTCCGCTTATTCCCGCAGTTGCCAACGCCATTTTCGCCGCCACCGGCAAACCCATCCGGCGGCTGCCCATTCGGCCTGAGGATATTTCAGGAGCTTGATTTCTTCATCCGAGCAATCCCATCTAAGGTGGGGTGGACTTGTGCGCCAGACCTCCCGGCGCATCCTGGTCTACCCCACCTTTTTGATTCGTCTCCAGAGATGTTCTGTTTTTACGCACAGGATGAAGCGCGGAACGATGTTTTGCTTCATCTTACGTACAAGATGTGCCAGGTTATCGTTCCGCGCTTTATCCCACTACCAAAAATATTCGCGGAACCGTTCCGCGCTTTGTCCCACTACCAAAAGTGCTCGCGGTACCGTTCCGCGCTTTGTCCCGCTACCAAAAGTGTTCGCGGAACGGTTCCGCGCCTTATCCCACTACCAAAAGTTCGTGCGGAACGATGTATTTCCACGTTGTTGGGCCATTCCAGAAAGGGTAGCGGGAGTCCCAGGAGAGCAGACAAGACCTGAATCGTGTTTTGGACATGAGCCACCATTCCTCCAATACCCTGTAACGTTCCGATTAAAGAGCACTTGCGCGGTAAAATCATTCAAACACATGACCCTTCCCTCAACCCAGGAGACCTCCTCATGCCCACCACCCTCGACACCCTCATTATCGGCTCCGGCCCTGGCGGATTGACCGCCGCCGTCGCGCTCGCCCAAGCGGGCCAAAACGTTCTCGTCTGCGAACAGCACGAAGTCCCTGGCGGCTGGACGCACTCGTTCACCCTCGAAGGCTACCGGTTCAGCCCCGGTGTGCATTACATCGGCGGCGTACAGCCCGGCGGACACCTGCGCCGCGTTTACGAAGGGCTGGGCGTCTCGCAAGACCTCGACTTCCTCGAACTCAACCCCGACGGCTTCGACCACATTTTCATCGGACAGGAACGGTTCGACATCCCCGCGGGGAAAGAGCGGTTTGCTGACCGCCTCAAAACCCGGTTCCCGAAAGAAGCGGCGGGGATTGACGGCTACCTGAACACCGTCGAACGCATCATGACGAACCTGTCCCGGCTCGCCGCGGTGCAAAGTGCCTCGGACGTGGCAAAACTCCCGTCGCGTGCCGCCCCCATCGTGCAATGGGGCCTCCGCTCCGGGCAGGATTTGATCAACCACTTCGTCTCTGATCCCGTGCTGAAAGGCATTCTCGCGGGGCAATCGGGCGATCATGGCATGCCGCCCTCTCAGGTTTCGGCGATGGTTCACGCCGGGGTGGTGCATCACTATTTCGAGGGGGGATACTATCCCCGCGGGGGCGCGTTTGCCATTCCGCGGGCGTTTGTCCGGGCGCTGAAACGCGCAGGGGGTGACATCCGGCTGAACACGCCCGTCGCCCGCATCCTGATCGAAAATGGTCGCGCAGTTGGCGTTGTACTGGCAAACGGGGAAGAGATTCGTGCCCGCAACATCATCAGCAATGCCGACCCGGAAGTGACCTTCGGCAAACTCATCGGACGGGAGCATCTCCCTGGCAAACTGCGCCGCAAAGTGGACAAAGTGACCTATTCCGGTTCCGCCCTCAGTCTGTTTTTTGCGGTGGATATGGACTTGCGTGCCGCCGGGCTGGATTCTGGCAATTATTGGTTTTACGAACACGCCGATGTGGACGCCATCTACCAGCAGGGCCTGACCGGGCACGCGCTCGAAACCAACACGCCCCCCGGCATGTTTATGACCGTCACCACTCTCAAAGACCCGTCCAAGATGCACAAAGGCCACCACACCCTGGAAGCCTTCACCTTCGTCGGCTACGACGCCTTCAAACAATGGGCGGGCACGGAAACCGCCTCCCGTCCCGAGGCTTACCGTACCCTGAAAGGGCAACTCGCCGGAAAAATGCTCGCCGCCCTGGACAAACGCGTCCCCGGCCTGCGTGACAGCTTAGTCTTCTGCAACCTGGGCACCCCACTGACCAACGAGCATTACATCAACGCCACCGAAGGCAACCTGTACGGCATCGCCAAAAGCCGTTTCCAGGTTGGGCCGGGCGCGTTCCCCATCAAGAGCGAGATGGACGGGCTGTACATGGTTGGGGCCAGTACGATCAGCCACGGCGTGGCGGGCGCGACCTCAACGGGCCTCGCCGCCGCCCGAACGATCCTCAACTGCCGCACGCGTGACCTGTTCACCCAAAACGGGGCTGAACTCAAGATTTATCCGTCCGAAGACATCAGCCAATGGCCGGAGCATTTGCAAAAACGGATTGCACGGGGGGCAGGGGACTGAGATTATTGGAGAATGATTCTTTTTCACCATTTTCATTCTGTTCAGTTCCTCAAGGAGTAAGTAATGGATGAAAAATTTCAGGTGATTGGGTTGCGCTTCCCCACTTTTTACCTAAAAAACTTTGAAAAAGCTGTGGCTTTTTACGCCAAAATCTTCGGCCCTGCGCCGGTTTCCGAACCGCGCCTCAAAGGCTGGAAATTGGGTGATACCTGGCTAACCTTCTTCCCTGCTGAAGGGATGAACATAGACCCAAATACCAATCCACGCAACGCGGAATTTGCTATTCAGGTTGGTGAGCCGGAGCAAGTGGATATTTTGTACAAAGCGTTTCTCGAGGCAGGTGCAAAAACTTGCATGGCTCCGGAAGATACGAAAATGTATGACAAAATGCGATTTTGCGCGGTGGATGATCCGTTTGGGATTCGAGTGGATGTGTATTGCCCGCTATCGTCTGACTAAAGTTTAACAAATTTTAGATTCTTTCCGTCCAACTAGTGTGCGTATATTTCTCTCGTACAAGCACTTCGGCGCGGGCGGTTTCGGCGGGGGTGACTTCGGCTTTTTCCAGCGTTAAGTTCAAGGTTTGAGCAAAGGAGGCGGCGAGGGCGTCGGCGGCTTGTTCCCATGTAACGGGGCGACCCAACGCGGTTTCAACGGTGGTGGCGCGGGCGAGCAGACGGGACGCGGCGTCCGCGCGGGTGGGTTCGTCGGGAAAGGCGAGGGCTTGCGTGATCCGGGTCAGATCGCCATACAAGGGGAGGGAACCATGCTGGAGTACGCCAATCTGCCGCCGGACTTGCGCGCTGCCAATCAGTTTTTTCCCATCTACGGTAATTTCCCAATTCGACGGAACTTCAAAACAGACGGGGCCTTTCGGGTTCGCATCCCCGAGGAGGGCGTACTTCTCTTCGGCTTCGGCAGGGACGGCGAGGCGATGGAGGGCCTGGAGGAGGGCCAGAGCGAGGCGTTGGTAGCTTTCAAGCACACTGCCAGCCACGCGGGGTTCGTTGGGCGGCGCGCTGACCGAGTACGTCAGTTCGTCCGTGTGCAGAATCGCCCGCCCCCCGGTCGGACGGCGGACGAGGTCCCAACCGTGTTGGGCAAGGGCGTTTTGATCGGCGTCGGAAAAGGGTTGGGAATAGCCGAGCGACAGGCACGCGGGTTCCCACGCGTACAGGCGCAGGGTGGGGGGGACGAGACCCTGTCCTGCCGCTTCGAGGATGGCTTCGTCGAGGGCCATGTTCCAGGGGCCAGGGGCCGGGGGCGTGTGGAGGAGACGCCAGGTGGTCGGGGGGAGATTCATAGGGGAGATTGTATCATTTGGGATGGTAGTTTTTAACGCAAAGGCGCGAAGGTGCAAAGGCACAAGGGTTTTTTCGCAGTAGCGCGAAATTCACTTTCGGGCGAGGCAGGATGAAATCTGCTACACAGAAAACACAGAAAACGCAGATGGAAACAGAAATTTTATTGAAATCTTCTGCTTCCATCTGTTCCCATCTGTGTCATCTGTGTACTATTACCCAAAGAGAAATTGTAACTTTCGCCGTATTGCCTTTTTCCTTTTTTACTTTGCGCTTTACCTCTTTGCGCCCTTGCGTTAAATCTCTCATGCGCTTTTTATAAGGTGGATTATCATAGGCGCATGGAATCAAACAACCTCTCCCAATTACTAAGTCATCTCTGGTACGGGGCCGATTACAACTACGAACAGTGGTTGGATTTCCCCGAAGTGCTGTCTGAAGATTTCCGGCTGATGAACGTAGCCCAATGCACCGCGATGAGCGTCGGGATTTTTTCCTGGGCGATGCTGGAACCGTTCGAGGGCCGGTACGATTTTAGCTGGCTCGACCGGCTGATGGATAGCCTGATCAAACACGGCATCCGCGCGATCCTCGCCACCCCCAGCGCTGCCCCTCCCGCATGGATGGCCGCGCAATACCCCGAAATTCAACGGATGAACCCATTCGGTCAGCGTATCCCTCACCAGGGACGCCAGAATTTCTGCCGTACATCGCCCGTTTTCCGGCACAAGGTTACTGAAATCAACACCCTGCTCGCGGACCGGTACAAAGATCACCCCGCGCTTTTGCTTTGGCACGTCTCGAACGAGTACGGTTCGACGGCATGTTACTGCCCCACCTGTCTCGCGGATTTCCGGCGGTGGTTGGCGGAGCGGTACGAGAGTCTGGACGCGGTCAACCGTGCATGGTGGACAACCTTTTGGAGCCACCGGTACGAACATTGGGATGAGATCAATCCAGTGGACCCTTCCAATAATGGGTTGATGCTTGACTGGCAACGTTACAACAGCGCTCAGGTACACGATTTTTACAAGATGGAAATCGCCCCCCTCCGCCAACGTACCCCCAACATTCCCATCACCACCAACTTTATGCGCCCGGATGTGGGGCTGGATTACTGGAAAATCGCCGAAGACGTGGACATTGCCTGTTGGGACAGTTACCCCGAATGGCACGTCAATGATGATGTGCAAACCGCGTGCGAAACCGCGTTTTATCACGACTTACACCGGAGCTACAAACAGCAACCGTTTTACTTGATCGAGTCCTCGCCGAGCCAAACCAACTGGCAGGCATTGAGCCGGTTGAAAAGACCGGGACTGCTGAAACTTGCGTCGGCGCAGGCGTTGGCACATGGGGCGATGGGGGTGAACTATTTTCAGTGGCGGCAGAGTCGGGGTGGGGAGGAGAAATTTCATGGGGCAGTGGTGGCACATCGGGGCAGGGAAAGCGCGCGGACGTTCCGGGAGGTTGTCGAGGTCGGGGAGATGCTGAACGAGTGGCCCGCCCTGGCTGCGGCGCGCACCCCCGCGCGGGTCGGGATCATTTACGATTTTGAAAACGAATGGGCGATCAGCCGCGCGCATCTCCCCCGCAAGGTCAACAAAGAATATCAGGCGACGTGCATCGAGCATTATCGCCATTTCTGGCAACGGGGTATTCCCACGGACGTGATCAACGCCCATCAGGATTTGAGCAAGTATGCACTGGTCGTGGTGCCGATGTTGTACCTTTTAAATGAAGTGACCGCCACTCGTTTGACGGAATTTGTCCGGGCGGGCGGCACGCTCGTGACCACGTACATGACCGGGTGGGTCAACGAGACGGATTTGGTTCACCTGGGCGCGTCGCCGCAGGAAGAAGTGTGGGGGTTCAAACTGGTGGAGTATGACACGTTCGGCGCGGCGCAGGGGAACGGCGTGGCGTGTGCGGAAAACACCTTGGGCTTGACCGGGTCGGCGGGATGCGGACGGTTTGCGGATTTGCTCGAACCCACAACGGCGGACGTGTTGGCGACCTACACGCAAGATTTTTACGCAGGTAAAGCGGCGATCACGGTCAACGCGTTCGGGCAGGGGCAAGCGTATCACCTCGGTACACAGGTGGATGACGATTTTTTGGGCACTTTTTATGACCGGGTGGGCAAATGCTTGGGGCTGGCGTCCGCGTGGCCCAGTCCACTCCCGCACGGGGTTTCCGCCCAAATGCGGCAAACCGAAGCCCAGCAATTTCTCTTTTTGATGAATTTCACCGACCAACCGCAAACCGTGAAGGAGGAACTTGTTCTCGCTCCGTATGGTTTGCAAATTTTGGTCAAAGATTTGGAGCCATAATGAATAAAAAAAACTTTTGGCGCGGCGTAATGATATTTTTCCTGCTTTGGATGCTGATCGCCTGCACCCCTCAATCTACTACCCCATCACCCGCCGCCCCCACTTCCCTCCCCGCGACGGACACCGCGGTTCCAACGACCGAACCTGAACCCACCATGATCCCCTCCCAGACTCCCCTCCCCGAACCGACGAACCCACCCCCAACGGAAGTCCCTGTCCCCGTCAACTTCCCCAACCCCAGCTTTGAAACCGGCGATCTGACCGGATGGACCACAGATAACGAAGCCGCGAACTCCCTCGACGACAAAGGCCATGACAGCGCTTTCCGCCTGACCCACCAGGGCGCGGACGCTTACCAAGTAACTACCTCCCAAACCCTGACCGGGCTGGAAAATGGGTGGTACACCCTCCACGCGTGGGTGCGTTCAAGCGGGGAACAGAACGCGGTCTACATCGCCCTCCAATGTGGGGAGAACGAGCAACGCGCCTACGTCCCCTCCACCATGCCCGGCTATCGCTGGCTGAATCTGGTCGTCTCTAACGAAGTGACGGACGGAACGTGTACGATTAATTTGGTATCCGATGCCAACATGGGGAACTGGGCAAGTTTCGACGATTTTGAACTCCTTCCCGGACAGACCGCGCTTTCAATTTTAGGCGCGGACATCTCCAGCCTGAAAAAGTCCGAAGACCTGGGCGGGGTGTACCGCGAAACCGATGGCACGCCCGGCGACGCGCTGGACATTCTCAAAAACCACGGGCTGAACTACGCCCGTCTGCGCGTGTGGGTAGACCCTGCCGATGGGTATCACAACAAAGAACGTGTGCTGGAAATGGCTCAACGCTTCAAAGAAAAGGGCATCAAACTGCTCGTAGATTTTCACTACTCCGACAATTGGGCCGACCCCGGCAAGCAATACAAACCTGCCGCGTGGGAAGGGCTAGATTTTCCCGCGCTGAAACAGGCGATGTACGATTACACCTTCGATGTGTGTAGCAGCCTCGTCGCGCAGGGCACGCCCCCGGACATGGTGCAGATCGGCAACGAGATCAATTCCGGGATGTTGTGGCCGGACGGGCATACCTGGGACCCGCCAAACTGGGATAATCTGGCAGAGTTGCTGACCGCGGGGTATGACGCGGTAAAGACGTGTTCCCCCGACACGCAGGTGATGATCCACATCGCGGAGGGCGGCGATAACGAACTGGCGAAGTGGTTTTTCGGCAATATCACGATGCGGGACGTGCCGTTCGACGTGATCGGGATTTCGTATTACCCGATCTGGCATGGCACGCTCGCCGAACTGCAATTCAACCTGGACGACATCTCCGCCCGGTACGACAAGGATGTGATCGTGGCGGAAACGGCGTATGCGTTCACCCCGGCAAACGATGACAAGCTTGCTAACATCTTCGGCCCGGACCTGGTTGTTTCCGGCTACCCACTGACTAAGGACGGGCAACGCGCCTTTCTGCGGGATGTGATGGCGGTCGTGCGCGCGGTAACGAACGGGCGGGGATTGGGCGTCTTTTATTGGGATGCTACCTGGACCGCGGTAGACGGTAACGGTTGGGATAATACCGATCCGAATTCGGGTAACGCGTGGGAAAATCAGGCGTTGTTCGATTTTGATGGGGTGGTGTTGCCCGCACTGGACGAGTATTTGAACCCATAACCTAACAGACCCTAAAGGTTTTTCTCGATGAATTTAGGGATACATTTGCAAATAAACCCCATTTTTACTTGGGCGTCTTTTGCAAACAAAACCTTTAGGGTCTGGCTTAAGTACCCCGTAGATTAAGAAATTCTCTGAAATCGTTTGCATTGTTTTAATCTCTTCCTTGCCGCCTTGACAAATAAAATCAACGGGAATATAGTTGCATTATCAACAGTTGCTATGTCAACGAATTTGCGCCCCATGACAGACCCTGAAATGAACCTCTATACTACCTTTAAAGAGATCTATTTCACCCTCGACAACGGTGATCGCCGTTTGTTGGAGGGCTATAACTTATCAGTGCCGCGCTTTTATTTGCTCAAACATATCGCTGAAAATCCTGGCATTACGTTGACCCAACTGAGCACCCGCATGTTGACCGACAAGAGCAACATCACCCGCCTCATTAAAGGCGTTGAAGCGGAAGGGCTGGTCACGAAAGTCCAGCACGAAACAGATGGACGAGCTTTGAGTCTGCATATCACTGAAAGCGGCCATCGTATCCTTTCTTCGGCGCTAGCGGCTCACAGCAACTTCACCCAAGAACGTTTTGCCCCTATCCGTGATAACTTAGATGGGTTACTTAACAACTTGCTTCAGATTAAACAAATCTTAGACACTCAATTAGATGGCTAATAAACGTTGCATTTTAATTCGCAATTCGATATGATCGCGCGCTATCAAGGAGGTGGTCGCGTATCCATACATCCCCACAAAATTCTCTCTGAAAGGCCCTTTTCAAAAATCAAACTTCAAGCCTGTTTTGGCGCATATTACTTCAAATCTTTATAGGAACACAAACGTATGTACAAAAAATTACTTTCTCTCTTTAGTTTTCTGATCGTCGCTTCGATGGTTTTGGCTGCATGCCAACCCGCGGCGACCCCCGCCCCCACCGAAGTTGCTCCAACCGAGGTGATGGAAGAACCGACCGAAGTCATGGAAGAACCGACTGAGGTGATGGAAGAACCGACCGCCGCACCCACCGAAGCGATGGAAGAACCCACTGCGGAACCCACCGAAGCCGCCCCGGCTGAACCCGATGCAACCATCCGCATTTGGGCTGACGACACCCGCGCCGCCGTTCTCGTGGAACTGGCCGATGCGTTCCTCGCCGCCTACAACGTCGAAGTTGTGGTTGAAGAAGTTTCCGGCATTCGTGATCAATTCATCATCGCCGCCCCCGCTGGCGAAGGCCCCGACATCATCGTTGGCGCCCACGACTGGATTGGTTCCTTGATTGCCTCCGGTCTCCTCGCCCCCATTGACCTGGGCGACAAAGCTGGTGATTTCACTGACCTGTCTCTGCAGGGTTTCACCTACACCGACGGCCAACTGTACGGGATGCCCTATGCGACCGAAAACCTGGGCTTCTTCTACAACACTGACCTCGTCAGCGAAGTTCCCACCACCTGGCAGGGCGTTATGGACCTCGGCCAACAACTGAAAGACGAAGGCAAAGTCCAGTACGCGATGGCCCTCGCCGGCACCACCTACGATGCGTTGCCCGTTCAGACCGCTTTCGGCGGCTACGTTTTCGGTTTGAATGAAGATGGTACCTGGAACCCCAAAGACATCGGCCTCAGTAGCCAGGGCGAACTTGACTCTCTGAGCTTCCTGCGGGCCCAAATCGAAAAAGGCTTAATCCCCGACAGCTATGACTGGGACACCGCCCACACCCTGTTTGAAACCGGACAAATCCCCTTCTTGATGGCTGGCCCGTGGGCTTTGGATCGTATCCGCGCTTCTGGCGTACCCTATGCCGTCACCACCTTCCCCGCCGCGACCGAAGGTGGCGAGGCTGGTGCGCCGTTTATGGGCGTTCAGGGCTTCATGGTCAATGCCTTTAGCGAAAATGTTTTGTTAGCCCAGGCCTTCCTGACTGAATTTGTGGCGACCACCGATGTGATGAGCCAACTGCAAGTCACTGGCAACCGCCCCTCCGCGTTCAAACCCGTACTCGAGGCCACCGATGACGCCGACCTCGCCGCGATGGACGTGGCAGGTGCCAACGCCACCCTCATGCCCTACATCCCCGAAATGGGTTCCGTTTGGGGCGCGTGGAACAGCGGCGTGACCATTGCTCTCTCCGGCGAACAGACCCCCGATGTCGCGATGGCTGACACCGTCAAACAAATCAGCGACCTGATCCTGGGTGCGTTGGCCGGCATGGTCAATATCCCCGGTGACTGGCAAGCCAAAGGCGCAGCCTGCGGTTCCGATTGGGATCCTGCCTGCCCGACTTCGGCCCTCACCGACAATGGCGATGGTACCTACAGCGGCACCTTCAACATCCCCGCTGGCGAATACCAATACAAAGTTGCCCTCGATGGCTCCTGGGCCGTAAATTACGGTTCCGATGGTGCCCAAGATGGCCCCAACTATACCCTCAGCCTGGCGGCTGACAGCGTTGTGACCTTCACCTATGACAGCAATACGCACATGGTGACGGTTACCACCCAATAAGACGCATCTTTCATCAAGGAGGCCGGGACATAATCCCGGCCTCCTTTTTCAACAGTTGAAAAAAGGTGTGGCATGTCATTGGACACCTGAAGACCGAGTTCTTTCCAAATTTGCATATCCTGAGGAATATCTAAGTTGGTAGACTCGGTTTTTTTATTTTTTATGAATAATCCTCAAATCGTACTCGGCCAGGATTGAGAATCTCTCAAAAAAGGATAGTTTTGGGATGTACATCATCCAACTATCTTTTGCGGCGAATCTTCTCTCTTAACCCGAGCCGTTACATCAAATCCTTGAATTGGAGAAATGTGTATGGCCCCACTAACCCTTCAGGATCCTAAGAAAAAACAAGCCCCTGCCGCCGATGTGATCCCCTCGCTATTGTTACGGCTGGGTTTGCTGGTGGCATTTGACGCGTTTATTGCGTATTTATTGAATAACTTCTTCCGCTTAGGGTATTATCCCTTTTCGGCAGCACTTATTGTCGTCACTATTTTCGTCAATATTGTCTTGATCTTCAAGCAGATGTACCCCATCCGTTGGATGACAATTGGCATCGCTTTTATGATCATTTTTACAATTTATCCCATCGTTTTTACGGTCTGGGTCGCCTTCACCAACTACGGGGATGGACATTTGCTCACGCAGGAAGTGGCCGTCCAACAAATTTTGACCCAAAAATATCTCCCAGAAGAGGGCAAAGCCTACAAATGGACCGCCTACAAAAATGACGCCGGGGAATATGTTTTATGGCTTATTGATACAGACGGCAACGGGTATCTGGCAAAAGTAGGTGAACCTCTCACCCAACCACAGCCCGGTCAGGATGGCATCGGTGAACTGGACAGCAAAGGGTTTCCCGATACCATTGAAGGCTATAAAAAACTGAACGCCATCCTCGCGGCTGCCGATAAAACACTCCCCGATATTTTGTTCGGTGATCCAGCCAAGACGATCCAGATTCGCTCCCCCTCGGAGGCGGCAGAACTTACCTCCTTATATGTGTACGACGAAGCACAGGATGTAATGATTAGCAACGCAGACGGCACCATTTTCCGCAACGTGGATGGCACATTCACCTCGCAAACCGGACAAAAAATCACGCCAGGTTTTATTTCCACTATAGGTACAACGAATTTCAAAAATTTCTTTGTCAGTCCGGCCCTCCGGGGGCCATTGCTTCTCATTCTGGGCTGGAACTTTGGCTTTGCATTTCTGACCGTGTTGACCACCTTCTCCCTGGGGTTAGCCATCGCGATCATGTTCAATGACCCCGACTTCCCGCTCAAAAAGGTTATCCGCTCCTTCTTGCTCATCCCCTACACTATTCCCGCCCTGATCACCATTTTGATCTGGCGTGGGATGATGAACCCTGAAGTTGGGGTCATCAACCGAACGCTGGTGGAGTGGTTCAACTTCAGCCCGCCGTGGTTTTCCCACCCGACGTGGGCAAAAGTCGCCATCTTGATTGTCAACCTCTGGTTGGGGTATCCGTATTTCATGCTCATTTGCAGCGGTGCCTTACAATCCATCCCGCAGGACATTTATCAGGCCGCAGAAGTGGACGGTGCGACCCCCTGGCAACGGTTTTGGAACATCACCCTGCCCCTGTTGCTCGTTGCCGTTGGGCCGTTACTCTTAGCCTCCTTTACGTTCAACTTCAACAACTTCAACCTGATTTACCTGTTCATCGGGGGTGGGCCGCCCATTGCCGGGGCCTCGACAACCGCCGGGCACACGGACATCCTCATTAGCTACGTGTACAACCTCGCGTTTGCGGGTGGACGTGGCGTAAACTACGGGTTTGCGTCAGCTATCACCATCGTCATTTTCTTTATCGTAGGAAGCATCACGCTCTTCCAATTCCGCTTCACCAAAATGTGGGAGGAGGTCGGCGAAAATGTCTAGTCAATCTTCCGTCAAACAGCTAACGTCTTCGGTCAAGTTTCAACGGCGGCTGAGTACTGGCATCCGGTTGTTCATCGCCCTGCTCTTGATCTATTTTTCCGTCTTTCCCGTGCTGTGGATCGTCTCCGCCTCGCTCAATCCGGGGAACTCTCTCTCCACCGCCAGTCTGATCCCGAAGAATATCGGTCTGGACAACTTTAAAACCCTCCTCTCCGGGGACACCACCTTTGGGTGCAACAAAATCGCCGACGCCATCCCGACTACCTTCACTGGTGAATCGAGTTTTGAATCCGTCATCCTGTATTGCACCTGGCTGAAAAACTCCATCAAAATCTCCACCATCTCGACCATCCTCTCGATTTCCATCACCACAATGGCCGCCTTCGCCTTTTCCCGCTTCCGGTTCAAAGGCCGCCAAACCATGCTGAAAGGAATTTTCCTCATCAACGTGTTCCCTGGCATCTTGGCGTTGGTCTCGCTCTTCCTGATGGTATCGCAAATCGGGGATGTGTTCCCGACGTTCGGCCTCAACACCCACGCCGGGTTGATTCTGGTGTACATGGGCGGCTCGATGGGGGTAAACATCTGGCTGATGAAAGGCTACCTCGACACCATTCCCCGCGACATTGATGAATCGGCGATGGTGGACGGGGCGACCCACTGGCAAATCTTCACCCAACTGATCCTCCCCCTCCTGCGCCCGATCCTCATCGTTGTTGGGATTCTGAGCTTCATCGGCACGTATGGCGACTTCATCCTCGCCCGTATCCTGCTCAAAAGCTCCGAACAATACACGCTGATGGTCGGCCTGCAAATCTTCACGTCCGGGCAATTCTCCCAAAAATGGGGACCGTTTGCCGCCGGGGCGTTGATCGGGGCGCTCCCGATCATGGTTATCTACCTCGCTTTGCAAGATTACATCGTGGGCGGTCTCACGCAAGGTGCTGTAAAAGGCTAATTTTTTTGACCTGGATGGAGATGGAGGCCGCAGAATTCCCGCGTGCCACCATCTCCATCTTTTTTTCAATCATGCGCGGATTTATCTTCTCTTTCTTTTTATTCACCCTAACGCTTTCCGTTTCCCGATCGGCTGAAGCGCAAACCTCCCTCCCAGGGACCGCCACCCCATTCGTGACCCCGGCTCCGGCAGAATCGGGGGGCACGATCTTTGCTGACGTAACCACCCACGCCCAAATCGGGGCAACCCGCGCGGGCCAGGATCGGATGACCGGACAAGCATGGGGAGACTACGATCAAGATGGGTGGGACGATCTGTATGTCACCGACCCCGCGGGACCAAACATCCTCTACCGCAATCTGGGCAACGGCACTTTTGGCATCTCCCCCCTCGCGGCCACTGTGGCCCTGATCAACACGCAAAGTTCAGGCGCAGTCTTCGCCGACTACGACAACGATGGCTACCCCGACCTGTACGTTTTGCGTCGTAACACCCCGAACGTGTTGTTCCACAACGACGCGGGGAAAGGCTTCACCGATGTCTCCGAGCAGGCAGGCGTGGCAAACCCCTACGACGGCAAAACGGCTTCTTGGGGCGATTACGACAACGACGGTTTCCTCGACCTGTACGTAGCGAATTGGTCTTGTTACCCCGATTGTGGCCGCCCTACCGAAGGCGACCGGGACTCGCTCTATCACAATAATGGCGACGGCACATTTACGGATGTGTCCCGCATCCTCGGTTCAAAAACAGGTGGGGCGGGGTTTGTCGCCAGCTTTGTGGACTACGACAACGATGGCGACTTGGACATCTATCTGGTCAACGACGAATTTATCAACCCCATCGGCAACGCCCTCTGGCGCAACGACGGCCCGAATTGCCCGCAGTTCGAGCAATTTGGGAGTTGGTGCTTCACCGAAGTGTCGAAAGATGCCAATGCCAACACCAAATTGATGGGCATGGGACTGGCGGTTGCCGATTACGATGGCAACGGTTATTTTGACTTCTTCTTCACCAACGCCGGGCCGATGGTAATGCTCGAAAATCAGGGCAATGGCACGTTCACCGATGTCGGCGCGTTGGCGGGGGTGGATATGAGCGGGTACGGCACCGGCTGGGGCACGGTCTCGCTCGATTATGACAACGACGGTTATCGCGATTTGTACGTCGGCCTGACCGAAACCACGCCCGAACGCCCGTTGATCAACCCCCTGTATCACAACAAAGGCGATGGCGCGTTTGAAGATATGACCGCGCAAAGTGGCATGGTCAGCGATCAGCGCACACTCGGCGTCGCCACCGCGGATTACGATGGCGATGGCTGGGTGGATTTTGTCATCGGCAATTACGAGCAGGGCTATAAGCTGTACCGCAATCAAATGGGCAGTGATTCGTCCAACGGGCGGGTGGCGTTCACCCTACGCGGCGGTGGCCCGGTTAATCGGGATGCGGTCGGCACGCGCGTGGCGCTCACCACCTCGGACGGGCATATCCAGGTGCAGGCAGTACAAATCGGGGGAAGTTTAGGCTCCGGCAATACGACTACCCTGTACTTCGGCCTCGGGCAGCAGACCGTCCAAAGCCTGGAAATCCGCTGGCCCGACGGCACCACCCAAACCTATACCGATATCCCCGCGAATATGCACTACACGCTTTCTTATGATGGGACAACGCAACCTGCTCCAGCCTCTCCCGCCACCGAAGAAACCGCTCAACCCGCCAGTTCTACGACACGAACCGTTTTGTTGCTGGCGCTCATGTTGTTTCTGCTGGTGCTCGGTGCGATGATGGTGCGGAGGATTCGGAATTCGTAATTAATTTTCAATGATCAATTGCCAATAGCCAATGATCAATTCTCTTTTTCATTAATCATTCATTATTAAGTAGTCACAATTGACAATTACCTATGAACATTTCCACTCCCTCTTGGGTTCACCACGCAGTTTTCTATCAAATCTTCCCTGATCGTTTTGCCCGCAGCGCACGCGCCCCGCACCCGCGCGGGATGCAGTTCAAACCCTGGGGCACGGACCCCGCCGAACAGGGGTATCAGGGCGGCGATCTGTACGGGATCGTCGAAAAGTTGGACTATCTCAAAGACCTGGGGATCACCGCGTTGTATCTCAACCCGATCTTCTCCTCGGCCTCCAACCACCGCTATCACGCCTTCGATTACCTGACCGTGGACCCGCTCCTCGGCGGTGACGCGGCCCTGCGTGAGTTGCTCGACCAGGCCCACGCCCGCGGCATTCGTGTGGTGTTGGATGGCGTCTTCAATCACGCCAGCCGCGGCTTTTGGCCGTTCCACCACATTCTCGAAAATGGTGGGAATTCCCCGTACATTGACTGGTTCACCGTCTATAAATGGCCGCTCCGCCCGTACAACAGCAGCAAAACCCGCCCGCCGAACTACGCCGCGTGGTGGAACAACCCTGCCCTGCCCAAGATCAACGTCCGCAACCCAGGCGCGCGCGATTACCTGATGCACGTCGCCAAATACTGGCTGGATTTTGGCATTGATGGCTGGCGGCTCGATGTGGCCGAAGAAATTGACGACGACAGTTTCTGGCAAGAATTTCGCACGCTCGTCAAAGGCACGAACCCCGAAGCCTACATCGTCGCCGAAATCTGGCATGAGGCCAAACACTGGCTGCAAGGCGATATGTTCGACGCGGTGATGAACTATTTTGTCGGTAAGGCGGCTGTGTCGTTTTTCGCCAGCAGAACCTTCAACCCGACCTTTGACCATCCCGATTACGCTATCAAAGCGATTGACGCCAAAGGTTTTGCCGAACAAATTGACACCTTCCTCAATTTTTACGACTGGCAAATCAACCTCGCCCAACTCAACATGCTTGACAGCCACGATACCCCGCGCGTTCTCTGGCTGATGGGCGAAGACAAATCCGCGATGCGTCTCGCCACCTTGTTTCAGATGACCATGCCCGGCGCGCCAAACGTGTACTACGGCAGTGAAATCGGCATGACTGGGGCAGGCGACCCCGATTGCCGCCGCGCGTTCCTGTGGGATCAGCCCGAAACGTGGGATCAGGACCTGCGCGAGTTCTACAAGCAGGCGATTGCCCTGCGCCACGCCCATCCCGTTCTCCGCACCGGTGGGTACGCCTACCTATACGCCAAAGGGGACGTGATGGCGTTCGGACGGCGATTGGACAATAGCGAGGCCATCGTCGCCTTCAACGCGGGCGAAAAATCTCACAAAATTTCCGTACCTCTCGATGGGTTGAGCGCAACCTCCTACACGCAGGTCTGGCCCCTTAACACCCATCACACCTTCACCCCCGAAAACGGCAAACTCCATCTGAGCATCCCCCCGCGCAGTGGCATCGTGTTGGTTTCAAACGCGTAGTTTTCTATCGTCTCTTTTGATCCAGGAACGGCGTTCGTCCATTAATTTTGGGGGCAGTTTTACAGGCACGAACGCCGTTCCTGGCCACAAACCAACAAACCCACCGATCACTCATTACTCATTACGCTTCCTTCATGCACAACGTCATCTACGGCCCTCAAATTCACCCCGAAGAGCGGGTGAAAACCCACCTCCAAACGCTAACCGGCCTCAAACATCACGCCCACCGCGCACCCTTCGCCCCCAAACCGGGCGAACCCATCACCCTTACCGTGACCACCTCCGGCCCGGTGCCGTTTGACGAAATCGTGTGTACCTATACGGTGGACTTGCCCAACGCGTCCGAACCGACAGCCCCGATCACACACCCCCTCCAACCCACCGCCATCGAGTGGGATCAACCATCTTGGGAATACGTCCGCACCTGGCAGGGGCAAATCCCCGGTCAGCCGGAGGGAAGTATTATGCGTTATCGCCTTGCTGGACGGGTTACCGGTTCCACAAAGTGGATGTATGCAGACGACCAAGCCGAAAACCCTGAGAAAGCTCCCCTCTTCGCCATATATATCACAGACGTACAAGCCCCGGCATGGACGCATGACGCCATTCTGTACCATATTTACCTCGACCGATTTAATCCTGGAGAGGAACGAGAATGGTATACCGCGAGAAATGTCACCGACTTTTACGGCGGAACTCTTCGCGGCGTCATCGAAAAACTGGATTACATCGAAGGTCTCGGCGTCAACACTCTTTGGCTTTCCCCACTCTTTGCCAGCCCTACCGCCCACGGGTACGACGCTACCGATCTGTTCAATGTTGAACCCCGCCTCGGCAACAACGAAGACCTTCAAGAACTGATCACCTCCGCCCACGCCCGCGGGATTCGCATCCTGCTTGACTTTGTCCCCAACCACTGGTCGAACCAACACCCCACTTTTCTCGACGCCAAAACCGATCCTACCAGCCCCTACCGGGGTTGGTACATCTGGCGCGAATGGCCTGAAGAATATGCATCCTTCTTCGATGTCAAAACCATGCCTAAGCTCAACCTATCCGAAGGCAGTCCCGCCCGCGCGTATTTACTCGACGCTGCGAAATACTGGCTCGAACAAGGCATAGACGGCTACCGGCTCGACCACGCCGACGGCCCCGCCTTCGACTTTTGGGCCGACTTCCGCCGCACCTGTCAACAAACCAACCCTGACTGCTGGCTCTTTGGCGAGGTCGTCAAACCCCCGTCCGCCCAACGCGTCTACTTCGGCAACCTGCACGGCCAACTCGACTTCGCCCTCGCCCGTGCCCTGCGCGAAACCTTCGCCCTTGGCAACTGGGACCTCGCCCACTTCGACGCCTTCCTCACCGCCCACGAACGCTACTTCCCCCCCGCATTTTCCCGCCCATCCTTCCTCGATAATCACGACATGAACCGCTTCCTCGCCCTCGCGGGGAACGACACCCACCGGCTCAAACTCGCCGCCCTCGTCCTCTTCACCCTCAGCGCTCCGCCCATTCTCTACTACGGCACCGAAACCGGCCTCAGCCAGGACAAATTCATCGGCGAAGGGCTAGGGTTTGACGAAGCGCGTTTACCGATGAACTGGACAGGGCAAAACCTCGATCTATTACACTACTTCCAAACGTTGATCCACCTCCGCCGATCTCTCCCCTCCCTCGCGGCGCACCGTACCCTGCACCTCGATCCTGCCGCGGGCCTCTACGCGTACACCCCCGCCCCGGACACCATCATCGCCCTAAACACCAGCCTCGCCTCCCGCGTCCTCCCCCTCCCTCTGACCCTGTCCTCCCCGCGCGATCACCTCAACCACCACCCCGTCACCGCCCACCCCGATCACCTCGAAATCCACCTCCCGCCCCAAAGCGGCGCATTCGTCATGTAATACAAAATGAAGAAACTCTTTTCTCCTTTTCTCCTCTTCTCCTTTTCTCTCCTTCTCCTCCTTGCCGCCTGCACCACCCCCGCCACCCCCACCCCCGAACCCACAAACGCCCCCATCGAACCAACAGCCACCCCGCTTCCACCCCCCGCCGAAACCCCTCTCCCGACCGCGGAACCCTTCGTCAACACCTACCCGTGGTGGAACAACACCGTCTGGTACGAGGTCTTCGTCCGGTCGTTTGCCGATTCCACGACCGGGCCGCTTGCCTGTGATGGGAAAGGCGACCTCCAGGGGCTGATCGAAAATCTCGATTACCTTAACGATGGCGACCCGAACACCCACACCGACCTCGGCGTCACCGGTATCTGGCTCATGCCCATCATGGCCTCCCCCAGCTATCACGGGTATGACATCACCGACTACTACACTGTCAACCCCGATTACGGCACAAACGAAGATTTCAAACGCCTGGTTGAAGAAGCACACAAACGCGGTATCAAAGTCATTCTCGACCTCGTACTCAATCACACCTCCAACCAACACCCCTGGTTTCGCGAAAGCACAAAACCCGATTCCCCTTACCGGGACTGGTACATCTGGTCGGATGGGAAAAATCCGGGGTACGCGGGGCCGTTGGGGAACGTGTGGAACAAATTTTTGAATGACTATTACTACGCCATTTTCTGGTCAGGTATGCCCGACTTGAATTACACCAACCCCGACGTAACCGCCGAAATGCACAACGTCATCCGCTTTTGGCTGGAAGATATGGGCGCAGACGGCTACCGGCTGGATGCGATCAAATATCTAATCGAAGAAGGGGAAAAACAGGAAAGCACCGCTTCAACCCACGCATGGCTCCAGGATTTCTACACCTATTACAAAAGCGTCAAATCCGATGCGTTTACCGTAGGTGAAGTGTGGAGTGCGTCCGTAGCAGTAGTGAAATATATCGGCGATGAGTTGGACTCTGCTTTCCAGTTTGACCTGGCAAATTCCACCCTCGACGCGTCCAACCTGGGCAAACGCATCCAGATAGACGGGCAAATGACCCAAACGCTGCGGATGTACCCGCCGAACTCTTATGCAACGTTTCTCACGAACCACGATCAGGCGCGGGTAATGTCCGTGTTAGGAACTGAGGGCGAGGCGCGCACCGCCGCGATGATGCTCCTCACCCAACCAGGGATTCCGTTCATTTACTACGGGGAAGAAATTGGCATGTCCGGCACAGGGGCGGATGAAAACAAACGCACCCCCATGCAATGGTCGGCGGAACAGTATGCGGGTTTCTCCCAATGTTGGCCGTGGGAACCCGCCAATAAAGATTACGAAACCGTCAATGTCGCCGCGCAAACCGATGATCCGAATTCAATGCTCAGTCTGTACCGCGACCTGATCGCTCTCCGTAACGAGCATCCGGCGTTGATGGTCGGGGATTACGTCAAAGTAGATTCAGGCGGTCAACCGGTTTATGCGTTTCTGCGTGAGGTGCAAGGCGAGACCATGTTGGTGGTCATCAACCTGAGCCGTTTGGCAGTGAGTGATTACGCGTTGTCAGTGGAAAGCGCCCCGTTGACGGGAACCGTTCACGCGGTGGATTTGCTGGGCGGCGTGGAAATCGCCTCACCCGTGTTGAATGCTTCGGGCGGGTTTAGCGATTACAAGCCGTTGGACGAACTGCCACCGCGAATGGGGCTGGTGATTCAGTTGAATCCTTAGATCTGTTATAAATTTCTCATCTCATTCGAGTAAGATTTGGATAGATTTTCTGTCCAAATCTTTGACGATTTCATTATTCGAAAAAGAGACTTCATCTTTATCCCTTTCACTACGGAGAAGTAACGATGCAAATGCAAGCAACCTGGAATGGGGCCGTTTTGGCTGAAAGTGACCAAACCATTGTCGTTGAAGGAAATCACTATTTCCCCCCACAAGCCATTAATCGCGAATTTTTTCGCGAAAATTCCAAACATACCACCTGCCCCTGGAAAGGAGTGGCCAGCTACTACGATGTTGTCGTTGACGAGCAAGTAAACCCTGGCGGGGCCTGGTATTATCCTGCTGCGAAACCCGCGGCCAAACAAATCGAAAACTATGTGGCCTTTTGGCAGGGGATTCGCGTCGAAAAATCGGGGTAAAAGTTTTTCTTTACGGCAAATCTAAAATTGGGTAACGAACCACACGAAGTGATTTGTAAACGAGGGCTTCTAAAAATCTGATACGTGTACAAGTTTACAAACACTTACTTCATAACGTACTGAGAAATTTAATACAAAAAAGGTGGGGGAATGGATATTCCTCCACCTTTTTTCTCTCCGCGATACCTGTGGGAACCCTCGTATATATAGTTTTCACAAAATTGCCATTTCGCGTGGAACGTGTTGAGTTTTCCGAGTACTGATCCAACCCATAATTAAGGCTAATATCATAGCCAGACTCAATGTAAACCCAGTTTCTAACATAATCAGTTGAACGTCCGATAACGGTTGGCGCACGGTTTCACCGACACAAACTACTTCATACGCTGAGATGACTTCGCCAGGTTCGAGTTCGGCAACGCCGGGGGCTAATTCGATGTGGGTGTTCGCGGGACAAAGCACCTGCCAAAGCACAAAGCGCGCGTCCGGGAGCAGCCAACGCACCGCAAACATGGCAACCATCATAATGCCTAAAAAAAGAAAGAAAAATTGAGTAGTACGTTGTAGAAAGGTCATTTAGGCGACTCGTCAACAAAGATCACTTCCGGATAACCCAAGTCACGAAAGAGAATGGAAAAGTAAGATTCGGCGTTTTGCCCGGCAAGCTGAAGAATACCATCTTCTAAGGCCGCTTCGATCACGGCGTCTTCGGCTAAACGACGGGCATTGGTCTCCAGGTTGACATCACCTTTTGTGAGGAGACCTGTATCCCGATCATACACATAAGATTTATCATTATCCAGTGTAGCGATGAATATTTCTGGGGCAGGGAGATGCACGTAAAGTACTCCATTTTCCAGTTTCATATCCTCAGGACCAAGTTTTCCCAAATCTACCCCTGCCACTACCACTCCATGCGCCACAAAAAGCAGTTTGTCGCCAAAAAGGCTCCCAAACAAACCTTGCCCCGTCTCCGCAGTAATCACTTTTTCGACAGAATATTGCACCGTTTCCAGGCGGGCAAGTGCGCGGATTTCGTGAATTACCGTGATCGGATCCGCCAAAATCGTCGGGGTGGGATGTAGAACCGAGGAAACCTGCGTTCCCAAAGCACCCGTCGTATCTTGAACGGGTTGCAATGCACGCTCCGTAACGGAGCGAAGGGTATTGACCATGATGATCATGGCAATTGCGATAATGACCAGAATACCGCCAACGAGAATCCAGTTACTTGAATTTTTCATGGGAGGAATTATACTGTGCAAATCAGCAAGTCAGTAAAATCGCAAATCAGCAGTGTACAATGGTTGTCGGCCCCTCGCGCCCTTCGATTATGCAAAGCCTCCGCTCAGGGTGCCATTAGCCCCTTAAATACTCGCGACACCCCCACCAACCAATCCACCGATCATTCCCTAAATCCACCCCCTCATGTCTCTCGGTCTGCTTACCCTCCACCTCTCTGTCCCCGGCTGTATGTCTTTGAAAGAAAAACGGAGCCGGCTTAAACCACTCCTCGCGCGGCTCCATCGTGAATTCAACATCTCCGTCGCGGAAATGGCTCACCAAGATTCCTGGCAAAACGCGGTCGTCGCCTGTGCGATGATTACTAGCGATACGGCTCAAACCCAGCGCACCCTCCAGGGGATTGTGGAATGGGTCGAAACCTATTGGCCCGACCTGGAAGTGGCCGATGAATACATTGAGATGCTTTAACGTCATTGCGAGCCGATTTTATGGCGAAGCAATCTCCCTTGCGGTCAGGGGGATTGCTTCGTCGTCGCAATCCTACGGATTGGCAAGCCCTCCTCGCAATGACATTCCCCAAAAGGTGATGTATGAAAAAAGGTAAAAAAACATTTCTCTCGAAAGATCGTGGTTTTCGCTTCGTCAACCGATTTGACGTGGCAGATTTGATTGATTGGTCGGTGTTCGATAATTGGTCGAAAGAACACCCAATCATTTACGGGCTGTGCGGCGGGATGTGCTTCGCCGCGCTGGATTTGTTCTATACGAACTATCCCCTCCCCCTCGCGGATGCCCCGCCCGAGGACGAAACCCCTCTTTACAAATACCTCCTCGCCCGCCAGATTGACAGCCTATCGTTCGATACCCTCGCGAACGTCATCCGCTGGACTCTGGAAGATGATCAGGATGTTGCAAAATGGACAGCCCGCGATGAAGTTCCCCAAATTATGGAAAGCCTGGAAGAAGGACGTCCCGCGGTGCTGGCCTTGATCCGGGTCAAAAAGGGTAACCCGACCGGGAATCATCAAGTGCTGGCGATTGATTATGTGCTGGATGAAACGACAAACCAGATGGAAATTACACTGTACGACCCCAATCATCCCGGCGCGGAACCCAAAATTTTCTTGGACTTAAGTGATCCCAAACAGGGGATTCACGCCCGACAATCTACCGGAGAACCGTTGCGCGGCTTTTTTGTGATCCACTATAAAAAAGAAAAGCCTCCCGAAAATCTCTAAAAGATCATCATTCAAAAAAAGAGGCGTCGCCTGTACAGGCGACGCCTCTTTTTTTCGAGCCATTTATTTCAGAGGTTAAATTCGTGCAATCAACGCTTCACGAATATCCTGCCCATTGGCGACCTTTCGCGCTGGAACTCCCATCGCTTTGATCATTTGCGCAAGAAGCGCAGAGCCAGGGGCACCGCCAAACGTTTCCGTATCAAGCAGCACTACAATGGGACGTAGGCCGCGGCGAACCAGATATTCGAGGGTGTAGGCAAATTGCTCGTGAACGGTAGGGGTGATTAAAATCACCGTACTGCCCCGGGTAATGTGCCGGGCCTGGGCTTCCAACAAGGCGGGCAGGGGGAGGTTCCCTTCGGCGCGGAACAGAGCTAACGCTTCGAGCATTTTGCCGAGTTGGCGTCCACCACGGTCAGGGGGGAGGATGGTGCTGGTGTGTCCACTCATCACCACGCCGACCGCACGCCGTTTTTGCAGGTAAAAGCGCCCCAACGAGGCAGCGATGCACGCGGCGTACTCTTCGGTCGCGGGCGGTAATTTGATTTCCTCCAGTTGTTCCTGCAAAAATACGTTTTTGGACAGGTCGGTGATGGAGTACGGCATGGCCGCATGGGTAGATTTTTCCGCGTCCAAAAAGAGCCAGATGTCTGCCTGGGGGTCGAGTTCAAATTCTTTGACCATCAACTTATCGCGGCGCACGGTGGTGGGCCAGTGAATGCGGTTGAGGGCGTCGCCTGGGGCGTATTCCCGCACGCCCGCGGCGTTTGGGGTGACGTAATGTGTTCGCTGGCGCAACGCCTCGCCACCGGTCAACACGCCGGGCGGGTTCGGGAAGCTCTGAATGTCCACCATCATCGGGTATACGAGCAGGGTGTCTTCGACTTGCAGTTGGCGTTCAACGGGGAATAAGCCAAACGGGTCGCCGGACAAAATCTGCGTTGGCCCCAACGGGAAGATGCCCCGTTGCATGAGCCGTGACCGAGCGAGGTACGACCGGCGTTGGCGTGGGCCGATGAGTGTGACCACATGCGACCCGCGCGAGCCAGGGAGGGGCGATTGGTCGCGGATTTCCAACCAAAGGCGGGGGATTTGTCCGATGTTTTGGACCTCAAACCGTTCTTCAAAAATCTGCCCGAGGTGAGCACGGCGCAAGCGTGGATGGCGGATAATTCTTAACCCACGCAACGAGGTGAACGACCAGATCCAGCTTCCAGCCAATAAAATCGCCCAGACATACGCGAGGCGGGAGTACACCTCCGAGCCATTGATGGCAAGCGCCAGGAGACACAGCCCTAACAGCCCCCAAACCACGCGCTGCGAGGGGGAGGAGAAGATGCTTGAAAATGAAAATTTAGACATTCAATTAGGACGCAAATCGCCACCGGGAACAGGGAGGGTGTTGAGGATTTCCTGGACAACGTCATCGGCAGAAACGTCGCGCAAGCGGGCGGCAGGGTTGAGGATAACGCGGTGCGCGAGGGCGGGGATGGCGAGGGCTTTCACATCGTCGGGCAGGACATAATCGCGTCCGAGCATGGCGGCGCGGGCCTGGCTCACCCGGAAGAGGGAGAGGCTGCCGCGTGGGCTGGCCCCGAGGTAGACTTCGGCATGGGTACGGGTGTGGTTGACAAGGTCAACGATGTAGTGTTTGAGCTGTTGGGCGACATAAATGCCTTTGACGCTTTCTTGCGCGGCCATCAATTCTTCAACAGAAACGAGTTGGGCTAAATCTTCGAGGGGGTGACGGTATTGTTGGCGTTCGAGAACGTTGATTTCGTCGGCAATGGAGGGATAGCCCAAGCGCAGACGGAGGAGAAACCGGTCGAGTTGGGCTTCGGGGAGGGGGAAGGTGCCTTCGTATTCGATGGGGTTTTGGGTTGCCAGGACCATGAAGGGGTTGGGGAGCGGGTGGGTTGTGCCATCTACGGTGACTTGTTTTTCCTGCATGGCTTCTAGGAGAGCAGCTTGGGTTTTGGGCGTGGCCCGGTTGATTTCGTCGGCGAGGACGATTTGGGCCAGCACGGGGCCGGGGCGGAATTCAAACTTTTTACTTTCCTGGTTGTAGATGGAGACCCCGGTGACATCGCTGGGGAGCATGTCGGGGGTAAATTGGATGCGGCTGAACGAACACCCCAACGACCGGGCGATACTGCGGGCGAGCATGGTTTTCCCCACTCCGGGTACGTCTTCGATCAACAGGTGTCCCTGACATAACAAGCTGGCAACGGCTAATTCGACGGTTGCCCGTTTCCCGACGATGACTTTTTCGATGCTGTTGGAAACACTTTCGGCAAAGGTTTGGACAGATGACATGAGAATCTCCCAGAGATAGATTTTAGTTACCGCTCAACTGCTTTGAAAACACGGATTGAGAAACGAATGGATTTTTTCTCCATTTTATTTCAAATCCATTTTAGACTTGAACAGTTACGGCTGCGTAAAGGATACTCTTGATTTTAATCTAAGTTCAACGTTTTGTAATTTTTCTTATCAAGGGTTAATTCCCGCCGGTCTCGCCCCGATGATTGGGTTCCAAAACTGGAGTTGAGCAAAGATGCCTCGGAATCTTTCTTCAGAAGCAGGAGGAATGTTGGTTCAACTTGGATGAAGAATTTCCGAGGTGAATGCACAAGGAAATCATCACGGAAAAAAGTGTTCCAACTTGAACAAGGCAGTTATCCGCCTCGGAAAAAAGATTTCCGAGGCGGGAGAAACCTTCGTCCAACTTGGGGAAGCTTTCCCCAAGTTGGATGAGGGAAAAAACAAACTTGGGGAAAGCTTCCCCAACTTCGGGGGAGATTTCCCCAATGTCGGGGGAACGTCCCCCAAGTTGAACCAGAGAGAAGTCCATGTTGGGGAAGCATTCCCCAACTTCGGGGGAGTTTTCCCCAAGTTGCTTGAACCCTTAAAGGTTATTTTCGGGTGTAAGGTTCCACAGTTTGTAAATGTGGAACTGCGGCATAGTGTTTGCGGTTGAAGGTTTGCAGGGGTAAATCTAAAGCCACGGCAGTTTGCCCGATGAGAGCATCCAATAGCCCCAAACTATGGCTCAAATGAAAAAGCGCAAAAACCCCTAATGCTTTTTCGCACGTTTCGGGGCCAGGCCAAACCGTTGCAAGTCCCGCCAAGAGTTTTTCCACCTTTTGCTGTTCAACTTTATCGCGACAGCCTTGTAAGAGTTCCATGACAACAAATCCAGGAAGACCTATTTCTTCATTCCCCAAACTTTCCAACCAGCGCACTGCAGGGGGATGCTGGCGCAGTAAATCAATCATAATATCGCTATCCAGCAGAATCATCGTTTACCCCCGAACGTCTTTGAGCCTTTTCACGTAATTCACGCGCATACACCGAACTGTCTTGAATTTCATCCCGATCTTTCCACAGACCAATCAAGTTAGACTGAAGCAATTGCCTGGCAGTAAGATGGGAGCGTGGCGCATCCGACGGAAAAAGAACAAATACTTCTACCTGTTGACCTTTTTCCACAGGAAGATTTTTGAGGGTTAACTGACCGCTCTTTTGGATTGTGTGTTGAACACGCAGGGCTTGCATCGTTTTTCCTTAACTAAAAGTGGAATTTTTCAAGTCTATTATACCAGGGGAGATCAAAGGATTTTTAAGCCACCATTTCAGAGCATAGAAAGCCGTCACGTAAGTTGTTAGCACCAATATAATCGTCAAAAGGCCAAAAATCACCCGAATACTACTTTCTATTAGCAAAACGCCGCCTCAACGCCAAAATTCCTATGCCCAAACAGCTTGTGACACTGATCAATGCCCCCACCCAAAACCCCACCGGACGATACCGCAGCACCACCTCCCCGCCCCCCGCGGGAACCTGCACCGCGCGGAACAGGTAATTCGCCCGGTACACCTGCGCCGCCTCGCCGTTTACCTCCGCTGTCCAGCCTGGATACCATGTATCGGCAATAAACACCCATCCGGACGAATTCCCATCAACGCGCAAGAGGATTTCGTTAGCACTCTCTTCAAGTAATTGAACATTCGCCGTTTCGCCCTCCTCACAAACATACTGGGCGTTCGTTTTGTATCCTTCAACGATTAAATAGGGTTGATCTAGTTGCGACGGGGTTTCAAATAACAAATCCCATGCGTTTTCACCATCCGTCGCATTCCAGACACATGGAACCCATTGAAAACGCGCGTTTCCGGGAAAACTTTCAAACGTTGCGGCAGGGCCGGCATCGGGAACATAATGTTCGATGATAGTCACCCCCATCATACCCAGCATTTGTTTTTGTTGTGCGTAAGACGCGGTGTCCAGGGCTTCCATCCAGCGGACGTAGCGATCTGGGCGGAGGGGGTCGAAGTTGTTAGCGGAAGGGAGGTGATCGAGCAGGTTTAAATTGGGGAGGAGGGCCGCGCGGAAATGGGTGAAATCGGTGTGGAAAGTGTCGAAGCGCAGATAACGGTCGAAGGTAAGGGCGTATTCGTCCCGTGCAGAGAGAAATAAACGCCCATCCCCCACCAGAGTTGCGTTTTCGCTTTCATTTCGGTAAAAGTCCAACGAAATGCTGGGGATCAAACCCCAATTCGCGAGGATCAAATCAAAGGCCACAAACAACCCAACCCACCAGCCAAATGCGAGCGCAGTGCCTTCGGATTTCGGGGCATATAGGCTGAACAACCCGGCCATGATCCCCAACCCGCCCGCGAGGGCCGTCGCGCGCACGAACGAAGGTTGCAGCCCCGGAATCACCCACCCGGCGGCCAGCGCCGCGATCAGAATCGCGGCGGCGATCACAATGCCACGCAGGACCCCGCCCTGTGCGCGTTTCCCCACCGGCCCCCGCCACGTCTCCGCGCCGATGCCCGCCAACAGCGCCAGCGCAAACACCATCCACAACGTCCACCGCGTCGGGGCCTGAAACAGGTCGAAGGTAGGGACATAGCGGTAGAGAAATGGAAAGATGGGAGTGTTTTGACCGAGGGCGAGGAGGAAGGATAATCCGATGAGCAACCACAATAACGGAGTGATAAGTGATAAGTGATGAGGGAAGGATGAGGCAGGGGTTTTGGGGTTTCGCCGGATGGGAAAGGTGCGAAGGGCTAACAAAAATGGGAGGAGGCCAATGTAAATTGCATCCTCCCAATAATTTGCGTACCCCCAATAATCTCCCGTTGCCGGACTGCCGAAAAAGCCTGGGGCGAGCACCCCGATCAAACGCCAGGGCCAGAAAGAATACGTCATCACGAAATCGTAATCTGCCCCGCTCGCGCGTTGGGATTGAGCCAGCAGTTCTGCGGTGGGGATCAGTTGCACCGCGGAAAGGGCGACTGCGGCAAGTCCGGCGAGGGCGAAGAGGGACAGAGTGTGGATGAACGCCGAAGGGCGCGGAGCAGTCCGCCACGTCCAAAAAAGGAGCCAGATTCCGGTCAACAGGAAGGTGTACCACGCGGTTTGTGCGTGTCCGGCGAGCAGGAGCATCGCAAGGAAAAACGTAAGGCGGAGAAACGAATTTCCCTGAATTCCTACGAATTCCCAAAAGTTCCCCTTCTTCCCCGGAACTTGTAGGATTTCGTGGGAACTTTCAGGAACTTTTAAAGCAATCACCCCCTCATATCCCGTCCACAAAATCCACGGGAGCCAGGCGACGGTGACATTGATACTCAAAAAGTGCGAACGTGCCACCAGATACCCCGACATCCCAAACGCCAACCCGCTAATCGTCTGTGCGACCGTGCCTAGCCCAAGGGCACGCGTCAGCCGCACCATGCCCACGCCTGCCAGTGACAAATGTGCGGCAGTCAGCAAGCCCATCCCCCACGCCATCGCCACGTTTCCCCCAAGCGCGGCGAGCAGAAAATAAAGCCAATTGGGAGGGTAAAACAGCGCCGACTGGTAATTGGCGATCAACGGCGCGCCCATCCCGGAAAGGGGATTCCACAGGGGCAGGTATCCGCTTTTGAGGGTTTCCCACGCGGCCACGTGCCAGGGGTGAAATTGCAAAGCTGGAGTGCCCCAAAACATTGCGCCCTCAAACAAAACTGGGGCGTAGAGAATGAACGGGGCCAGAATAACGATGAATTCAGGGGTACGGAGAAAATTTCGAAAACGCATAGGAAGAAATAACTTTCGTGATTGTAACATCCCCACATCTCCTGTTACAATGCGCCCCTCTCTCCACTTTGGTCAGATTGGTTCATAAAATTCTGACATCCGCATCGGAAGCCCCGAAATCCCCCCCTAAGCGGTTCTCCGCAAAAATCTTTTCAACCGAGGATGCCATGACCATTACTCTCCCCAAAAAACTCTCTCCCCGCGCTGCCCAAGCGCCCCGCAAAGAAACTGCCGATAACGACAGCTATGCTGCCCTCAAGCGCTTGCTCAAGGAAAAGGGCTTGCTCGACAAACAGCCCGGCTTTCTGACATATAAGATTGTCAGTACGGCGATCATGCTCACCATTAGCATTGTGCTCTTGTTTCTAACACGTAACCCCTGGATTCAATTGCTGAATGCCGCATACATGGCGTTCGTCTTTGGACAGATCGGGTTTATCGCCCACGACACCGGTCACCGCCAGGGCTTTCACCTGCCCAAACAAAACGATTTCTTCGGCCTCTTGCACGCCGATTTGCTCATCGGTATGAGTTTCGGTTGGTGGGTGGACAAACACAACCAACACCATGCTCACCCCAATCAGGAAGAACTCGATCCTGACATTGACATTCCTGTTGTTGCTTTTACCGAAAAGGCTGCCCTTGAAAAACGCGGCATTCCCCGCTTCATCGTCAAATACCAACGTTACTTCTTCTTCCCCCTCTTGCTCTTTGAAGCGTACAGCCTGCGCGTCGGGAGCATCGGCTTTTTGATCAAACGCAAAGAGTGGAAACACCGGAATCTCGAAATTGCCTTGTTGGCTCTGCATTTCGCGTGGTACTTGCCCCTCATCTTCTTGACCCTGGGCGGCGGACTAGGTCTGTTGTTCATTTTCGTCCATCAAGCGTTGTTCGGTCTGTACATGGCCTCGGTCTTTGCCCCCAACCATAAAGGGATGTTGATCATCGGCAAAGATGAAATTATTGATTTCCTGCGCTTGCAAGTTCTCACTGCCCGCAACGTCAAAGCCCATCCCATCACCGATTTCTGGTACGGTGGACTAAACTACCAGATTGAACACCATTTATTCCCCTCGATGGCCCGGAACAAACTTCGCGAAGCCCAAAAGATCATTCGCCAATTCTGCGACGATCTAAACATTTCCTACCACGAAACGAGCATGTTCCGCTCATATGTCGAAATTTTGGATTATTTACATGAGGTCAGTGCAGCGCTGCGCGTGAGACAACTCGCCGAAAATGCTCAATAAATTTGGCTCTCCCGCATTTGGCGGGAAAGTTAACTAAAATTTGAAAGGGTGAAGGGTATACCCTTCACCCTTTCAAATTTTAGGATTTCTATCCCGTTAATTCCGGTAAAAGCAAAATTTTTTGTGATGATGTGATAAGAGATGAGTAAATCACTGCATCATTCCATCACTTTCAAACACCACGCGTCCATCCATGATCGTCATCAACGGGTGGACGCATTCGATTTCTGTAGGGGGAATACTAAAAATATCTTCCGAAAGTAAGACGATATCCGCCAGATAACCGGGCTTAAGCATTCCCTTTTCGTTTTCCATAAATTCCGCATAGGCCGCGTCGCGGGTGTAAGATAACAAGGCCTGTTCGAGTGTTTGACGGTGATCGGCTAACCCTGCTCGCCAGGGTGGACGATTGAGCGCGTTATAAAGCCCTTTGAACGGACTCTGGCTCACAACAGGCCAATCACTCCCAAACACCACCCGTGCTCCGGCTTCTCGTACCCGGTTCCAGGCAAAACTGCGATCCCAACGGGTGGCTCCCACCCGCGCGGGCCACAGATCATGCCCGGACGCGGACATCGGCGCGTGCAAGGGTTGCATCGAGGCGATCACACCCAATTCAGCAAACCGCGGTAGATCGTCTGGGTGGTGCATTTCGATATGCTCTACGCGATGACGGCTATCCCGCTTGCCGTTCGTGCGTTGGGCAGCCTCGTACCCGTTCAACGTTCGGCGGACGGCAGCATCCCCAATTGCATGGACAAAAATTTGGAGACCCAAGCGATCTGCTTCCGTTGCCATTCGCGTGAAATGTTCGGCAGTGAACAGGCCACTACCTTTGTTGCCCGGAGCGCCTGTGTAATCCTCTAACATCAGAGCCGTAAACGACTCGATCACCCCATCCATAAAAAATTTCACTGCCCCACCCCGCGCCAACCCACCGGGATTCGCCTGCACCATTTCCACCGCTTCTGCCAACGCTTCGACGGGGGTCTCCGGGCGGATCGTATAAGGTACGTATACGCGCAGAGTCAACTCGCCCGCATCTTCGAGGGCCATATACCGCGTAAGTTGGCCCATTTCCCCATCCATATTATGCACACTGGTAATGCCTAATTG
>JACKAX010000010.1 GCA_020634875.1 Anaerolineales bacterium | reverse complement strand
TTGGGCTTTCTTCGCCGGTATAAATATCTGTGGCTGACCGGGGGCTTGCTCCTCACCGCCGCGACCCTGTTTTTCGGCATAAACCCCGCGAACACCGGCCCCGAACAATGGCTCGGCTGTTGCGGCATTTACCTCCAACCTTCCGAACCGCTCAAATTCCTGCTCATCGCGTACCTCGCAGCTTACCTCGCCGACCGCGCCCCCACGCTGTCCCCCGTCCAACTCAAACAAAAAGCGACCCGTTTTACCATTCCCCTGCTCCCCCTCCTCGCCCCCACCGCGGTGATGACAGGACTTGCGCTCCTGCTCCTCGTCGTTCAGCGCGATTTGGGCACGGCCAGCATCTTTCTCATTATCTACGCCAGTATGATCTACCTCGGCACCGGACACCCTCGGTTGGCATTGGTCATATTGGGTGGCTTGCTCCTCGTCTCCGTGGCGGGCTACGCGTTTTTCGACCTCGTGCGCTTGCGCGTGGATGCATGGCTCAACCCCTGGGCGGACCCCGCGGGCCGATCCTATCAGGTCGTCCAATCGTTGATCGCCGTCGCCGCGGGGGAAATTTTCGGGCGCGGGCCAGGGTTGGGCAATCCGGGGTTAGTCCCCCTCGCCCATTCCGACTTCATCTTCACCGCCATCACCGAAGAAAACGGACTGATCGGCGTCATCGGGCTGTTGGGGCTGATCGCTCTGCTCGTGTATCGTGGCCTGCACATCGCACTCCACGCCCCCGACCAATACCGCCGTTTCCTCGCCGCCGGGCTGACCAGCTACCTCGCCGCTCAAAGCCTCATGATCATCGGCGGCAACCTCCGCATGTTACCCCTCACCGGTGTCACCTTGCCATTTCTCTCTTATGGTGGTTCCTCGCTGATGACTTCGTTCGTCTGCCTGCTTTTGCTCACCCTCATCGCCAGCACCCCGCGCAAAGCCACCGACCTCACCCTCTCCCAAATGGACTCCGCCCCTACCTTGATGGTCAACAACCTCTTCCTCGCGGGCATCGGGGCAACCGCCCTCGTTGCGGGTTGGTGGACGGTCGTCCGCGGGCCGGACTTGCTCACCCGCACCGACAACCCCCGGCAAGCCATCGCCGACCGGTTCGTCTACCGGGGCTTTTTCCTCGACCAAAACGGCAACCGGCTCGTTATCAATCAGGGCACGGCGGGTAATTATTCCCGCGAATACCTGGAACCCTCCCTCGCCCCGGTCATTGGCTATTCCAGCGCCACCTTCGGGCAAGCCGGGCTGGAAGCGAGCCTGGACGCGTATCTGCGCGGGTTGGAAAACCCCGCGTGGCTCAAGGTCTGGTTCGACCAGTTTATCTACGGGCAGCACCCTCCCGGCTCAGATATTCGCCTGAGCATTGACCTGACCTTACAACAAAGCGCCAGCGAGAAAATGACCGGGCAAACGGGCGCGGTCGTGATGCTCAACGCCCAATCGGGAGAAGTGCTCGCGATGGTTTCCACCCCCTCCTTTGACCCGAACGAATTAGACACCACCTGGGAAGCCCTCCTCGCCGATCCGGACGCCCCACTCCTCAACCGGGCCACACAGGGCGCGTATCCCCCCGGCACCATCCTCGGCCCCCTCCTCCTCGCCGAAACCGCCGGACGAAGCGGAATGCCCATTCTCGCGGTGCCAACTACTTTCCCCGACCTACCCGCCTCCCTGACCTGTGCCGCCCCCCCCGCCAACCTGACCTGGTCTGCCGCCATCCAAAACGGCTGTCCCGCCCCCCTCGCGCAAATGGGCGACCGTCTTGGCGACGATTCCCTGTTGAACCTGTTCCAAACCCTCGGCCTGTACACCCCCCCCGCCATTCGTCTACCCGCCAGCAGTGACCCGACCCCTACAAAAATAGCCAACCCCGCCCTGGCCGCGCTCGGCACCGATCTGCATCTCAGCCCGTTGCAAGTGGCCCTGGCAATGGCAACTTTGAGCAACAACGGTGTGCGTCCCGCCCCTCGCCTCGCCCTGGCCTACCACCTCCCCAAATCCGGCTGGATGCTCCTCCCCCCCCTCGGTGGGCAGGAAACCGTTTTCTCGGACACCGCCGCCCAACTCACCGCCAAATCCCTCACCGCCACCAACCTGTCCATTTGGGAAAGTCTCGCCCTGATCGAAAATCCCAAGGCCGACGCCGCCTTCACCTGGTTCGTGGGTGGCACTCTCCCTGACTGGGAAGGTGCACCCGTTGTGGTAGTGGTATTGCTGGAAAAAGCGGATGTGGAATTGGCGAAAGAGATTGGGGAGGGGATGTTGGGGGAGGTTATAAAGTAAGCGGGGTAAGGGTAAGGGTACACAGATGGCACAGAAAAACCCAGAAGGACACAGAAATTTTTCAGAATTCTGTGTCCTTCCGTTTTATCTGTGTACTCCTACCTCACCACCAGATTCGTCTTCTTGGCCGCAATCCCAATCGTAGCAATCGCCCCTGAATTAAACTGCAAATAATCCGCTTCCACCCCATCGCTGAAGATGACGCCGCCTTCGGGCATGTGGGATTCGAGGGTGAGCGGGGTTTGAGGGGTGATCGCCCCGCAGACAATGCCCGCGCCAGACGTTTTGCTGATAAACGGCTCGCGGACGACAAAGAGCAGACGGTCGGTGTCCCAGACAAGTTTGGGGGCAGTAACCATGTCGGGGGTTTCTGTTTCGGCGGATTCTCGCCCGAACGCTTTCATCATCCCATTTGCCATATTAAACATGCTCGATAACCATCCCGTTGAACCCGCTCCGGTTGAAACAATCAACCCGGACGAGGAGTGATTTTCGGCTTGCGTACCCCATTGGATACGGTACCGCGCCGAGAGGTGGGTTCGCACGCCGACGAACAGGTCGTTGAAGGCAAGGAGGGTTTGGCCGTCGTTCAGTTTGGCTTCTGCCATCGTGATCGGGGTGACACGACCCGCGCCGGAGAGGAGTTCGCGGGCGGCGGCGGGGGCGGTATTCACGTTGAAGGGGAGCAGGATGCCGTCCACGTTTTTCGGGTCGGGGTTCACGGCGATGATGGGTTGGCCATCCAGATATTTGGCGGTGTTCACCACGATGCCGTCAATCCCGATGGTGACGATGAGGTCGGTGAGGGCAAAGAGGAAGTTGGGGAGGAAACTCCGTTCGAGGGGTTGCACTTTCGCGAGGGGTTCAAGCGTGCGAAGGAGGGTCTCAACGGCAGCGCAGTAGGTGTCGTGTTCGCGTTCGTAAAAAGCAAAGGCGTCTGAATGGTTGCCCTGTTGCTTCGCACTTTGGTTGATGTAAAACCGGGCTTGTGCCTTCGTATTGAACCGTTCGACCAACCCTTCGAGACGGGTTTTGCGGGTGACGAGAATGATTTTTTCGTAGGACATATTTTTGGTACACAGAGGGCACAGAAATAACAGAGGAACACAGAGATTTTCTTAAAGTTTTTCTGTTTCCTTCTGTGCCCTCTGCGTTTTCTGTGTACTATTTCTTCAATAACGTTTCCAACAAATCCGGCGAAATGTTCAACTGCCCGATCTTGCCCGCGTTTTGGGCGATTTCCTGAATGGCTTTGGCGACCATCAGGCGGGGATCGCCGGTTTGGGTGGCGAGGGCGGTGAGGACTTCGGGGGAGAGTTCGGACAGCGGTTGGAGCGAGGCGCGGACGGCGTAGGCTTGTGTGTCGGCTTGGGAACGGGCGTTCTCCGTTTGGGCGGCGATGTATTTTTTGCGTTCGTCTTCCAATTTGATCTGCCCGGCAAGTTTGGTCTCACGAATTTCCTGCTCTTTCGTTTCGATGGCGAGGTCGGCGGCAGCTTTGGTTTCGCGGATTTGGCGTTGTTTTTGCTGGACGGCGATCTCAGTGTTGAGTTCGTTTTCTTTGATGCGGCGTTCCTGCTCGATGGCAGCGTTGCGGCGAACATAGATGGCATCGTCAGCCTGGCGGAGGAGGGTTTCGCGGGCTTCGGCTTCGAGGGCGCGGGAAATGTCGGGAGTAGGTTTGATGGCGAGGATGGAGAAGGTCAACACTTCCACGCCCAACGCTTTGAGATCATCCCCCTCGCCGAGGCGAGTCAGCACGCCGCTCGCGACCCGGTCCGCCGCGCGGATGGCTTCGCGCAGGGGGAGACTGGCGAGTTCCGCGCGGGTGTGGACTTGCGCGAGGTTGACGAGCCGTTGGGCGAGTTTTTGAGGGTCTTCAGTACGATATTTGTCCACGGTGCCATCCACGGAATAATCGAGAATGGCGGCGACGCGGCCAGGATCGGCAATGCGATAGGTCAACTGCCCCTGCACGGTCACGGGTTGAAAGTCTGCGGACACTTCGTTGAAGATGAACGGCGCATCGGCACTACCGACCGGGACCACGACGATGGAGGCCGAAGGCTGGTAATAGAAAAACGACAGGCCAGGGCCGGAACGGCGTACCTTGCCGTTGGCGAAGTGGATGACGTGTTGGGTGGGGTTGGCTTTGAGGTAGCGGATGCCGAGCATGGGAACTCCTTATTTGTTATTTTTTATTTGGGACTTGTTATTTTGTGTGATATTTACACTTAGTATTTGTTGAAAGAAAACCGCTTGGGAGAGCGGTTATTAGTGTTTATTTTACACTATATCGGCGTTTTGTCAAGATGGGCGGGTAGGAATATAATCCTAGCATCCCCACACTCAGGAGACCCCATGCACATCATCATCCCCGACGACTACCAAAACGCCGTCCGCACACTCGACTGCTTTGCCAAGCTGGCCGGGCACACTGTGACGATTTACAACGATACGGTGAAAGATTTGGACACCCTTGCCGCGCGTCTCGAACCTGCCGACGCGTTGGTGCTGATTCGCGAACGGACGCACATCACCGCCGACCTGCTCGCACGGTTACCCCGCCTCAAGCTGATCGCTCAAACCGGACGCGGCACCACGCACATTGACCTCGCCGCCTGCGCCCAACGCGGCATCACGGTCACGAACGGCTCCGGCTCCGCCCACGCGACCGCGGAACTGACCTGGGCGTTGATCTTGGCCGCGTCGCGGTACATCCCGCAGGAGGTGGCGCGGATGAAGGCGGGCGGATGGCAGGGACATTTCGGGCGCGGGCTGCACGGGCGGACGTTGGGGGTGTGGGGTCTTGGGGGGATCGGGAGTCTGGTGGCGCAGTATGGAAAGGTCTTCGGGATGCGGGTAATCGTTTGGGGGCGTGAAGGATCGCTGGCCCGTGCCCGCGCGGCTGGGTTTTCCCCCGCTCCAGATCAAGACATGTTTCTCGCGGAGGCCGATGTTTTGTCGTTACACATTAAATTAAGTGCAGCGACACGCGGCCTGGTCACGGCGGCGGATTTTGCACAGATGAAGCCGGATGCGCTGTTCGTCAACACCAGCCGGGCGGAGCTAATTGCGCCGGGCGCGTTGGTCGAGGCCTTGCGAGCCGGGCGACCCGGATATGCGGCGGTGGATGTGTACGAGCAGGAACCTGTCGCGGCGGACCATCCCCTGCTGGCGATGGACAATGTCCTTTGCACGCCGCATTTAGGGTACGTGGAAAAGGACAGTTACGAGGGCTATTTCGGGCAGGCGTTTAAGCAGGTGGTGGCGTTTGCGGAGGGGAGGCTCGTTTCATAAAAGCTTTGGGAAGTCTCTACCATCACGAGGTAAAGGGGAGTATAATTTCAGCGACATTTCCCCGTATTTTCCTGTTTATTTATAGATAATCAATGAATTATCTGTTGTTTCAATATATTTTGAGACAATGTGTTTTTAAGTTTCTATTTCCAGGAGTGAAGCAATGGACAATCTTTCGACACGCCGCCGCACGCGGCGCACCCCCCATCACGAAAACGGAACCCCACCCAAACCCGTCTGGATGGGGATCAAGGGCGGCAATTACAAACCGCTCAGCGATCACGCCATCGAACAAATTCACCACACCGCGCTCGAGGTGCTGGAAAAGATCGGTATCGCCAACTCGATTCCCGAACTGTTGGAGGTGGTCGAGGGCAAGGGCTGTGTGCTGGGCGAAGATGGGCGACTGAAGTTTCCCCGCGCTCTGATCGAGGAGGTGATTGCCCACGCGACGAAAGAAATCCATTATTACGCGCCCAATCCCAATAACGATATCACACTCACCCCGGACAAACTCGTCTTCAGCACGAGCGGCGAGGCGGTCACGATTCTGGACTATCACACCCGCACCTACCGCCCCTCCAGCCTCGTGGATTTGTACGACGCCGCGCGGTTGGTGGATCAACTCGAACACATCCATACGTTCGGGCAACCGTTCATCGCGTCTGAGTTCAGCGAAGATTTATTTACCCACAACATCAACATCGCCTACGCCGAACTTGCGGGGACGGAAAAGCCGTTTCACCTGGGCATGGGCGTGGCCGCACACATCGAGCCAATCATCCGGCTGTTTGACATTTTTGCGGGCGGCGAGGGGAAATTTTTGCAACGCCCATTTTGCAGTCTGGGGGGGTGTCCCATCGTGTCGCCGCTCACGTTCGCGGAGGACAGTTTACAGGTGATGATGGCGTGCGCGCGGTTGGGGATCACGTATGATGTCGCGGTGGCCTCGCAAGCGGGAGCAACCGCGCCCGCGGCCCTCGCGGGGGCACTCGTCCAGACGTTTGCGGAAACCCTCGCGTGCCGGGCCGTTGTCTATCTGATCAACCCCCGCGCGACGATGGCGTTTGGCATGTGGCCGTTCATTTCGGATTTGCGGTCGGGATCGTTCACAGGCGGCGGGCCGGAACAGGCGTTGGTGATGGCGGCGACCGCGCAAATTTGCAATCACTATGGCATCATCGCCAGTGTCGCGAGCGGGATGAGTGATGCAAACATCCCCGATTCCCAGGCCGGGTCGGAGAAAGCGCTTACCACCCTGGCTGCGGCGTTAGCGGGGGGCAATTCTGTTTCGTCGTATCCCGGTTCGGTGGGGAGTTTGATGGGGACTTCGTTCGAGGGGATGGTGATTGACAACGATATGATCGGGAACGTACTCCGCGTGGTGCGGGGGATTGAGGTCAACGACGAAACGCTGTCGTTTGAGGTCATTCGGGATACGGTGTACGGCCCGGGGCATTTTCTCGGTCATCCGCAGACACTTTCGCTGATGAAGACGGAGTTTCTGTATCCAAGCCTGTCCGACCGGCGAGACACAACCAGTTGGGAGCAGGATGGCAGTCCGACGATTTACATGCAGGCGCACGAACGGGTGAAGGAACTGTTGCGCGGCCATTATCCCGAATACATTCCGCGGGTGGTGGATCGAAAAATGCGGGAGCAGTTTGATATTCGGTTGAAGCCGGATGAGATGAGAAAGGGAAATGGGAGGTGGTAGATAGCTGGCGGTTCAATTACAATTTGGGTGTTTATAAAAAAGTGGTTGAACAAATATTGAAGTAAATTATCAGGTCAGCAATGAAAAAGTATTTTGCCATTGTCATTTATAGATGCTATATCGAGTCAGAATACACTGGAGATATTGACTTTAGTTGCCGCTATTATGAAAAAAACTCTATAGATGAAGTCAGACTCGCTCTTCAGGAAGAAAAAGTCAACGAGTATAAAAACAACAACGGCGAACGAGTTACATGGGTATTTGATGAATTAATCCAAATTGATGAAGTTGAAAACTTCTCATCAGGTGATGAAATTACAGGTTTTATCTGCAATGAAAGCAAATTTATCCGAACAGTCTCTGAAAACGAGCTAGAGATAATTCGCCAGCGGTACGGAGATCAGGAAGAAGGATCAGGCTTAATCAGTCAAGCGAAAAAGGATTTGTTTACCTTATTCCAGGAAATAACGAGACTCAAAGCTCTGGTTGATAAAACACAAGCCACATTCGAACGAACAAGATAGGGGATGGTAGAATGGGAGAATGAATGCACCCTCCATCGAATTCCCCGAACCCCTCGAAGTAGTTTCCTACAACTCTGCCTGGCCTGAAATTTACGCCGCCGAACGAGCGCAGGTTCTCTCCGTAGCCCCGGAATTCATCGAGTTCGAACATATCGGCAGTACTGCTGTGCCCGGCCTGCGAGCGAAACCGATCATTGATATGATGGCGTCGGTTGAGCGATTAGAGGGTATTGAGAGTCTTGTTACACACCTCAACGAATTGGGATACGTGCTGTTCGAGACGGGAATGCAGAACCGATTCTTTCTCCGCAAATATCCAGCGGAGGAGCAAAAATTTCATTTACACATCGTCGAACAATCCACCTGGGCGGAGCGCAAAGAGCGATTGATGCGAGATTATTTACGCAAACATCCTGATGAAGCCGCCGAATATGGCGCGTTGAAAGATGGACTGGTGGATAAATATCGCCATGACTCGGATGGCTACACAAAGGCAAAGACCGCGTTCATTCAGGGTGTGATGGATCGAGCGCGGGCGATGTTAGGATTGCCGTCTGAAGACGTTTGGGAGAATTAATATGACAACCACCACCCGCTTTTCCGGCCTCACCCTCCGCCCCCGCCAATTTACCGTTCCCCTAGATTATGCCAACCCAAACGGGGACACCATCACCGTTTTTGCCCGCGAAGTTGTCGAAACCGCGCAGGAAAGCGCACCCCTGCCCTGGCTCGTGTTTCTGCAAGGCGGGCCAGGATTCGGCGCGCCGCGCCCGGATGGGAAAAACGGCTGGTTGAAACGTGCCATACAAGATTATCGCGTCTTGCTACTTGACCAACGCGGCACGGGGCGCAGTTCCCCGATCACCTTTCAAACCCTGGCGCGGTTCTCCCCCGCGGAGATGGCCGCGTATCTCAAACATTTCCGCGCCGACGCCATTGTGCAGGATGCCGAATTCATCCGCCGCCAACTGGTCGGGGAAACGGTGCCGTGGAGTGTGTTGGGACAGAGTTTTGGTGGGTTTTGTGCGGTGCATTATTTGAGCATCGCGCCAGAAAGCCTGCGGGAAGTCTTTCTCACGGGCGGTTTGCCCCCGCTGGAGCGCACGGCGGATGAGGTGTACCGTGCGACCCACCAGCGCACCCTGGACAAAAACGCGTTGTTCTATGCGCGTTACCCCGACGATGCGGCCCGGTCGCAGGAAATCGTCGGGCGGTTGTTGAAGGAACCGGTGGCGTTGCCCGGCGGGGGACGACTCAGCCCGCAGCGGTTTCAGCAGTTGGGGATGGTGTTTGGGGCGAGTTACGGGTTTGAGACGGTGCATTATCTGTTGGAAGACGCGTTCGTCGAAGGGCAAAATGGCCCGGAGTTTAACTTTATCTTTTTGCGAGGCGTGGAAAATAACCATCCGTTTGACACCAATCCGATTTACGCGATCCTGCACGAGGCGATTTACTGCCAGGGCGAGGCGTCCCGTTGGGCGGCGGATCGCGTCCGGGCGGAGTTCCCCGCGTTCGAGCTGTCCCCGGATCGTCCGGTAATGTTTACGGGGGAGATGATTTATCCTTCGATGTTTGATGATTTTGCGTATCTGCGCCCACTCAAAGAGGCCGCGCACATTCTAGCAGAGGATGCAGATTGGCCGCGGTTGTATGATGTGCCCACGCTAGAAGCCAACACCGTGCCCTGTGCGGCGGCAATTTACTACAACGATATGTACGTCGAGCGCACCTTTTCCGAAGAGACCGCGAAAACGATCCGGGGTATTAAGACTTGGGTGACGAGCGAATTTGAGCACAACGGTCTCCGCGCGGATGGGGAGAAGGTGTTGGGGAGGTTGTTGGAGATGGTACGGGGGGAGGTATAGAATTTTGGCAAGGGCTAAAATCCTTTTACTCGGTTGGCTTCTTATTTTGGGGCTTGGGCTTATTGTTCTGGCGATTCTGATTATGGCATGGCGATGGAGTTCAACACTTGAAAATAACATCGCGAAGTGGCTATGTAGAATCGTCATTGGTTTATCTGCAGCCCTTTTTGTGGCTCTGTTAATTTTCGTTTTCTTTGCAACTTGTTTGGGGGTTGGTCCGGTTGGTTGTATGTGATAACCGCCATGTCTCCTTCCACTTTCCTCCCCATCCCCCTCCAAAACGAACTAATCGAATTCGCCCAAAACCTCGTCCGCATCCAAAGCTACTCCGGGCAAGAAGAACAAATCATCCGGTTTATCGCCCAGAAAATGACCGCGTTGGGCTACGACGAAGTCAAGATCGACGCGATGGGCAACGTGCTAGGCCGCATTGGACAGGGCGGGAAGGCGATCCTGTTCGACTCGCACGTAGACACCGTCGAAGTGAACGACGCGTCCGAGTGGGTGTATCCGCCGTTCGGCGGGCTGATCGTGGATGGGCGGCTGCACGGACGGGGGTCGGTGGACATGAAATCGTCAGCGGCCGCGTCCATCTATGCGGGGGCGCTCGCCCAACAGATGGGTTACGCGGCGGGCAAAACCATCTACGTTTCCTGCACCGTGTTCGAGGAAGATTGCGACGGGGAAAACTTAAAGCACCTGTTCAACGAATTTCAACTCCGGCCCGATTACGTCGTCATCTGCGAACCGTCCCACAACGGCATCACCCTCGGGCACAAAGGCAAAGCGCAAATCGCCATCCAAACGCACGGCGTCTCCGCACACGGCTCCGCGCCCGAAAAAGGGGTCAACGCCATCTACGAAATGGCCGAGATCATCCAACGCGTGGAAAAAGCCAACCTCGCGCTGATGAAAATCGACGGGCCGCGCGGCACGTTAGTGATGTCCCGCATTTCCAGCGTCAGCGCGTCGCTCAACGCCGTGCCGTCCGCGTGCGAGGTGTACCTGGATCGGCGCACGGTTCCCGGCGAAACCGAGGATGACATCCGCGCGGAGATGGATCGCCTCGTCGCGGGGAAAAACGCCACCTGGAAAGTGGGCACACTTCACCGGAAAAGCTGGACCGGGCTGGACATCACCTACGACCCCTTCCACCCCGCGTGGAAAATTGATCTCGATCACGATCTCACCCGCGCGTGTATCGCCGCCTACCGCGCCCACTTCGGCACGGAACCGCCCACCTTCGACTTTTGGGATTTCAGCACCAACGCCGTGACCCCGGTCAGCCTCGGCATCCCCACCATCGGCTTCGGCCCCGGCGAATACAAACTCGCCCACATGCGAAACGAAAGCTGTGAAATCCAGCAGATTTTGGACGCGTGCGGGTTTTATGTGAACGTCATTCAACAAATTCGTTAAGCAAGTTATTTTTACAGGGGATGTATGGGATAAAAAAGGGTGATTTTTTCACGTCGCTCTTGACACGCCATCCAAATTTCGTATAATTAATTCGACAATCATCGAATTAATTAGAGGTGCGCCATGAATAACCCCAACGAAGAACTAATGCAATTCTTCAAAACCTTCGTAGATGTCGAGCGGCTAAAGCTAGTCGGTGTACTGGCGCAGTCCCCCGCGACCATTCAACAACTTTCCGAACAAGTGAACATGCCCGGTTCTGCTGTTTTGCGGCATGTGGAACAACTCCTTGAAACCGGCGTAATCCGCCCGTCTACTTCGACGGACGGTACCGAAGTCTTTGAACTTCAACCCGAAGTTCTCGAAGAAATGGCCCGACGCCAATTCTCCCGTGCGCGGGAACAAGCCCCTGCCGTGGCGGACCACCGCCAAATTCCCCCCGACTTCACCGAAGAAGACCGGAAAATCCTTTTCACTTTCAGCCTCCCCACAGGTGAAATCATGCGAATCTCAACAAATAACAAGAAACAACAAATCCTGGTTCGCTACGTTCGCTACAATGTGCTGAAAGCCCTCGAACAAAACAAACAATACACGGAAAAAGAAATCAACGCCCTCATCAAACAATTCCACCCGGATGCCGCCTTCTTTCGACGCAACTTTGTGGACACGGGCTACCTCGCCCGCTACGCCGACGGTTCCGCATACTGGCTCCCAGAAAACGCACCCGTTGCGGATACCACGGAGGCCGCCGATGAATGATACCCAAACCTCCCAACTCCTCGCGTTTTTCAGCGCCCTGGCCGACGCGAACCGCCTCAAAATCGTCGGTCTGCTAGCCCAGGATGATTACAGCGTCGAGGAACTTGCTGAACTCTTAGGGTTGCGCGCCTCTACGGTCTCCCATCATTTGTCCAAACTCTCTAAAAGCGGCCTGGTCAGTGCGCGGGCGGAGAGCTACTACAACGTCTACCACCTTAACACCACCATGCTCGAAGCACGGGCAAAAAGCATCCTCGCGCAAGAAACTCTCCCCCAGGTGGTCGCTGATGTAGACATGGACGCCTACGACCGAAAAGTAATCGAAGACTATACGCAACCCGACGGACGGCTCAAAAC
The DNA here is from genome assembly GCA_020634875.1 of Anaerolineales bacterium. The sequence goes on along the minus strand of JACKAX010000010.1, from coordinate 93,422 downwards.
CATCCCCTCGCAACGCAAAAAGCTCGAAGCCATCCTCCGCCACATCGCCCAGACCTTCGAACCCGATGTGCGCTACACAGAAAAACAGATCAACGAACGTCTCACCCACTTCCACGAAGACACCGCCTCCCTCCGCCGCGAACTCATCGGCTACAAACTCCTCGCTCGCGAGTCAGACGGTAGTGTTTACTGGCGAACAACACCCTAACAAAAAAGCCCTGGAAAACCAGGGCTTTTTTTATCGCGCCTTCAACGGCAACACCTCATCCCCCGCGAACAACCCACTCAAACGCCCCGCCCTCACCCCCATCACCCGACTATCGGCGAAATACGGAAAATCAAATGCGATCGCATCCCCAGCCTTTTTGCCAGGGATCGGCACCAACCGCGCGGTGAGCGGTTTCCTCAAGCGAAGGGACAACGCCCCCACATCCAACAAAATCGCGGCGATTTGCTCGGGGGTGATGTCCCCAGGCAGGGGGACGGTGTCCAGCCCGGTCCCGCACACGGTGGACATCAGCAAAAGATCGGTTACGGTCAGTCTGCCGTCCGCGGCCCGCGCGGCGAGGGTGGCATCTTCCAACACCGGCAACATCAACCCGTTGAACCCCGCACGGGGAAACTGTGCCCGTTCGAGCGTGTCTACTAAAAACGCCGCCGCTGCTGTCGAACCGTGCAACCCCAATCCGGGCAAACCCAACCGCTCAAGCGCCGTTCCAATCGAGAGGGCTTCTTCGGGAAACGGCGCAAGCGTAAAATCAATTCCCCCAAACCGAAACCCATGTGCGGCGGATAATTTCTCCGCAACTTCTACCAACTTGCGTGCGTGGGCTTCCATTGCCTCGATCAGGTTCTGCCGCGCCTCCGCCAGCGTCCGCGCCCCGGAAAACGCCGTTACCGCAAGGTCTGCCGCCTCCGTCCCCAACGCAAACGCTGGCCCGCCCCCGCCGTGATACCCCGACGGGAAAAATGGCCCGCCCGGCGGCACATTCGCACTCGCGGTGAAGAAGAAATTACCAAACCCGTTCGGATCGTGCGCCACACACACGTGGATCACCTCCGCCGCGGCACGGATAGCGGGCAATGACAACCCATTTGCATCCGCTATCACCCCGGAGGCGGAGACGTTGTCGGTGGCTTGAAAAATGTGGGGGAGCAGAGAAAAGTACGGCAAATGATCCGGAGAAACCGCCCCAATGCTGAGGTAACCAAATCCCTGGGCGCGGGTGGCGTTTTCGAGAGTTTGGGCAAACGTCAGGGCCTCGGGCAGATCGGGAGTGGATAAAAGTTGGGGGAACGGAATCGTCGCGAGACGGGTGGTTTGAACTTCGTATCCGGCCTGGGTAAAGGCGTTTTCCGCGTCTGCGCGGAATTTTCCAGCGCGGGATAATAAATTGGTGTCGAGAGGCCAACTGGGGTTGAGAAAGGTGGTAATCGTTCGGAGTTTCATGGCAATTAGGAGGCATGTCCACGCTGCCGCACCACTTCAAACATCAAAATCCCCGCAGCGATCGCGGCGTTGAGCGATTCTGTGTTGCCAGGCATGGGGATGCGGAGCGAGGTGGGGTGCAATGTTTGGAGGGCGGCGTCTGCTCCGTGCGCTTCCCCGCCGATGATGAGGGCGAGCGGCCGCGTGAAGTCAGTTTCGGTGTAGGTTTTCTCGCCCCGCGCGTCAGCGAGGAAAACGGACAGGGGACGGGTGACGGTTTGGATTTCGTTCCAAGATAGGGTGTGGATAGAGAGGCGGAAGTGGGCACCCATTCCGGCGCGGATGACTTTGGGGGCGTAGGGGTCGGCGGTTTCGGGGGGGAGGAGGAAGGCGTCAACGCCAGCGGCGGCGGCGGTGCGGAGGATGGTGCCGAGGTTGCCAGGGTCACGCACCCCGTCGAGAATCAGGACAAAATTTGGGGCGGGGGGCAACGGGCGGGGTTGGATCGGGAGGACGGCGAGGAGACCCTGGGGGGTTTGGGTGTCGCTGGCGGCTTGCATGACCGCGTCACTGACAGGGGTGGCTTCAACGCCCAGGGTACGGAAACCCGCGAGGATAGTTTCGCCGCGGGGTCCCACGTCGGGAGTGTAGAGGAGGGTATGCGGGGTAAGTCGCGCGGCCAGGGCTTCTTCCACCAGACGGACACCTTCGACGACAAATTCGCCATGTTCACGGCGGGCACGGGGGCGGGCTTGCAAGTCACGGATATGCTGAATGGTGGGGTTTTTGGGGGAGGTGAGCACGAGAAGTAATGAGTAATAAGTATTAAGTGATAAGTGAAGCGTATTACTTTTAGGAGAAAATGGTGTGGAAAACTCGCGTGAAGGCGTTGAGGGTGGGGGTGTCAAAAAGCGTGAGACGAACGAGTTTCAGACCAGAGTGCGGGTTATCAGCGAAGTATGCTTCAATGGTTTGGTAAATAAGGCGGGCAGCACGGTCTTTGGGGAAGCCGAAGATGCCGGTGGAAATGGCGGGGAAGGCGAGGGAGGTGAGGCGGAGTTCTTCGGCGCGTTGGAGGGAACCGCGGACGGCGGCTTGCAGTTTGCGATCTTCGTCTCCACTCCCCCACACTGGGCCAACGGCATGGATGATGTATCGGGCAGGGAGGTTGCCCCCGGAAGTGTACGCGGGCCGGTCGTGCGGCACCGGGCCGTGTTGTTTTACCCACGTGCGGCTTTCTTCGTCCACGACGTGTCCCCCTTTCCGGGCAATGGCCGCGGCGACGCCACCGCCGTGCCGCAAATATTCATTTGCAGCGTTGACGATGGCGTCTACGTACTCCTGAGTGATATCGCTTTGGACGAGTTCGAGGGTTTGACCGGAAGGGAAGGTGTGGGTGAGGAGAGTTGTCATTTTTTCATCCAAAGATAGGGTGGACGTATTATATATTAAAACAAAACAGGGCCGGGTGGCCCTGTTTGGAAATGTGCGTGGGAGTGTGTTTAAATCGCAGCGTTGACGACAGCGGTAAAGGCTTCTGGATCGCGCACGGCAAGGTCGGCTAACATTTTGCGGTTGAGGCTGATGTCTGCTTTTTTGAGGGCGCTAATCAGGCGGCTGTAAGTGGTGCCATTTCGCCGAGCGGCCGCGTTGATGCGGCTGATCCACAACGCACGCAGTTCACGTTTGCGAGTGCGGCGGTCGCGGTAGGAATACCAGAGGCTTTTCAGCATCGCTTCATTGGCACGGCGGATCAATTTTGACCGGGTGCCAAATTGGCCTTTGGTAAGCTTCAATATTTTCTTGTGCCGGCGGTGGCGAGTAAAACCAGTTTTTACACGAGCCATAATTTACCTCCTGCAAACCCCTGGGCGTCAGACACTTTACGTATCTCGTTATAAACACCCAACGGCTGCAACTGTGGGGCCGTCAGACCCCAGGTTGAAATGATGTTTAGTGCGACGGTTAGGGTTTGGCTTTGTATTTTTTCAAATACGGGGCCAGGCGGTGAACACGTTTGATGATCCCGGTTCCCTTCACTTCGAGCATCTCGGAGAAGAGGGCCTTGTTCCGTTTGGCAGTATTGCGGCGCAAGTGGCCTTTGCCAATTTTGGTTCGCACCAGTTTGCCCGAGCCGGTCACGCGAAACCGCTTGACGGTGGCTTTATGGGACTTCAGTTTGATTTTTCCGGTTCGTTGTTTTCTTGTCACGACAAACACTCCTTTTACACAAAAGTCCGCGGATCAAGTAGATCCGCGGCTATTTCTTATCTACTGTTGGAATTGGAGAACGAAGTTACTTTTTCTTGCCTTTGTCAGGTGCAAGCACCATAAGCATCGTCCGCCCTTCGATAGAAGGGGCATGTTCGATCATGGAGACATCCGAGAGTTCTTCGGCAATTTCTTTCAGATCTTCGAGGGCAATTTCAGGGTAATGAATTTCACGTCCTCGGAAACGAATCCGAACTTTGACTTTTTTGCCTTCTTCTAACCATTTACGGGCATCGCGCACTTTGAAACTGCGGTGGTGTCCGGTGGTTTTGGGGCGCAGACGAATCTCTTTAATTTCGATCTTCGTCTGAGACTTCCGGGCCTCACGTTCTTTTTTCGTGCGTTCGTAAACGAATTTCCCGAAATCGAGAATACGGCAAACAGGGGGATTTGCGTTCGGGGCAACTTCAACCAGATCGAGTTCGGCAACCTGGGCCAACCGACGAGCCTCTTCGATGGAAACCACACCGAGGTTTTCATTGGCGGCGCCAATCAAGCGCACTTCTTTTACGCGAATCTGGTTATTGATGCGGTAACTTTCAGAAATATCTATTGAATCTTTTCGGCTCTCCAAGCGATCGTTTTCTCCTTAATTGGAGGAGTCCTCCAACAATTGGTTTTTGGTAACTTCTCAGGGGAAAGATCAGCCCGAAAAAAGGGTAAAAATGGGATGGCTATCCCCTTTTTCGGGAAGTTTTTTTCTCAGTCTGGTCGTTACGGTTATGAAACAAATCGGGCTGTAAACAGCCCGAATTCAAGCGCGCCGCATAATACCATATATGCTTAGAAATCGTCAACAAGATGAGGTGGCGAAACGTTTTCTACCCCTTGTCCCATCTCTAATCCAGCTTCTTTTACCCAGACGCGCACAATGTTTTCCCGATAATGTCCAATCTTCTGATAGGTCTCCACGCTCTCCTGTGCGAGTTCCACCGCCCGGCCTTTTTCCCCGCGGGCGAAAGCCACACGCGCCAACCCAAACAACGCCCGTCCGACCCCCGCTAGTGTTCCCAACTGCCGGGCGAGCGCTAAACCTTCCTCATAAGCCTTTTCCGCGTCCTCGTAATTTGCCAGCCCCAGATAAAAACGTCCAAACTCCAACTCAATCGAACTGATGTACCCCACTTGCCCGATCTCACGAGCCAGCGCCATCGCCTCTTCCAAAAATGGCAAGGCCTCAGAATAAGTTTCCCGTGACATCCGCAAACCGCTCAAATTCGTCAGCGCCAAAATCAAATTCTGCCGATGCCCGATTTCCCGCGAAAGGGAGAGACTTTCCGTTAAGTATTCCTCCGCCCGCGCGTAATCTTTCTCTTTCGTCGCCAGCGCGCCCAGGTTCGCCAGCAGATGCCCAACCCGGTCGCGTTGCCCCATTTCGCGGGCGAGTTTCAACCCTTCTTGAAAATACGCCACCGCCGTTGCCTGTTCCCCCCGTTCGCTGGCGAGGGTCCCCAGGTTGGTTAACAAATAACTCGTGTGGCTCCGTTGCCCCAATTGGCGCGCCAACTCCAGCGCTTCCTCAAAAAACGCTTGCGCCTGCCCCAAATCCCCGCGCCGGGCGGACAAAACGCCCAAATTTGTCAACAACGCGTTCGTTTGCTGTTGCAAACTAGCTTTGCGTGCTTCCACTAAACCTTCTTGAAATAATTCTCCCGCCCGATCATATTCCCCGCGATTGAAATGTAACGCGCCTAAATTAGAAAGTACCGCGCTCACCACCGTAGCATTCCCCTCCGCGCGGGCAACCACGAGGCTTTCATTTAAGTACTCCCCCGCCTGAGCAAACTCCCCGCGGCTGAGGGCGACTAGCCCCAACCCTTGCAGAATCGCACTTCGCAGAGAGGACACCACACCCCCGTCCGTAAGTGCCAACGCCTCGCGGTAACACGCTTCCGCGCGGGGATAATTACCCTGACGTTGGGCGATGCGCCCAAGATTGTTCAGGGTCGCGAGCAGAGGTTCGGAGTCAGGCGATTGGCGGGCAACGGCCTCCGCGCGGGTCAGGTGATGTTCGGCGAGGGTGTAGAGGCCGCGGGTTTCCAGATAGGGACAGAAGGCGTTCGCGCCCCGGATCAAGTCATCGGGGAGAGGAAGGGTGTCGGCGAGCGTGAGGGCCGCGAGGAGGTTTTCCGCGTCGGGTTCGAGGTCGTCGGGGAGGGTGCGGAGGAAAAAGTGGGTGAAATGTTCGGCGACGGTGGCCGCGAGGGTGAGGGTTTCTGCAAGTTCCAGGTGGGCAAATTCGGCGAGGATGGGGTGAAGGGTGTAACGGTCAGAGGGGAGGTATTCGACAAGGCCACCATCCACGAGACTATCCAGGGCAATGAGGGGCGCGGGGGTCACAGCGGAACACACGGTGAGGGCCGCTTCTTCGCTGAAGGTGTTGGGTTTAGGGGGGAAGATCGAGAGGGCATTGAAGGCGCGGCGGGTTTCTTCGGGGAGGGTCTCGGTGCTGATGGCGATGACAGTCAGGAGCGAGAGAGGGACTTCCGCGGAAAGGCTGGGCTGGTGATCGAGGGGGGAGGCGGGTTGGGTGAGGCGGAGACGGGTTTCGGTGGTTTGCAGGCGTTCGAGGGCGGTGCGGAGACGGCGGGGCGGGCCGGTGTGCGTTTCCTGGCGCAAGTGGCGGCCCATCAACGTGATGGCGAGGGGCAGACCGCCCGCGGCGTGGACGAGGGCACGGGCCGCGTCGGGTTCGGCGGGGAGGATGTGCGGGGCGAATTCGGCGAGGAGGGCGAGGCCGTCTTCGTCGGAGAGTTCAGGGAGGAGGTGGGTGTGGTCTCCGGCAAAGTCGAGGGCAACTTTGGGGAGGCGGGTGGTGAGAACGGTAGCACAGTGCGGGCCGCCGAGGTTGAAGGTGAGAGCGTCGGCGCTGGCCCAGGCATCATCAATGACGAGGAGCATTTGGCGGAGACCAATCGCGGCGTGGATGGCACGGGCGCGGGTGTCGAGGTTGGGGAGTTTGCTCAGTTCGTCGGCGGTGAGGCCGAGGGCGGTGCCCCAAATGCCAAGAAGGGCGAGGAGGTTGGGGTGGTTGCCCAGGCCAGCCCACAGGACACCGTCCGGGTAGCGGGAGCGCAAGTCCGAGTCGTGGGTGAGGGCGACGGTGAGGGCGGTTTTGCCCACGCCGGGCAGACCGTATAACGCGAGGGTGTGGCCGCCGTTGAGGAGGGAAGTTTTGAATTGTTGGAAGAAAGGGTCACGTCCGATGAGGGCGTAGGAGGGACGGGGCGGGGCGAGGAAGGGGGTGGGGGGGAGGGGAAGGGGAGATAAGGAGAAAAGGGGAGAAGGAGAGGGGGTGGGGGCGTGTGCCCATTGACGGAGGAGGTCGGAGAGAGATTCGAGGGCGTCGGTTTGGGTGTGGTCAAAGGTGCTGCGAGCAATGCCGAGGATTTCGATCAAGTAATCGGGGCTGCGTCCGTTGAGGTAGCGTTCGGTGAGGAGGAGATAGGGACGCCAACGTTTTTCGAGCGGGTCGGGGTCGCCATCGGGTTTGAGGGTGTCGAGGGCGCGTTGGATGATTTCCCGCAACGCAAGGCCGCGCCCGGTGGGGGTCGGTTGGTAGCCGTGTTCCTGCCGGTGCGCTTCGATGAGGGGAATTTGGGCGAGGGGCAGTTCTCCCAGGCGGCGGGTGTTGTGCCAGGCTTTGAGGGCCTGATGGACGGCGGGGCGGGTGATCATTTGTTATTGGTTATATGCCGCTCGCCACTTTTCAGAAAGGCAGGTTTTCGGCAGGTTTGGGGCGGGTTGGAAGCGGAGAGGGAGGAGATGCAAGGCTATACTGAGAATATCGAATTGAGAACGATAGAAAAAGGAGCAAAACCATGCAAGAGATAACTATATTATACCCGGCGAATAAAACTGACTGGAACGTGCGGTGGACACGGTTACTAGCCCGGTTGGATGTAGCAGCATTTTTTGCATTGATACTGGGCATGGCCTTCTTTTTTTGGGTGGGACTTACCTCAAATAATCCGACCACGCATCAGTGGATGCGCTGGCTTGTCGGCGGGATAGCAGTATCCACGGGAATTTTGGTGTTGATGGTGTTAATTAATGCGTTTGGGCAGTGGGGTTGGTTGGTTCTGATTCCATTGGGGTTGATAGGGTTGGTCTGGCTGTTCGGGGCGGAGATACTTCGATTTTGGGCGGATGGAATGGGGCAGAGTGTTGTGGAGGGCGCAAAATTCGCCGGATATGCCTTTGGCGGAATGGTCGGGTTAGGTTTGCTCGCCCGCCTGATCGAAAAGGTGGGAACGTGGGGTCTGGTTGGAACTTTGACCCTTGCCGTGAGCGTGGCGTATTGGTTTATACACTAGACTTGGAAAACCGCCAGATATTTTTGGACCATCGTATCCAAGCCGAAAGCCGCCTCTGCATGAGTACGGGCGACTTTTCGCATGGCGTTCCCTGTCCCTAAGATTTCCCGTGCCCCATCCGCTAACGCCGAAACATCCGGTGGTTTCAACTGCCAGGGATCGCCCCCATACGGAACCACCCGCCCCGCGCGGGATGGAACCAGTTCGAGCAATGCCCCCGTATCAAACGCAAGCACAGGCAACCCACAAGCCAACGCTTCAATGACCGAATTGGGACACGCGGCGTTTAGGTCAGCGGAATAAAGCAGATGGGCAGAGCGGTCCAATTCGGGGATTTTTTCGCGAGGAACCAGGCCGCCCCAAGTGATGGGAAAGCCAGCTTTGGCATCCCAGGCGGCGGCGAGAGTGGGGGAGATTTTGCCGACGACCATCAATTCGATTGCCAATTTGTCATGCCTAATGAGTAATTGAGTTAATTGGACTGCAGTTTCGAGGCCCATTTCGTAACCACCTTGTAGGCTGCCTTCAACAAGGAGTACGCGATAGCAGTCAGGGGGACGAGTGTGAGGGCCATCGGGGGTGTATTGGGTGAGGTCAACCCCATTGTGGATGATGGTACTGGGGACGGGAGTTGGGCCATAGACGCGCTCCCACCAGGTTTTAGAGAATTCGCTTTGATAAACGATGCCTGTTGCTAGCCGGGTGCGGATCAGGTTGAGCAGCCAGTTGCCATACTCCGCGCGGAACCAGTGCTTCAGACCAGTTTTTAGTTTGCGATGGAGCCAGTTCATCCCGTCCAGGCGTTGGATGATGGGGATGCCGCGCCGTTTGGCTTGCCAGATTCCCACAAGATCGCGTGTCCCGCCGATGACGAGGAGAGCGTCGAACTCTGTATTCCGTATTTCGCCAGTTGTTTGAATGCCGCGGGCTTCCAAGCCCGCGGTGAGTTTATGGAGGAAAGAGACCATGCCGCCCACGCCGTGGACGCGGGGGGTGAGGCAAATGCGTTTAATCATGTGATGTTTAAGTCCTCAATTTGTATTTCGTAAGCTGTTTTCCCCTCCAACACCCCCCATTGCAACGCCCCATCGGGTTGCCACGCGGCGAACTGATTATCCACCCAGATCACCAACCCCAACGGCCCGCGAGGGGAGATGGAGGTGTCCAGCACCTGAGCACCATCCACCTCGAACGTTACCCGCTCCCGCATCCAGGTAAAGGCGTAAGTATGCCATTTGGTTGGGTCGAGGGGCAACGCGACCGCGTCTTGTTGCACTACCTTTGCGGTGAGGCGGCGGAGCACGCGTGCGAGGGGGCGGAAGAAAAGTAAGGGGAGGGCTAACCCGCCGGAGGCGAGCAACCACGCGGGGAGGTTCGGGGCGCAAAAGGTCGCGGCCAGTGCGCCGTGGGAAGGCAGATCATCCCGGAGGGAGAGGGCGTTTTCCGAAGAGGCGAAGAAGTACCAGACCGCGTTTGGCAGAGCGGGGAATTTGCGAGCGCTGCCAAAGCCCAGAGACAGGCTCATCGGATCGTTCCACAGGCCAAAGCCCCAGGTGCCAGGGATAGCCACGTGGGAGGCGCGGGCACGGACGTTGAACGTGACAGGCGGCTGCCAGGGAAACCGCGCCCGCGGGAGGCCGTAGTAATCATCCGCTTGAGCGAGGCGATATTGGCGAGAAGGGCCGGGCGGCAGCCCAAAGGTGCCCTTCCCGGTCTCGGGAAAATTCACCTTCGCCCCTGGGGTTGCAGAGGAATGAGGTGCAAATGCCATAAGGGTGCATTATATATGATCTCTATATTCATTTCCCCGCGTGCCGTCTGCATCCGGGAATCTCAAGGGCATTGATGATATAATCCAGGCAATCTTTGACTTTTCAAAACCGCGTACCTTTCCCTGAATTGGGCGAAAAACGCAAGGAGTGTTATGCAAATTAGCTGGTTTGGTTTATCTTGTTTTCGATTAACGGAGCGGGGCATGGCAACGGTTGTTACAGATCCTTTTGACGACAGTGCAATTGGGTATGAACCTTTGAAATTACGCGCGGACATCGTGACCATCAGCCATGACGCACCGGGCCACAACTTTCTCTCCGGCGTGAAGGGGCAAACACATGTCCTGACCGGGGCAGGCGAATTTGAAATCGGCGGCGTGTTTATCACAGCCGTACAAACTTCCAGTAAAAAACAGGATGGCAACGGAAAAAACACCTTATATGTTTTTGATTACGATGGGGTCACCGTGGCCCATTTGGGCGATCTCAAACGAGAACTGACACAGGCAGAAGTCGAGGCGCTCGGCACGGTGAACGTGGCGCTGGTGCCTGTCGGGGGTGGAGGTGGATTGACTCCGGCCAAAGCGGCGGAAGTCATCAGCCTGCTCGAACCGGGCATTGTCATTCCCATGCATTATAAAACCCCAGACGACCATCTGAACCTGTCTCCCCTTAACAAATTCCTGCAAGAGATGGGATTGAGTGACATTGAACCACTCCCCTCACTCAAAGTCACCCCCGGTTCTATTCCTGAAGAAACGCGGGTGGTCGTTCTGGATTATCACCAAAAGGAGGGCTCATGACAGTCAAACTCTTAATGACCTGGGATATTCTTCCCGGGCGTGAGCAAGAATATTTTGAATTTGTCGTTCGTGAATGGATACCCCGCATGTCCAAACTAGGCCTCCAGCCCAATGACGCATGGTACACCTATTACGGCAATCAACCCCAGATTATGGCCACGGCCCTAATGAACACCTTGCCTGACCTGGAGCACGTGCTGACCTCGGACGACTGGCAAAGCCTGACCCAGGAATTGCTGGATTATGTTGAGGGTTTCAACTACAAAATTGTCAAAGCTCGCAGTGGCTTTCAAATCTAGCCCCAAAACACCAGAAAAGATGGGCGGGTACGTTTCCCGCCCATCTTTTTTATTAAACCAAGTCCCATACCTGGAAGAAAAACCGAGTTTTTACTTTCCAAGCAGGACATCCCTGCTTTTAATGCACATTTACGTGCAAGAAACGCCTTCAGGAAAAAACTCGGTTTTTCAATCTCAATCCTATGAACCTGCAAGACACTCAATACCTCCTCACCCAACAATATAAAGATGCCTCCAACTTGAATGCCCGCATCCGCCTGCACGATCTCTTCAGTACCAATCCCTATGGGATTCATAGGTGGATGTTCGATCAATTTGCCATGCCCGAAAACTGCTCCTTGCTCGAACTGGGATGCGGGCCTGCAACCCTATGGCAGGATAGCCTAACCCGGATTTCCGCGGGATGGCGGGTCACGCTCACTGATTTCTCGCCTGGCATGGTCACCGCTGCCCAACAGGCCCTGGCCGGTCATCCGAACTTTACCTTCGAGCAGGTAGATGCCCAGGCGATTCCCTATCCCGACGCGTCTTTCGATTTTGTCATGGCCCACTACATGCTCTATCACGTCCCCGACCGCCCGCGCGCCCTCGCCGAAATCGCCCGCGTCCTCAAACCAGGCGGATGCTTTTTTGCCGTCACCCTGGGCGCGCATCACATCCGGGAGATTTTTGAAATCATGCGCGAGTTCGACCCCAGTTGGGCACTGGGCCACACCAACAACGCTTTCACCCTCGAAAATGGCGAGGCCCAAATCGCCCCCTTCTTCAGTTCCGTAGAAATGCGTCAATACCCAGACAGCCTCGCCATCACAGACAGTGACCCCCTCGTAGCCTACATCCTCTCCATGTCCGCCATGCGCGACACCAAAGTTACCCCTCAAAAACTTGCCACCCTCCGCGCTGACATCGAAGGCCGCCTTACCCGCGACGGAAGTATTCACGTACAAAAGAACAGTGGAATGTTTGTCGCCGTGAAATAGCCTATGAATACCCTCCTTAACGTCCTCGTTTTCGGTTTTGGCACATGGCTTGTTTTTTACACCCTTAATGCCGCCATTCGCTCCTTCGTTCTCCCACGCGGGGATAACGTATGGCTTACGCGGGTGATTTTTCACAAAATCTGGCAATTCTTCGAATTACGAATTAAATGGGCTAAAACCGATGAAGAACGAGAAGGTATTCTCGCCATGTACACGCCCGTCACCTTGCTCATCATTCCCGTCGTTTGGCTGACGCTTGTCACCATCGGATTTATGGGGATGTTTTGGGCACTCGGTGTGCGCCCAATGTACGAGGCGTTTGTGTTAAGCGGGTCATCGCTTCTCACGTTGGGGTTTGCCCCCGTAACCACCTTCGGACAAACCCTGCTTGCCTTCCTCGAAGCGATCATCGGCCTAATCCTGATCGCCCTGCTCATCGCCTACCTTCCCACCATGTACGCCGCCTTCTCCCGCCGGGAAAATCTGGTCGCTCGCCTTGAAGTTTACGCAGGTTCCCCGCCAATCGCAGTGGAAATCATCGCCCGAATGCACCGGCTCAAAGGCATTGCCTATCTCGAAGAAGTTTACACACAATGGGAAATCTGGTTCGCGGAAATTGAGGAAGCCCAAACCACCTTCGGCCCGCTGAACTTTTTCCGTTCTCCCAAACCGCACCGCTCCTGGGTCACTGCATCCGCCGCGGTGCTGGACTCCGCCGCGCTACTCCTTTCAACATTGGACGTGCCCCGCGAACCCCGTGCGGCGTTATGTATCCGCGCGGGATACCTCGCCCTCCGCAGCATCGCCGATTTCTTCGGGTTTTCCTACGAGCCTGTGCCCGTATACGGCGCGGCCATCCAAATTTCTCGCGAAGAGTTTGATGCCGCGTGTGCCCAATTAGAAGCACAAGGCTTGCCTCTCAAAACCGATCGGGATCAGGCCTACAAAGATTTTGCTGGATGGCGTGTGAATTACGAAGATGTATTGTTATCCATCGCGGCGATCACCCTTGCCCCGCCTTCTCCCTGGTCCAGTGACAGGGCAAAGCTGTTGCCAACGCGCACATAATCATTTATGGAGAAATTAATGCCCAGCCAAGTTTGTTCCACAACCCACCTCTATCACTATCTTTTCAACCCCGATGAAGGCGCACTGGAATCTTTTCTGACGCAGGGGATTCGTCCATTGAGCGACTTCCCTGAAAGCGAACGATGGAAGCAATTAGAGATGCACATCCCTGGTTTTTATAAGAATTTGTATGCCATGATCGCGGAACCCGTGCTTCAAAAACCCTACCCCAACTCCGGCATTTTCATCACCCCCATAGATTTTCGCCAAATCCCGGGAACGTACTTGCACGAAAAACCCCGTTTCAATATTCCCATCGAACGGCTCGACCCAGCCTGGACAATTGTCACTTACATTCTCAACGAAGAACGGATCAGCCTTCCCTTTGGGCCGGAAGCGCTCCGGCAAACGGCAGAACTGTGGGATGAGGCAATGATCCGAACGTGGTTTGGGAAGGATAACTCGCGGATGTTTTTCTACGTTCCGCAGGTGGGGGTTTATCAGGGAAGGATTGATGTGCAGATGGAAGATTACGTAGCAGGTTAATTGCCGAAAAAAAAGGATGGCGTTTCTCGCCATCCTTTTTTTGTAAGACACATATCCTGAATTAAGGCACCGGTTTCCCGCGGGCGGCGACGAGAAGGGCATACCACTCTTCGCGGCTGAGTGCGACAGTGTCGGCAGCACAACTGGCAATGAGACGGTCTCGGTTAGTCGTGCCGATGATGGGCTGGATGCCCGCGGGGTGACGAAGGAGCCATGCGAGGGCAATAGCCTCTCGCGTGGTACTTTTTTCGGCAGCGAGGCGGGCAATGAGGGCGGCGGCACGTTGGGCCGCGGGGTCACGCTGTACGTCAGTGTCGGCGTCCGGGCGGGGATCGATCAGGCTTCCGCCCGCGACGGGTGCCCACGCCTGGATCATGATTCCGTGCAAGCGGCAGTAATCGAGGGTGCCCATCGCGGCGGTGTGAGGGACGTCACGTTGGTTGGCGAGGATGCCTTCGGAGATCAGGCCGGAGTGGAGGAGGTTGAGTTCGACCTGATTCGCGACGAGGGGTTGATTGAGATATTTTTGGAGGAGGGCGATTTGTCCGGCGGTGTGGTTGCTGACGCCGAAGTGGCGGACTTTGCCGGAGGCGTGGAGTTCGTCGAAGGCGTGGGCGACTTCTTCGGGTTCCATGAGCGGGTCGGGGCGGTGGAGGAGGAGGATGTCGAGGTATTCGGTTTGAAGGCGGGCGAGGATGTTATCTACGGAGAGGAGGATGTGGGCGTAGCTGAAGTCGTAGCGGGCGGGGACGCCGGGGGTGGGGTCATCGGGGAAGCGGATGCCACATTTGGATTGGAGGATGATCGTTTCCCGGAGGCCTGGGGAGGCGGTGAGGATTTCGCCAAAGACGGATTCAGATTTGCCCCGGGTATAAATATCGGCGTGGTCAAAGAAGTTGATGCCTTGTTCGAGGGCGGTTTCGATGAGGTGGGCGGCGTGATGTTTTTCTTCATCGGCGGCGGGAGCGGGGGTCCAGTTCCCGCCAAGTTTCATGCACCCATAGGCAAGGCGGGAGACTTTAAGATCAGTGTTGGCGAGGGGGTAAAGGTTCATGGTTAGAGGTGGGCAAAACGGACTTTTCCAAGCTCAAGGAGACGTTCCAGCATGTCGTTAACAACGTTCGCAAGAACGGTTTCTTCGTTGAGACGTTCGTACACGGTAAAGAAGAGTTCATGAGCCTGGTCGGGGGATTCGAGCCAGGAGAGGCGGCGCGCTTTAAGCTCGTTGTGGAGGGATTCCTGAAGGGTCCACATGTTGATGAGGTCGTTCAGGTATTTTTCGGTAGTGGGATTTTCTTTGCGGATGGCAAGGATGGTGTTGAAAAAGCTACCCGATTCCTGGAGCTTTTCGTAGGTCTGGCAGAAGAGGTAAAAAAAAGGTTGGATCTCTTCAATGTGTTGGACGAAAAAGTCAAAGTACGTGGTGGAGGGAAAGATTTCTTCGTAGATGACGGGGGTTTCAAAATGGAAGTCGCACCAGGAACGAATGCCTTTGAGGGTGACCGGGTTGATCAGGTAGTTGAACCCACTGCCTTCAAAGGGGAAGGTTTTATCTGCCCGGCGGGCGAGGAAGGCGAAGAGATTTTCCCCGTCGGGGAGGAGGGCGAGGGAGCGGTGTTCGTCACAGGCCGTGCGGCAGGTCATCCACTGGTTGGGATGTTCGCGGGCGAGCAAGGGGGGAGATTCATCTACGAAGCAGGCTTTGGTATGGGGCATGGAGTTATTCCGGGGGAATAAAAAAATTGCGCTCTGTGGAGCGCAATGGATTATAGTTGATTTTATGAGGGGGTGGGGGTGTGGGTTTTACCCTTCGAGCAACGCGCGCATCTCCTTCAACGCCTCCACATCCCCAACCAAAGACAGACGATCATGAAGTTCCAAATGTGTGCCGCCGCGCGGGATCAGAAATTCGCCGTCCCGGTGAATCGAGAGGATCAGCAAATCCCCGGGGAGGTGCAAATCGCGCAGTTGGGTTCCCACCACCGCCGGGTTATTCAAAATAACTTCCCAACTATCGCGCTGGTCTTGGGTAGAGGTCAGCATCGAAAGCACATCGGCATTCCGGGTCATCATCGAGAGCATCATCGCGTGCTGGACGGCGGGGGTAAAGGGTTTAATGCCAACCCGCTGAAATTCTGGGAGCATATCGGGTGTACGAACCAGGGCGATGATGTTGGTCACGCCGAGGGCTTGCACTCTGCACGCGACATCCAGATTTTGTTGGTCGTCCCCTCCCAAAACGAGTGCGGAAACAACTTGGGAAGGGTCAAGTTCTGCTCGGGTGAGGAAATTCCCGTTCACCCCCTCAAACCCCTTCGCGACTGCTTTTTGTAAACGTATAGAGTCTTCATCCACAAACCTGACCTGATCCCCATGTGCACGCAACTGTTCGGCAACCAGCAAACCCAAGTCGCTGGCCCCTGCGATGAGGGTGAAGCGAGTAACCTTGTGCGGCACATGCGGCAAAATACTTCCGAATAACAGCGGCATCAGAATCACGCTGAGGATGGCAAACAAAATGATAGTGGTGTTCGTTGCGGGGTCAAACAGCCCCAAACGCAATCCAATGACCGCAACTGCCACTTCTAGCGAAAGATGGGTATTGAGCAAAATCCCACCCCCGAGAATTTCCCGCCACGAAAAGTACTTTTTCGCTATCAGCATCGGCAGGATTTTGACGGATAAAGATATCGCCAACAAAACGGGCAGGAACAGCAAACTTTCAGGCGCATCCAACAAAGCACGTACATCCAAATCTACCCCTACCAGGATAAAAAAGACTGGGATGAAAAAGCCAAACCCGAACGCTTCCAGTTTATGCACCAGCCCTTCATCTTCCGGCCCTTTGAGCAGAGAAATGATCATGCCAGCCAAAAACGCCCCCAAAATCAACTCCGCCCCGACAAACTCTGCCATCACGACGAACAATATCAAGATGGCGATGGCCCCCCGCACTTTAATTTGTACGGTTGCGCGGGAAAGTTCTTCAAAAAACCGCTGAACGGAAGGTGTCCGCACAAAGCCCGGGCCAAATTGATAAATCAAGAGAAAGGCAATAAACAGCAAACCAATGGAAAACACGCGTGGACTGAAACCATGATCGAGGGTGATCAAATAAAAAGTTAAAGCCAAAACCGTGATGAAATCCGCTAACATTGCGGTGATGAAGATGACTCGTCCATAGGTATGGCGCATCAAGTCCCGCTCCTTGAGCACTGGCAAAAGAACGCCTAGTGAAGTCGCACTGAGGACAAAAATCAACATCCAAATGTCTCCTGTCATCCCCCAGGTCTTCAGAAGCCATGCACCCGGCAGAGCCAGAAGCAATGTCCCCAAGTAAATTCCGAGTGAGAGCGGAACCACCTGCACTGGCGGAGTCGAGGTCTCTTGCCCTGGCATGGGGGTACGCTTGCCCTGTAGCTTTTTCGGAAAGATGACATTGAAATCTATCTCCAGCCCCGCTAAAAACATCAAAAACGCGAGGCCGATATCGGACATAAAAGTCAGGATCGGGCCATCGCTGATCAGGCCAAGCAAAGATGGGCCAAAGATCACCCCCGCGATAATCTCACCGACAACCACCGGCAACCCGCGGAAACGAGAAAGAATGATCGGGACAAAAAAGGCGAGCACAAGCACTAAACTAAGGGGGATAAATCGGGAAGGGTCTTCAGGAATGGTTGAAAACAGCATGTACGAAACTCCTATCTCATAAAATAATATGGACATCTACAAATAACGCCCTGAAAAGAAAGATTGTACCCGGTTCAAGAGGTTCCACGCGCCGAGATAGTTTGACTTCTCAGCTCTTCCTTAAAGTTCGGGAGCGCCCCATTTTAGCTTGCAATCCCCTTCTCTTCTACCCGAACACCTCGCTGAAAAGCCCTGCAAACAAACGTGTTCCTGTTTTGCCATTACCGGATCGAAAAAATTTATTCTTGACGCTCCTCCAATTTCATCTATAATTTCTAATATGACTTTAATCCTACTGGCCGTATAGGATTAGTTACAAACGCAACTCATCCCCCCTCAAATTTCAACATAAGGAGACTTCGATGAAATTTACTTACCGTTCAATGCTCGTAACGGCGATCTTGTTACTGGCAGGCTTGATTGCAATCGGCTTTACCCCCGGTCAAACAGCCACCGCCAAACAAGAGGACCCTAATAGTGCCATTTACCGCGGCACAATGGAAGTAGTGCACTTTGATGTGTCTTCTCCCCTAAAGGATATGCCATCTGCGCCGCTCGATTTCCATTCCACCCTTGAAATTTTTGATGATCTTCCGACCGGTTTGGAAGGTCCCTTAGGCCCGCAAGATGTGGACCCAATTGTACAATCCACCGTAGGACCGAATGTCATTCCGACCCCCATTGTCAGTTTTGATGCGGTTCCTAACATTGCTGGCTTCACTCCCCCCGACCCCAATGGAGATGTCGGCCCCAATCACATCGTTGTGATGAGCAACGTTCACTTCGCGGTCTACAACAAAACTGGGAGTGTGCTTTACGGTCCAGTAACAAATAACACTTTATGGAGCGGCTTTGGCGGCGATTGCGAGACCGACAATTCGGGTGATCCTGTTGTCCTCTACGATCAATTCCATGATCGATGGCTGCTCTCCCAATTCACTTCCTCTGGCCCTACATACTTCAACTGTGTGGCAATTTCCACCTCAGGTGATCCTACTGGCACTTACTACCGCTACGCCGTCTCCACAGGCACGAACTTCCCGGACTATCCCAAGTATGGGATTTGGTCCAACGCTTATTACATCAGCACCCGTGAATTTGCTGGAGGCACAACATTCGTTGGTGTTGGAGCCTATGCCATGCAAATTTCTGATGTAATCAACGGAAATCCTAACCCCGTGATTCTCTCCTTCCTAGCCGCTCCAGTAGGGGGTGGTTATAACGTAGGTGATGGCTTGCTTCCTGCGGACCTCGATGGCAATACCCTGCCGCCAACCAATGACGAATACTACATGGGTTCGATGGATGATGGTGCGGCATATGGTGCCCCTCAAGATGCGCTAACGCTTTGGAAGTTCCACCCTGACTTCGGCACCCCTGCAAATTCAACTTTTGCGCTGGTCAATACACTGCCCATTACCAATTTTGATACACAATTCAGCTTGTGTTCAGGACGCAGTTGTATTCCTCAGCCTGGCACGAGTACACGGTTGGACATCCTCTCCTACCGGCAACGCCCCATCTGGCGGCTGGCTTATCGTAACTTTGGCGATCATGAATCGCTGGTTACGAACCAATCCGTCGAAGCCGCACCGGGCATCGCCGGGAACCGCTGGTGGGAAATTCGCGACCCCGGTGGTTCTCCCGTCATCTACCAGGAAGGAACCTATGCCCCTGGCGTGAGCGATGGCATCCATCGTTGGATGGCCAGCGTAGCGATGGATAGCTCTGGAAATATCGCCATGGCCTACAGCGCCTCGGATGGGACAAGCACCTTCCCCAGTATCTGGTACACCGGGCGTCTCGCCAGTGACCCGTTAGGCACTATGCCCCAGGGTGAAGGCTCCATTGTGAACGGTTCAGGTTCCCAGCTATCTACCGGAAACCGTTGGGGAGATTATTCGTCCTTGACGATTGATCCTGTGGACGACTGCACCTTCTGGGCAGTTAATGAGTACTATCCCACCACCAGCACGGCTGGCTGGCAACTCCGTGTGGGTGCCTTCAAGTTTGATCAATGCGGCACCCCGGACTTCACGTTGAATGTCACGCCAGATAGCCAAGAAGTCTGCAAACCCAATGAAGCTTACTTTAACGTAGATATTGGGCAGGTCCAAGGCTACAACGATCCGGTTGATCTTTCAACAGTTGGTCAACCCGCAGGGACTACCGTCCTCTTCTCCGATTCTACTGTTATTCCTCCTGGCACCAGTGCCATGACTGTCACAAACACGGGTGCGGCTACGGGCGGCGTGTATACCATCGAGGTAACAGGCGATGCCCCTACCAGCACGCATACCGTTTCGGTCGAATTGAGTCTTTTTGACCCGATTAGTGGTGCCCCCAACCTGGTGTCCCCGCCCAACGGAGCTGTTGCGCAGCCTATCGATCCTACCTTAACCTGGGGCTCTGTACCCGAAGGTGGTACCTACGAACTTGAGGTTGCAACCGACGCAGGCTTCACCAACATTGTGTATAGCGCCACAGGTCTTCAAAGCACATCCAAAGTTGTTGGCGTCACCCTTGACACATCCACAACTTACTACTGGCATGTTCGCAAGACAAATGTCTGCGGGGATGGAAGTTGGTCTGCCACGTTCAACTTCACCACTGTGGACACACCCGTTGCCAATATCGAAATGGCGAAAACAGTTGGCACCGATCCACTGGGATGCGCTGTAACCGATGTCATTACCGTAAGCTTTGGCACGGATGTTACCTACTGCTATACCGTCACCAACACTGGGGATATGACCCTGCACCAGCACGATTTGATGGATAGCGAACTGGGCGCACTCTTCACCAACCTCTCCTATGCATTAACCCCTGGAGCCTCGGCTTACTACACCACCACAGAGAATATCATCGCAACTACGGTCAACACCGCCACCTGGGAAGCCTACAATCCTGGCGGCTATGCCTACGATGATACGGTGCCATTCAACTGGGTTGAAATTAGCGGTACCGGTACCGCCCTCAACTTGACCGATGACAGCGAAGCCAATGTCACTATGCCCTTCCCGTTCACCTTCTATGGGGTGACCTCCAATCTGGTTCGGGTAGGCAACAATGGTGGGATTCTCTTCAACGCCACCACCGGGGATGTCGCCGTAACCAATGCAACCCTGCCGAACTCAGCCCACCCCCTGGCCATGTTCCCCTTCTGGGATGATGTTGATGCTGACACAGGGAATGTGTACTACGAAACCCAAGGGACCGCGCCGAACCGGCAATTCATCATTGAATGGTACGACCGGCCTCACTATAGCAATACCCCTGGCCACACCACTTTCGAATTGATCCTATTTGAAGGCACTGACGAAATTCTGTTCAACTACCTGGATGTGGATTTCCAAAATCCCACCTACGATTTTGGAGCGTCGGCCACCGTTGGGATCAACGAGAATGCGAGCAGCGCGCTCCAGTATTCCTACAATACCCCCTCCCTGGCCGACAACTTCGCCATCCTGATCGCTCCCGTTCAGCCGGAATACGCCGCGGCGACAGATACTGCAACGGTGAACGTAATTACTCTGCCTCCGACCATCGAGGTTTCGCCCACCAGTCTCAGTAGCACACAGTACAACGATACAACGGTTACCCAGTCGCTAGATATCAGCAATACCGGTGACGAAGACTTGGATTGGAGTATCTTTGAAGATCAAGGTGCTGCTCCTGCTGAAATCTGGAGCGACAACTTCGACAGCTATGCGACTGGTCAGAACCTGCATGGAGTAGGTGGCTGGAAAGGTTGGGGCAACAGCGCCGCGGCCTCGGCCAGTACAACCGCAGCACAAGCTTTGAGCGCCCCCAACTCTGTGGATATCCTGGGCGCTTCTGACCTGGTTCATGAATACAGCGGAAGCACCTCCGGGCAATGGGTTTACACAGCTTGGCAATACCTCCCTAGCAGTATGTCAGGGCAAACCTATTTCATCCTTCTGAATCAGTACGATGATGTAGGCACAACCAATAACTGGTCCACACAAGTCTGTTTCGACAGTGCCGCCAATGTACTCTACGATGCTACCGGCACCTCCTGTACCGGCACCAATTCTCTCCCCATTGTCTACGATCAATGGGTTGAAATTCGTGTTGAAATTGACCTCGACGCGGATACCCAAACCTTCTACTACAACAACCAACCGCTCTTCACCGATACATGGACCGGACATGTCAGTGGTGGCGGCATTGCGGCAATCGGCGCTGTGGATCTTTTTGCAAACAACGCAACCTCCGCATATTACGACGATCTGTCCTTAATGCCCCCTCCACCTCCTGCATGTGATGCTCCGAGCGACATCCCCTGGCTTGATGTTTCCCCCACCAGTGGAACCACCGTCAGCGGCAATACTAGCAGTGTAGATGTCACCTTCGACTCAACGGGATTGACCGCTGGCACCTATACAGGCAACCTGTGCGTTACCAGCAACGACATTATCAACCCGTTGGTTACTGTGCCCGTCACCCTTACCGTTCAGGAACACACCTTTGGCGTAGTCCTGTCTGGCAATGATGCCGCATCTGGACAACCTGGGACTACTGTCAGCTATGTTGTGACAATTACCAACACGGGTGACATCACCGATACTTTCGACCTGACCGCGGACGCCCTCTGGACAACCACCCTTTCCGATGCAAGCGTCACTCTGGCGGCTGGTGAAACCACCACCTTCAGCGTGGATGTGGATATTCCCGCCGATGCCCTCGTGGGCGATAGCGATGAAGCGACCATCACCGCGACCTCACAAGGAGATGGCACCTCTGCCGATACCACCCTCCTTACCACCTCCGCTGAGGCGATGTACGGTGTGGCCCTGGCAAGTGATCAGGCTGGATCAGGAATGCCCGGAACAGTCGTGAGCTATCAGATCACCATCACCAACACCGGCAATGGCCCCGACACCTTCGATCTGAGTGCCGCGGATGTTTGGGGAGCCACTCTCTCCGAAACGAGTGTCACCCTCAATGCTGGCGAAAGCGCGAGTATCACCGTTGACGTCACCGTCCCAAGCGATGCTGCGGAAGGTGACAGTGATGAGGCTATCATCACCGCGACTTCCCAAGGCGATGCTTCGGCAACTGCGAGTGCCACCCTCACCACAACGGCAACCGCTCCCGAAGGTTACTATCTCTACCTACCTCTGCTTTACAAGTAGGCTCAACCACCAACCCAATCGGGGCACGGACATCCGTGCCCCGATTTTTTTTAGCCTTTGTCCGAAGATTATTATCCCTTATGGATAAGGCTATTCGCCCCACAAAAATTTGTAATACTTCAGTCAGCGTTGAGCGTCTTCTGAAAAAAAGAATGGATGGGAACACACATCCTACACCCATTCTTTCTCAGGAAATCTACTCTCTAAACATGAACTGTTACAAAAAATGGTTCTACCGGAATTAACGGGATGGAAACTCGAAATTTTGAAGGCGTGGGGGTGTATATCCCCACGCCTTCAAAATTTCGGTATTTTTTTCTGTCAAAAACGGAAGAGCCAAAAAAATTTTAAAAAGGTGTTATATGAAAACAACTCGGAGAACTTGGCTCTTCGCTGGCTTGCTCTTCTTCGGGGTGATCACCATCTTAGATGCACGCGTCAATGTAACCGCTACGAATAATCATTTCGTTACGTCTGCTGTAGAAGTTAGCGATGCGGTCTACCCCACACTCAGTCCAGCAGTACGTGACTTGCCACCGTATCAATTACCTGAGATCAAACTAGATCGTGAAATCAATCCCCGTCTAAACGCTACTGGTAACATCTACAACGGCCCGGAGATTATCGGGAGTCTTGATCCGCTGGTAGCTGTACAGGCCGTAGCGGCCCCCGCTGCTCCCAACGGTTTTACGACGCCTATCTTCAATCTCGACGGGCAGGGCTATACGTTTCTTAACCCGCCGGATACCGTCGGGGATGTGGGCCTTGACTATTACATCCAAATGATCAACTCCACTGAAGTAGCCATTTACGACAAAACGGACGCCAGTCTTGTTACCCAATTCTCGCTCTCTTCATTAGGCGGATGTGCCACTAGCATTGGCGATCCTATCGTCCTGTATGACCAAATGGCCGACCGTTGGCTTCTGAGCGAATTCGGTTCTGGCAATAGTGTATGCATTTTTATCTCCCAAACGAGCGATCCCCTTGGGGCATACTACTCCTACCAGTTCCCCACCACCAATTTCCCCGACTACCCAAAGTTCGGGGTATGGCCCGATGCCTACTACCTCACCACTAACGAAAACTTGCCCGCCGCGTATGCGTTGGATCGGAACAAAATGCTCAATGGGCTTCCAGCCACATCCCAACGGTTTACCGCCCCAATTCTGAGCGGTTTTAGCTTTCAGGCTTTGACCCCCAGCGATCTGGATGGAAGTATTAATCCTCCTGCAGGCGCGCCGAACTACATCATGCGCCATCGGGATACTGAAGTTCATGGAGCTGGCAACTGTATCGTTACTGCTCAACAAGACTGCCTGGAAGTTTGGGCATTTCATGCAGACTTCATCACCCCGGCCAATTCCAGCTTTACGGAAATTGTAGATATCCCAGTCGAAAACTTCGACTCCAGCCTGTGCGGTTTAACTTCCTTCTCTTGCATCCAACAGCCTGGAACCAGCACCCGTTTGGACCCTCTCCGCGAGGTGGTCATGTTCCGTCTCGTTTACCGCAACTTTGGCGATCATGAAACCATCCTTGGTAACCTGGTCACTGATGTAGACGGCACCGATCACGGTGGCGTGCGTTGGTTTGAACTCCGCAAACAAGGTGCAAATCCCTGGGGCCTTTACCAGGAAGGAACCTTCGCCCCCGACGCGCACAGCCGCTGGATGGGCGCGATTGCCATGGATGGGTCCGGGAATATTGCAGTGGGCTACAATATCTCCAGTTCCACACTCTTCCCATCTCTGCGCTATACAGGCCGTTTGGAAAGTGATCCGCTAGGAACAATGCCCCAAGGGGAAGGGATTCTCGTGAATGGCACGGCTTCCAACGGCAGTAACCGGTACGGAGATTATGCCTCTATGAGCGTTGATCCCGTAGACGATTGTACGTTCTGGTTTACTGGAGAATACAACAGCACCAGCACCTGGAGTACACGTATTGGAGCCTTCAAGTTTGACCAATGCGGCTCCCCGGACTTCACCCTTTCGGTTGCCCCCGATGCACAGACAGTTTGCGCTCCGGACAATGCCGTTTTTGAAGTGAATATCGGACAGGTTCAGAATTATACGGACCCGGTCACCCTCTCTACTTTAGGCGAACCAGCCGGAACCACCGTCGGTTTCTCCACCAACCCCGTCACCCCGCCCGGAACGAGCACGATGACCATTAGCAACACCGGCGCGGCCACGGCTGGCTCTTACGCCATTGATGTCATCGGTGTTGCCGCCACCAGCACCCACACCGCGACGGTTGCCCTGGATGTGTTCACTTCTCTCCCCGGCGTTGCGAGCCTCATCAGCCCGGCGAATGGGGCTTCAGACGTCGGCTTGCAACCAAACTTCCAGTGGAGCGCCGTCAGTGGCGCAAACGCCTACTTCATCGAAATCGCCACCGACGCCAGCTTCACGAACATCGTGGACAGCGCCACCGTCGCCACCAACAGCTACACCCCCTCCACCAACCTCGCCGGAAACACCCTCTTCTTCTGGCGCATCACCGCCCACAACGCCTGCGGTGCCAGCCCCGTCTCCGCCACCTTCCATTTCACCACCCTCGCCTTCCTCTGCCGTGCCCCCGCCCTCCCCATCGCCGATAATACCACCGCCACCGATACCTTCGTCATCGGCAACACCGGCACCCTGCAAGACCTGAATGTCGCTCTCAACGCCACCCACACCTACGTCGGCGACCTCAGTTTCAGCCTGACCCACCAGGACACCGGCACATCGGTCACCATGATTGACCGTCCTGGCTACACAGGCGCCGGGTTTGGTTGCAGTGGCAACAATGTGGCTGCCGAACTGGATGATGAAGGCTCCGACGGCCCCGTAGAGAACCAATGCGGGAGTGACCCCGCCCTCTTCGGCCATCCCACCCCCAACAACCCACTCAGTGCCTTCGATGGCGAAGACCTGGCCGGCACCTGGGTGCTCGCCGTCACGGACAGTGCCGGGGGGGACACCGGGCTGCTCAATGAATGGTGTCTCGTCCCCACCGCCGATACCCCCCCAGCCCCCATCATTGAGGTCACCCCGGCTGCCCTCAGCAGCACCCAAGCCCCGGACACCGTGGTCACGACCACCCTCACGCTCCACAACTATGGCACGGCAGACCTGACTTGGGAAGTGACCGAAGCGGCGACCCCAGCCTGTTCCTCCCCGACGGACCTCCCGTGGGTGACGGTTGCCCCAAGCACCGGGACAACCGGCATGGGGAGTGCCACCGCGAGCACCGTCACTTGGGCGAGCAGCGGGCTCAGCCTGGGGACGTACACCGGCACCTTGTGTGTGACCAGCAATGATGCGAATAACCCGCTCATTGCCGTGCCGCTCGCCCTGACGGTTGAAGCTCCACCGCCCAGGTATGGTGTTATGCTTTCCGGGGATCAGGTTGAGGTTGGGGTTCCTGGAACACTCGTTAGCTATACACTAACGTTGACGAACACCGGAAATGTTACTGACACCATTGACCTGAGCGCAGATTATGTATGGATACCCGTTTTATCTGACGCTCGTTTCGTTCTTGGCGCTGGCGTGAGCACGACATTTACTGTGTGGGTACAAATTCCCGATGATGTTCCAAATGGAAGCAGTGATGTCGCGACAGTGATTGCAATTTCCCAAAACGATGGCTCTGCAACAGATAGTGCTGAGTTAACAACCACAGCGATTTTCAACAGAATATATATCCCGCTTATCTACAAGTAGTCTACATCCAATCTAAAAAACAAAGCGCCTGGGATTTGTATCCCAGGCGCTTTGTTTTTCCGTAAATCGAAAATTCTCCTACACTTTTCCCAAACCCGAATTTGTTACTTTCCAATTCAAATGCTTAGGACTGACACAAAATAACGACATGCCAAACTTCGGAAGTCTTTAGAAGCCATTTTGGATGAGAATTCGTTGATAAATGGGACACCGAAGCCCCATTTTGGACGCTTGGAGACTTCGGAAGTTTTTGTTCTACGTAAGCCCAAATTCTCTATGTTTCGAGCATTAGCGAAAGTTCATCCAAACTTTCGGGCGTGCCGAGGATGGTGAGGTCGTCGCCGACTTGGAGGCGGGTGTAGCCGTGGGAGATGAGGGTGCGCCCGTCGCGGTGAACGGAGAGGATGAGGGATTCGGAGGGTAGACGTAAATCGCGGAGGGCAACGCCATTGAGCGCAGGGTGGCGTACCTTCATATCGCGCACATTTTGGCGGGTTTCTATCCCTAGCAGAAGAGAAGTTGCTACCGGGGAGCGAACAAGGTGATCGAGCAAACTGACAATGGCAGTGGTAGGTTCAACGATAAGCGCGCCTAGAGCCGTAAGGGGTTCTTGATAGGTCCGGTCATTCAAACGCACGACAAGGTGAGGAATGCCAAAATTTTCATAGATGAGGGTGGCGAGGGCGTGGTTTTCTTCGTCAGAGAGCATGAGGATGGCGGTGTCGGCTTTGGGAAGGTTGAGATGTTGTAGGGTCTCAAAAGACATGTCGGGAACGGTAATGATCTCGATGTGATCGGTGTAGGGGTTTTTGAGGCGGTCAGGGGTGCGGGTTATGATCTTGACTTGCCAGTCGTGTGCTTGAAGTTGGTAAGCCAGGGCCAAGGATTGGCTTTCCAGGCCGAAGATGTAGGCGTCGCGCACACCATCAAAGGGTTGGGCTTCTGCGCGGGGATGTGCCTCCGCGACAAAGTGGAGGACCCATTTCAGGAGCGGAGGGCCAATGATCTGATTGACAACAATGACACCGATTAGAACC
Source organism: Anaerolineales bacterium (assembly GCA_020634875.1). Next base: position 66,333 of record JACKAX010000010.1, on the reverse strand, counting down.
GTTGTCAAAGCACGCCCCCATTCGCCAAATTCTCCGCTAACTTCGTTTGCCAAACCCACGCTGACCCCTGCCTGCGTAAGCAGGGCAAGCCCAATTACAGCGTTGTGGCGGGCGGGTTGGTGCGTTGCCATCCCACCAAGGAAGCCGCCCAAGACCATGCCCAACATTCGGGCGAGGACCAAGCCCAAAATCGCGGCCCAGGCTTGTGCCATCACATCCAGTTCGAGTTCCGCACCAACAAGAGTAAAGAAGATGATGAAGATGGCCGGGGCCAACGCTTCGATCCGGCTTTGAAATTCGGTTTTGTAGCGAGTAAAGTTGGTGAGGTAGAAACCGGCGACAAGACAGACCAGCAAGGGTTCGGAGAAAATCCCCACGGGGAGCGCGCCCAGATGAACATCGCGCAGTTGGGCAGAGAGAGCAAATACGCCGTAGCCGATGCCCAGGATCAGCACGTCTTTTACCCATTGAGCATGTAAACGCATAAACGCGCGCAACAAGAGACCAATGGCAACGCCGAGCAAAATATCCAGCACGATTTCAAAAAAAAGGAAGACCAAGAGCAAGCCGTTGAATGCGGCCCCATCGGCGATCACGGCGGCGATGGAGACGGCGACTGCAAAAAGGATGATGACGATCGCGTCTGTGAGGACGGTGGCGCCCAGAACATTTTGGGTGAACGGGCCACGCGCGCGTACTTCTTTGATGATGGCGTAAGCGGAGGAGGGCGAACGGGCGATCATGATTGTGGCGGCTAACAGGCCTGCAGCGAGGAGGCCCGCGGGAACCAGATCAGCGGTGAAGGGGAGGGTATTCGCCAGGAGGTGAAATGCAAAGATGCCCAGGGCCAGGATCAGGATCGTTTGTCCCGTTAAAATTGAAAGGATCGCCCGCCAGGAACGGCGCACGATGTTGAAATCCAATTCTCCGCCCGCGGCAAAGGCAATAAAAGCGAGAGCAGTTTGGTCTAAAAAATGTAAGTTCCGAATTTCTTCAAGGGTAATAAGGTTAAGCAAAAATGGTCCAGCCAGGATGCCGGTGAATAAGAACCCACTGATTAATGGGAGTTTGAAGCGGGCGAGATAGTCCCCTACTTGCCGGGAGGCCAGGGCGATCAGACCAAAGGCGGCGAGGAAAGAGAGCAGAAGTGCCGTGTCGTTCATGTTTACCTCCAAAAAATTTTGCAGTTGGACTATCCTACCACAACCCGAAGGTTCCCACCCTTGCCCCATGCGCCAGCCTGTGCCACAATGAAGGAATGACTTTGCCCCCTCTTTTTCTCAATCGTATGCAAACCCTGTTGGGTGCGGAATACGAAGCCTTTCTTGCCAGTTATGCGGACGCGCCGCACGTGGGCTTGCGGGTGAATACGCTCAAACTGTCCCCGGACGATTTTTTGGCCCGCACACCGTTCGCCCTCGAACCGTTGCCCTGGACTTCCGCGGGGTTTCGGGTACTGGAGGGTGAGAACCGCTCCTTCGACGCTGCTCAGGACAGGCCTGGTCTGCATCCCTACCATGCGGCGGGGCTGTACTACCTGCAAGAACCCTCCGCGCAGGCCGTGGCGGAGATTTTCAACCCCCAACCGGGCGAGCGGGTACTCGATCTGGCGGCGGCCCCCGGCGGGAAGACCACGCACATCGCTGCGAAAATGCAAAACAAAGGTGTGCTGCTCGCCAACGAGATTCACCCCAAACGGGTGTGGGACCTTGCCAAAAACATGGAGCGGTGGGGAGCGCGCAACGTGGTCATCACGCACGAAACGCCCGAACGCCTCGCCGAGGCCCTGCCCGAATTTTTCGACCGGGTGCTGGTGGATGCGCCGTGTTCCGGCGAGGGGATGTTCCGCAAAATGCCGGAAGCGGTTCGGGATTGGTCGCCGGAATTTGTGGCCGGGTGTGCCGTGCGGCAGACGAATATTCTCAACACCGCAGCCTTGCTCGTGCGGCTCGGCGGGTGGTTGGGATATGCCACCTGCACGTTTGCCCCCGAAGAAGACGAACTGGTGATCGCCCGGTTCCTCGACGAACATCCCGATTTTGCCCTGGTTTCGCCGCCCACCGTACCCGGTTTTACCCCCACCTCGCCCGCTTCGCCGTACCCCCTCAACGCCGATGGCCCCGCCGCCACCCGGCTCTTCCCCCATCGCGCGCCCGGCGAAGGGCACTTCATCGCCCTCCTCCAACACACCCCCAACCAACAAACCACCCAACCGACACCCCATCCAACCCGTCCCTCCTTCCAACCTGCCCTCCAAAAACTCCTCCCCTACTGGGAAACCTTCGCCCACGAAACACTCACCCTGTCCTTAGACCCGGCTCAACTTCGCCTGATAAAATCGTATCTCTACGCCCTCCCGCCCGAAACCCCCGACCTGCGCGGGCTAAACGCCATCCGTCCGGGGTGGTGGTTAGGCAGTTTCAAAAAAGACCGTTTTGAACCCGCCCACGCCCTCGCGATGGCCCTGCGCCCCGACGAAGTGCAACGTACCCTCCCGCTTACTGAACCCCAGGCCTTGGCGTTTCTCCGCTGCGAAACTCTGCGCCTCCCCTCCAACGAACTCCCCAACGGCTGGACGTTGGTCACCCTCGAAGATTTTCCGCTCGGCTGGGGGAAGGTGGTCAATGGCGTAGTGAAGAATCATTATCCGGCGGGGCTGCGGGTGACCTGAAATGTATTAAGGCGATGAATAAAAAGATCCATTTCCGTTTTTTTCTTTTAACTGGTATTGTTCTAATTTTGACTGTAGTGGCGTGTACGCGAGAAGTGGGGGAGCCGACAGAATCTCCTGCCTCACCCACAGAAAATCGCGCCCCAACGGTTGCTCTCACCGAACAGGTGAACTTACCTGTCATCATCAATGCTCCCTCTGAAACCCCCGCACCCCTTGAAACTCCTATCGTGCTCACTCCCGCGGCCACCGATACCCCAAACCTTCCCCCCTCCCCTACACCCACACCCCTCGTTTTCGCCGTCATCGGCGATTATGGCTACGACAGTTCGGACGAAGATAATGTCGCCGAAGTGGTTATTTCCTGGGACCCGGCTTTTATCATCACGCTTGGAGACAACAACTATCCATCCGGGAGTGCAGACACCATAGACGCCAATATCGGGCAGTATTACCACGCCTATATTGGTGCCTACCAGGGGGACTACGGCTCTGGCAGTGAAGCCAACCGCTTTTTCCCAGTTCCCGGCAACCATGATTGGGACACCTCTGGACTGCAACCCTACCTTGATTATTTCACCCTCCCCGGCAACGAGCGGTACTATGACTTCACCTGGGGACCGGTACATTTCTTCGCTCTGGATAGTGATAGCCGCGAACCCGACGGGGTCGGGTTCTCTTCTGTTCAAGGAAAATGGTTTCAACAAACGATTAACGCCTCGACCAGTCCCTGGAATATCGTCTATATGCACCACGCACCCTATTCTTCTGGCGGCTATCATGGCTCCACGGACTGGGCACGGTGGCCGTATGCTACTTGGGGTGTGGATGCAGTGCTTGCAGGGCACGAGCATGTTTATGAGCGGTTGTTAGTAGATGGAATTCCTTATTTCAACAACGGGCTGGGTGGTAATCCTAACCAGTATTGGTTTTCCAGCCCACTTCCCGAAAGTCAATTCCGTTACCAGGAAAAGCATGGAGCCTTACGCGTCTCCGCTACTGAGGCAACCATGACATTTGAATTTTTCAATGTGAATTGGGAAGTGATTGACACGTATACCCTCACCAATCCTGACTTTATCACCCCCCCGGTCGAATCTGCCCCCACGCCAGAAAATTTCCCCGACCCCAGCGTAGTCACCTTTCCTGATCCAGGCACCGCTGCATGGCAAACCATTGGGACAAACTACATCAGTCCAGTGCTGGTGACGAACGCAGGCGATGGCTCTAACCGCCTATTTGTGGTCGAACAACCTGGCACTATCCAAATCATCGGGCAAAATACACCTTTTCTGGACATCCGTGAACGTGTGGGGGATGATGGCAACGAACAGGGTCTGCTAGGGCTGGCATTCCATCCTGATTACGCGCAGAATGGCTTTTTCTTTGTGGATTACACGGATAATAAAGGGGATACCGTGATCGCCCGGTATCAAGTCTCCACAGACGACTCGAACCATGCCGATCCAAATAGCGAAACGATTCTGCTCCAAATACGCCAACCCTACCCCAACCACAACGGTGGGCATCTCGCGTTTGGCCCGGATGGTTATTTGTACATCGCGACCGGGGATGGTGGTTCAGGGGGCGATCCCGAAGGCAACGCGCAAAATTCCTTCACCTTGCTGGGCAAACTCCTGCGAATTGATGTGAATACCAAACCTTATCTCAGCCCGGCGGACAACCCGTTCGCTCAGACGGGGGATGGGCTGAAGGAAATCTGGGCTTACGGGTTGCGGAACCCCTGGCGTTTTTCGTTTGACCGGTTGACCGGGGATTTGTACATCGGGGACGTGGGGCAAAATGAATGGGAAGAGATAGATTTTGTAGCGGCGGGCACACCGGGTGGGTTGAATTTCGGGTGGGATGTTCTGGAGGGTACGCACCCGTATGAGGGCAGTGCCCCGTCGGGGTTGGCGTTAACTGCACCGATTTGGGATTATTCACACGCGACGGGGACGTGTTCAGTCACAGGGGGGGTGGTATATCGCGGGGTCGCGCTGCCCGCGTGGAATGGGGTATATTTGTTCGGCGATTTCTGTTCCGGGCAGATATGGGGGTTATTGCGGGATGCGAACGGCGTTTGGCAGGAGACGTTGTTGTTTCAGACAGGTTTAAATATCACTTCCTTTGGGCAAGATGAGGCTGGAGAAGTGTATTTGGTAGCCCGGCAGGGGGAGGTGTACAAACTAATAGGCCAGTAACTCAGGCTTTCAAGTTTTAAATTTGCTTGTATACTAGGGAATAAGTTGAAAATGTACAGAGGCATTTTCGCTTTTTTATTAACTTTATCTGTAACAGGAGCGAGCAACATGACCGACCGGTTCCAAATTGTCAAATGCCCATCGTGCGGGGCACCCCTGGACTTGAAGCCAGGGCATGAACGTAATTTCAAATGCGAGTTTTGCGGGACAGTCCTTCAAGATCAGACCACCCACGAGGAAGAAAAAACCGGCGTCTTTCCCAAGTTGATCATTCAAACCAGCACATATACTCCGCCGCCAATGGTCACGTATACCCCCGTGAACACCGGGAACGCCGGGCGGGCGGTTGGATGTCTGGTAGCGTTCATCATTCTCGCGACCATCATTCCGATTGTGATTGGGATTCTAGGTGCGACTGGGGTCACGTTGGGCAGTATTTGGGCAATTTTCAACGGGCAACAATCCATCGAAGACCTGGTTTCTACCGATCCGGGCAGTGTCATGGGACCGAGGATTTATAGTTTTGGCGTCTCAACAATCCTGCCTTCCGACAATGATACACAACCCGACTTCGTAGGTGTCGCCGATGTGTCAGATGATACCAACCGGCTTATGTACCTTGACCTGGATGCGAGCAGCCCCCAACGCTGGCAAAGTGAGCCATTACCAGACGAGGCTTCTTACATTTACAATCCCATTGTCGCGAACAATTCATTTGTCTATTTCTCGTTCAAAACCAAGTTGTACGCGTTCAGCCGTGCGGATGGCACCACCGCCTGGCAAACCACCCTCCCCGACGAAGTGACCAATATTTGTGAGGATTGTCTCCAAGTGACCGGGCAACGGGTAATCGCCCTGACGGCGGATGGCACCCTGCAAGCGTTCGACGCCCAAACCGGACAACCCGTGTGGAATGTCAAACTCAACGAACAGCCGCGCCAAATGCTGATGCTAGGCGGAAATCCGGCGGTAAAAGATAACCGGGATGATCATATTTCCCTGTTTGTCTACAATGCCCTGGATGGGACTTTGCTCCATACCGTACAGACACAATGCGTAAACAAGGTTTTCGAGGACGATCCCCAAGAACCATACATTTACGATCCAATGTGGCCATCCCCGGATGGAAAATCGGTGATGTTGGGCTTTGGCCTTTACGAACCCTACTGTTTGCAAATGTGGGACGGAACCACCGGCACGATGACGTGGGAAGCGCAGATGGAGGATGAAAATGGGGATGCGCTTCGTCCCGATGAGAATGTGTTGATCTCAGGGAATACTTTATATCTTTATTCCGATCGGGCGGTCTGGATGGTGAACATAGAAGACGGGACATATAAATTGTTGGTTCATAACGAAGATTATGAGTTACACCCTATTGGCGTGGTTCAGGATGCAGTGATTATGGATGCTTATCGCCGCGTGGGGACTTCCCGCAACGAAGTGTGGGCAGTGAACAATGACGGAAGTACGCGTTGGACGTTTGTGCCCGCCGTGGAGGACAAAATGGACGGCTGGTTGAACGAGGTCGCTTATGAAGATGGCGTTTGGACCATACTGATCGGGCAGGATGCGGTCTATATTCTCACGGCTTATAGTGACCCCCAACGGATCAGCTTTGAACAAATCAATCTCCAGGACGGCACCGGTAGCGGGCCAAAGACAATTGACATTTCTAACGGCCTTGGGTCCGTATGGTTTAGTATTTTGAAGGTTGAGCAACCACAAATATGGGTCACGTTGACGAATATTGTGGCGGCCTATAATTTTGAGACGGGAGAACAAATTAGCCGTTGGCCGTAAGTTTTTCCAACGTAACGCAAAAGTGACTGGTGAATACCAGTCACTTTTTATGTAACTTTCTCGCGCGCCTCGACATCTAAGCAGAGGCAAGGTACATCCGAAGCCTATGCCCTCAGGCCAGGTCTGAGAATTTTTCAAATTAGGAGTTTTTTATGTCCCAGAAAAAGAAAAATACCCAAGCAAAACCTTCTCAGTCCGCGCCAGCTGGACGCGGCAAAGGAAAATCCACGCGACGGAATGCGAATCAGTTTCAACTTTGGTGGGTGATCGCCGCGGTCGTCGTCCTGGCCTTGGGCGGTTACTGGTACTTCCAACGTGCGAATTCTTCTTCATCTTCTTTCCCGAAGGAAATTTCGGTCACGGAAGCCTTCCAAAAATACGAGAGTGGTACTTTCCTGTTGGATGTCCGCACCCCCGAAGAATGGAATGACTATCACATTGACAATACCACCCTCATTCCGTTGGATGAACTACCCAACCGCTTGAGCGAAGTGCCGAAAGACCAGGAAGTTGTCGTGGTTTGTCATTCGGGCAACCGGAGCGGACAGGCTCGCGACATTTTGTTAGACGCAGGATACACACAAGTCACAAGCATGGCCGGGGGGATGATCGCGTGGAATAATGCGGGATATGCGTTGATAGGTCCAGGTCGCCCGTAAAAATTCAAAAAACAGCAAATAAAAAAGCATGAGCGCTCTGCGCTCATGCTTTTTTATTTTATAATCCCCGAGAAGCTTGCAAATCCTAGCATAGGAGTTTCCCCATGTCCGCCCCTGTCATCGTCAACCCACAACAATCTTTTGCCGTACAAATCCGTGCTACGTCGGAAACTACCCAACGTCTCTTCGGTCTGACCTGGGAGGAAACGGCCCGGCAAGCCCATCGCCATACCGTTGCCGTGCAAAGTTGGTTGTCCAGCCGCGCGCCGGGGCGCGCGGTCTTTATGGGGACCGGAATTACCGCCACCAGCACAGGCATTCGGGAAGGCTTACTCAACCTGGCCCACAGCGCGTACTTTTCCCCGGAAATGTCCAGCGAAACCGTGGAGAACGAAATTGAAGCCGTCCGAGCCTTTTTTCATCAACGCGGGGTGCCGTTTATGTGGTGGCTCAGTCCCCAGGCTACCCCAACAGACATGGGCGCACGCCTGCTCAAGCATGGCATGGTGTTGTTAGACTATCGTCTGCCCACGCTGGTCGCGCCGCTCACCACGTTTACGGAAGGGCCAGAATATGGGTCAGAAATTCAAGTCTGGCAGGCCCAATCTCAAGCTGACTTGCAAGCCGCCAGCACCATCCGCCATACTGCGTTTCAGTTTCCCAATGGGGTTGCGCTGGCTTATTTTGAAGATATGGCCGAAGATTGGCTACGGGGCGATCCGGCCCGGTTGTTTGTTGCCCGCGTGGGACACGAGGGGCCGCCTGTTGCCATCGGCGCGTTGATTATGGGCGCAGACCTGCCGGGTGTGTATGTGATGGCGACCCTGCCAGAGTGGGAGGGGCAGGGTTTGGGCAAAGCCATTCTCACGCGCATCCTACAAACCGCGCGGGACGAGGGCCACGAAAAAATCGTTCTCACCGCAGGGGCGCGGGCCTATTCGCTCTACCGCAAGTTTGGATTTGAACACATTTACGAGTACGAGTTGTATGGCCTACCCTGACATGCTCGAAACCCACCCCCTCACCCCCGCGGACGAACCCTTCCTGTGGGAGATGCTGTACTACGCGTTGTACGTACCCGCGGGACAGCCCCCCTTCCCGCGCGGGATTGTGAACGAGCCGGAAATTCGCCGGTACGTGGAAGGCTGGGGGCAGGAGGATGACAAAGGGGTTCTTGCGCTTGTCGAAGGCAAACCCGCGGGAGCTGTGTGGCTTCGTCTACTCACGGGCAAGGAACAAGGCTATGGGTACGTGGATGATCGAACGCCGGAGCTTTCTATCGCCATTTTCCCCGATTACCGCGGGCTGGGCATTGGCACCAAACTTATTGCCCGATTGCTGGAAATTGTGGGAACACAATACCCACAAATCAGCCTGAGTGTTTCCGCAGATAATCCGGCAGTGCGATTGTATGAACGGGTGGGGTTTGAGAAGGTCGAGGGGACGGGGGATTCTTTGAAGATGGTGAAAGTGATAAGTGACGAGTAAAAAAGGCGTTCTTGAGTTTATCAAGAACGCCTTTTCACTTATCACTTTACAGCCCCCGCTCCCCACGAACATACGGAACCCCCAACGCGGCGGGTGCGCCAAGACGCTTTTTTGTCGCCGCACGGGACCCCCAGACCAAAGCCAAAATCGTCAAAATGAACGGGACCATTTGCAGGAAGAACGCATAATTCCGGTTGATGAATAAGGGATTGGTGAGGCCCAACAAGGTGGCAGGGCCTTGCAAATCCAGAATGCCGCGCCGGATGGCGCCAAACAGGTACCCACCGATGGCCGCCCGCACGGGGTCCCACTGAGCGAAAATCACTAACCCGACGGCAATCCACCCCTGCCCGGACGTGGTTTGGACGCTGTACCAACCAGGGGAAACTGAGAGGCTGATCGTGGCTCCCGCCAGTCCGGCTAACATTCCCCCGACAAAGGTGTAAAAATAACGGACACGGTACACGTTGATGCCCATCGTGTCCGCCGCGGCGGGTTTTTCGCCGACGGCGCGCAGGTGCATTCCAGGGCGGGTTTTGTGGATGTACCACCAACAGAGAGGGGTGAAGACATATCCTACGTAAACCAAGACACTATGGTTGGCGAAAAACACCGGGCCAATAAAAGGAATGGCAGAAAGCAACGGGATGGATACGTCGGGAATGAGGGGCGGGTTGAGGCCGGTTAGTCCTTCGCCCAGGACAAGCGCAATGCCTGTTCCAAGAAAAGTCAGCGATAACCCGCTGACCACCTGATCCGCTTGAAAGTGGATTGTCACCAACCCGTGCGCCAGGCTCAGGATGCCCGCCGCGACCATCGCCACCAGCAAACCCAACCACGGATTGCTGGTCACAACCGCAGTTTTGAAGCCCGCCATCGCGCCGACGAGCATCATCCCTTCCACCCCCAGGTTCAAAATGCCCGAACGTTCCGCATACACTTCTCCAATGGCGGCAAACAGCAAGATGGTTCCGGTTGCTAAACCAGCGTGTAAAATGACTTCTAAATTCATGCTGACACCTCTGCTTCCGGTGTTCGGCGGACAATCCGCACTTGATAGCGCAGCAACACATCGCTACTGATCAAGAAAAATAAAATGATGCCCTGAAGCAAGTTTGACAACCCGGAAGGTTGAATTTCACGTCCGGCAACGATCAACGCCCCGAACAGAATGGAGACCACCACGACCGCGAACGGGTTCAACTTCGCGAGCCACGCCACGATGATCCCTGTAAACCCGTACCCCGGCGAGATGCGCTCCTGCAAACGGTGAACCACCCCAGTCACTTCGCTCATCCCTGCCAGCCCCGCCAGCGCCCCGGAGAACATCATCACCAGGATGACGTTGCGGGCGATGTTCAAGCCTGCATACTTCGCCGCATTCGGGTTATCGCCGATCAGTTTGATTTCATACCCCCACCGGCTCCGATCTAACACCCACCAGACGACGACCGCCGCCACCAGCCCGAACACCACCCCCAAATGCAGGGTGATCCCGGAAAAAGCCTTGAACTCCTTTGCGTAGTCTGCCAACCGGGGAAGCCAGGCGCTTTTGTCAAACTGGGGGGTCATTTGAAAGCCCGCATCGCTCCATCGGTCGAAAATCCAAAAGTTATTCCAAAATACCGCGATGTAGTTCAGCATCAAGGTGGTGATAATCTCGTTGACATTGTATTTTGCCTTCAAAAAACCAGGGATAAAGCCCCACAACGCGCCACCGATCATGCCCATGATAATCATCAGGCCAATCGTGACAAATTTCGGTGCTTCGGGGGGAACGATGGGGATTAAAACCACCAGACTGGCAAAGAAAGCGCCTAAATAAAATTGTCCTTCTGCGCCAATGTTCCACAACTTCATTTTGAAGGCAATCGCACAAGCCAGGCCCACCATGATCAGTGGGGTGGCCTTGACCAGCGTATCCGAAAAAACAGGCCAACTGCCAAAGGTCGCATCAAAGAAGAACTTCCCAGCTTTGAATGGATCGCCGCCGACAAACGCCAGCACTATACCACTGACGATAAACGCCAGCACCACCGAACCGAGCGCCGTTGCCAGTGGCAACCACTTCGGAACGTCTTCTGTCCGTTTTTCTATCTGTAAACGAAAGGGTAAGTTCATCTTTTCATCCTTGTGTGCATACCAAAAGGGAAGTTTGTCAAATGTCTATTCATCTTCTGCCCGAAGATGGCTCAGGTTTTGGATGGGCATGTGAGCCTGTCATCATCAACCCGATTTCATCCAGTTCGGCTTGTTCCGCATCCACCACCCCCATGATTTTCCCTTCATAAATCACCGCAATCCGGTCGCTCAGCGCGAACAATTCTTCTAATTCTTCTGAAATCAACAAAACTGCCGCACCTAGATCACGTTGCTCCAGGAGGAGATTTTGGATCGACTCAATTGCACCGACATCCAACCCGCGCGTGGGTTGCACCGCAACGATCAACTTGGGCTGGGCGGAGATTTCGCGGGCCAGGATCACTTTTTGCAGATTCCCGCCCGAAAGTTTGCGCGCCAGGGTCCGCACGCCGGGGGCAAGAATGGCATACTTGTCTTTCAAAGCGCGGGCATATTCGCGGGCGTTGGTAAAGTTAATGCTCCAACCGTGCCCAATCGGTTCGGAGCGATAATTTTTCATGATCGTGTTTTCGGTGATGGTCATATTTGGCGCACTGCCGACCCCCGTCCGGTCTTCGGGCACGTGGGCCACGCCACGTTTGATCGAGGCGATGGGGGGCTTATTTGCCACTTCTTCGCCGTTGACCAGAATACTCCCCTGGCACGGGCGCATCCCCGTAATCACCTGGGCGAGTTCAGATTGTCCGTTGCCCGCCACCCCAGCAATCCCCAGAATTTCTCCCGCCCGCACTTCCAGCGATAAATTTTTCAGTGCGGACACGCCCTTATCATTTTCGGCTGACACATTTTTGACCTCTAAAACCGTATTCCCTGCTTTCAACGGATTCTTCTCAATATAAAAGACAACATTACGCCCGACCATTAACTGGGCCAGATCAAGTTTCGTCATCCCCGCGATGGACACCCCTTCCGCGGTTGCCAAACCCTTACGCAGCACCGTCACCCGATCAGCCACCTCGGTCACCTCGTGCAATTTGTGGCTGATGAAGATGATGGACTTGCCTTGCGCCACCATAGACTTCATCGTATGCATAAGTTCGTTGATCTCTTGTGGGGCAAGTACTGCGGTGGGTTCGTCAAAAATGAGAATGCGTGCGCCGCGATACAGAGTTTTGAGAATCTCCACGCGTTGTTGTTCCCCCACCGATAACTGCCAGATTTTGGCCGTGGGGTCCACCTTCAAACCAAATTGATCTTCCAACGACCGAACTTTCTCATCGTACTTGGACAAATTCATCACGAACTTAGGGTCATCCAAGCCAAGCAAGATATTTTCGGTTACGGTTTGCGTGGGAACGAGCATAAAATGTTGGTGAACCATCCCGATCCCTTTCGCAATCGAGTACTTCGGGGAATGAAAACTGACGGTTTCCCCAAAGATTTTGATCGTCCCGGAAGTTTGGCGATACAAACCGGCCAACACATTCATTAACGTACTTTTTCCTGCCCCATTTTCCCCAAGCAGGGCATGGATTTCTCCTTGACGCAGAGTTAGGTTAACGCGGTCATTCGCCAGCACACCTGGAAAACGAACTACGATATTTTGCATTTCAACGGCAGGGGGGGAGGAGGGGGGGAGAGAGGATGCGTCGGTCATGGGAGAAAGTGATAAGTGATAAATGATGAAGTGAACACTTCATCATTTATCACTTTGAAAAGAGAGACGATCCTCGCGGATCGTCTCTCTTGATTGAATTGATTATTGCAATGCAGGCAGTTCAGCCGTGATGTTTTCGTTCCACCAGTACATGCAGGTTTTGCAGGGGCTACCGAATTGGGAGAAGCCATCGAGGTCAAGTTGTTCGAGGCTTACGCCATCGGCGAGAACCTGATTACCCTGGTTGTCCGTAATGGGGCCTTTGAAAACGTCAAAGCGGGTGAATTTACCAGCGAGCATAGCGGCGAGCGTATCTTTGATCAGTTGCAGATCTTCCGCGGGGAGACCTTCCACACCGGGCTGCGGGGTTTCGCCTTCCATGAAGCCATAGAGGCCCAACGCGCCACTGTCAGCATCGAAGTATTCAGAACCGCCAACGTATTTGCCGTCGCGCGAGCGTTGCACGATATCGGCATAGACGGGACCCCAGTTGTAATACATGGAGGTCAGACAGGAGTCGAGGGTGCAGTTACCGCTGTAATCGTAGGTGATACCCCATTTGCCTGCGGGGGCGGCTTCGGCGGGGGCGGGGGTGTCCGCACCGGTCATGACAATCTGGGCACCGCTGTCAAAGAGGGAGGAAGCGCCTTCTTTTTCGAGGATGGGGTCATGCCAGGTGCTGATCCAACGCACATCAATGGTGCATTCGGGGCAGGTTTTTGCCACGCCCAACGCGAAAGCATTGCCCAGGCGAAGTTCTTCGGGGATGGGGAAGGTGGCAATGTAGCCCAATTTGGGATTGCCATCGGTTTTGGCACGGGAACCCGCCAGCATCCCGGCGAGGTATTTGATATCTTCCATTGCGCCAAACAGGTTGCCAAAGTTCGCGCCGTTGGATTTGTAACCACTGATGTGAATAAAATCAATATCGGGGAATTCACCGGCGACGGTTTCGGTCGCGTCCATGTACCCGAAAGAGGTGGTGAAAATCACGTCAAAGCCTTTGCGGGCGAGGGAGCGGATCACCTGTTCGGCATCAGCGCCTTCCGCGACGATTTCAACATAGGCAGTGTGAACGCCTTCCATATTAGCTTCAACGTACATCCGGCCAACATCGTGCGCCTGAGTCCAGCCACCATCATCGTGTGGGCCAACGTATACAAAGGCGACGTTATAACAGCCCTCCACGACGGCGGGGATCTGGTAATTGCCTTCTGCCGTCGCCTCGGTGGAGGCTTTGCAGTCGGCCATCGCTTCGGTGGCCACAGGTTCGTTGGTCGTAGTGGTTTCCGTTGGGGAGGCAGGTTGACACGCCGCCAGAACGAAAACGGCTAACATCGAAATCAGGAACCAAATAACATTTTTCTTCATTTTTTTATCTCCATTGAAAGAGTGGCTCCTCCTTTCCTGGGAGGAAAACCATATTTTGTGAGGTTATTTATGGGTTAGTGAAAGAAGGAAAAGGCGAGAAATTTTATGCGGTGTGCCTCCTTTTTCTGTGGAAGAATTTACTGACACCTTCTAATCGGTACACCGATTTTTAAGCTAATCTATCTTACCGAGGAAAGAAGGAGCGGTATAGGGACATTTTACCCGACAATTTTAGGTCTTATTCAGACTCACGGCACAATCCGTGTTCCGGTTTCACCCTGCAAGGCTTTTGCAATGTTCCAGGGGGTGGTAATCAGCCCCATTTTGCCACCATTTTTGAGATATTGCACGATGGCCTGAACTTTGGGCTGCATACTGCCCTTGGCAAAATGGCCTTCCGCGATGTACTGCTCCGCTTCTGCCACGGTCATCTCATCAATCCACCGTTGATCGGGTTTTTTGAAATTGACCGCGACTTGTTCCACGGCAGTGGCAATAAGGAACAAATCCACGTTAAGCGATTGGGCTAGCAACGCGGAGGCGAAGTCTTTATCAATCACGGCTTCTACGCCGCGTAAATTGCCATCTTCTTTGACAAACACAGGAATCCCGCCCCCGCCACAGGCAATGACGATATACCCGGATTGAATGAGGGAATAAATCGGGTTTTTTTCTAAAATTTCTTGCGGGGTCGGGGAAGGAACCACGCGCCGCCACCCCCGTCCAGCGTCTTCGACAACTACCCACCCGAACCGGGCCGCGTGACCTTTCGCGGTTTCTTCATCCATAAAAGAGCCAATCGGCTTGGTCGGATTCGCAAAGGCCGGGTCTTCTCGGTCAACCAAAACCTGGGTAACCACTGTGACCGCTTGTTTGTCCATCCCCCGACGGACAAATTCATTCCGCAGGGCTTTTTGGAACATATACCCGATGGCCCCTTGCGTATCTGCAACGGCATAATCCATCCAAACCGGATGAAGTTCATGCGCTGCCAATTCGCTTCGCCGCAGAATAAAGCCCACTTGCGGCCCGTTCCCATGCGAAATGATGACATTCCAGCCTTGCTCGATCATGTCGGCAATATAGTGCATTGAAGCCTCTGCGGCTTCATATTGATCGTCTATGGTCTTTTTGCTTTCGTTTGTAATAAGAGAGTTCCCCCCTACGGCAATGAGGGCGGTTTTACCTGAAATCATGTAATACTCCTGAAGAAAAATGATAAGTGATAAGTAATGAAGTGATTTTTATTTATCACTTCATCACTTATCACTTTTTTTAGCGCATTGTCAACGCCATCACCGCTTTCTGCGCGTGGAGACGATTTTCGGCTTCATCATAAACGACGGAGTGCCGCCCATCAATCACGCCATCGGTCACTTCCAGGCCGCGGTCGGCAGGGAGACAGTGCATGTAGATAGAGTCTTCTTTCGTCAGGGCCATGCGGCGTTCGTCGGTGATCCAGGAGCGGTATTTTTCGATCAGGGCTTTGCCTTCTTCTTTGGCGGTGGTCGTCACGAGAGGACCCCAGGATTTCGGGTAGACGATGTCCGCGTCTTTGAAGGCTTCATCCATGTCATCCGTTACCTCAAACCCTACACCATACTTGCGAGCATTATCCTCCGCCTGCGCCATAATATCGGGCATGAGTTTGAACTCCGGTGGATGGGCGAGAACGACATCGCACCCAAAGCGGGTCATTTGCAAAATAAGGGATTGCGGCACAGAAATGGGTTTGCTGTACGAGGCAGCATACGCCCAACTAACCACCATCTTCTTCCGGCGCAGGTCGCGCCCTTTCTTCTCGATAACGGTCATCAGATCGGCGAGGCATTGGAAGGGGTGATAGATGTCGCACTGCATGTTGAGGATCGGCACACGGCTGGCTTTGGCGACTTCGTTTTCATATTGGTTACCGAATTGCCAGTCACATTGGCGAATGGCGATCCCGTCAAAATAGCGTCCGAAGATTTCGCCGATTTCTTTGGCGGTATCCCCATGGGAGATTTGGGTCGTTTCGCTGTCAATGAAGGCTGCGTGCCCGCCCAGTTGTGCCATCCCCGCCTCGAACGAGCCGCGGGTGCGGGTGCTGGTGAAGAAAAAGAGCATGGCCAGGACTTTATCCCGCAGGTAGGCATGGGATTCGCCCAGGGCGCGTTTCCGTTTCAGGTCCCAGGCCACGTCTAAAACAGTTTCGACTTCTTCTTTCGAGAAGTCAAGGTCGCTAATGAAGTCTCGACCACGAAGATTGGTTTGCATAGTTGTACTCCTTCTATCTTAATAAAGATGCAAAAGCGCAAAGGGATTTCCGCTTTGCGCCTGTTTTTTCCATTTTAACACGCTCGTGTTAATATCGTTCTTAATTTTCTGATAATCTATCAGGTCTGGGGATCAGAAATCATTTTCTTCTCAAAGATTTTCCCTAACCCCAAAAGGGCAAAACTCCCCATTGCGAAAAATCCCGCCAAGGCAGGGCCAGTCAGATTAATTTGTTTCGCAACCGCGACATTTCCTAGCCAGGTAATCGCATAGACGAGAAACGGTAAACTACGGAAAAATGGGGTACTCTCGCCCCACGGCTGAGGTGCAAGACGACGTTCTAACAAAGCATAGAGCAAGTAAACGGTAAAAGTTGTTGCCAACCAGCCCACATAATTGTGTACGGGAATCCCGAAAAACGCCCCATCCACTTCCCAAACCCAATGTTTAGCGGCAACCATAATCGGGTCCATCACGACATCCCAGGCTGTCATTGCCAACGCGCTGAGGGCGGATAACCAAATCAAGGCTCGAAGGGATTTGTGTTCTGTCCCCACCAACTGCTTCACCAGCACATACGCCGGATAAATCATCATAAACCAGGCAATGGGAATGAGAAACGGCACCAGCCCAAAAATTTTATATCCCAACCGATCCGTGTAATGATACGGCCCATACACCCACCCCGTGAGGACACCGACACTCTCAAACAACAAGCTGATTGCAAACGTGATCAACAAAAACCACCCCGCCTGTCGCCCCCCTAAGCTCCACATCGCATGTCCCAGAGAGAAGAAAAAACAAAATAGCGTGGTGAATGACAACAGAAATGGAGAAAAAGGCAAATTAAAGAGCGGCTGAAGAATAAAGTACCCCATCAACAAGGTATAACAAGCCCATAAAAAGATGACTCCCGAAGTCCAATAGCGTTGAAACATAAGGCCCCCTCTTAATTAACTCGCCAGCGGAATCACATAAAATAGCACCGCAAAAAAGTGAAACGCACTGCCAAGCATCACAAACACATGCCAGATCGCGTGGTTGTACGGCAACTTCTTCCAGATATAAAAAATCGTGCCTAACGTATAAGCCAGGCCCCCCGCAATCACCAGCGCGATCCCGCCAGACGACAACGAGGCAAACAACGGCTTAAGCGCCAACACTGCAATCCATCCCATCCCAATGTACGGCAACGCCCGCCAGATCGCCTTTTGCTTCGCCAGCGAATTTCGTAGCCACCAAACACGTAACAAAATCCCGACAAACGCAATCGCCCACACCACGCTAAAAATCGTCCACCCCCACGGGCCACGCAGACTGACGAGGGTGAAGGGGGTGTACGTCCCCGCGATGAGCAGGAAAATGGCCGAGTGGTCAAACACGCGCAAAACTTCCTTCGCGCGCGGCGATGGAATGCTATGGTACAGCGTCGAGGCCGTATACATCAAAATCTGCGTCGCCCCATAAATACTGCAACTGACAATATGCCAAACCGAGCCAAATACGCTGGCAAACGAAGTCAGCACGGACAGGCCTGCAATCGAAAGCACCACGCCAATGCCGTGGGTAATGCTATTCGCGAGTTCTTCGCCAAAACTGTAAGAAGGAGCTTGTGTCGTCATTTCAATTCTCCAGGTGAATTTTCTTCAGCTTCAATGTGGTCTGCGATGCTTGATTCTTGAACTTCTAACTCAGGTACCGATGGAATAACCTCCGGCTCCGGGCGTTGATGCCGGATGAACAACGCTACTGCCGCGCCTAACGCCACCACCGCCATAAACGTCTGATTCGCATTCAACCCGCCCAACTGCGCCGAGTCCAACCGCAAAAACTCCAACAAAAACCGACCCACCGGGTACCCTATCAAATACACCAATGCCAGGTCCCCTTTCCGCAACTTATCAGCATACTTGCGGCACAACCACAACAGCAAAAACATATTCCCCAAATTCCACAACGACTCATACAAAAATAACGGGTGGAACCGCTCAAAATTTTCAAATCCGGGCACGCGATGTTGCGGGTCAATATAAATCGCCCACGGCAGATTCGTGGGTGCCCCGTACAACTCCTGATTGACAAAATTTCCCCACCGCCCAATCGCCTGCGCCAGGGCCAACCCCGGAACCGCGAGGTCCGCCCAAACCCAAAAATCCACCCCACGCCGTCGGGTGTACCACCACATCCCCAGCCCCCCACCGATCACGCCCCCCGGAATGCCCAGCCCGCCCCGCCAAATCGCCAGTGCATCCAAGGGGTGTGTCAGATAATACATCGTCGTAATCCCCTGCTCCACCATCGAGGGGGGCGGCGTCAAAATATGCCAGATACGTGCCCCCAACACCCCCGTCACCAAAACCACCGACAACGCATCCCAGACAAATTCGGGATTTTCCCCTTTCCGGTTTGCCTCGTAAGCAACCAAAAACGATGCGGCCAAAGCCCCAAACATAATAATCACCCCGTAATAATGTACACAAAACGGCCCAACCACAAAGCCGACGCCAGCAGGACAAAAATCCATAACCGTACTCCTGTTTATTTCCGATGAACTTCGCGCCGCATGGCAAAAATGCGTTGCAGGGCAGTGATATGTGCCCCGACTGCAATGATCGCCATCCCGTACACAGGCACGTTGAACACCAACGAAGGGATCAGGATCAGATACCGTTCCAAACGGCTCAGCAACCCGATCTTAATATCAAACCCCAACGACTGTGCCCGCGCCCGCACATACGAAACCAGCACCGAACCGGACGCCGCCAAAAAAGCAAACACCGCCCCCCAAACATTCCCCGTCGAGGCGAAATGATAAATCAGCGAACCGAACACGAACAATTCCGAATACCGATCCACCGTCGAATCCACAAACGCCCCCCACTGACTGGATTCCCCGCGCAAGCGCGCCATTGTGCCATCGAGCGCGTCAACGGGCGCTAACACAAAAATCACCAGCCCGCCAACCATCATCTTTCCTTGCAATAAGAAATATGCGCCAAGCGCATGTCCGAACAAGCCCAAATACGTCATCTGGATCGGCAGCACCCCCATCCGGTTCAAAAAACCACCAAGCGCGTCCAAGAACCCCTTCAAACGGACGCGCGCAATATCGGTTAACGTCATTCTTTCTTTTTTCTCCATGGTTTGTTGCACCAAAACAACCTCCGGCAAAATAAAAAACTGTGCAGGGAGGAAACCGGAACCTGTTACAGTATTCGATAGACTTCTAAATGGGGATCACAACCTGCGACGTAGATCGTTCTATCCTATCCCAAAGCCCCCAAATCAGCAAGCAAGCAAACGACAAGCCAGCCAATCTCAAATCAGCAATTAACAATTTCTCCCAGAACTACGCTTCCTCATCTTCATCCTCATCCCGATCCACTAACACCTCCCGCTCCCGTGTCCCCGTCGCGGGGCCAATGATCCCCAGATTCTCCAACTCGTCCACCAACCGCGCCGCGCGGGGATACCCGATCCGCAACTGGCGCTGAAGATGGGACGCGCTCGCCCGTTGGGTTTTCTTCACAATTTCAATCGCCCGCTCGATCAAATCATCCCGGTCGGCGAGCATCGCTTCTTGGGCCAGCATATCATCCCAGGGAGCGGGGGTCTGCGCTTGTGGATATTGCGAATGCCAGTATTGCACCACTTTTTCCAACTCAGCATCGGTGATAAACGCCCCCTGTGCGCGGAGCGGGGCGGGGGCATCTGGCGGCAGGAACAGCATATCGCCGTTCCCCAACAGCGTCTCCGCCCCCGTGTTGTCCAAAATCACGCGGGAGTCAATCGAAGAGGCGACGGCAAACGCCAACCGCGCGGGGAAGTTCGCTTTGATCAAGCCCGTGACCACGTCGGTGCTGGGGCGTTGGGTGGCGACAATCAGATGGATGCCGGTGGCCCGCGCGAGTTGGGCGAGACGCACGAGGGCGGGTTCGGTCTGTTCGCCTGCGGAAAGCATCAGGTCGGCGAGTTCGTCAATCAGCACGACGATGTGGGGCATGGGTTGTTCGGGGGCGTTTTTCATCTTCCCCATCTTTTTGTTGAAACTTTCCAGGTTGCGGGAACGGTATTTTTCCAGCAATTTGTACCGGCGATCCATTTCCAACACCACCCAGCGCAACACGCCCAAAATCCGCTCCAGGTTGGTTTCCACCTGTCCCATCAGGTGCGGCAACCCATTGAACCTGACCAACTCGACCTTTTTCGGGTCAATCATCACGAGTCGCAAATCCTGGGGGGTGTTGTTCATCACCAAACAGGAGGTAAGCGCCGAAATACAGACCGATTTCCCCGACCCGGTCGTGCCTGCGATCAGCAAGTGGGGCATTTTGGCGAGGTCGGCGATGACGGGTTTGCCCGACACATCGAGGCCCATGCCCATCGCAAGGGGGGAGGTGACTTTGTAAAAGGCTTCGGACTCCAGGATGGGGCGGAGGCGGACGGTGCTGGCGGCGGCGTTTGGGACTTCGATGCCCAGGTACGAACGTCCAGGGACGGGGGCTTCGATGCGGATGCGGTCGGCGGAAAGGGCCAGGGCTAGGTCGCGGGCGAGGGAGGTGATTTGGGAAACGCGCACTTTTTGTTGCATCGGTTTCCCGTCGGGACCGGGGCGTTCGACAAAGCCCGGCTCCACCGCAAATTGGGTGATCGTGGGGCCAACCTGAAAACTGGTGACGGTGACGGGGATGCCAAACTCGGAGAGGGTTTTTTCGATGAGGCCAGCGGTCAGGTTGATGTTACGTTCGTTGGGGCGTTGGGGTTTGCCTTCGAGAAGCAGTTCGAGCGGGGGAAGGCTTTGGTCACGGGGCGGCGGCGGGGTGGTGGGAGCTTTTTCCGTGGGGAGGCGGAATTTCTTGCGGAATTCGGGGGGAAGTTCGACAGGGCGGCGTGGCGCGGCAGTGGTCTGGGCGGGGGTCACATCGCGGACGGTGGTGACACTGGGGGGTTCGGGATCATCGGCGAGGGCCGGGGAAACGGGAGCGGGAGCGCTTTCGCCTTCTAACACGGCGCGAAGCCAGCGCAAAAGTCCGGGCATCCATCCCATCCCCACCACAATCCCCCACATCAGGACGATAAACAAAAATATGCCGCGGAAAAACCCGCCAAGCACCAGCCCCAACGTTTCGGCCAAACCCCAACCGATCAGCCCGCCATCCAAC
This sequence comes from Anaerolineales bacterium, assembly GCA_020634875.1. The sequence continues at coordinate 44,980 of JACKAX010000010.1, read as the reverse complement.
CCAGTTTCCGCCCGCGCGATGGACGCACCCCCAAACACGGTGAATAACGCAAGCAGGGCAAACGCCCCGATTTCCAGCGCGACGATCCGCCCCCACGGAAGACTTGTGAACGTGATCTCCCGTCGCCGGACCAATTGCCACCCCACCCACAAAATGATCAGAGCAATAAAAACACTTCCGTACCCCATCGCCTTCCGAAACAAAAACGCCAACGGGCTGATGAGAATCCCATCCGTCCACCCGACCAAAGCCAGGAGCATGATCAGGGCAAAGGTGAGCAAAAACAGCCCCGCCACATCGCTCAAAAAGCGTTGGAAGCGCAGGAGCATGTTCATGGCGGTATCTTGCCAGGGGACTTCGGGGGAGGGGAAGGGTTCTTGCTGATGGGGCATGGGGGGGATAAGTGATGAGTAACGGGTAATGCGTGAGGAGTAACAAAAAAACCAGTCAATCAACTAACCGATCAACCAGTCAACCAACCAACTCTGCCTCTTCTTCCGCTTCCTGCACTTGACGCTCCATTTCTTCGATGGCTTGAGCGACGGCTTCGATGGCGACGCGTTGTTTGCGGTAGAGATCGGCTTCGGACATGGCGAGGCGCATGGCGACTTCTCGGACTTTGCGGCCCTGCATGAATTTGAGTTCCAGTATATTATACAAAATCCATTCACCAGTGAAGCGACGTTCGCCTTCGGGACGGACACGCTCAATGGCTTCTTTGAGAATGGCGCGGAGGGCGTTGGAGGGATTGCCTTCGTGTTCTTCGAGGGCGCGCTGGACGACGCGCAAACGCATGAGCGGGCTTTGGGAGAGTTTGGGGCCGCCCCAATAATGGCTGAGGGCGTCTTTGACGGATTGGGGCAGGTCAACCGGTTCGGGCAGGTCTTCAGTTTGGGAGAGGACGCCCGCGCGGTCGTAGCGCGAGGCGGCGCGGAGGCGTTGGAGGTATTCCACTTGGGGGCTGAGATTTTTCAGGGAGGTGAAGACTTGTTGCTGGTCGCGGCGGTCTTCCAGGGCCAGGGCCGCACGTTCGGCGAGTAAGCGCACCCCTTCGGGGAGTTCGTTTCCGGCTTCGTAGGGGATCAGGACTCCGATCAGGCCGAGCAATTGAACGTCATCGGCGGGCCGCAAGGGGATGAGCAAATAATTTCCCCAAGAGAAAAGGTCCCATTCGCCGGGTTCCTGCGTGGCAATTTCGAGGATGTTTTTCGATAAGTCTTCGGGCAGTTCACCGCCTGTGGTCAGCAGGGCTTCGACGCCCGTCTCGCCCGTGACCGCGATGAACGCGGTTTGCACCTGGAATTGATCGCAAACCGCGGCGAGAATGCCTTCCAAAAACTGGCGCAAGTCGCCAGTGGTGAGGACGCGTTCTTCGAGGGTTTGGAGCAGGCGCAGGTCGTCTTGATCGCCAGGGTTGAACAGCCAACGCTCCCACAACGGGGCGACGAGGGAGATGGAGTGTTCCATGAGCAAAATCGTCAAAGCCATCGCGATGGGGACGACGACGGTATCGGGCAGGCCAAAAAATTGTTCGGTGCGCCGCATAAACGTGGTGACGCCGAGGACGAGAAAAGCGGTGACGGGGCCGCGCATGAGCCATTTTGCCAGCCGCCGTTTGACGACCCGATCCGGCCAGGAAACGCCAAAAAACGCTACCGCGTAAGCCATCGCCACCAAAAAGATGAACACCACCACATTAGTAAAAATGGTCGTCAACCAGAAAATGATCGGAAAGGTTCCCGCGAACGCTGCCCCAAACATCAGGTAGGGAAATGATCCCAGCGCGGGTGCAACGGCTCCCGTGAGCAGGTAACGCATTCGGCGGAGGCCCGTGGCGGTGACGGTGCGACGGTACGCCCGCCAGAGATTAACCCATGCCCACGCCACCCCGATCACGTAAAAAGCGACAAAAACCCAGGTCAGCGGCGTGCGTTCAAACCGGAGTGCCCCGCGCGTCCCCACCGTGACATCCCCCACCAGCCAATTCGTTGGGAGGAGTAACAAAAACCCCAGGGCGATCAAGTAAGTCAGGCGGTACAAAATCCGCCGCCGCCCGCGCGAGGGGCGTCCGGTGGTTTCGAGCAACGCGTCGGAAAAATGCAAATAGGTTGCCGGAATAAACACCAATCCCACCCACTGAATCCGCAGCCAATGTCCCGCCATTTCCAAATCCGTTGTCACCCCGCTCAAGGCCTCCCCCGCGAAGACCACTACGACACATGCCATGATAAACGCAAACGACCGTGCTACGCGATCACGCAGGTTGAAGGTGAGGGCATAGATCAACAATGAAAAGGCAGTGATAGCAATGCCCGCGGTAAGAACATCAGATAGGGTTTGAAGAAACGAGATAAACAAAGCCATATTTTGAGACAGGTGGAGGGTCAGACCGCTTTCCCAAAAAACAATGCGATATCCTGGTTTGCGTAGTACCGGTCACTATATCCGCAAAACTCGTAGCCTAACTTGCTTACGAGATTAATCGCCGGATAGTTTTTCGATTGCATTTCGGCAATCAATTGCACATTCCGATGTTGAACCGCCCAATCCTCCGCCGCCAACAAAAGCACCTTCCCGATCCCTTGCCGCCGCACATGCGAACTGACCGCTAAATCCGTAATTTGAGTTGTACGGGGCACCACGCCCTCAGTCAGATTGACGTACCCCACCGTTTCGCCGCCCGCCAATTCCGCCACTAGCAACCCGGACTTTTTATTCCAGATTTCCGCGAGGTACTGCGCCGGACGTGGATACTCCACCCGCATTGCTCGCGGCAACCGTCGCCGGTTGAACGCCACCCTCACCCCATTCTCCTCTTCCTGAAACTCCATCTGCCAGACGTACTCGGCCATAAAACCGTGGTCAATGGCGACCAGAGGGGCGACATCGGAAAAAGTAAGGGGACGGACTTGGATAGCGGGCATAGTTGGTTGTTGGTTACTGGTTGATTAGTTAATTGGTTGTTGGCTGAACGGTTTGTGAGGTGGTTCGTTGGTTGACTCGCCACTCACTACTCGCCACTTGCAGACTATTCTGGCGGAAGGATGGTGATGGGGACACGGCAATCGGGGAGGGCGGTTTCGTCGCTGAGGGTGACAACCAGGCGGAGAATGTAATCCCCGGCCTGAAGGGTAGAGGTATCCCACTGCTGAACTAGCACCCCATTATCTTCTTTGACCAAATCACGTCCGGCCTGAATCGTGCGCCAGTTTACACTTTGATTGGGGGCAATTTCGAGTTTGTAAAAACCAAAGTTTTCAACGTTTACAAACCCCAGGATCGAGATTTCCCCGCTCACGCGGTCGCCGGGCTGCGGACTGGTGATCTCTGCTTCCTTCGCAAGACACACCCCCTGGCGCAGATCGGGCGTTGGAACAGGGGTGGGGGTGGCATCCCCATCGGAATTTGCCTCGCCGCCATTATTCGCGGGAGGCAGCGTAATCGTCGGGGAAGCAAGTAAATCAATGGTAGGGGTAAGCAGGGGATTAGCTTGAGGCCGCATTGGAATGATAAACGAAACGGTTACAAATTCCACCACTGCAAACAAAATCAACATTGTTAGTACCCCCGCAGCCTGATTTAAACGCGTCTGAGCCTGTTCACGCTCCAGCCCATAAATCGTACTACGGAGTTCTTGCCAGGACACAATAAACAAGCGCAGATTCACCAATGCACCAACCCCTAGGATTACATAAATCACCCCTTCGTACTCATGAAAAAACCGAAGCGCTTCGTCCATAGGGAGATACAATCCAAGAAATTCCCACGAATTCCTATCCATTCCCACAAACTCCTGGAACTCATGGGAATGAATAGGAACATTAGGAATTTTAAAGAGCTTGCAACACTCCGCGCACTACTGCGGTCAACTTGGGAACCAACACCTGTCCCGCTTCCAACACTTCTTCATGGGAGGTGGGCGTGTTACCGTCAAGATTGGCTTTGTTGCTGATACCTGAAATGCCTAACACCCGCATCCCACTATGCCGGGCCACCGTCACTTCCGGCACGGTAGACATTCCGACCGCATCCGCCCCAATCAACCGTAAAAAACGTAAATCGGCAGGCGTTTCAAACGACGGGCCTGCGAGGCTCACATATACGCCTTCGTAGAACCCCATTTCTGAGCGTTGAGCCACTTCTCGTGCCAGGTTTAGCAAATCCCGATCATACGCCTGACTCATATCGGGGAAGCGCGGGCCAAACTCATCCAGGTTTTGACCGCGCAGGGGACTCATTCCCGCCATCCCGATCAAATTGACGTGGTCGGTGATCAACATCAAATCGCCGGGGGCATACGCAGGGTTTACCGCACCCGCAGCATTCGTCACGATCAACGTCTCGATACCCAGGCGTTTCATCACCCGCACGGGCAATGTAATGTGCGCCATGCTATACCCCTCATAATAGTGTGCGCGCCCTTGCATGACCATCACCGTCTGCCCTTCGAGCTGCCCCACCACTAATCGCCCCGAATGACCCCATACTGTAGAAACCGGCCAATTCGGAATTTCCGGGTACGGGATAATTTCCGGGGTTTCGACCGCGTCGGCCAACCCACCCAACCCCGAACCGAGGATCAAGCCCAGCGTGGGTTTGTGGGTTAGCCGGGCACGGATCGTCTCGGCAGTTTCATCAATTTGGGCAAGGGTAATAAATTCGGGCATGGGGGAGACTCCGGGGGGAAGTAATGAGTAAAGAGTAATGAGTGGGGAGTGATAAGTGATAAGTGAAGAATACTAATCATTTCATCACAAAAAATTATAACATCTGACCTTCTAACACCTGCTTGAAGACACTCACCGTCTCGAATATCGCCGCATCGTCAATCCAATAATGTATGACGAGGCGAAAGCGGCGGTCAGCCACCAGACCGACCTTGACGCCCGATACGGCCAGCTTTTCTTGAAACGCTTTTCCACTCAAACGCACGGTGGCATCTAGCGTGACATAAACCATGTTCGATTGGGGCATGCCACTATCGAGAATGATCCCTGGCAATTCCCCCAGTTGCCCCGCGAGTACCTGTGCCCGCGCGTGATCCTCGCCCAGACGGGGAACCATCGTTTCGAGGGCCACCACGCCCGCGGCAGCCAACACCCCCGCCTGACGCATCCCCCCGCCCAACTGCTTCCGCGCGCGGTGTGCGCGGTGGATAAATTCCCGACTCCCCACAATCACCGACCCGACCGGGGCACACAACCCCTTGCTCAAACAAAACGTGATCGAGTCAAACGGCTCCGCCAAATCTTTTGCCGAGACGCCCAATGCCGCCGCCGCATTGAACAGCCGCGCCCCGTCGAGGTGCATTTTCAGCCCGAACTCGTCTGCCAGGGCGCGGACTTCGTGCCCGTATGCGACAGGCAGAGCGGCCCCGGCACAGCGATTGTGCGTGTTTTCGAGGGCGATCAGCCGCGTGGGAGGAAAATGGGCGTCGTCCGTGCGGATGGCCGCGCGGAGATCGTCGAGGGCGATGGTGCCTTCGTGTTGGTTTTGCACCGTGCGGGGGTGCACGCCGCCGAGGGCCGCGATGCCGCCCGCTTCAAACAAAAAAGTGTGGGCAAGGTGTCCGAGAATGACTTCATCCCCGCGCCCGCAGTGGGCCAGTACGGAGGCCAGGTTCCCCATCGTGCCGGAGGGGACAAACAGCCCGACTTCTTTGCCGAGCATTTCCGCGGCCATTTCTTGCAGGTGGTTGACAGTGGGGTCTTCGCCATAGACATCATCGCCGAGGTTGGCGCGCGCCATGGCTTCCCGCATGGCGGGAGTAGGGAGGGTGACGGTATCGGAACGGAGGTCGGGCATGGTGTAATTGGGTGATTGGAAATGATAAGTGATGAAGTGATAAGTGAATTTACTCATTACTTATCACTTTATCACTCGTCACTTTCGCAATTGCGCTAAAACTTTTTCTAGCTCTTCCGGGAGCGGGGCTTCAAAGGTGCGGGGCGTTTTTTCGCCGGGGAGGGTGATGGTGAGGCGGGCGGCGTGGAGGAATTGGCGGGCAAGGGGGAGGGAGGGTTTACGGCGTCCGTAGAGGGTATCGCCGACGATGGGGCATTGGATAAAGGCAAAATGAAGACGAATCTGATGGGTGCGGCCTGTGATCGGGTGAGCTTCAAGCAGGGTATGACCAATGCTCAGGGAGGAGGTGGCGGGGAAGGTTTCGAGGGTGTGGTATTCGGTGGCGGCGGCGCGGCCCTTGTGGTCGGGGACAATCGCCATGCGTTGGCGATGGGTGCTGTCTCGCCCGATGGGGGCTTCCACGCGCCCCGCGGGAGTGGGGGGATGTCCATCTACGAGTGCGAGGTAAACTTTTTTGGTAGCTCGTTTTCGAAATTGTTCTTGTAAAAAGCGTTGGGCTAGATCGTTTTTTGCCATCAGAATCAGGCCGGATGTATTTTTATCAAGCCGGTGAACAACGCCGGGACGGTGTTCACCGCCAATGCCTTCCATTTCCGGGGCGTGGGCGAGCGCGGCGTTGACGAGTGTGCCACTGCCATGTCCGGCGGCGGGATGAACGACCATGCCCGCAGGTTTGTTGACAATGATCACATCATTGTTCTCAAAAATGATGTCGAGCGGGATGGTTTCGGGCTGGAGGGTGGAGGGTTGCGTGGGGGGGATTTCCACCATGATGACTTCGCCGCCTTCGAGCATCAGGCCGGTTTTGGCGGGGACAACCCCGTTAACCAAAACCTGCCCGTCTTTGATCAGGTTTTGCAGACGGGAGCGGGAATGTTCGGGCAGGCAGGTGACGAGGTATTTGTCGAGCCGTTGGGATTCGGGGTCGTCAAAATGGAGGGTAATGGTTTTGGAGGGCATGGGTTAATGGGTATGTGGTTGCCGTTCCTGTCCGGGGGCGGGTTTTCGCTGGTGATGGTAATGATGATGGAGGCGTTTGGCCCGTTGGGTCAGGATAAATTCACTAACGGGGGGTTCATCGGCCAGGAGAACGTCCAACACGCCTAATGTGACAGATTCGTCCTCGCTCCGTTTCACAGGTTGTGACCGGCCCACTCGTCCGCGCCCGTTGAGTTGCCGTGCTTTTTGCATGATTTGGTACACTGCCCACTCACCGGGAATGTGGGGTAAATAAGGAATGATCAGGATCGCGACCCCCACCGAAATACTCGCATCCGCCACATTGAACACAGGGAAATTCCACACTGAAATAAAATCCGTCACCGCACCGATAAACAAGCGATCAATCAGATTCCCCAACGCGCCCGCAAGTTGCATCGCCAGGGCAAGCCGCATCCACTTATCCTGCCGGGGAATGACCGGAAAATAAATGATGATCGCGAAGGATACAATTATCGCCAAGATACCAAAAACCCCGCCAAACCCCTGCAACATGCCAAACGCCGCCCCCTGGTTATGCCAGTTTACGAAACGGGCATAGGGCGCCAACCATGTCAATGGCATCCACGCCTGGCTAAAAGGAATGGTTTGGCGAATGATAAATTTGGTAATTTGATCTACAAGGATGATAAGACCGGCAACAGAAAATAAAAAACGATAATCGGGATAAAAATCTTTCAACTGTGAGCGCACAACAAATCCTTCAAGAAGGGAGTATCTCCAGGGGGAGGAACCCCTATTGTAGCACGCGGAGGCAGGATACAAACTTCCAAAGCACAAATTCTTTTTTCACGAACGGCGTTCCTTCAAACGATCTCGCTCAATTCAAAAGACGCCCCTTAAGGAACGCCGTTCGTCATGTGTTTGATAAAATAGCAGTATGACTACAAAAATCGTTTTCATGGGTTCGCCCGCCTTTGCCTTGCCGGCCTTAGAAGCCGTTGCCAAAAATTATCCGGTTGTAGGGGTAATTACCCAACCTGACCAACCGGCCGGGCGCGGCCGGACGTTAACCCCGCCCCCCATAAAAACCCTTGCCGAACAACTTGGCCTCCCCGTCATCCAACCCCGTCGGTTACGTGACCCCGAGCCGATGACCCAACTCCACGCGTGGAACCCTGACCTGATCGTGGTCGCCGCCTTTGGACAGATTCTCCGCCCCAACGTGTTAGACCTGCCCCCGCACGGGTGTATCAACATCCACGCGTCGCTCCTGCCCCGTTGGCGCGGTGCGGCCCCCATTCAAGCGTCTATCCTACACGGCGATGCCGAAAGTGGCGTCACGATTATGAAAATGGACCCCGGCATTGATACCGGTCCCACCCTCACCCGCCGTGCCCTCCCCATCTCCCCCGACGACACCGCCGAAACCCTCAGCGCGAAACTCGCTGATCTGGGTGCGGCCCTCCTGCTCGCAACCCTCCCAGCCTACCTGTGCGGCGAACTCGCCCCCCAACCCCAGGAGGAAACCGGAGCCACTTACGCCTCTATGTTGAAAAAAGAAGATGGTGTCCTCGATTTCGTCCGCCCCGCCGAAGCCCTGGCCTGGAAAGTGCGCGCGTTCAACCCCTGGCCGGGGGCGTCGTTTGATTGGGCGGGGGGCACGCTCAAAGTTCACCGCGCCCACGCCGAACGAGGGAAAGCTTCCGCAGGGCAACTGCTTCGCGTCGGCAAACTGCCCGCGGTGGGCACGGTGGAAGGGGTGCTGGTGCTGGATGAGGTTCAACCACAAGGGAAGAAGGCCATGCCAGGGCAAGTTTTTCTGAACGGGGCGCGGGATTGGGGGTAAAAATCGGGGGAACCTCGTATCTTTTTAGAGCGTTAACCGTCATACCATTGAAACCACCGATTGAAGCTGTGCATGATCTTATAGAGCAGGTCAAAAAACTCCCGTCTCAAACCCTAAAGGTTTTCCCCAATAGGGTAATACGCCTGAAAAGCCACAAGTTTAGCCGGGATTTGTGGCCCAAAAAGATAAAAACCCTTTAGGGTTTGAGGGTTCAGGACGTTTTTGAGAGGCCCCTCCCCAATAGAGATCGTGCGCGCAAAGGATGACCGATGAAAACGCGTATCGCCCTCTTTTTTGTATGTTGTACCCTGTTCGCTTGCGGCATTTTTTCTCCCCCCGATCAACCTGCAATCTCATCCCTGCCCAGCCTGCAAACCGCCTCCCAGCCCCTCCCCACGCCTCCATCTACTTCATCCGAGCAAACGATCCAATTAGGGTCTGCAGAAAATGACCTCCCCCACACGGACATGGTTGCCCGCCCGGACTTCCCCCCGCCCACCGAAAACCCCGCCATCCCCCTCCCACCCCTCGCGGCCTCTTTCCCCTTTCCATCGGACACCGTCAACATCCTCCTCCTCGGCTCAGACGAACGCGGCCCGTTCAGTGGGATACGGACAGATACCATCCTACTTGTCAGCTTCCAACCCAAACAGGGGAAGATCAGTATGCTTTCGTTCCCCCGCGACCTGTACGTATACATTCCCGGTTGGACCGTGCGCCGGATCAACGAGGCCTACCAACGCGGCGGGTTCGACCTTTTAGCAGACACATTCGATTACAACTTCGGCATCCGGCCCACATATTTTGTACTTGTCAATTTTGAGGCGTTTCAACAAGCAGTGGACAATTTGGGTGGGATTGACGTTCAGGTGGGGAAGGCTTTGCGCGAAGGAGACTATTCAGTCAAACCAGGGGCGGTTCACATGGATGGGGAAATGGCCCTTTGGTATGTTCGTTCGCGATACACCACCAGCGATTTTGAACGGATGACCCGCCAACAGGAAGTCATGGTTGCGCTCTTTCATCGGTTGATTTCCATGAATGCCCTCAAACAAGTTCCCCAACTTTATGCCGTTTACGATCAGAGTATTACCACCAACATTCCTCTCCGAGATGTCTTGTCGTGGATTAACGCGGCCGGTAGGATTGTGGAAGACCCAGCCAACCTCCAATCTCAAACATTGAACCGTAACTACGTAACCCCCTTCAAAACCCCAGGCGGCGCGCAAGTGCTGTTGCCTGAACGAGAGGCGATCTTCAAACTCTTTGATGAAATATTTCTGACGCGATAAAATCAGAGAAACCCAGAAAAGTCCGGGCAGCCGGACTTTTTTATTCTCTTATCTTTTCGCGGAGTCTCCCATGTTTATTGACCTGGAGGCGATTTACAACGCCTGGCAAAACTTCATCAACGAGCACACCTTAAGTACAGAGATTGATCCTGTTGTGGCAAATTCTTGGGAACGTTGCTGGCCCCGACTGAATCCTTTTCGCGAAATCACACCCCTCCGGCTGAGCGACGAACGTATCCTTTCCATTCAAAAAACAAACGTCGAATGGCTAACTTTTGCCCGGCCTATTATGGAAGACATCCACCAATATATCGAAACCTCCAACACAGTTGTTTTATTGTTGAACAGTGCCGGGTATGTCTTAGATATTTTAGGCGATGATTCGATGTTGGAACAGTTGAAAGTATTAGGTTTAGAGGTGGGTGGCCTTCTTTCTGAAGCGCAAATCGGCACCTCTGGCCTATCCCTTCCACTCCTCGATGGCGTACCCGCCCACACCGTAGGCGCGGAGCACTATCTGAAAGTGTTACACGCGTTTGCTGCGGTAGGGGCACCGATCTTCTCAATGTCCGGGCGTCCCTTGGGAACGTTGGGAGCGATCAGTTTTGCACATCAATACCATCCTCATTTTTTAGGCATGGTTGTAGCCGGAGCTAAAGCCATTGAGGGGCAGTTGCAAAGTATTAGCCTGCTCGAGGAGCAAAACAACCAGCTCTCCGAATTAAACACGATATTAGAATCGCTGACCGAAGGCATTCTAGTGTGGAATTCCGCCAAAATGCTAATGCATGTCAATGAGGCCGCTGTTGACATTTTAGGGCTTCCTAAATCGGTTCTAGTAGGTCGGGCACTTACCGAAAATATCGCTTTTCCCGGATTCGTGACCGAGGCCATCGAATTTTTTACCCCGCTCAAAGATATTGAAACAAATTTAACCATCCAGGAACGCACCGTCAATTGTGTAGTCACCCTGACTTATATTCAAAAGAATCAGCAAATCCAATGGACGGTGATGATTTTAAAACCAGCTGAGGCCGTACGGCAGCTAGTTCAAAAGCAAGTTGGTTTACCGATCACTTTTGGGCTTAACGAGATCGTGGGGAACTCAAATGAGATGCAACAAGTGCGAAGGCTTGTCCTGGCAGCGGCTCCAGCAAAAGCCAGCGTCCTAATTCGGGGTGAAAGCGGGACAGGTAAAATTATGTTGGCACGCGCCATCCACCAGGAAAGCCCGCGTAAGCCCAAACATTTTGTGTTAGTCAGTTGCGCTTCCCTCCCGAATGAATATATCCTGTCGGAATTATTAGGGTATGAACAAGGTACTGCCGAAAGTTATCCGGGAGGGCGTCCCAGCAAATTTGAGTTGGCAAACGGGGGCACCATTTACTTCCAAGATGTCGAACATTTACCAATCGAAGCACAGACTACATTGTTGAATGTTATAGATTTGGGGATTGTTGTACGGTTAGGGAGTGTGCATCCTGTGCCGGTGGATGTGCGCGTCATTGCCTCGACCTCAACTAACCTTGAAAAATCGATTGCAGAAGGGAATTTCCGGGCAGATTTATATTATCGGTTAAGTTTTTATGAAATAAACCTCCCTCCTTTACGCGGGCGGAAGAGTGATATTCCTATGTTGGCGCGCCGCATCCTAGACCGGCAGAAAAAGCAATCTAACCGAGATGTGCAACTCGCTGCCGAAACGATCAATATGCTAAAAATGTATTCCTGGCCTGGAAACATTCGCGAGTTGGAAGCTGTTTTGGCACGCGCGACCCTGCAAGCAGGTGAATCTGAAATCGTGGTGCCGATGCACTTTCCCGAACACGTTCGCAATCCAGGCACCGGCCCGCTGACCGAAGCGTTTGGCCCGCACCCGCGTGCCTTGGGGGACGTTGAACGCGAAACGATCATTCAAGCCGCGCGGCAGTGCAACGGTAATCTGACGCAAATGGCGAAAATTCTCGGTATAGGGCGGACTACAGTGTGGCGCAAACTCCGAGAGCTTAACCTCACACCTGAACAATTCCGCAAATAAAACGAGGCTTATCAATTCCCGCTATTGTTTCACAACGAAACAGATAGCTCGACATTCGTTCCATTGTGAAACGTTTCTGCGGCTTTAAGTTGACTTTTCTCGTAAGGGTACTTATGATGAATAAGGTTTTAGTACCCTAGCACTATGAGAAAAGCCGTGTTGAATGTTTTCCCTCTTTGCCCCCATACCCCAACACCACTTTTCTCTCCATATTTAACCCTCTCAGAACACAACCGTTCAAAACATTTGGACGGTAATGTTTTTAATATCGGCAGGTAAAGGAGGCCCTATCGAAAGAAACTTAGCTAATTCAGGAGCAGCACTTTTAATCATCACATACAAACTTTTACGATTACATTCTTGAGGAGATGTCAAAATGCAAAAAAGAACCTTAATGCATGAATTGCTCGCTGAGTTCTTCGGGACGTTCATCCTGATCCTTGGCGGTGATGGCGTAGTTGCCAATGTCGGTTTAGCTCCCCGCCTGGCCTCCAACGGCTATGACTGGAACGTCATTGTATGGGGCTGGGGACTCTCAGTCCTGGTTGCTGTTTATGTTGCCGGTGGCGTGAGTGGTGCTCACCTTAACCCCGCGGTTACGCTGGGCCTCGCGGTCAAACGCGGCTTCCCCTGGGCAAAAGTTGGTCCGTTCATCTTGACGCAAGTTATCGGCGCGTTCGTCGGAGCTTTTGCGGTTTATCTCGTTTATCGCGACGGATTAGTCTCTGCTGGTCTGCCCAATGTTTGGGCAACTGGGCCTGGTTCCACCTTTGGCCAAACCTATTGGGGCGCGGCAGGCTCCAGTGGTGGTGTTGGCTATTCCATGATGACCGCTTTCTTGGCAGAAGTCTTTGGCACCATGATGCTCATGTGGGGCATTATTGGGTGGGGCGACTCTGCCAATAACAATGGTCACCTTGGTGGTTTGATTGTCGGTTTAGTGGTCGTGATGGTTGGTTTGACCCTTGGTGGCCCCAGTGGGTATGCCATCAACCCCGCCCGTGACTTTGGGCCTCGTCTGTTTGGGCTTGTCATCGGCACAAAAGGGTTGTTTGACGGAATGTACTGGCTGGTTGCCCCCATCATTGGTCCATTGATTGGTGGCCCACTGGCGATCATCCTGTACGATATCTTCATTACCCCTGGCCTCAAAGCCAAACCCTAAACCCAAACCTCTTACCGGCTGTAAGACTTAAGGAGTTAAGCACATGAAAAAATTGATCAATCAAGTAGAAAACGTCGTTACTGAACAACTCCAAGGAATGGCGGCAGCTCACCCTGACCTCATTAAAGTCCACTTTGGCCCAAACTTCGTATACCGCGCAGATGCTCCCGTCAAAGGGAAAGTAGCGCTGGTCTCCGGCGGTGGTAGTGGTCACGAACCCATGCACGGCGGGTTTGTTGGCATGGGGATGTTAGACGCAGCCTGCCCTGGCGAAGTCTTCACCTCCCCCACGCCTGATCAAATGCACGAAGCGGCTAAAATGGTCAACAGCGGCGCAGGTGTCGTCTTTCTTGTCAAAAACTATACGGGCGATGTAATGAACTTTGAAATGGCCGCTGAACTAGCCATTGCCGAAGGCATCGAAGTGCAAAACATCCTCATTGATGATGATGTCGCCGTGAAAGACAGTCTCTATACCGCTGGACGCCGTGGCGTTGGCACAACTGTCTTGGCTGAAAAAATCTGCGGTGCGGCGGCTGAAGCTGGCTACAACCTCAAGCAAGTCGCTGATCTTTGCCGCAAAGTCAACATCAATGGACGCTCGATGGGCATGGCCCTCACCTCCTGCACCGTGCCTGCCGCTGGAAAACCGACCTTTGACCTCCCCGGAGATGAAATGGAAATCGGTATCGGCATTCACGGTGAACCGGGTAGCAAGCGCGCGAAAATGCAAACTGCTGATGAGATCACCGAGATGATGGCCCTCAATATTCTCGAAGACGGCCCCTACACCCGCACTGTGCGTGAGTGGCATGACGGCGAGTGGAAGGATGTCCAACTTGTGGACCCGTCGTTCCAGGCTGGCGATCAGGTGATTGCCTTTGTGAATAGTATGGGCGGCACTCCGGTTTCTGAGTTGTATGCGGTCTATCGCAAACTAGCAGAAGTATGCGCTGCCAAAGGTGTGACGATTGTCCGCAATCTGATTGGCCCGTACATCACCTCACTTGAGATGCAAGGTATGAGCATTACCCTGCTCAAAGCTGACGAAGAAATTCTCAAGTTTTGGGATGCCCCGGTCAAAACCCCTGGCCTGCGCTGGGGCGTATAAATCATAACTTGGGGGGCTTCGGCCCCCCTTTTTTATCATTATTGTATGGAGTGAATACATGGGAATCAGCCGTGATGGGATTCTAGATTGGATTAAGTCCTATGCGGGGATTGTCGCTGAAAACCGCGAGTATCTGACGCAATTAGACTCAGCGATTGGCGACGCCGATCATGGTATCAATATGGACCGCGGGTTCAAAGCGGTCATCCAAAAGATGCCAGAAATGTCCGATAAAGACATCGGCACAATTTTTAAGACGGTCGGCATGACGTTGCTCTCCACAGTGGGAGGCGCTGGTGGCCCCCTCTATGGAACGCTGTTTTTGCGCGCAGGGATGACTACGAACGGAAAAATGGAACTCTCGCTCGAAGAGTGGACAGAAACTATCGAAGCCGCTTTAAATGGGGTAATAATGCGTGGCAAGGCCGAAATTGGCGATAAAACCATGGTGGATGCCCTAACTCCTGCGCTCAATGCTCTCAAACAAGCCGTGGTGTCAGGTACCCCACTGGCAGCAGCGCTGGAAGCCTCCGCCGCTGCCGCCGAACAAGGCATGAAAAGCACCATCCCCCTTGTTGCCCGCAAAGGGCGCGCCAGCTATCTTGGTGAACGCAGTGCCGGACATCAGGACCCCGGTGCGACTTCTTCCTATCTGCTTCTCAAAGCTGCTTCCGATAAACTCACCTCAAAATAAATTCGATATGCCGTAAATGAAGTTTTCGTAAGTTTGCACACGTATCAAACTTCAAAAAAACATCGTTTACAAACCATTCAGGAGAAAATAAAATGGCAAAATATGCAGCCGCAATAGACCAGGGCACAACCAGCACCCGCTTTATGGTTTTTGACCATAGCGGAAGTGTTGTCGCCATTGACCAAATGGAACATGAACAAATTTACCCCAAACCCGGCTGGGTCGAACATGATCCGTTGGAGATTTGGGCACGCACCCAGGATGTCATTCGGGGTGGCCTCAAGAAAGGCAATATTGACCCCACAGACATCGCTGCCGTGGGTATTACCAACCAACGCGAAACCGCAGTCGTGTGGGAAAAAGCCACCGGCAAACCCGTATACAACGCCATTGTCTGGCAAGATACCCGCACCGACAAAATCTGTAACGACCTCGCCGCCAATGGTGGGCAAGATCGCTTCCGCGAGAAGGTAGGTCTCCCTTTGGCTACCTACTTCTCCGGCCCGAAAATCAAATGGATTCTGGATAATGTCGCCGGTGCCCGTGAAAAAGCCGAAAAAGGCGAAATTCTCTTCGGTAACATTGACACCTGGGTGATCTGGAACCTGACCGGTGGCCCTAACGGCGGCGCTCATGTCACCGATGTGACCAATGCCTCCCGCACCATGCTAATGAATCTCGACACCCTCGACTGGGACGATGAAATCCTCGGCATCATGGGCGTGCCCAAAGCTATGCTCCCCACCATTAAAGCCTCCAGCGAAGTCTACGGACACGCAGTAGGCGCACTCGGGGGCATTCCCGTCGCGGGCGACCTCGGCGACCAACAAGCCGCCCTCTTCGGGCAAGCCTGCTACGACCCCGGCGAAGCCAAGAACACCTACGGCACGGGTTGTTTCATGCTGTTGAACACCGGCACAACCGCCGTTCAATCCAAGAATGGTTTGCTGACCACCCTTGGCTACAAGATCGGCGACCAACCCGCCGTGTACGCCCTCGAAGGCTCTATCGCCATCACTGGTGCGCTCGTCCAATGGCTACGGGATAACCTCGGCCTAATCGAGAAATCCCCCGAGGTAGAAGCACTAGCCAAGACCGTAGAAGATAATGGCGGCATTTACTTCGTCCCGGCATTCTCCGGCCTGTTCGCCCCTTATTGGAAGAGCGACGCCCGTGGTGCCATTGTCGGCATGACCCGCTACGTCACCAAAGGCCATTTCGCCCGCGCCACCCTCGAGGCCACTGCCTTCCAAACCCGCGAGGTGTTGGATGCCATGAACAAAGACTCCGGCGTAGAACTCACCGCCCTCAAAGTGGACGGCGGCATGGTCTTCAATGAACTGCTCATGCAATTCCAATCCGACATCCTTGGTGTCCCCGTCATTCGCCCGAAAGTTGCCGAAACCACCGCCCTCGGTGCGGCCTATGCCGCTGGGATGGCTGTCGGCTTCTGGAGCACCTATGATGAACTCCGCGCGAACTGGGGCAAGGACAAGGAATGGGAGCCCAAGATGGATACCACCCACCGCGAAGCTCAATATGGCAACTGGAAGAAAGCCGTCACCCGCACCTTTGACTGGGTCGAATAAACCGTCTTTCGCATATTCCGTTTGCTGAACATCACTAAAAAAGGGGCTGGGAGAACCGATGTTCTTTCAGCCCCTTTACTTTCCCTGGATATGGAGATTCGAGTGGCAAAAAACACACCTCAACAACAAAAGAAAAAATCTGGCACAAGCAAATCTCACCCTTCAAAGAACGAAGGCTGGCTCCCTACCCGCACAGGTCTAGTTGCTGTCGCCGTTGTCAGCATTTTCCTGGCTGTGATGGTCACATTTCAGGCAACTAAAGTCAGTGGCTTTGGCGAGAGTCTTCTCTACGGATTGGGGTTTGGAGGAAGTATATGGTTGATTTTTGGCCTGGTGTTTTTTGTCAACAAAATTCTGAGGAAACGTTGAATTGACCCCCATGCATCCTTCCGTTTACCCCACCCCTTCCTGGACGGATGCCGATTGGGAAGCATTATGGGCACCCTACCCGGAAGAAATCTACCGGGAGGTCCTGTCAGCCCTTGAACCACAAGATATCGTTCTCGAAATTGGTGCGGGCGATCTACGGCTGGCAGTTCAGATAGCTGCCAAAGTCCGCCACGTCTACGCCCTTGAAATTCAGTCCTTTTTAATTGAAACCGCCCTTTCCAATGGGCAAAGCCTGCCCCCCCGCTTATCTCTTATACAAGCGGATGCGCGTACCTACCCCTTCCCCGCTGGGATCACCACTGCCATCCTCCTCATGCGGCATTGTACGCACTTTCGCCTGTATGCCGACAAACTTAAACAGGTCGGTTGCCAAAAACTCATCACGAATGCTCGCTGGCGCGCAGGGATCGAACTGCTTGACCTCCGCCCTCCCCGCCAGAAATTTGCTCAAATTTCTCTCGGCTGGTACGCTTGCTGGTGCGGAAACACCGGCTTCAAACCCGGCCCTGTCGAAAACCTAACCGAAGAAATTTTCAACACCACCTACGAAGTGGCCTGTTGTCCTGACTGTTCTAATTTATCACTATGAAACTAAAAGGCAAAAAAATCATCTATCTCGTAGATGAAGGCTTCGAAGACCTCGAATTTTGGGTACCCCTCTTGCGCCTGCGCGAAGAGGGAGCTGAAGTCACCGTTGCCAGTGCAAAAATCCAAACCTACCGCGGGAAAGCCTGCCTGGAAGCCACCCCCGACGCCAAAGCCGAAGACCTTTCCGCCACTGATTTCAACGGCATCGTGGTCCCCGGCGGGTGGGCACCCGACAAAATGCGCCGTTACCCCGCCATCCTGAAACTTGTCCGCGACACCTACGATCAAGGTAAAATCGTCGGCGCGATCTGCCACGCGGGGCTGGTCCTCATCTCTGCTAAAGTTGTGCAAGGCCACAAAGCCACTGGCTCCCTGGGCATCAAAGACGATCTGATCAACGCCGGTGCCGAATGGGTCAACGCCCCCGCCTTCCGCGATGGCAACCTCGTCTGGGGTCGTGTTGTCGCTGACATCCCCGATTTTTGCCGCGAACTCGTCGCCGCTCTGGTGTAACCAAACTATTTATCGCTATTCTGAATATAGAATACGCAACACAAAACAAGTTATGAAACCCCAAGCTATCATTATTGGAGCTGGATTTACCGGCGTCGCCACCGCCCATGATCTTGCCTTACGCGGGTTTGACGTCACCGTCGTAGAACGCGGCCCTATCGTTAACGGCACATCCGGGCGCACACATGGTCTGGTTCACAGTGGCGCGCGCTACGCTGTCAACGATAAAGAAGCAGCCATTGAATGTATTGAAGAGAACATGCTCCTCCGAAAAATCGTTCCTGAAGTCATTGAACCCAATGGCGGCATGTTCATCGGACTCACCGACGAAGACCTGGCGTATGGCGAAAAATTTGCCCCCGCGTGTGAGGACGCGGGCATCGAAATTCATCAAATCAGTCCTCAAAAAGCGCTGGAACTCGAACCCAACCTTAACCCCAAACTTCGCACCGCCTATCTGGTTCCCGACGCGACGTTTGACCCGCTCCGGTTAGCCCTTTCGTTTGCCGCGACGGCCAAATCCAACGGGGCGACTTTCCGCCTGTACCACGAAGTCACCGGGTTGGTGATGGATGGGCAGGGCAACGTGGCGGGAGTGAAATATTGGGATCGGGCGAATGATCGCCGCGGGGAAATCCGCGCGGACATCGTGGTCAGTGCGACGGGGGCATGGGCGGGCGAGATCACCGCGATGGGCGGGGCGCACGTTCCCATCACCCCCACCCCCGGTGTGATGGTCGCGTACGATAAACGTCTGGTCGAGCGAGCGATCAACCGTCTCACCAAACCCAGCGACGGCGATATTGTCCTCCCCCAACGGCGAATGATGGTCGTCGGCACCACCTCCTTCTCCGCCGAAAATCTCGATTACATCCCTGTCGTGGAGGATCAAGTCAAACTGATGCTCGTAAAAGGCGCAGAGATGATCCCCGGCCTGGCGCAGACGAAAGAGCGTGGTGCATATATGGCTACACGCCCCCTGATCGGTGCGACTGCCCCCGGGCGGAGCATTTCCCGCACGTTCAAATGCTACGACCACAAAGAGACGGATAACGTGGACGGGTTTGTCACCATCACCGGCGGCAAAGCAACCACTCTCCGCCAAATGGCCGAAAAAACCGCCGATGTCGTCTGCCAAAAAATGGGCATCACGACCCCCTGCCAGACGAAAGAAGTGAAGTTGATTTCTTACCGGAAGTTTTATCTATAAAATCGTATTCCGTATTGCGTATTTTTTTACGGAATACGCAATACGGAACACGGGATACGCAATCTAACTATGTCCAATCTTTGGAATCTCAAATTCCTCCTCTACCGTCAAAAAGGCGATGCGCCGCCTTCGTTTCAGGAATTTACCCTGGAAATTGACCCCAACGAATACGTGCTCGACGCGGTTGAGCGCGTGTGGGCGTTTCAAGACCGTTCGCTGACCTTCCGCCATGCCTGCCATCATTCGGTGTGCGGGGCGTGTGGAATGCGGGTGAACGGGGTTGAAAAGCTCACTTGCATTACTCGCATTCGCGACATCACCACCAACGGGAGTACGGTCAAAGTCGAACCGCTCCGCAACTTCCCCGTTATCAGCGATTTGACCGTTGACATGGGCAGTTTGTACGTCCGCATGGAAAACGTCGGAGCGAAACAAATCCTGTCGCTGGCCCAAGCGCCGCTCACCGATGATGTGTACCCCTCGAAAAACGGCGGGAGCGAGTTCGGCCGTTTGGTGGACTGCATCGAATGCGGCCTGTGCATCAGCGCGTGCCCCGTTGCCGCCACCAACCTGGACTACCTCGGCCCCGCGCCGCTCGCCGCGGCCCAGCAGAACGGCCTCGCCGACAACCCAGAGACTGTCCTGCAACTGGTAGATAGTGAGGATGGCGTCTGGCGTTGTCACAGCGCCTATGAATGTACCGCCGTCTGCCCGTCCAACGTCCAACCCGCCTGGCGCATCATGGACCTGCGGAAAAAGGTCGTTGGACAGCGTGTTAAGAATTTTTTTGGTAAATAATATGCTCACCCCTCCCCAAAAACCTTCTGACGCCTGGAAATGGTTCGACCCACGCGGGCGCGAACCCGGCTCCTGGGCGTTTATCATCAACCGACTCTCCGCCCTCGGCCTGACCTTTTATCTGTACCTGCACTTGTTCATCCTCCGCAAACTGGCACAAGGCCCCGAAGCATTTGATAGTTTTGTCCATGCCGCCGAATCCCCCGTCATCATCATCGGCGAACTGCTGGTCATCTTTGGCGGGTTTTATCATGGTCTCAACGGCCTACGTATCGCCCTCAATAGCTTTGGCATCGCCGTCCCCTATCAACGCCAGCTTTTCTACGGCGTCTTCCTGCTCACCATTGTCATCACCGTGCTCTTTGCCGTGAGGATGTTTACGGTATAAAATTTTAACCGACCCGCATCCTTCGACTGCGCTGGGCAAAAGGAATTCCCAAACCTAACCCATATTATTGCTCCGCTCAGGATGCTTTCGAATAGGTCAAAAAATTCGTGTAATTCGTGGCAAAAAAAATGACCCCATCAGCCCCTAAACCCTCCGAAAATGCCTGGCTCTGGCTCCTCAAAATCGTCAGCGGGCTTCTCGTCATCGTTATCCTCATCATCCACCTGATCGTCAACCACTTCACAGCCCCCAACGGTCTCCTTTCATGGGCCGAAGTCGTTGCTTACTACCAAAACCCCCTCATCCCAATCATGGAAGGCATCTTCTTGATTTTCGTCGTTGTTCATTCACTCACTGGGCTTCGTAGCATTCTCCTCGACCTCAAACCCACCCGCAGTCTGGTGAGCCTCATAGATGGCGTACTCACACTCTTCGGCGCAGGCATCATCATTTACGGCATTTGGCTCCTGATCGCCATCGTTGGCCAATACCCCATTTAACAGCCCGCTCTCCTATCCATGCAACCCAGCCTGCCAAACACTCATACTATCTTCCCCATCCATCTACCAACTTCTTGGGGGTAAAAATATGGTCGGACTTGTTCTCGTTTCACATAGCCGCGCCCTCGCGAATGCCCTTCTCTCCCTCACACGTCAGGTTGCCTCAACGGAGGTCCCCCTTGCCGTTGCTGCAGGCGTCGGGGATGACCGCACCGAGTTCGGCACTGACGCAGTCGAAATCTTTGAAGCCATTCAAAGCGTGTACAGCCCCGATGGAGTCCTTGTTCTCATGGACCTGGGCAGTGCCATTCTCAGCGCCGAAATGGCCCTCGAACTTCTTCCCGAGGAGATGCATCCGCACATCCGAATCTGTGCCGCCCCTCTCGTTGAAGGCGCCATCGCTGCCGCCGTCCAAGCCGGGTTAGGCAGTTCGCTCAAAACCGTTTGCGAAGAGGCCCAACAAGCCCTCATCCCCAAATTTGAACAACTCGGCGAAACGGCTCCTCAAGCCTCTTCCCCTGTTCCCGAAACACCTTCTGCTGGCAAAGCGATCACCCTCCCTCTCCACACGGCCCACGGCCTGCACGCCCGCCCCGCCGCACAATTTGTCCAAACCGCCGGACGCTATAACGCCCAAATCACCGTCCGCAACCAAACCACTGGCAAAGGCCCCGTTTCCGCAAAAAGCCTCAACGCCCTCGCTACATTGGGTGCTCTCTTTGGCCATGAAATCACGATTCTAGCTGACGGTCCCGACGCGGATGCTGCCCTTTCCGCGCTAACCCGGCTCATACAAGATAACTTCGGCGAACATAAACCGGCTCCCGCGGTCCCCGCGCCCGAGCAAGGTACATCCGCCATCGTTTTTCCTCCCTTCCCTGAAGGAACCTCTCCCATCCAGAATGGCTCCTTTCTCGCTGTCCCCATCTCTGAAGGATTTGCCCTAGGCCCACTCGCCAGGCTCGTAACCCCGCCTCCCACTATCCCTGAACACCCAGTTGACGATCCTACCCTGGCTTGGGAGCGGTTTGAAAACGCCCTTTCCCAAGTTTCGCAAAACATACGCGCTCGTCGCAACCTCGTCGCAACTCGTGCAGGACAGGACGAAGCCTCCATTTTCGACGCGCACCTGCTCATTCTCACCGACCCTGATCTACTCGAACAGGTCAAAACCCGCATCTTTTCTAAGGGAATGAATGAAGCCCACGCGTGGCATAACGCCATTCAAGAAACTCGCGCTGCCTATCTAGCCCTCGATGATCCCTACCTCCGCCAGCGTGCTGTGGACGTTTCAGACGTGGGTGAACAAGTTATCCGCACCATCATCGGCGAAACCACCACCCCATTTGAACTATCCACCCCCGCTATCCTTTTATCCGAAGATCTCACTCCGACCCAAACCGCCGGATTGGACACAAAACACGTCCTTGGGTTAATGACCATTCTGGGCGGTCCTACCTCACACAGTGCGATCCTTGCCAGGTCGCTTGGCATCCCTGCCCTAAGCGGCGTAAGGGAAAGCCTCCTGCAAATGGACGAAGGGACTTTGATCGGGATGGATGGCGGACGTGGTTTGGTATGGGTCAACCCATCCGCCGAAGTCCAGGCCGATTTACAATCTCGCCGTGAAATCTGGCTCAAACAACGTGCCGAATGGCAAGCCGCCAGCCAACAAGCCGCCGTGACGGTTGATGGGCACCGAATTGAAGTCGTTGCCAACGTGGGCAATCTGGCAGATGCCTGCACAGCGGTCGAAAACGGTGCGGAGGGCATTGGCCTTCTTCGCACGGAATTTCTCTTTCTTTCCCGCACCACCGCACCCGATGAGGAAGAACAATTTCAAGCGTTACGAGAGATTTTCGAGACGATGGGCCAGAGTCCTATAATCGTTCGCACGATGGATGTGGGGGGCGACAAACCCCTCGCGTACATTCCTCTGCCCGACGAAGCAAACCCGTTTTTGGGCGTGCGCGGGCTCCGGCTTTCGCTTCAACGCCCGGATTTGTTCACCACTCAATTGCGCGCGATTTTACGAGCTGGAGCGGGCTATCTCATCCGCATCATGTTCCCGATGGTCTCCAACGTTGATGAGGTGCGCCGCGCCCGTCTAATTCTGAACGAGACACATATCACACTCGAAACTGAAGGCTTCCCTCACGCCTGGCCGGTCGAGGTGGGGATCATGATCGAAGTACCCTCTGCCGCGTTACTGGCCCCGATCTTAGCTCCACACGTAGATTTTTTCAGTGTTGGGACAAATGACCTGACCCAATACACCCTCGCCGCCGAACGGGGAAACCCCAACCTGCCGGGGTTTGCCGATGCCCTGCACCCCGCGGTGTTGAAGTTGATTGAACAGGTGGCAGAAGCGGCGCGGGCAATGGGGAAATGGGTAGGCGTGTGCGGTGAACTAGCAGGGGACCCCGTTGCGGCCTCGGTGCTGATCGGGTTGGGGGTCAAGGAATTGAGTTTGAATCCGGCAGGGGTTCCACATATCAAAGCGGTGGTCAGAAAATCCGTCTTGGCTGAAGCACAGACTTTCGCCCAAAGCTTGCTTTTCGCTGAAGACGCGCCCTCCACGCGCAAACTGGCTGAAAATTTCCTGGTATAAATGGGACACAGATAGATGCAGAAAGTCACGGATTACTCTAATAAAGAAACCGCGGCTTTCTGTGCTAATCCGTGTCCTATTTTTTTAACCAGAGGTGTTCATCTTGTCTAAAGCTACTTTTGCCCCATATCGTGATTTTTTTGAAAACAACCTGCCTCACTATCTAGATATATTGCGCCAGATGGTGGAAATCAACAGCTTTACCGCCAACTCGGATGGTGTACGCGCCCTGGCGGATTTGACCGCAAACGTTTTTTCGCCTTTGGGTTTTCACGCGGAATATGTGCCTTCGGCAAACCCCGAATACGGGGTGCATTTAGTAATGAAACGGAACGGAAAGGGGGATAAAAAACTGGCGTTCGTTTCTCATCTGGACACGGTATATCCCGTCGAAGATGAAATTCACAACGATTTTCACTGGCGGGAGGAGGATGAGCGGATTTATGGCCCCGGCACGGTAGATATTAAAGGTGGGACGGTGATGATTTATATGATCTTGGAGGCAATCCGCCAGTTTCAGCCGGATGTTTTTGAAACAACGAACTGGTACGTCCTGTTGAACGCATCCGAGGAGACGATGACGAAGGATTTTGGACAGGTGGCACTATCGCATTTGCCCGGTGATACGTTGGCGTGTTTGATATTTGAGGGAGGAATTGTGCGGAACGGGGGCATGAAACTGGTCACGAACCGCAAAGGAATGGCCGTGTACCGCGTCACGACGGAGGGAAAAAGTGCCCACGCGGGGAGTTCTCACCCCCAAGGGGCGAACGCGATTGCCCAAATGGCCCACATCGTCCTCGCCATTGAAGAGATGACCGATTACGAAAAGAATCTGACGTTCAACGTGGGTAAGATTTCCGGGGGAACGGTAACAAACCGGGTGCCGCACTTCGCCGAAATCCGGGTGGAGATGCGTACTTTTGAAACGGAGGTGTTTGAAGACGGGCTCGCGAAGATGTTCGCGTTACAAGACCGCGCGGATGTCACCAGCAAGGATGGGTATCCGTGCAAGGTAATGGTGGAGTTGTTAAGTCGTACCGAGCCGTGGAATCCAAATCCGGGAAGTGATCGGTTGTTGGAAATCTGGCAGGAGGCAGGTGACAAATTAGGGATGAAGGTAGGGCGGGAAATCCGTGGGGGGCTGAGCGATGGGAATCTGCTTTGGCATAAGTTCCCCACGATTGACGCCCTCGGCCCGGATGGGGGCAACGCTCATTCGTCAGAACGGAGCGCGGATGGGAGTAAAGATCAGGAGTATGTAACTGTATCGTCGTTTGTACCCAAGGCATGGGTGAATACGGTGGCGGTGTTGAAAATCTTGACGTAGGGGTCTGTCCCAAAGGACAGTAGATAACCCTTACCGCACTCGATATACTTCTCGCAACAAATTCTCAATCAGGAGTTCTCCCATGTCTGACGATCCTATTAAAGACGCCCTGCAAATGATTCCTTATGGCTTTTATAGCATCACAACCACCGATGGGGCAGGCGAAGTGAACATTATGGTCGCCAACTGGCTAATGCAAACCTCGTTTACCCCGCGTATGGTTGCGTTTGGGTTGGCACGCAAAGCCTATTCTCACAGTCTGGTCAAGAAAGGCCGGAAATTTGTGGTGAATATTTTCAACAAAGTCGACGCCGATGCCATCAAAGGGTACACAAAAAGCCGCGAGAAAAATCCTGATAAAGTGGCAAATGCGAAGTACACACTCAGCCCAACTGTTGAATGTCCGGTCCTAGAGGGGGCAGCGGCGTATCTGGAATGTGAAGTACGTGTGATGCTAGATGCCGGTGGGGATCACGATATCGTGATCGCTGAAGTGGTTCACGCGGGGGTAATGAAGCCTGGCGAGGCAGAAGAAACCCTCACACTCCCCGATTTGGGTTGGAGTTATGCAGGTTAAAACAACGTCAAAAAAAGAGTAGGTGGGTCATACGGCCCACCCACTCTTTTTTCGTTATTCTTCATCATCGGGAGCGATCATTCCAGGTTGCTCGACGTCAAGCACCTCACCATGAACGTTGATCCGCACCTTGAAGCCCATCAGGCCCAGATAGGCGCGCTGTTCTTCAGGCAGGCCAATCTGAAAGAGCATGTCGAATTGCTGGTCTATATTTTTGAGCTGGTTGGCAATGGTGGCTTTTGTAAAAATGTCCTCCTGCCCCAGCATTTGAGCGGTTTGGTCGGTAATGATGTCTTCGTGGCCGAGAATAAACTCTTTCATAAAGTTTAATACCTGGCGATCAACTTGTTCGGACGAGACGTGACGACGAAAACCATCATCATCTACGACATAACAGGGTTCATCCCCCACAAAGGCTACGGAGACCGGGCGGTCATATTCATCCACCACCAAACCATCGAACAAAACTTTGCGTGTCATGGAAAAATCCTAATTTCAGCAAATCACGATCTTATTGTCGTCTAGGGGAATATCCCCACCGAGAAGGGGCTATACTAGGTGAATCTGTGATTTACTGAGTTTTAAAGAACTACTCCTGCCGCCCTTCAATGATCGCTAACAGCACTGCGGCGGCAATGCCCAAACGTTTATCAAAAGGGGAATTGGGGAGAAAGTCCACATCTAATTCATAGCGAAATAAGTTAAACCGTTGTTTTACATCTACCACACGCGTCTGCCCCATTAAAATATCGTAATTTTGTGGGATGAGGTTAAGCAAAAAGCGACGAATGAGCGCTAATTGCATGGAGTCTTCTTCCATCACTGCGAGAGGGCGCTCGTTCGCATCCATGATTTCCCATTTGTCACGCAGGAGGGAACTAAAGCCTTTACGACGCAAAACACCGACGCGGGCATTTTCAAGCGGGTCAATAACATCGTAGGCAGCAGAAAAGTCAATAATTTGGCGGGCTTTGATGTTGAGCACTAATTGACTTTTGCTCTCATCACTAAAGATACGAATATCCTCCCGGAGTTTAAACATCTTTTGTTCGGAGAATAGAACAAGTTGCCCGTTAGGGTTATAAAAGCGCAACTTGCCAGTCAGTGCGAACACCTGACGACGGACAGTGTAATGGTGAAATTGGAAAGCAGAGTGCATGGGAGGTACCTTGTAGGAATTTATGCGAATTTGAGGGAACTCATAGAACCTTTTCTACAAATTCCTAGGAGTTTTTACGAGTTCCCATTGAAAACGTTTCATCAATAGTGGACATTCACCAACGTGCCCACCACTGTAAAATCATAAACCCATCCGGCATCCTCAATCGAAAAGTTCACACAACCGTGGCTCATTGGAACTCCAAAGTTGTTATGCCAATACGTGCCATGCAAACCATACCCTTGATAAAAATACATTACATAGGGCACATCCGGGAGATAATAGCCCGGCCCGGACATATCAGCATACCGATATTTCACGTAGATATGGTATTGCCCAGTCACGGTGGGGTGTTGCCAAGTGCCGGTGGAGACAACGAATGACCGAACAACCTGATCCCCCGCCATCGCGAATGCCATTTGCCGGGTTAGGTCTACGTCTATCCAATTTTCGCCGCTGGCGATAGGGTCGGGAAGATTGACTGTGTAGGGAGTTTCGGTGGGGAGCGGGAGGGGGGTAGGGGTATCCGTTGGGGTATTGGTAGGGATGGGGGTTTCAGTTGCCGTGGGAGTGAGGGTGTTCGTTGGGGTAGCAGTAGGTGTCTCGGTGGGGGTATTGGTTGGGGTGGGCGTATCCGTCGGGGTCGGGGTAGGGGTGAAGGTTGGTTTTTCGATATTGACCAGGGCGAGGGCGAAGTCGCGGGGGGCTTCAAAAGCCTGGGAGAGTTGTGGGGTGCTGACCCACGCAAAGGCAATGAGGCATCCGAAGAGGAAGAGGAGAAGCCAGGGGACGAGAACAGCACGGGGACGTTGTTGGTCGGCGGGGGTGACGCGTTGGACGCGGACTTTGTGCGGAGCAAGCGGAGTGGGGGGCACGACAGAGCGGGCAACCGGACGCGGCGGGGCGCTCCGCGTAGGCTGGGTAGGTGCGGGTTGTTCGCGCAGACGCTTAATCGCCCAATGCATTCCTTTGCGAGCGGCCTCGCTATTCGGGTTAATTTCCAAAGCCCGTTTCAAATAACCAAGACTAGCCTGGGGATTGGCGACGGCAGCGAGCATCAGCCAGGGGGCTTCTTGTTCGGGCGCTACCCTGGCGGCGCGGGAGGCCCATTGCCGGGTGGCGATTTTGTCACCGCGGGTCATGGCCTTTTGGGCCTCGTGCATGGCGTAAGAATAAGCTTGTTTCTTTTGAGAAGGGGTCATGGCGTTTCCGGGGTAACGGGGTCGGAGGCGTCTTCGTTGCGGATGTAGCAGAGAATGCCTTGTGCGATGCCATCTGCAATGGTTTCAGGGTATTGGGTTAGGATTTGGCGATCGAGATTAAGAAAGCCAATCTCAATAATGGCAGCAGGGGTATTGGGGTCTATTTCTTCAAAGGCGTGGTAGCTGGTCATGTCAGCGGTGATACTGCCGCTGTGGTAGGACATGCCGGTAATCTTAGCATAGCGGTCGCGGATACAGGCGGTGAGACGACTGGCTTTCTCCGGGTTAGGGCTGGCGAGCGCTGCGGCGACCTTGTAACCGGTGGCTTGATCGTTGATGTATTCACATGAGTCGGCGTGAATAGAGACGAGGGCAAGGGCACGGTAGCTGGAAAGGCGCGTGTCGAATTCTTCAAGGAGGTCCACATCAAAGCCTTCGGCAACGAGTTGATCCCGGACGAGGTTGGCAACGATGAGGTTGATTTGTACTTCTTCGAGGCCGTCAGCGCAAACAGCGCCGGAGTCATTTCCCCAGTGTCCGGCGACGATCCCCAGAGAGGGGCGCGGGCGCGGTGTAGGGGTAGGGAAGTCACCTTCTGGGGTGCTGTATAGGGTAGAACCACTCAGTTTTCCTGCAAGGGCGATATTGATCAGGCCCTGGGCGGTGAGTAGGGAAAAGACGGTTGCAATTACCAAACCTAGCCCCAAAATGATGGCAATTTGTTGAAGGATGTTTGTGGACGAACCAGCGGGTTTTTGACTCATATCTATTTATACTACACCAGAAGGCGAGCACGGCGCAAGTCAAATTGCGCGTAAAACCGTTGCGAGAGAGGGGAAAGGGGGATGATGAATTAAGGGACGATATGGGGAAGAGAGGCGAGGTGTTTGAGACTATAATGGGGGGTATGAAAACCTTATTACTCCTTCGCCACGCCAAATCGGATTGGGCGGATGCCGGAATATCCGATCATGATCGCCCCCTAAACAAACGCGGGAAGACGGATGCACCTCGAATGGGTGAACTGCTCCGCGAACACGGTCAAACCCCTGACCTGATTTTGAGTTCAACAGCCTTACGTGCCCGTCAAACCGCAGAATTGGTGGCAGAGGCGTGCGAATATCTAGGGGAGATTTTGACCGTCCGTGAAATGTATCTGGCCGAACCAGAAGAATACCTAGAGGCGATCCAACTATACGCGCGCGAGGAGGCGAAAGTAATGATTGTGGGACATAATCCTGGCATTGAAGACCTGGCAGCGAGATTGACGGATCAGGCTATTTCGATGACCACAGCAAATGTAGTTCACATCCGACTTCCAATTGATAACTGGGGGACCTTACGGAAAAACACACGCGGAAAGTTGCTCAATTTTTGGCGGCCGAAGGAAATTTAACCCACCCGCTTTTTATCTTTGGAGGGAGGATGCTTAGAGCCGCGTTACTTCTATAAGTTCCAATGATGTAAGTTCACACCCCCAGATTTGTAGCCCTTTCTCCAGGCGGTTCCGTAATTCTTGCTCGACTCTGGCACGATGGTGGAGAATATCCCCGTAAGTCATCCCGCCGAGGATGGATTTCAGGCCGGTTTGGGTAATATCGTGTATCGCCTGTGACAGGTTGGGAACGTTCAAAATACTTTTTTCCGGTTCTATAATGTGATAATTGAGGCTGACCTGGACTTTAAGAGGGGTGTTTTCCTGCGAGGAGGCTTCTGCTTGAAAAGTTCCCTTTTTCCCGCGCAAATCTACTTGAATACCCCGGTCAACCAGAGGAAGGAGAAACACCAATCCTGGCCCCATGATTCCGACAAAACGGCCCAGGCGAAAAACAGCTATCCGGGCATATTCAGGGACAACGCGAAGCGCGGCGAATGTTAGCGTGAAGAAAAACAGGATGAATACTCCGATAACGCATAGTACGAGAATGGAAGAGGAAGATTCTTGAAGATATAGGGCAAACATGAATTTAATTTTCTTTATCTTGGAAAGCAACATGACCCCCGCGGGAGACGCGGGGGTCACTTGTTTTTAGAAAGTATGCTTCACATTGCAAGACTGGCAAACGCGGGTATTTGACTAACCGGGGATTGTGTCTACTCGCC
The DNA here is from genome assembly GCA_020634875.1 of Anaerolineales bacterium. The sequence continues at coordinate 15,069 of JACKAX010000010.1, read as the reverse complement.
TCACAAAGCCAGAAAATGCTGTTCCGGTCGTTGCGTATGACCTGGGCATGGGCGCAAGTGGCGCACAGCCCCGGATTAAGGGGCATTGGAGTCGTCATTTGTAATTAACGGCAGGTAGAGCAGATAGGGAGTAGGGGGAGGTTGGGTAGCTGTTGGGGATGGGGTATGTGTGGGCGTTTGTGTAGCAGTACTCGTTGGTGTCTGGGTAGCCGAACTTGTTGGGGTAGGAGTTGGCGTGTTGGTAGGCGTACTCGTATCGGTTGGGGTAGGTGTAGAGGTTCGCGTTGGCGTGTTTGTTGGGGTATTCGTGGAAGTGGGGGTATTCGTTAAGGTGTTCGTCGGCGTATTGGTCGGGGTATTCGTAGAGGTATTCGTAGAGGTAGGTGTAATCGAAGGGGTCGGCGTACTGGTCGGGGTATTCGTAGAGGTAGGGGTATTGGTTAATGTGGCAGTGGGTGTTGGGGTGGGGGTAGCCCCGCCGCAACCAGGGAAAGAGAATGAACCAATGCGGGTTTGCCAGTTGGTGCCGGTGGTAACGTAATATTCAGTGGTGTACCAGAATGTACACCCGTCCACATCTACGGTCATGGCAGAGTAATCGCCCCAACGCGAGTACGTTGTTTGCGAACCAGTTCCAGCGATTAGTGTCGCTTCGCCCTGGCTGAGGTTATTAAGGGGGTCGGTGGACAAACGCCCGGCATAACGTATTTGCGGGTTGATGCTGGAACTGGAGGCGCTATACCCCACCGCCATATTGCCCTGGCTATCTACGGCAACACTGCCCATCCAACGATGGGTGGTGTCGGGTTGGTAAGTGCCTTGCTGATAGACAGATGGGGTTCCGCTCAGATTACGGAATTCATACCAGCGAATCCCTGCGACCCCGCCTGAGGCAACTGAATGCGTAACCCAAAGGGCTGGGTTACCTCCCACATTCGTGTACTGTAGCTGCACCATCAGACGCGGGGAAAGTGAGTCGAGATTTGTGCCGCCACTTTGAGGAACAGAACTCGCCGTAGAATGAGCGGCGATCGTTGTGCTCAACGGGCCTGTGAGGGAGGAATTGGCAGGAGTTACCCAGTCAATCGTCCATTTCCAGGTGTACATAACCGTAGAGGACTGCCGTGACATCAGGTAATTCGGTGTACCGGCAGCAGGCATGTTTACTTTAGCATTCGCCGGAGCCAAACTGAAATAAGCCGAGCCTAGATCATTATATTGGTAGTTAAGGGGCGAACCGTTGATTAATTCGTCCCGGTTGAGGGCCCATATCCGCACCCCCTGGTAACTGGCACTGCTACATGTACTGGTCAGGCAGTCAAACATATTGGCGGTCATATAAATGCCATCCTGCCACGCGCCCATTTTAGGGTAGTCATTCAGCCAGGGATGAGACGCATCATCGGCACGCATCCCGTAGAACCACCATCCGCCAGAAACTGGGTCCGTCGTTTTGGAAACGGCGATACATTCGTAGTAGGGGCCGTTTTGGATATTATCCCAGGCAAAGTCGGAGATGATCCACCGGCCACTGGTATTGTCGTACAAGACAACCGGATCGCCATCGTTACCTGCATCACAAGGGGTACCGGTTCCGGTAAACAGCGTGTTGAAGGTAAACGCGGCAAGCTGTGAGCCTGTTTTGTTGTAAATGCCGATAGAGGTGTTCACAGCTTGAATGTAATGGTTCGGGCCGACATCTCCCTGGGTATCTGGGGGCCATCCAGCCCCCCAAGTGTTAAGATCTAACCCTGCAAAGTTGGCACTAGGCGTGGGCATTACGTTGGGGCTGTTAATGGTTTGCCGCACCGGATCTATAAAATCCGGATCGGGCAAACTTATTCCAGCAGGTTCAAATTCGACATTGAGGATTTTTTCAGAAGGGCCAATCTGGGGCAAGTCGCGCACATCGCCATCAAAAGAGGCCGGGTAGACTGGCCCACCTGTTTTGGTCTCACCGATGAAGGTATTGGTCATATCTTGATAAAAAGGAACCTCCGCCCCACCAGGAAGCATGAGGCTGACTTGAGACGATTCGTCGGCAGTTTGTTGGGCCTGCCAAAAAATGCCACCTAGGGCCAGGGTAAGAATTCCTATCAAGCCAAATAAAACAAGGATCATTATTTTGGAATTAGAAAGTTTAAACATAGAGATACTCCAAGCGTATTATGACTGCCCAATAATGTAAGCAAGTCGCTCATGTATAGACTCTGCGCTGGTGACAGTCACTTCGGAAGTGACTGTCACCGGGTTCGCACACTTTTTACAGATGAGCCGAGCAGATTTTGCTACTCCCAGCAAACCCCATTATCTCACACTGCAGAGGGAGAAACTAGCATCCATTTCTTTGCAAATGCAGTCCAGATGACCTATCGTCCGACTCTCGATAATCAAATTCCCTACATCAAGATATTTTCCAGGCGATCTACCACTTTCGCCAGTCCGGCGAACGCGGCTTCCACAGGTTCGGGAGTCGTAAGGTCAACCCCGGCTTTTTTCAGCGCGTCAAGGGGGTATAATGACCCGCCCGCTTTCAGGAAATTCAAATATTTCCGGGCTGCCCCCTTTTTGCCTGACAGCACACCATCGGATAGCGTCTGAGCACCGGAGATGCCGGTCGCGTATTGAAACACATAAAAATTAGCGTACATGTGACCGAATTGCGCCCAAGTGATCCCAGTGCGTTCGTAATCGTCTTCAATTTCATCGCCGTATCCTTCTGCGAAGAGATCGGCACAGAGCTTAATGAGGGTGTCTGCACTAATCGGCTTACCTTGTTCCGCGCGTTGGTGGACTTCCAATTCGAACCGCGCCAGGGTCGGCATGATGAAGAAATAGCGGTGGTAGTTGGACATCGCTTCTTCTATGAGCGTGATTTGGAAATCAGGATCAGGTTGGGTTTTGAAGAGGTGTGCACGCGTCATTGCCTGGTTAAAATTGGAGGCGACCTCGGCGACAAAGAGGGAATATCCCGAATAGACGAAGGGCTGTGTTTGGCGGGCGTAATATGAATGGAGCGAGTGACCGAGTTCGTGGGCAAGGGTGCTGAGGCTGTAGAGATCGTCGTTGTAACTCATCATGATGTACGGGTGTGTGTCATAAACGCCACTGGAAAAAGCCCCAGCCCGTTTGCCCTGATTCAATGCCCAATCCACCCATCGGTCTTCCAAACATCCTTTTCGAAGTACATTGACATATTCTTTTCCCAGGGGAGCCATCCCGTCTGCGATCCATTCTACCGCCTGTTCGTAAGGTACAACCGGAGGATTTTTTGCGAGCGGGGCTTTGATATCGTGGGGATGCAGTTTTTTGACTCCCAATGCCTGCTTGCGAATATGCCAATAACGATGCCAGGTAGGAAGATTTTTTTTGAAAACCTCGATCAGGTTGTGGAACACTTCTACGGGAATGTGGTTCGGACCAAGGGAAGCCTCCAGTGAAGAACTGTACCCCCGGCTCCGGGCATAAAACACATCCCGTTTTACAGCAGTCGTGAGGGTGGAGGTCAATGTGTTTTTGTAGGCAAGATACCCATCGGCGTAACTACGCCAGGCCGTGCGACGCACCTTGCGGGTTTCATCGCTGATCAGCGCACTGATAGTGCTGTGCGTAACGGGGAGCTCTGTTTTCTTTTTTCCTTTAGCAGGAGAAAATTTCATGTCGGCATTGGTCAGAACACCGTACGTGCCCATCGCTGTGCCCAACGGGTCAGAAACCGTTGCCAAAACCTCCTCAACTTCGGCGGAGCGGACGTGCGGCTGACGTTTTTCCAATTGGTCAAAATAATGCCCGTAAATCGTGAGGCGAGGTTCTTCCTTCCGCCACTTTTTCAACGTTTTAAAGCCAATCGCCATAATCTCAGGATCGTCAAACGCAGTCGCTGCACTCAAACGGGCCATTAGACTACGCGCTTGCCCAGCCTGGGCATTTGAGGCCTGATCAGTGGAGTCCGCGGCGGATTTCAAGCTGGCATATACCATCACTTTCAACGCTAACCGACCGATTTTTTCGGAGGCATCAAAATAATCGGCCAACATTTGTGCGCTTTCACCCAAATGCCCCTGAAATATACTCAAGCTGGGCAGTTGCGCGCCTACTTCTTGGAGCGCGGTTTCCCATTCATCAAGGGTTGGGAATATGCCTTCCAAATCCCAGGTTTGTTCGACCGGGACTTCGCTCCGCAGGGGAAGAGATTTTGTTTTTGTCATGAGATCTCCTTTTCTAAAAATTTCTGCAAGTTCCAGCAAAATCGTCAGCTATACAACGGCAGGCAAAGGACGTTGGGAACGCCGAGAAATTTTTATGCTAAATTTAATGCCATTTCCATCTCGCCTTCATGCTCAACACCAGTATCTACAAAACCGAGCTTTGCATAAAAAGGTTGTGGATTGCCGGGTTTCGGCACATAGCTAAGTTTCATCGTTTTTGCCGCGGGGTAGATGTTTTTCACCATCTCAATCACCTGAGCCAAGGCGCGGTAGCCAAAACCCTTGCCCTGGTAACGCGCGTCCATCATGTATCGCCACAAATAGTAGGTACCGCCATCCTCTGCTTCTGGGTCAATATACATCATCACAAACCCAACAGGGGTCTCGTCCGCGTATATCGCCCGGAACCAGGCTTTGGGCTGAAAATGCGCCTGGGAAATTGAAACAGGGTTCGGCGCGACAAACCAGTTTTGATATTCCGTTACTTTAAGTTTAAGCACAGCGCGCAAATTTTCATTGGTTACTTCACGCAACGAAACCTGTGCATCTTTACTCAAATTGGTATCGGGTTCCAGCGCGTCAATCAACATCCAGTTGTGTCCATCTCCGCGCCGCTGGTAAATTTGTGGCTCACCGAGGTAAACATCCTTCCACTTTAAGAAGTGCGCGGTTTGCAGGTGGGCATCCCGGGTTTCCTGATCTCCGTATATCTCCAACAGACTAAAATGGGTAGGATCGTCTTGATCCTGATAAAGTTCAAATCGAACAATACCTGTTTCTTGCAAGGTTGCGCGAATGTTTTCCAGGGTCGCTTCTTTATATTTTTCAACAAATTCAGGTTTGATATAGTGGTGGACTTGAAAGTAAATCATTTATATGCTCCAAAGAACCAATGAAAAGAACAAATACCCCTGTATTATAATTCACCCATGGAACAAACCCTCTCCACCCCCTCCCCCAACACCTCCTTCCGCCGTAAATCGCTCACCTCGCTCATTTATCTCGCAGCCGCCCTTGTGCTGATCGGCTGGCTGTGGAACACCCCCGAAGGTTTGCTGGGGAAGGCCGACGCAATTGGTTACGCCGTCTGCCACCGGATTGATGTCCGTTCCTTTCATTTGGGGGACCGTCCAATTTCCCTATGTGCGCGGTGTACCGGGATGTACCTGGGCGCTTTACTGGGGTTGGTGTTCCAATGGCTTACCGTCCCGCGCGGGGCGAACTTTCCGCCCAAACGCGTGATCGCCCTCCTCGCGGGGATTGTCGTCATCTTTGGCGTGGATGGGGTCAACTCCTTCGCCCATCTCATCCCCGGCCTTCCCAGTTTGTACGAACCCAATAACACCCTCCGTATTTTGACCGGAACAGCCTTTGGCATCGTCATGGCAGCGGCAGTATATCCGGCATTCAACCAAACGATGTGGGTTCACTGTGAAGATCGTCCTGCCTTACCCAATCTCCGCATGGTATTTCTCCTGCTCTCGCTCGGTGTCGCCACGGCCTTTCTTGTGATGACTGAAAACCCGTTTATTCTCTACCCTCTGGCGTTGATCAGTGCGGGCGGGGTGCTCGTTATTCTTAGTATGATTTATGCCATGCTTTGGCTCATCGTTCTTCGCATCGAAAATCGCTACGAACACGTATGGCAACTTATCACCCCTCTCGTCGGTGGGTTTACAATGGCTCTCCTCCAAATTGCTCTCCTTGATTGGGGACGTTACCTCCTCACCGGAACTTGGGAAGGGTTTCACGTGTTTTTAGGATAAAGGTAATCACTCAAAAGAGTAAGCTCTTCTTCACTAAGCCTCTACTTTCGCCGATAGAGTTTATTTGTTATTTCTCAGAAAACCGAGACTGACAAGGGTGTTTCTCGTAGAGAAAAGCAAATTCATTTTTCTTCTTTCAAACCTGGAGTCCCCATGAATCTCCTCACCGGAATCCTCTCTGCCTTTGGCCTTTCCGCCAGTGCAGGATTAAACGCATATATCCCGCTCTTGGTCGTTGCTTTGCTTGCGCGTTTCACCGAGGTCATTCACCTCACTGCCCCTTGGGACACGCTGGAAAATAGTTGGGTGATCGGCGCGTTAACCGTGCTCCTGCTCATCGAATTTTTTGCCGATAAAATCCCAGCCATCAACCACATCAACGACGCCATCCAGACCTTCGTCCGCCCGACCGCCGGAGCCATTGCTTTTGCCGCAAGCGCAGGTGTCATCTCCGATTCACATCCGGCTTTCTCGCTTATTTTGGGTTTACTCGTTGCGGGAGGTGTTCATGCCACCAAATCTCTGGCAATCCGCCCGGCGGTCACGGCCACGACCGGGGGGGTAGGCAATGTCCCGGTCAGCATTTTGGAAGATGTCATTTCGACCGTGTTTTCCATTTTGGCCGTGATCATTCCTGTTTTGTTCGTAGCCTTTGCCATCATTTTTACCGCGTGGCTGGTTTGGTGGCTTTGGAGGCGCGCTAATCGGATGCAGGTCATCCAAAGATCTTGACCATAAATTCCCGAACACGTAGTTAACATCGCCAAATTAAAATCGTGGTATTATCTTCGTGAAATTTTGAACTGGAGTGTCTTATGTCGAATTATCCTGGTTATGAACAACATCCCCCGTCATACGCCCCTCCCCCTCCCAACAGTACCATGGCCGTGGTCAGTTTGGTTGCAGGCATTTTAGGCTGGACGATTGTTCCTCTCATTGGCTCGATTGTGGCCGTCGTTACTGGGCACATGGCAAAAAATGAAATTAAGCAAAGCGGCGGACGCATGGGAGGCGATGGTCTGGCGACCGCGGGCTTAATTTTGGGGTATGTAGCTCTCAGTTTTAGTTTAATCGGCCTCTGCATAGCTTTATTCCTTTTTATCCTGTTCCCACTAATTTTTGGGGTTGCTGTCTGGCAACAATCCAGTTTCCTACCCCTGATTTTCTTGGCGTTTTAAACCCCGTCTAACGGGTGACTTTATTCAATGTAACGATTCAACCGTAGGAAACGCTCTTGATTGAGTCTGTTACGTTCAATCTAACTTATTTGAGGAGACAACAATGTACGATCAATCTGGCACCCCTGTTGAACAGCCAAAGGACAACAAACGCACTATCATCATTATTGGTGTCGTTGTGGCAGTTTTACTCTGCTGTTGCTGTGTCGCCGTTGTAGCCGGTTATGCCTGTGGTGATATGCTGATGGGCGTTTCCAGCACCTGCGGTTTCTAATTTCCCCCTCGCAAGTATCTTAATAATTTCATAAAAAAAGGCGGTTCACCTTACGGTGAACCGCCTTTTTGCATTCCTATACAGAGATCACCTCAAACATTTTACGGTCTTACCCAAAACGCCCCGGTTCCAAAAAAGCCTGGTCCAACCAGTTGTGGGACAAAATCCGGGGCGTGGGCCGCAAATAGGCCTTCCTCCCCGATAAAAAACAACGTTTGTCCATCAGGGCTCCAGACTGGGAGTGAGGCAGGAAGCGAAAAGATCTGCACAGGATCCGTATCTGTGGTTCCTATCCATACCCCGGATTGAAGCGTCCATAAAAATTTTCCATCCACCGAGGCTGAAGGAAGCGTCATCCCCGGTGCGGGCAACACAGTCGCATATCCATCCGGCCATGCAGCCATGATAGTGTCGGCCGTGCGAAAAAGAAACACTTGGCCTGATGCATCCCAAAATGGGATAAACGCATCCTGATCGGTTAACAGCAACGCAGCCGGACCACCTGCCGGGAAATAAATCGCTCCGGCCTGCCCGTCAGGCATACAATCCACGAGAAATTGCTCACTTGTCACTAGCACCCCACCCGACCCTGGGTCGAACGCTACGCCATTAAATGCTCCTGCCCATAGGGGGCGTGTTTCCTCCGTTTCAAGATCATACGTCCGTAGGTTTTCATTCCCGCATACTGGCGACCACGAATAAACGAGCAGCGTATGCCCATCCAGCCACCCGACAAATATCTCCGCGCCATCTTTCGGTTCGTACAAATCTAAGACTTCACCAGTTTGTGTATCTACTGCCCAAACCCCTGCCATATCATACCCTGCGCCCGTTCCTAAAGTATTCACCCCTGCATGAACAATATACCGTCCATCGGGGGACCAGGTTGGAAGAATGCCTTGACTGGGGCCATCCGTCCACCGTGTAAATCCTTTCTCGGCATCATCCGGGACAGCTAACCAATAGTTTTCCATCGAAAATGTATACAAATCCGAAGTTGGCCCTTCTCGCACGCCCATGAAGGCTAATTGCCTCCCATCAGAGGACCACGCGAGGCTGGTTAACTCGATTAGGGCACGGGCAGCTTCCAGGTCAGGATCACCGGGAAAGGAGTCGTCTTTAACTGCATATTCTGGGGCTACAAGCGGAATCTTGCGAGTCAGGTTGCGCGGGAGCGAGAGGATGTTCAAGGTAAGTTCGTGCCAACGGGAATCACCAGTGATGAAGGCGGCAAAGCCTCCTTTAGGGGCGGGCATGGCATAAGTGTCTTGCGGTGCAAGGATCGGCACATCTACCACCCGTTGGAGGTCAGTGCCGTCGGCATTGATTGCCCACGCACCATCCGGGGTGATGATCACCAACCAGGGGCCAAAGGTTTGTGGGGTGATAGGAGTATTTTCAGGTGTCGGAACCTCGGGGGGTAGGGTGGTTTCCGTAGGGGCAGGGAGGGTTTCGGTAGAAAGGAGCGTGGGGACTTCCGTAACAGGTTCGATGGTAGGAGTGGGGAGGTTGGTGCCCTGGGTGGGGGTAAAGGTCGTGCACGCGAGGGCGAGGAAAAGCGATAGGAAGATGAAAATTTTACGTTTCATAGAGAAATAAGCGGAAGTGCAACAAAATCGGGCATTTGCAAGTTCTGCCAGATTTCAAAGGCATCTCCCCCAGTCTGATGGGCTAGAAAAAGGGCCATCACGGTCCCATGCGAGACAATAAGCACAGTTTGGGCAGGGTGTTGGGGAAGGATGTGCGCGAGCGCGGCCTGAAAACGTGTCAGAGTCTGGGATGCCGTTTCCGCCCCAAAGATAAGGATGTCCGGGTGGCGAAAAAAGGTGGCAATGGCCGAGCGAAATTCGTCCAGTGTTGGGAAGAAAGGGGTGTTGGGCCGTTCGTGTTCGTGAAGGCCGTCTGCGGTTTGCCAGGGAAGGTGAAGCGATTCCGCGAGGAGAGCGGCAGTTTCCTGGGCTTTGAGTTCAATACTGGCGAGAACAATGGCTGGCCGGTAGGCTCGGAGTGCGTCGGCAAGAGGGAGACACCGCGCTCGCCCTTCTTCCGATAATCGCCACAACTTTGCAGGCCGGGCAGAATCAATCACCGGCACTGAATGCCGCACCAGGATCAGCCAGTTCTCACCCACGGAATATACAATATGAAATACGAAAGACTTCTATCCCGAAATCCCTGGCTTGTATGTGTGTGCCCATCCGGCACCATCACATATTTTGCAACGATCTTGGGTACGTTCATCATAACCCTGTCCTTTGCACCAGGGGCACTTACGGGCGGGTTGAGCTACCAACACACTCCCATTCCCGCGACAGACGTGACAAAGTTGTTCCAAATATTTTCCTGTGCCTTCACACCAGGCACAATCTTCAGGCGCAAATTGGATAAAAGGGGTAACCATGAAATTTCTCCAGAGATGTTTTTTTTATGATAGCACACTTCCAAATATTTTTTGATTGCGTGATTGGGTGATTAGGGCAATCGCATATGAAATATGAGAGAATGAGTGGGCACGTCATGGAGGCGTGCCCACATGAGCCAGAAACCGACGGCGAGTCTCGAAAAGCATTTTAGCAGCCTGACTGACCCCCGCACAGGGAATGCCAAGCAACATCTCTTTCTTGAAATCATACTTCTCGCCATTTGTGCGGTGATTTGTGGTGCGAACAGTTGGACAGACATTGAATTATTTGGCAAGAAAAAGCACAAATGGTTGAAAAGCTTTTTGCGCTTACCCAAAGGTATTCCCTCGCATGACACGTTTGGCCGTGTTTTTGCTCATCTCAACCCGGAAGAGTTCCAAACATGCTTTATCGAATGGGTCAAAGCGTTGGTAGTGCTGACCGAGGGGCAAGTCATCGCCGTCGATGGGAAACAATTACGGGGTTCGCATGACCAAGCCAGTGGAAAAAAAGCTCTCTATATGGTGAGCGCTTGGGCAACAGCAAACCATCTCGTGTTGGGACAAACCAAAGTAGCCGAAAAATCCAATGAAATCACAGCGATTCCCGAATTGCTAAAATCTCTGGCCTTGACGGGGTGTATTGTGACCGTCGATGCCCTCGGCACGCAAACCGAGATTGCCCAAACGGTGATTGACGGGGGTGGCGACTACATTCTAGCTGTGAAAGGCAACCAAGGGCACCTTTTTGAAGATCTACAATACTTGTTTGAAGTGGATGCTCAACACCACTTCAAGGATGTACCGCACACCTATGCGAAAACCGTCAACAAAGGCCATGGGCGTCTGGAGATTCGCGAGTGTTGGGTCATTACCGACAAAGAATATCTGACTTTTTTGCGCGGACACAAAAATTGGGCTGGGCTGCGGGCACTTATTCGCATCGTTTCTGAACGGCGTGTAGGGGGGCAAGTCGAAATCCAAACGCGGTATTTCATTTCTAGTTTGGCACTCAAAGCCAAAGCGATGCTGAAGGCCAAGCGTAGTCACTGGCAAATCGAAAATCAGGTGCATTGGGTTTTGGATGTAGCCTTTCAAGAAGACGCCAGCCGCGTCCGCAAAGGATACAGCCCGGAAAATTTGGCAATCCTGCGCCACATGGCGCTAAATATGCTCCGAAAAGAAAAAACGGCGCACGGTGGCATCCAGGCCAAACGACTTCAAGCCGCTTGGGACCACAATTACTTACTTACCATCCTCAGAAGTTGAAATGCGATTGCCCTATTGGGTGATTGTCTTCCCTCCGCATTGCTGCTCGCACGTTACGCGCCCCCCATAATCAAGACATGCACCGGATCGTTTTCCAGGTATGAACGCCACAAAGTATCATCCTCAATCCGTCCGGCTACTTTTTGCAGGATCACACGAGCGCCTGCCAGGAGGGCTTCTGCGCGAGGGTCTTGGGCGGCTAGCAAAACCTGATAACAGCGCCAATAAATCTCGAAGGGATGCTTTGTACCAAAGAGATGATGGTTTTCGGCATTTTGTGGGTCCGTCCAAACCGGTTCGAGCAGAGCCAGGATCGGGGCAATTGTTTCCAATGCCTGAGGGATTTGTTTTTGCGCCAAGTATAAATACGCCTCTGCGGCACAGACTTCGAGTTTCGCATTATTGGCATTCAATTCACTAAAGATGCTGGTCGCATGACGAAACGCTTCGGCAGCCTGGGTAAATTGGCGATACGCCGTTTGCACCTTCCCAATCACCAGCCACGCCCCCCCCCCCGTTGGAGGATCACGCCACTTTTGAACATGAGCGATGGTTGCTTGGGCCAAACTCAATGCAGAATCCAGTGTGCCTTCACGCAAGGCCAGGTTACTCCGGTTGACAGAGATGTGCCCGATACCGCGCAGATCGTTGATTTCCTGGTAAATGTGCAAGGCACGGGCAAAGTATTCGTGCGAGGCTTCAAACTGCCCCAGATTCATCGCGATTTGCCCAAGGTGGTTTTGTGCGTGGCCTTGCCCATGTCGGTCTCCAGTTTCAAGGGCAAGAGCAAGCACCCGTTGGAAGGTTTCGATTGCCAGGGGGAAATCGCCCCGGTTGGCCGCAAAACCTCCGAGATTAGCAAGCGTATTGCCTTCGCCTTGTCGGTCTCCAGCTTTTTGATACACCTCAACAGATTGTTGAAAAAAATCAATTGCTGCGTCGAATTGTTCTCGAGTTTGGGCCAAAATACCGAGGTTGTTAAGGCAGGCGGCTTCTCCGCGCATGTCACGGGTTTCGGCATCGCGGCAAAAAGCGAGGGCGCGCTTATATTGGGCCTCGGCAGCATCGTAATCCTGCATAAACCACAACACGACACCCAAATTCCGCCAAATTTCAGCAATGAGTTTTTGATCGGTGAAGCCTTCAGTTTGGGTTAGGGATAACGCTTCTTCTAAATGACTTTTTGACTCGTCATACCGACCTTGTAACCATAAGGCGTGCCCGATTCGTACATGGGCCGAGACTTCCTGATTAGGATAGCGGCTTGCACTGAGCGTGAGGCATCGTTCAGCAGCGGCGATGGTGGCCGGGTAATCGTTAATCGCCCGAAAATAGAAAGCAAAGCGGAGAGCAGCTTCTGCCTGTGCATAGGAATCATCCAGGTGTTTTCCAAGGGTTTGCAGGGCATCACAGGCAGATTTTTGGAGTTCCCGTTTGCCTTCGAGATCATAAATTTTTTCCATTGCCTGCCAAATGTAGAATTGCCCGGCAAGGTCAGTTTTGGGGGTCAAAGCTAATGCACGGTGGAAGTAGCGGAGGGCCAGGGTGTTTTCATACGCGTATGCGGCTTGCTCCCCAGCTTTGACAAAATGGGGCAAGGCCAATGCGGGAAGATTGGCTTGCTCGTAATGATAAGCAATCTCCCCTGGTTGGACGGTAATGCCCGCCGCTTGCAAATTTTCCAGGCTCTCGGCGGCAAGTTTGTGCAATTCCTGACGACGGGAAAGCAATTGCATGTTATAGGCTGTGTCCCGTAACAACGCATGTTTAAACAAATAATGTATTTGATTCAGCGGCGACCAAATGGAGGCTTTGGAGGCTTCTTCCACCTTTTCCAACAAATGGGTATCCTCCCGCATCATTTGCGCCAGCACAAGAATCTCAAACTCTCGCCCTAATACAGATGCAGTTTGTACAACCGTTTTCACACCCGCTGTCAAACTATCGAGGCGGGCTGTCAAAATAGCCCGCACATCCACCGGCAGGATTTCATGATCAATCTCATCGGAAGGGATCATCCCCGCTTCGGTGGAGAGAAGCAGATCATTCTCCTGCAGATATAACAAAATCTGCTCGGCGAAGAAGGGATTTCCATCGGCACGCGTCTCGAGGAAGTGAAGTAAGGCGGGAGCGGCAGGCTGACGGAGCGTTTCTTCGGTCAGTTGGCGTAACCCTGGCGGGGTCAGGGGAGCGAGGGAAATCGTCCGAACAGGTGTCGTGCTCAGGGGATTTTCCCCCGTGCGGGTTGTTAGCACCAGCGCCAGGGGAACAGAATTTACGTTACGGGTCAGATAATCAAAAAACTTGCGGCTATCTTCATCCAACCATTGGGCATCTTCAATCACGACCACAATCGGCTGGCGCAAGCTTTCCGCCTTAAGCAAGGCCTTGAGACCGACGAGTGTGTTTTGAAACCTGCCTTGGGGGTCGAGTTGTTCGTAATGAGAACCAGGCCAGTACAATCCCACGAGCGCGCCGAGACAAGAATACGTCAGACTGAGTTCGGTTTGGAGCGTTAAATCACCTGTGCCAACCAGTTTACGGAGGATCGACATAAAACGAGTTTCATTCGTTGGCGAGTCACTGGCAAGGTGAAAATATTTTCGCAAAAACGCACGGATGGGTGCCAGGGATTGCATTTGAGCTTGCTCGCACGAAAAAGTTAAAAACCGGGCTTCTTCGAGACGTTTTTGGGCAGTGTACACCAACCGGGTTTTCCCCAGCCCCGCTTCCCCGCTAATCAGCGTTACCCCGCCAAACTGCCCGTCTAAAATAGGTTGCAAGTTTGCCGTCAACTGCCCCAATTCCCTTTCCCGCCCAATCAATTCGCCGTCGAAATAAATTTTGCCCGGTATCTGGCGTGGACTAAGACGGAACACAGGCAATTCTTCATCGAACCCTTTGAACGGTACATGTCCCACCCACTCCAACTCAAACGGCGGGTGAGCACGGGCCACCTGCTCCTCCACCCAAATCTCATCCCACGGGGCAGCTTCCATACAACGGGAGGCCAGGTTGACCCCCCGCCCATAACAGGCATAATTCGTTTGTAAGGTTGCCCCCACAAACCCTGCATACATAAACTGGTACGTAATTCCCCCGCGAATGGCAAAAGGCAAAGCGCTTTGCAAGGCCAGGGCGAAATTCAGCGCCTGTTCAACGTCGTTTTCGTAGCTGGTGGGCGTACCCCAGTACAACAGCAAATGACAGCCCTTGTCGCCAAATAGCACCCCATTCAAATAACCACCGTACTGAGCCTGTAACGTAAACACCTGCCGGACCATCTCATCAATCCGTCCAGGCAGGTTGGGTTCAGGAACATTAACCATTAACGAAACGACTTGCCGGAATTCGCCCCGCACAGTCTGATTACGGATCGCCGCGGGGATAAACCGTTTGACAAGGGTCGCCTCAAGGGCGGCGGGTATCTCCGGGGCAGGGCCGTGCCCGTTCGTTCCGATGGCTTCCCCACCCCGCGCGGGGCGGGATGGAAACTTGAGGGCACGAATTCGGAAATAACTTAGCGAACCAATGGTCTCAATCGTCACCGTTGCCCGAAGAATATGCAACACCTGCATGGAAATAATGATTTCGCTGGGGCGCGCCAGATTTTCTGCATCTGTGCTCTCTTCAATGGCCGATCCGCGAAAATAATACACCGCGGCACGTTCATGTCCTACCCCCATTTCCGGCTCTAAAATTGCCCATTCTACCTCACCAAATGCCACCCCCATCTTAATCTCAAATCGAAACGTGCCAAAAGGCGTTGTTTGTGAGGGGTTCGCCAGCAAGTGTTTACGAATGCCTGAAGCTGCATTCACCGCATTCTGGCACGCCTGAAATGGGTCGCCCAAAAATAAGGCATAAAATGCATCGCCCGCAAATCCACTCACAAACCCACCGAAGGTATAAATCTGCTCAATCAACGGATCAAAAAGCGCTTGCACCGTATTTGCCAACGCCTCCGCCCCTA
>JACKAX010000001.1 GCA_020634875.1 Anaerolineales bacterium | reverse complement strand
CTGGGACTTAGTACGCGCCGGCCACACCGTCACCCTTTACGAATCCGCTCATTATGTAGGCGGCCTAGCCTCCGGTTTCAAAGAACCCCACTGGGCCTGGTCTGTCGAAAAGTTTTACCACCACTGGTTCCAAAGCGACGCCCACATGTTGGGGCTAATCAACGAACTCGGCTTAAACGAAAAAGTTCTCTTCCCCCGGCCTTATACCGTCCTCTACCACGACGGCAAATGGTACCCCTTCGACTCCATTCCCAACGCCCTTCTATTTCCGGGGCTGGGTTGGGGGCTTAACAAAATCCGGTTTGGGCTGGTCGGGCTATATCTCCGTCTCACCAACAACTGGCGCGCCCTCGAACAAACCACCGTTGAAGCCTGGATGCGAAAATGGGCTGGTGACCGTGTCTACGAACAAATGTGGCAACCGCTTCTCATCGGCAAGTTCGGCCCCTTTTACAAACAAGTCAACATGGCCTGGATGTGGGCACGGCTCAAGGCCCGCACGACGCGGTTGGGCACCTACCAGGGCGGGTTTCAGCAATTTTCGGATGATTTTGCCGAAAAACTGCGCGGGGTGGGTGTCACGTTCCAGCTCGGAACCCCGATCCAAGCTCTTCATCCGGCTCCCGCGGGCGGCGTTACCGTGCAGCTTCCCGACCAAACATCCGTCGTTTACGATCAAGCCCTCGTCACCACCTCCCCCAGACAGCTTGCCCACCTCGCGCCGGATTTACCCCCCCAATACCTCGCGGGCTTGCAATCGCTCCAACACATGGGCGCTGTCGTTATGGTGCTCTCCCTTAAACATCAACTTTCGGAAGAAGGCTACTATTGGTTCAACATCCCCAAGAACATGGGCTACCCATTCCTGGCCGTTGTTGAACACACCAACTTCATCTCCGCCGAACATTTTGGGGGCGACCATATCCTTTACTGTGGCGACTACCTCCCCACAGACCACGAATACTTCACCCTCACCGACGAAGAACTCCTCGCGCGTTTTCTCCCCGCCCTGCAAAAGTTCAACCCCCGTCTCGACCCTAGCTGGATCAATAAAACCTGGGTTTTCAGCACCAAATACGCCCAGCCTGTCCCCCTCGTCAACCACTCCAAAAACATTCCGGCCATCCAAACCCCCATTCCGGGCTTGTATTTTGCCAGCATGAGCCAGGTCTACCCCTGGGATCGGGGTACGAACTTTGCAGTAGAAATCGGTCGGCGCGCCGCAGGGTTAATGATGAAGTAATCCATGTCTACCCCACTCCTTCAAACCCTTGCCAGTTACGTTCCCCAGCACATCCGCGCGCGGATAGCCACCAACCCACGCCCGGTGCAAGAACCAACCTCTGAAACTTTTGAAGGAGTTCTTCTTTTTGCGGACATTTCCGGGTTTACCCCCCTCACAGAGCGGTTGAGCAGTCGTGGCCCAGCAGGGATTGAAAAACTTAAAGGGCTTCTCAACGACTATTTCGGCAAACTGATCGGCGTCGTGCATGAATTTGGCGGCGATGTCTTCAAATTCACCGGCGATGGACTTCTTGCCCTCTGGCCTGCGGAGGCTGATGGCTTTGACTTACGCACACTGGCCCACCAGGCCCTCGCGTGCAGTCAAGCCATTCAAGAAAAACTACACGACTACACCACACATGAGGAGCATCTGGCACTCAAAATCGCTCTTAGCGCAGGAGAACTAGCCGTCATTCATCTGGGAGGAGTATTCAATCGGTGGGAGTTTTTCATTGCAGGTGAACCAATGAGCGAAGTAGGCCATGCAGAAACCCGTGCGAAACCCGGAGAAATCATCCTTGGCAAAAGCCTCTACACCCTCGTCGCGTCTTTGTGCCTCACCGAAGAATTTGAACCCGCTTTTTACCGTTTACAAACCGCCCTGCCGCTTGAAGTTTCCATCCAACGTCCCGCGCCCACTCTCACCCCCGAAATGGAGCCAGGCTTACGCGCCTACATCCCCGGCGCGGTGCTTAACCGCCTCAGCGCCCTCCAATCAGGGTTCCTCCCCGAAATTCGCAACGTCACCATCCTATTCTTAAACCTACCCAACATGAAATTTGGAGTGCCCCTGCCCCAGGCACAGGAAGTTGCCCGCATTCTGCAAACGGCGCTTTACCGTTATGAGGGCAGTGTTAATACCATCGGCGTAGATGACAAAGGCGTCATGTTTGTCGCTGTGATGGGGCTGCCCCCGTTCTCACACGAGGATGATCCCGCGCGGGGTGTTCGGGCAGCGTTGGATATGCGCGCCAGTCTGGAGGCGATGGGGTGGCGAAGTGCGATTGGGATCACCTCTGGCCGGGTATTGGCAGGGACGATTGGCTCAGAAATCCGGCAGGAATACAACCTCACGGGAGATGTCGTCAATCTGGCAGCTCGTCTCATGCAGGCAGCGCTCAAAAATGTCGAACATGGGAATGACATTCTCTGCGATGCCGAAACGTATACCCTCGCCAAAGATCAAATCGCATTCGAGACATTAACTCCTGTTGCCGTCAAAGGGAAGGGGGAACCTGTCGCGATCTTCCGCCCGTTAAGGGCTGCCGAACATGCATTGCGTCCACCCACCCAAATCGTCGGACGGGAAACGGAACGAGCACGAATTGCCGACCGTTTGCAAACCCTTCTCCGTGGGGGTCAAGGAGGTGTGATCGTGCTGGAAGGCGAAGCGGGGATCGGCAAGTCGCGCCTCGTGGAGGATATTCTACGACAGGCGGAAGCGATGGGGATCGCCATCCTGACCGGGGCGGGAGACGCCATTGAACAGGGCACGAAGTATCATGCCTGGCGATCCGTTTTTCGCCAGGTATTTGGGCTTGATCGCGGCGGGGACCTCACGGAAAGTCAGGTTTTACGAGTACCCCAACAGCAATATATTCTCGCCCAGTTGGCTAACGATCCTGAGTTAAAACCATTGATTCCCTTGCTCAATGATGTGTTGCCCCTTGACTTGCCCGATAGCGACCTGACGTGCGAAATGGAAGGAGAATTTCGCGCAAACAAAACGCGAGAATTTCTAATCCGGGTTTTGCAAAATTCGGTTTCCCAAGCGCCAAAACTTTTGGTCATGGAAGATGCCCACTGGTTAGATTCAACCTCATGGGCACTTACTCTGGCTGTGGCCCAATATGTCAAATCGCTCTGGTTGGTATTGGCCACCCGTCCCTTGCGGGAAGATGCACCTCCAGTTTTTCGGCAGGTCTTAGCCCTGGCCGGGGAAGATCACCTATGTTTGGAACCCTTGTCCCCCAACGATGTCACACAGTTAGTTTGTCAGCGCTTAGGTGTGCGTTCGTTGCCATTGCCCGTCGCAACACTGATTCGCGAACGCGCTGAGGGCCATCCCTTTTTCAGCGAGGAACTGGCGTATGCGTTGCGAGATGCCGGGTATATTGAGGTGCAGGCGGGCGAATGCTGTTTGGCTGGGGATATTGACCTCGCAGCGATTCCGTTTCCGCGCACGATTGAAGGAATCATCACCCGGCGTATTGACCGGCTGAGTTCTGAGCAACAACTGGCAATCAAAGTCGCCAGTGTGATTGGGCGGCTTTTTGCGGTACAGATTTTACAAGCCGTTTTCCCCGTAGCCGAACAAAAGGAATCCCTGACGGAGTATGTGAGCGTCCTTGAATATCGTGATCTTGTCATTCGGGAGTCTCCTGCCCCTGATCTGGTGTATCTATTCAAGCACATCATTACCCAAGAGGTGGCTTATAACATGATGCTGTTTTCGCAAAAGCGGGAATTGCACCGTGCGGTAGCGGAATGGTACGAAACAAGTTATGCCACCAACCTGAACCCTTATTTTCCGCTTTTGGCCTATCACTGGACCCGGGCCGAGGGAATCGAAAAAGCGATCCTTTACCTGTCCAAAGCGGGCGAACAAGCTATTCGGAGTTATGCCAACCAAGAAGCCCTGCGCTTTTTGACGGAGGCGCAAAGTTTGATTGAGAAATACCCCCGCGAAGGGGCGAAAGTAGTTAATGAGGTGATGCGTGCCCGGTGGCGGTTACAAATGGGCGAGGCCCACTTGGGTTTGGGGAATCTGCACGAGGCACGCGAACATTTTGAAGTTGGCCTGGCCTTATTAGGAGAATTTGTACCCTATACCAATGGACAAGCCGCATTGCGCTTCTTTCAAGCATTGCTCGAACAGGTCCGTCATCGCTTGAATCTGGCAAAATTTGCCAACAAAAAACCCGATCCCTTGGGGATTGCGCCAGATTTATTACAAGCCTGTGAACGCTTGGGCGAGTTGTATTATTACCTCAATCAAACGGCTAAAATCATCTATTATGATCTTTTGCTGGTAAACCTGGGCGAGGCGTACGGAAGCACCACTGAACTGGCACGTGGATATGGAAACTCAACGGTCCTGGCCGGGATATTACAAATGCATAGGCTGGCGCGCTATTTCCGCCAGCAGGCGCTAACAACGTCTGCCCAATCCGGGCAACTATCTGCCCTGGTTGGGACGCGGCTCACCCTCGGCTTGTATGCCGGAACCATTGGTGCGTGGGAAGAATCCAAGCAATATTTGTTGGAGGGCGAACGTGCCAGTACCCAACTGGGCGATCTGCGCCGGCAGGGGCAAAACACCACCGTGCTCATCGAGACACTGTATCACAAAGGGGATTTCAAGGAAGGGATTACCTGGGGCAACCGGATGGAACCAGCCGCCCGCCAGCGGGCCGACATCCAGGCCGTGTGTTATGCCGTGTTGGGCCGGGCGGAGTGTTATTTGGCTTTGGGAGAGGAGGATGCTGGATTAGCAGACCTTGAAGAGGTTGAGCATCTGGTGAATGAAACGACCCTGGCAGATGCCAATCAGAAAATCTACACCTATGGTTTGTTGAGTGCAGTTTACGCCAGACGGGGAAACTGGGAACGGGCCTATACACTGGCCTTGCAAGCCAGCAAAGCTGCCGCGGGGATGTTACCTACCTCTCACTTTATCATTGAAGGCTACGCGGGTACGGTTGAAACTTTTCTCCGCCTTGCTGAACAGAAGGAAACCTGTGGCCTTTCGGCAAGTCAAATCGCTACCCTACCGAAAGAAACCACCCAAGCAATGCGCCGATTACAAGCGTTTGCGTTAACTTTTCCTATCGGCAAACCTTATCTGGGGCGGTGGCGAGGGCTTCAGCGCTGGCTCAAGGGGCATGCAGGCCAAGCGCACAAAGCTTGGGAAAAGAGTCTGGTCGCAGCAGAAGCTTTGCAAATGCCTTACCAAAGCGTGTTAACTCACCGGGAAATTATCCGGCATCTTTCCGAAGAGGACCCACGCCGGGCACACCATCTTGCAGAGATTGAGAGAATTTTAGAGATATAGAACTTTAATTTGACTTGTTAAGAACATGGGTCAATATTCAGTATCTTACAAGTAACTTCCCATCCCGTCTTTGTGCACCTGCTCCCAATATGCAGCTATGACTTCTCCGATGCGGGCTTGGGGGGCCAGAAGTTGGGAGCGGATGGGGGTAATATCAATTTGACGAGCGACTAATTCGTGAATGGGTTTGGAGAGTTTCTGATCTCCCATCACAATCGCCCCTAACAGGGTGTTGGCCCCCACCATCAAACGAATCCGGTTCACATCAAATTCACTTTGGGCGGCAATGGCATCGGGAATTTCGCGCCAGGTTTCGCTATCCCCGCGGACAATACCGATGGTATCCAGATCAGGCGTTCTCCCACCGATAGAACCGATAATCGTTGTGGTGAGGCCAGCAAGGCGGGTTACATTGAGGGCGATTTCTTGCCGGTAATTGTCATCCCCCCCTGCCATATTCGCCCCTGCTATGCGGCCTTGCTCCCTGGCAACGGGCCAAAGATCAGACATCACCCATTTCCCTGTCAGGGGATCTCTGACTTGAGTCACATCTCCTGCGGCGTAAACATCAGGAAGGTTGGTAAGCATAGTTTCATCCACGAGAATCCCTTTTTCAGTCTTGAGGCCAGCCGCTTTGGCAAGTTCAACACGTGGGCCTACGCCAACCGCAACCCCAACAATATTGCAAGCAATAACTTCTCCAGCTTTCGTTTTAACCCCGCTCACGCATAACTCACCCTTGCCAAATAAGCCAGAAGGCTTACTCAGAATCGTATCAATTTCGGTGTGGTAATGGATTTTTACGCCTTCTTCCTTTAATCGATGTTCGACAATACGCGATTCAGCCTCATCAAGCACATTGCTCCAATACCGGTCCCCGCGCAAAAAGTAATGGGTTTTAACGCCCATCGCGATCAACCCCTCAACCATTTCCAGTGCGGTAATCCCTCCGCCAACAACGATTGCCACTTTAGCTTTGCGTGCCCGCCGTATAATGTCACGGGCATTGTCAAAATTATCGAGTTGGACGACCCCTGACACAGGCTGTCCGTTCGGCAAGAATTCCCCATTGACTCCTGCCGCCCGCGCCTTGGCCCCTGTTGCGATGAGCAACTTGTCATAACGCAAAGTATGACCTTTAGACAGAGACACTGTTTTCTTGACTGGGTCCAGGCCTGTGGCTTGTTCCACTAAGAATTCAACCCGAAGACGTTTGAAATCCTCAGGCGAAAAAGGAAAAAGTTGTTCTTCAGGAATTTCCCCTGTCAAAATATAGGCCAACCCAGGACGGGAATAATACCCGTCGGGTTCTTCTCCGATAAGGATAATTCTGCCTTCGGGATCACGTTTACGAATGGCTTCAGCGGCAGAGACACCTGCCGCGCCAGTACCAATCAGGACATAGTGTTTCATAGGATCAGGTGTGTATAGTTACTATAATTCAAACAAGTTTGATTTTTCAAAACGTAAAACCCCTCGCGGACACCGTGCAACACATTCCCCACAGGTCAAGCAACGGCTGGCCTTAACAGGTTCCCCGGTCCAGGCGTGGCGACGAACATCAATCGAAATCGGACAATGAAAAGAGCAAATCCCGCATTGTACACAGCGCGAGGCGTCAGGGACAACCTGGCCCTGGCTTAAAGCCTGACGGCGTGTTTTTTCGGGTTTAAAAAAAGTATCAAGAGCCATAATTCTTTTCTATTTCAGCAGGGTTGCATAATAGATTGCGCCAACAATATGGATGGTAGCGGCAAAAAAAAGCGTCATGCCTATGGGCACATGGACGGCATGCCAAAGGGCCAACAGCCGACGAGCCATAGCAAGGGATGCAATTTGCCGTTGCAAGGTCTGACGACGGCGGATCAACCCTTCCAGTTGATGTATTTGTTCACGCGGTAACCCTTGTAATTGATTTTTGAGTTGCCGCCATTGAAACCGCATTTGCCACTCTCGCAACCCACGGCCAAAGATGATACTAAGTTCACTTTGACCGCCGAGGCTGGCCCCAGCCAAGAGGGGTTGCAGTTGATTTACGGTGCGTGGGTAAGCAGTTAGCCATTCACGTAAACTACTTTCCACTCCCGCAATAGCACTTTCCAGTTCATCCGATTCTAACACAGCCCCGTCCGCAGAGCGCGGCACCGCAGTGTAAATATATCGGCCCACAAAGCCACTGAGAACGACAACCGTCATCAACAAAGTAACGACTCCAGCCAGACCGTTGAATTTCCAGGAAGAGTGCAGGAGTACCATATATGGCCCGACGATACCTGTGAAAATGTGAAATTGTAGCCAACTAGCCATCTTTCCCCAACGTGCACTCCGCGTGCGCTTGCGTTGGGAGTAAAGAAATTCCGTCATCAGCATTAAGATAAATCCAACAACCCCAAAAGAATGCCCAAAAAACTCACGCGCCCCTGGAACACCACCCTGGGTAACGACGATAAATAAGTATAAAACCGTAATTACAACAACAGCGATAAAAGCAAGCCAAAGCTCGCGCGTGGTATTTTGCATCATATATTCCTTTAAAAAGATACCCGAAGAAAAGGATGGAGAGGTGCCTTCCTCGTCCATCCTTTTTTTCGGGGAGGTCTACTTGTTGAAGATGATTTTACTTTTGGGCCATCTCTTGTGAAGAGGTATGGCACAGTTGGCAGGTACCTAATTGTGTACCCGTCAGCTGTTTCACGCCAGCGGTTTCCACGGAGGCGTGTGTAGTGTTCTGGAACCA
Organism: Anaerolineales bacterium; assembly: GCA_020634875.1. The sequence goes on along the minus strand of JACKAX010000001.1, from coordinate 207,290 downwards.
CGAAAGCAGGGTAAAACCTTCCGGTCCATCCCCCCAATCGTTGGGGTTGTGGCAGTCTGAACATTGTTGGCCCTGCGGGTGGGGAGGATCAGGTTGATCATTCTCGTGGCACGTAAGGCAGTTATTACTATTATCGTTATGGTTAAAGTTCCAGTTATTAAAGCTGTGATGGCAATCCGAACACTGTCCAGGGAAGTGGTTAGAAGGCGGGTTATGGCAGGATGAACAGTTGTTTTGCCCGGTATGGTCAAACGTAGCATCTCCCCAATCATTCGTATTATGACAATTTGAGCACTGTCCCGAATAGTGATTGGAAGGCGGCGTATGACACGACGAACAATCAGTCAGCCCTGTATGATTGAAATTCACCTGTCCCCAATTAGAGGTGCTGGTATGGCAGTTCGAGCACTGTCCAGGATAGTGATTTGACGGCGGCGTATGACACGACGAACAATTGGTTTGCCCGGTATGATCGAAGTTCACCTGACTCCAGTTGGATGTACTGGTATGACAGTTGGAACACTGCCCGGAATAGTGATTGGGCGGCGCATCAGCACTATGACATGACTGGCAATCCGTTTGCCCCGTGTGATTAAAGCTCACCTGACTCCAGTTGGAGGTACTGGTATGACAGTTGGAACACTGCCCAGAATAGTGGTTGGGTGGCGCATCGCCATCATGACATGATGAACAATTGGTTTGTCCAGTATGGTTGAAACTCACCTGGCCCCAGTTAGAGGTACTGGTGTGGCAGGTGGAACACTGTCCAGAATAGTGGTTCGGCGGGGCATCACTACTGTGACACGACTGGCAATCTGTCTGGCCGGTATGATTGAAACTCACTTGACCCCAGTTGGAGGTACTGGTATGGCAAGTAGAACATTGTCCAGAATAGTGATTCGGTGGCGCATCGCCAGCATGACATGATGAACAATTGGTCTGTCCGGTGTGGTCAAAGTTCACCTGCCCCCAGTTGGAGGTGCTAGTGTGGCAATTAGAACATTGCCCGGAGTAGTGATTCGGCGGGGCATCACTGGCATGGCACGATTGGCAGTTAGTCTGCCCTGTATGGTTAAAACTCACCTGCCCCCAGTTGGAGGTGCTGGTATGGCAGGTAGAACACTGTCCAGAATAGTGGTTCGGCGGAGCGTCGCTGGCATGGCAGGATTGGCAGTTCGTTTGTCCGGTGTGGTCAAAGTTCACCTGACTCCAGCTGTTGGTGCTGGTATGACAGGTGGAACATTGCCCGGAATAATGGTTCGGCGGGGCGTCACTGGCATGGCACGATTGACAAGCCGTTTGTCCGGTGTGATCGAAGTTTACATTTTGCCAGTTGTTGGTACTGGTGTGGCAATTAGAACACTGCCCAGAATAATGATTAGCTGGGGCATCGCTGGCATGGCACGATTGGCAGTTGGTCTGACCAGTGTGATCAAAATTTACATTTGTCCAGGAAGAAGTTCCGTGGCAATTGGAACACTGCCCGGAATAATGGTTAGCTGGGGCATCGCTGGCATGGCACGATTGGCAATTGGTCTGACCAGTGTGATCAAAATTTACACTGGCCCAGTTAGCAGTATTATGACAGTTGGAACACTGCCCGGAATAGTGATTGGCCGGGGCATCGCTAGCGTGGCACGATTGGCAATTGGTCAATCCTGTGTGGTCAAAATTAATTGCGGTCCAGCTGTTTGTCACATGGCAATTAGAGCATTGCCCGATGTAATGATTAACGGGGGCGTCACTGGCATGACAGGATTGACAATTGCTCGTATCCAAAACACTGTGATCAAAGTTGGCGGGCTTCCAGGCATCAGCCGTGTGACAGGCCGAGCACTGCCCCGAAAAGTGATTTTCCGGTTTGTCTTTTGTATGACAAGAAGTACAGTTCGTAGCCCCATATAATTGGTGATCAAACGTAGCCTCCTGCCAGGACATGGGGGTATGGCAAGTAGCGCAGTCCCCTTCGTAGTGATTATCTGGGATAACATTGGTATGGCAAGTGGCACAATCGGTTGGCGTTCCGGCGTACTGTTCGGAAGGATGACAACTGGCACACTCCAGAAGAGCATGTTGACCAACAAGCGGATAAAACGCATGTTTGGCCCCCTCGCTCCCCGGCAGGAATGCAATCCCTTGTGGGTTATCCAAATTGGATGTATCAGAAGAAGGTTTTGTCGCAGATTCTGCATCCGGCTCCACATCAATGCCCGCAATCCGATCCAGATGTGTTAAATCAGCCGTTTCATTCTTGAGCATGAGGGCAAGTGTGGAGACTTTGGCCTGTAGGGCACTGAAAACATCAGGATTTTCCTGGGGAACGATTTGGAGGGCAACTAACGAGGTTTGAAGTTGTTCAACTAGAGTAAATAATTCCGAGCGCAGTTCTGTTTGGCTAGCAGGATCAGCTAAAATAGCGTTAGCAACTGCATTGGAGGCATTATCTAGGGCAAGATCAAGATAACGTATCGCCGTAATTTCGTGACGTGTCCCCGTGCGAACAACGAGATCATCAATCCGTCGCGCAAGCAATTTCAGTTCATAGTGGGCGCGATCAACCGGGTCTTTAGTCAACCCGGCCCGTTGGCGTTCGGCCAAATACTGCACCGGAAAAACGAAATTTCCTGGACGTAGGGGGCGCGTTTGAGAAAGAAACAGCATAAAAACGCCGCCCAAAATCAATAACAAGATTGTGAGAACAGTAGCACGCAGGAAAAATTTTCTCATAGCATCCTTCTCCTTTTCTACAGTAGCCCATGAGAACACCCAGGAGAGCCGGGAGAACTCATCGTTCCCCTGGCATCATTCAATGGAACAGGGAGAACGTTTTCATGAGGGCAAAAAAATCTTTTGATTTATTTCAAAGTGATCACTTCAGGCTGTACTGTGTGACAGGTCTGACAGTTTGTAAATGGGTTACTGGATAATTGTTTAGCCCGAGGCAAGGGAGCTGAGGTTTGTGCAAGACCGAGGAGCCAGTTGGGCAGGCGCGTATTGATCACATCCCCATCGCCTCCCTCCCAATCATTGGTGTTATGGCAATTTGAGCATTGTTCTCCGTGGGGGTGATCACCATCACTGGGTTCATCATCTGCATGGCAAGCCAAACAGTCCGAATTACCGCTATGTTCAAAATTCCAATTATTAGTATTATGGCAACTTGAACATTGCCCGGAGTAGTGATTACTAGGTGGGGTATGGCAGGATGAACAATTCGTTTGCCCGCTATGGTCAAAGTTAACGTTGTTCCAGTTATTGGTGTTGTGACAGTTAGAACATTGTCCTGAGAAATGGTTACTGGGAGGCGTGTGGCACGATTGACAATCCGTCAATCCGGAGTGGTCAAAACTGGCTCCACCCCAACCATTGGTGTTATGACAATTAGAACACTGCCCGGAGTAGTGATTGGCAGGAGCATCGCTGGCATGACACGACTGGCAATCTGTCAGCCCAGAGTGGTCAAAACTAGCTCCACCCCAACCATTCGTGCTATGACAATTGGAACACTGCCCGGAGTAGTGATTGGCAGGAGCATCACTGGCATGACACGACTGGCAATCCGTCAACCCGGAGTGGTCAAAACTGGCTCCACCCCAGCCGTTGGTACTGTGGCATTTAGAACATTGTCCCGAATAATGATTCGCAGGAGCATCGCTCGCGTGACACGACTGACAATCCGTTAACCCAGAATGGTCAAAACTGGCCCCACTCCAGGTATTGGTGCTATGACAATTAGAACATTGTCCTGAAAAATGATTGGCCGGGGCGTCTTTACTATGGCAACTACTACAATTAGTTTGACCGGAATGGTCAAAGCTGACATTCCCCCATTTAGTTGTCGCGTGACAATTGGAGCACTGTCCGGCATAGTGGTTGGCAGGGGTATCTTTACTATGGCAGGCCGTACAATCAGTAAAACCGGTGTGATCAAAGGTAATACTATTCCAGGCCGTTGTTTTGTGACAGTTCGAACACTGCCCGGTATAGTGATTGGCTGGGGCGTCGCTACTGTGACAGGCCGCACAATTAGAAGTATCTATCACGCTATGATCAAAAGTCGCAGGCGTCCAAGCGGTAGTGGCATGGCAAGCCGAACATTGCCCAGCAAAGTGATTAGCTGGTTTATCTACTGTGTGACAAGTTTGACAATCTTTAGCACCATATAACGCGTGATCAAAGGTAGCTTCCTGCCAGGAGTTGGGGGTATGGCAGGTGGCACAATCGCCACTATAGTGATTGATTGGGAGAACATTGGTATGGCAAGAGGCACAATCTGTTGGTGTGCCTGCGTATTGTTCCCCCGGATGGCATGTGGCACAGGCAATAACAGCATGTTGACCGACAAGCGGATAAAAAAGATGCTCTGCGCCTTCGCTTCCAGGCAGGAAGGGAACACTCTGAGGATTGGTCAGGCCGCTCTCAACAGGCACAGGAGTTGTTTCTGGCTGGATATCCGCGGGAGGTTGCATGGCAAGCAAGTTGGTCAAATCGGAGGATGTACTCGCCAACATACTGTTTAAGGTCGCAACCTTCGCTACAAAGGCCTGATACGTAGCCGGGTTATCCCGTGACACGATATGCAACTGTCCAAGATTCGCTTGCAAATATTGAATCATTCCCAACAAACGCGCCCGGAGGTCTGCCTGAAGAGATGCATCACTTAGAACTGCCTCAGAGACGGCTTCGGAAGTTTGATCCAAAGCCAAATCCAAATAATATACTGCCGCAGTTTCATGTTTGGTATTGGTGCGTATCGAAAGATCATTAATCCGTTGCTCCAACAAAGTCAACTCGTAGTATGCGCGGGCGATAGGCTGGGCAGTCAGGGCCGCGCGTTGGCGTTCAGCCATATATTGAATCGAAAAAGCCAGGTTACCCGGGCGAAGAGGCCTTACTTGGGAAAGAAAAGCCAAAAAGACACCCCCTAATAGCACCAATAGCATCGTCAAAAATACTGCTCGTAAAAAGAACTTACGCATAAAAAAATCCAGATTAATTGTTTTCGCCTTCTTCTTTCAGGCCAGTGGGGTGACATTCAACACAGTTAGTGATATCGGTAATCCCTTCTTCACTATGCTCCTGGCGCATTTCTACGGGATCATGACAGACATCACAAGTGTATTGGATATATGTGGTGGTATGACAAGTTTCGCAGGCTATTACACCTTCTCCACCATGATCAAGAGGAAAAGTATGCGATTTCAAACTCGCAGGGGCCCAGGCTGTCGTGCTATGGCAATTGCCACATTGAAGGCCGAAGACCCCAGCATGAATGGAAGGCTCTTCATGACAGGCCACACACTCCGTGGGCGTTCCAGCAAACTGTTGATTGGCATGACAAGCCGCACATTCGATTTCAGCATGTTTCCCGTCAAGGACGAAGAAATTCGCATGATTAAAATCATGCATCCGATCTACACCATCATGGCAGGCCAGACAGTCAGTACCATATTGTTGCGTGTGTGTCGTCATGAAGACCTGATCAGCCCGAGCATGACAGGTAGTACACACTTGCAAATCCATAGCTTCCAGATTCGTCTCGTGGCACGAAGCACAATTCATTACCGCTCCCGAAAAATCGGCCTGGTGCTGGACAAGACTAAAGCGGGTTTGGGTTGCATGGTCGAAAGCTTTCTCATCGAGAATCGCTGGGGTCCACGCCTCAGGCGTGTGACAAGAATCGCATGTATCCTCAAACAGTCCGGCATGAAGGGCCGGCTCTTCGTGACATGCGACACAATCGGTGGGTAAGCCCACAAATTCGTTATTTTTATGGCACCCTATGCAACTGGTCGTAGCGTGTTTTCCTTCCAAGGGAAAAGCCGTTTCGCTATGGTCAAAATCGGCCATCCGATCTGCCCCATCATGGCAGGCCAGACAATCGGTACCATAATCTTGTTGGTGTTTGGTCATAAACGCCACATCGTGGTTAGCATGACATGTAGTGCAGGTTGCCTGATTCACACTAAAATTCTCCGAAGCGTGGCAGCTATCGCACTGCAGAGGCACTGCGTTGTAATCAACTTGATGCCAGATGAGACTAAACGAGGTCACAGAATGATCGAAGTTTTCCAATCCAGCCTGAGTGGGGTCAAAATCGTGCCCACGGTGATCTGGATGACAGGCAAAGCAAGGTTGCTCGGGTTTGAACTGGGCGTGAATACCATTTGCAGTATCCAACTGGTTTTGCACATCTTCATGACAACTCAGGCAGAGAGGAGCCTGTTCAGATTTGAGTGGCTGGTGACAGGTATTACAAGCTTTAATTTCTGCGTGAGAAGCCACACCGCCAAGCGTCTGCCCGCTTTGCGCTTTGGCAGTAAGAGGGCCAGGGTTAAACATTAGCCCGCCCGTACGCCAAAGCAAGGTTGCCAAAATCAGCGTCAAGAACAAAGTCAAGACAATGCCAGAGGGAGAAAGGAAAGGGTGTTGTCGTCGCATAATTTTTGTTATGGTTAGCGTTGGGCATGGAAACCAGCACCCGTTCTTTCAGTCGAAAAAACCTACTGAAAGTTACGGGTGTACAGAATGTTTAATTTATCTCTTTTTAATGAGAAGCGAAGGGACAAATGACACGATAACTTTAGGACAAATACATGTGTACAATTAGACAAATCCCCGTAAAAAGTTTTTTTGAGTAAGTAGCTTTATAGTGAAGATCCCCCGCAAAAGTTAAATCTTAGTCTTCATGAAGGAAATACGGCTTACCCGGGGTTACCCCCATAAGAAACTGAAAACATTTTTTAGAGGGGAGGTAACTACCTCTTCTCCAAAAGCCTGAAAAAGAAAGTGCATTGCCTACCAGCAATGCACTTTTATTACACACTTACTTATCACCAAATAAGGCACATAATAACCACCCTGCATCGCACCATGAATTAGGCGTTTCAGCCAGCATCTCGTTATAAGGAGCCACCACCCCCTGCAACCCGGTAAAGGGCTTATGCAACTCCGTATCTTCGAGAGGAATGGAGACGGGTACGCTCAAATGAACCGGGACTTCAAGAAAAATCGGGATCGTCTGATCCACTGGCACATCCATATTGAGGGCAATAGGCAGAGAAGTCCCCGCGGGAAGGATGATATCTGTCGGAATTTGCACCCCGTTCAAGGTAACAATCGTATTGGGAATCGTTGTATTTTCGGTCAGGATGACGTTGGTGTTCTGGTTCAACGTCAAGGTAAACTGAACAGGGATTGTGTCATTTACAGTGATCGTATCATCCACAACGACCGTCGTTTCAATGGTTGCCGCGTCCATGGCCTCAAAGTTGGTCTGCAAGCCCCCCAAAAGCTGATCCCCAATCAAAGACTTCAAAGTAAACAATTCCTTTAATAACACAATCACCACAATGATCAACACCACAGTCGTAACCATTGAAATCGCACTCGCGATTGACCAAAACGCAAACATAAATTTGCCCCCCTGCCAAATGAAGCGGTTTTCACCCCATTGTGCCATCCGCGTCTGAAAGGATGGGGCAGGCTTTCGTGGGGGGATAGGGGATGTTTCGGGGGTATCATCTTCCATTTCAGGGAAATCTTCAAATTCATCGGACATAGGACTTCTCGCTTATATGATATTAGGATAGGAAAGGAATGAAACTCATGCGCCAGCAGGTTCAATATCTTCGAGACAACATCATCAAAATTACCTTAAAAAATATAGCATACCGCGGGAATTTTGGAAAATAGAATAATAGAGCAAAATGAACAATTTCGGACATCCCCACTCACACATAGAAACACCTTATTCAGGCCATTTTTTCCTGTTGAACGGAGTTATGCTCCCCACGCGTCCAGCGAATCATCAATAAAAAGCCCACGCCAATCACGATCTCGCCAAACATCACCCCTCGCTGTTGCCAGATACCAAAGGTTGGAATCCGTGGAAAAGCCTCACTCCCAAACCCAAAGACATCCGCCATCCCCGAGGCCACCGCAATCACATACCCAGTACTAATCAAACGTGAACCAATATCCGCCAAGATCGTCAACGGTTCCCCACTCCAAACAGCAATCAACGCCACATATCCCCCCACCCCAATCAACGCCAACCCCACCAAAAACACCGCAATCTGCACAAACCCCGTCACCGGACTCCGATCCATCCCAAACCATGCAGGTTCCGCCCCCAATGCGAATATTATCAACCCGATCATCGCAAATACTACTCCCACCCGTTTCCGCACCGGATGATTCCGGCGTTGACGAGGGAAGATAGCTTGTGGGCGAGGGCGATCAGTGGGGATAGGCATAAGAATTTTTGAAGACCAGTTCCAATAAATTCCCTAAAAATGGAAAAACGGACCGGATTTTTTGGAACTCGTAGGAATTTATGCAGGCAGAGTTTTTTCTAAAGTGCGTTGCCAGTTCATGCTGAAAATATTGGCAATGTCAGCGTCAGCATAACCTTTTTCGGCAAGCATGGGGACAAGTTTTTGCATGTCAGCGATCGTATCCACTTCAGCAGGCACGGCTTGCAAGCCAAAGCCGCCATCAAAATCACTTCCAATGCCCACATGTTTCGCGTCCCCAGCCAACTGGCAAATATAATCAATATGGGCCACAACATGTTGCAGGGTTACTTCTTCCTTCCGACTCCCAGAGGCACGTCGCCACCTCACTTTCAAAAATCCATTTGCAGGCACCACCCCGATTACCCCATCCCGCTCGATTAGGCCACGAATTACTTCATCTGGTAAATGGCGGTTAGTGGGAAAATCTTTGAGGAGCGCGTTGGCATTTGCATGGGAGGCGATGATCGTACCATGGTAGGAATCCAGTGCCTGCAGAGCGGCCTGTACATCCATGTGACTGAGGTCAAGAGTAAAGCCAAACGCGGCCATCGCCTCGAGAAGGGCATACCCGTCTTTGGTTAATGGCCCCGGCTCCCGCGTCCCCCCGCAGAACCGCGTCCCCGCCCAGGCAGGCCCAATCAGGCGGACGCCGCGTCCCCACCATTCTTCCAATTCGGCGGGTTCGCGCACCCCTTCAGCTCCCTCCATAAGGATCACCAAGCCGACAGGGGCAGTGGGAGGGAGGTTCGGTTCGTCAGTTTGTTTGTTGGTTGGCACATCGGATTGCTGGCGTTCCGCTTCTTGGGTACGGTACGCGGCGAGGCGGAGGGTATGTTCGCCCCATTGGGTCAGGTGGTTTTGGAGATCAGCGCGCGTGTGGAGCAGGCGAAATTTATCGGGGTGGGTGTCCGTCAGTTTGTGATAGAAGTCCACCTGTTTCATGTAACAGGCGTGGGCTTCGTTGTAATCGCGATAAAACTCAGTATCCCAATCCCCCATTTTTTGTTTGGCCGGGGCAACATACAAGGTGGAGAAGACAATCGCAACATTCCCCCGCTGGTAATCAGGCCACCCCAGGGTGGAGTCGCCATTTCGCTCCGGGGCGAGTGAGCCAGTCACAGCTTCTCGTTCGCGCGTTTCAGCAGCAGCGCACGTGTAGTCCCGTCCAAACGTGAGGGCGTTCCACGCAAGGTCTTGATGGGCGTCAATGAGAAGGGGGGGGAAGGCAGATGAAGGCATGACAAGAGTGATGAAATAATAAATGATGAAGTGTGTTACTTACTCATTTGTCACTTCATCACGAAAAACGCTGGCTAAGCTTTGCCAAAAAGCATCCCGTTCGCCTGGCACAAAGGGAAGGTAGGGGGTAAGGCGATCAGCAATGCCGCCATTGTAGCGGGATTTGAGGGCCTCGGCAAGGTGATCAGGTTCAGCGATCACGGCAAAAGTATGAAGCATTTCTGAGGTGATAAGGGAAGGCATGGCCTCCCATTTGCCGCGAGAGGCAAGTTCGGAGAGTTCGTTGGCGGTGTCACCCCACCCATGGAGAGCCATGACAGCGTGGTAGGAAGGGGTAGAGGCGTAGAAGGAAATCTGTTGGCGGACAAACTGGCGTTCTTGCAGGGAGGTGGCGATAAAGACCGGGCAGGTAATTTGCACAGCGGCCCTATCCCGCCCGGTTCGAGCCGCGCCTTCTTCAATGGCAGGGATCAGTACTTCGCGCAGATAAAGGGGACTGTGTAAGGGGTGAACATGGAAGCCATCCGCCAGTTCCCCCGCAAGTTTTGCTAATCCGGTGTTCACGCCTGCAATGAAAATGGGGATGTTGGGGTGTTCGATGGGACCAGGGTTGAAGAAGGGCGACATAAGGGTGAGTTTGTAGTACTCGCCCCGAAAGTTGAGGCGTTCTCCGGTTTGCCAGGTCTGCCAAAGGGCGCGGATGGCCCGGATTTGCTCACGCAATTTGCCAGTAACAGATTCAGGCCAGGGCATCCCAAACCTCCGTTCGATATGGGGTTTGACCTGGGTTCCTAGCCCCAGGATGAAGCGTCCCCCCGACACCGCTGCAAGGTCCCAGGCAATATGTGCAAGATTTCCCGGACTGCGGGCAAAGGCAACAGCAATTGCGGTGCCAAAGCTGATCTGCGAGGTGTGTTCGGCAATCAGCGGGCCAGGGAGGAAGGGATCATGCTGGGTTTCGGCAGTCCAAAGACCACTGAAGCCAAATAATTCCGCCGCTTGAACAGCGGCGGGAATGTTTTTGAGGGACGAGTCGTAAGGGAGTGTGGCGTCGAGATGCATTTAACTCAACAGGTATGCAACCACCCACTGCGTCGTTGCCACCAGGGCGTCAGTGTGGGTACGTTCGTAATTGTGGGAGGCATCTACACCTGGGCCAATGAGCGCAATAGCGGCATCACCCCCTGCGCGCCACCAGGCTTCCCCATCCGAGCCATAATATGGGTAAATATCCACGCGGTAGGGAATGTCGTGTTCGTCAGCAAGTTCGCGAAGTTTTTTGTTGAGGCTGTAATGGTAGGGTCCACCGGAATCCTTGACACAGATGGTCGCGTGGAATTCGTCGGAGGTTTGGCCCTCGCCGACAGCAGCCATATCGAGAGTAACGAGTTCGTGTAGGTTCGCAGGGAAACCATGTGCCCCGCCATGCCCGACTTCTTCGTAGTTGCTGATGTGCAAATAGGTGGTTTGGGCAGGTTTGAGACCCGCGTCCGTGAGAGCCTTGATGGCAGCCAGCATGTTAGCAACGCAAGCCTTGTCATCCAGATGGCGGGAGCGGACGAAACCGTTGGTGAGTTCCACGCGGGGATCGAAGGCAACAAAATCGCCGACTTCGATGCCTAAGGCACGGGTCTCGCGTGAGGAAGAAGTACGGGCATCAAGGCGGACTTCCATGGTGTCATCAGTGCGCTTGGTATCATTGACATCACTGCTGTGGACATGGGCAGAGGCTTTGTACATTAAAATGGAGCCGCGCAAAGTTTTGCCACCGTGGGTAAAGACAGTACAGCCTTCACCTTCTGCCGTATTCCATGCAAAGCCCCCAATTTTGGTCAGTTTGAGACGCCCGTTGTATTTAATTTCTTTGACCATACCGCCAAGAGTATCCACGTGGGCTGTGAGGGCGCGCGGGGCATCATCCCGTTCGCCGGGCCACCTGGCAATCAGTGCACCTTTGCGGGTACGGGAAATTTCCAAATCTGGAAAGGCGGAGAGAGCTTGTTCAGTAAAGGCGATGGCGAGGTCTGTGAACCCGGTGGGGCTGGGGGTTTTGAGCAAGCCAGTGAGGAACTCAAGCATATAATGGGTATCAATGGGGGGAAGGTCTGCCATTGGTTCTCCTTGATAAGTCAGATGTTTTCAAAATCGGTAATTATTTTTCGCCAAGACATGGGGATAGGGACACTCGTCTGGGCGTGATAATCATACGCAACGATAATACTTTCGCCCGTCGCTAGTTCTTGACCAGTTTGGACATCATCCAGACAATAGTGCATGGTCAGGCTTTTGTTGCCCAAACGGGAAACGCGCACACCCACACGGACCGGTTGCAGTAGATGGATGGGGGCCAAGTAATTAATTGAAGCCTGGGCGAGAATCGTGCCAACTTCCATGAAAGATTTCCCGTCCCACAGCTTCAAATGAAGTAAATACGCCATTCGTGCTTGTTCAATATAGGTCAAGTATTTGGCATTATTGACATGGCCTTGGGCATCAATGTCTGCATAGCGAACTTCGATAGGGTGATAGAAATGAAAAGATCCCATTGGGGCAAATTATACACTTTCTACCCAGATTTGTCGTTTAGTGGAAGGCTCTTACCTCTCTGTGCTCTCCTCCGGCGCTATCAAATATCAGGAAGAGCGCTTAGCAGAGATGATTTTCCGTTTTACACGCATGTCTGAAGGCAAATCTGCACACCCGCCTCTGGACAGATTTATAAAAGGGCGTTTTATCGTTTCAAATTGTTTTTTGGCTTGATTGTAAATCGCACACTTGATAAAAAACTTTAATGGCTCTTCCGTTTTCGATGGGAAATCATCCGAATTTTGAAGGTGTGGGCGGGGTGTATACCCCGCCCACACCTTCAAAATTCGGGCTAATCCCGTTAATTAGGGAAGACCCACTTTAATTTACAATGGCGGAAACAAATTTACGCTTTCGGTCGTTTATAGAACATGCTTGAGCAAGCTCAAGAACAATTTTGTTTAATAGGAGTAAGTATGAACACTCGAATATCTTTCAAACGCCCCCTCAGCCGGTGGGTCTTTTTATTGCTGGCTTTGGCAATTGTAGGGTTTATGAACCCGCAATCCGGGCAAGCCGAATTTACGCTGGAGCCTGAAGCCATTACAGGCGTTTTTAATTGGGTCAATACCCCTGTCGAAACGCCCGATTCGTTCGGATATATGGGTAATAAAAGTCTCCGTATAGACACTTCTGATCGCCCGCGCGTCGTCTATGGCGGACAAGGTTTGTATTACGCCACCTGGACAGGTTCTGCCTGGGATATCAAAACTGTAGATTCCAACGATGGTGTAGGCTATTATGCTTCACAAGCGTTGGATAGCAGCAATGTTGCTTATATCGCTTACTATGATTCAGTGAACGCCGACTTGAAGTATGCCAAGGGGAGTGGTTCTTCTTGGACCATTACCGTGGTAGATGGCAAAGATATCGTTGATGGCAAAGAAGAAGAGGTTGGGGCCTTCGCCTCGATTGATATTGACAACTCTAAAAACCCCCATATCGTCTATTTTGACGATACCCATGACGATTTGTTATATGTAAGATGGACAGGCTCCCAGTGGTCTACCCCGGAAAAAATTGATAGCACCGGGGTGGTTGGGCTTTATATTTCCATGTATATGGATGGAAATGATGTCCATGTGAGCTACTACGATTACACCCATAAATCACTCAAATACGCTGTGCGAGAAGATGGGGATTGGACTGTTTCGACAGTAGATGATCCCGCAGATAAAAATGTCGGTACATACACTTCCATTGATGTGGATTATTTGGGATTCCCGCATATCAGTTATTACAACGAAACCGATAAAGATCTCAAATATGCTATGTACAGCGCCGGTACCTGGAACATCAGTGTTGTTGATGAGAACGGCGGAAAATACTCTGCCATTGAAACCGATAGTGGGGTACCACATATCAGTTACTTTTTGGGTGGCAATCTCCATTATGCGACAAAACCCAATAGCACCTGGCAAACTGAGACGGTGGATACCAACGGGGATGTCGGATACTACACATCTTTAGCCGTTGATGATTCACATGATATACATATCTCTTATTATCGCCAGGATACTGGTGAGTTGCGTCATGCGGAAAATATAGACGGCGATTGGGATTTGGAAACCATTATTTCCGCAGGGAACCTGGGTTTATACACATCCATCGCCACAGGAACCAATGGACAAAACTATATCAGTTATTATGATGGACGCAACGGCGACCTCAAATTTGCCCAAATGGCTGGCCCTACCCCCACGATTGCAACGATAGATAGTAGTGGCACCGTCGGCCAGTATTCTTCGCTTGCCTTAACCAACACTAACGACCCACGCATTGCATATTACGATGCCACTAATACCGCCCTCAAATTCGCGAGTCGAACCGGGACAACCTGGAGTATTCAAACCGTGGATAATACCAATGATGTGGGTCAGTATGCTTCTTTGGCGATAGATTCCGGGGGTGCGGCGCATATTGCTTACTACGATGTAACCAACACCGGTATCCGGTACGTTGTTCAAAACGGAACCAGTTGGACAACCCCGCAGCAATTGGATTGGGTAGATGATGTCGGTAAGTATGTGACACTGGCCCTCGACAATAATAATTTTCCCCATATCGCCTATTACGATACCACCAATACCGCCCTCAAGTACGTCTACTGGACGGGAACTGTATGGAGTATTCTCACCGTAGATAACTCAGCCGATGTAGGCCAGTTCATCTCTCTGGTTGTGGATGCTGCGGGCAACTCCCATATCAGTTACTATGATGCTACCAACAACACCATCAGATACGCATTTCGGAATGGCGCTACCTGGACAACACAAGTGGTCGCCTATCTAAATGCGACAGAAGGCGAAGAGCCAACCTTCAGCCTGCAAAGCCTGCTCAGCACCGGTAACCACGCGACCGCCATCCAGGTAGATAGCGCCAATCTTCCCTTCATAGCCTTCTACCACACAGGCACGAATATCCTTAAGTTTGCCCAACCCTTTGGCAACATTTGGATCATTAGCGATATTGATGACGCTGGGCAGGCAGGGGAATACTTATCCATGGATTTTGGTCCAAATGAACATCCGTATCTTAGCTATTTCAGCACAGTTACCCAAGGCTTAAAATTCGCCGTAGGTGTCCACCCGGCCAGCTATCTCCCCCTGCTCAAACGATAATTTTGAAAGCCCTCAAAGGCTAGCCCGCTTGCAAAAAAGCCACCCCGTCAATGGGGTGGCTTTTTTGCAAGAAATTCGTACTAACACCTGGGACATTATCCTTTGTTTTGCAAAGAGCGTAATTGCTCAAACAAGAGACGTTCCTGGTCACTCAACTTTTTCGGCAATTTAACTTCGACTGTTGCCAGTAAGTCGCCATTATCATTTGCTTTTTGTGGTTTGGGCATTCCCAAGCCGCGCAGACGAAAAGTTTTCCCATTCTGCGTCAACGCCGGGATTTTAAGTTGCACCGTGCGGCCCAACGAAGCCACTTCCACCTCTCCGCCAAGCAAAGCCGTGTACAAATCCACCGGTAGTATCACCGACAGATCATCTTTTTCCCGTTTGAAGATCGGATGGGACTCCACCTTGATCCGCAAATACAAATCGCCAGGCTGCCCGCCATACGTGGTTTTCTGACCCTGCCCTTGCACCCGCACCTTTGACCCCGTCCGCACCCCTTTCGGGATTTTGACCTCCATCCGTGTTCCGTCAGGGCGTTCAAACACGCGCGTGGCCCCGTGAAAAGCTTCTTCCAGCGTGATTTCTACTTCTTGTTCGGTATCGCGGCCTGTCCGCATTCGGGTTGGCACTCCACCGGGTGCCCCCCCCGCCCCGCGGCCAAATAACGTCTCAAAAAAGTCCGAAAACCCACCGATCCCCCCCATGCCCCCAAACAAATCGCCCAGGTCTTCCATATTGACCGTCCGCGTATACCCCCCACTCCCCCCGCGAGACGCCCACTGCCCCCAATTGAAATCTTCAGGCCGCCCACCCCCGCGCGTATAGTTCTGCCACGCCGAGCCAAACTGATCGTACTTACTGCGCTTATCCGCATCCGAAAGCACCTGATATGCCTCATTGATCTGCTTAAACTTCTCTTCCGAGGCTTTATCCCCCTGATTAGCATCCGGGTGATACTGGCGCGCCAACTTCCGAAACGCATCGCGAATTTCGTCCTGGCTGGCATTTTTATTCACACCAAGTGTTTGATAATAATCCTGGTAATTCATAGTCACTAGTTAAATCGTTAAAAAATTGAAGGGGCTTTCGCACCCGCCTTCGATTATACTCCCCGGCGATCAAAATTCCTAGAACGCACGTTTCACCCTCGTCCGGATTCCAACAAATTTTATACACGACGCTGTTTTGCCTTCTCAAACCATCTTCGGTACAATCTTTTCCATTCCACCCCATGGAGAAACACATGAAAATTGGCATCGTCTTTCCTCAAATCGAATTCGGCTCCACCGACCCCCTCGCCCTGCGCGATTACGGACAAGCAGTCGAGGCCCTCGGCTTCACCCACCTCCTCGCCTACGATCACATCTTGGGTGCGAATCCTGACCGCCCCGGCGGGTGGACTGGCCCCTACACCTACGCCAACCCCTTCATCGAACCCTTCCTGCTTTTTACCTACCTTTCCGCGGTCACCACGCGGCTGGAATTTGCATCCGGAGTCATCATCCTCCCGCAACGCCAGACCGCCCTCGTCGCCAAACAAGCCGCAACCCTGGACGTTCTCTCCAACGGGCGTCTGCGTCTCGGCGTCGGCCTGGGCTGGAACGAAGTCGAATACACCGCCCTGAACGAAAACTTCCACACCCGAGGCAAACGCATCGAAGAGCAAGTTGAAGTCCTCCGCCTGCTCTGGACGCAAGAACTCGTCACCTACGATGGCCGTTGGCATCACATCCCCGACGCGGGGCTGAACCCCATGCCCGTTCAACGCCCGATCCCGATCTGGTTCGGCGGTCATCACGACACCGTTCTGCGCCGCGTCGCCAAGATGGGCGATGGCTGGATGCCCGGTTTCCGTACCGCTGCCGACGCCCGCCCCACGTTAGACACCCTCGCCCACTACCTGGAAGAAGCCGGACGCCCACGCGAGGCTGTTGGCCTGGAGCCGCGTCTATCCTATGGGAACGGCAACCCCGACGAATGGC
Source organism: Anaerolineales bacterium (assembly GCA_020634875.1). The sequence goes on along the minus strand of JACKAX010000001.1, from coordinate 190,559 downwards.
GTACCACGCTCGAGGGCTGGCGCACCGCGGGGGCCACACATCTTTCGTTCAACACGTTAGGCACCGGATTCAGTTTGCCAGAGCAACATCTTGCGGCGATTAAACGGTTTACGGAGGAAATTAGTTTTTAAGAAAGGTCTCCTAGCGCACAACGCCGGGCAAATACAGCAAAATTTTTGGGGAGGCGACCATATCAATTAACGCGGCAAATGCGGTTAGAGTCTCTTGATCTGTAAAATTGCAGTGCCCGTAACGTTCGATGGGGAAGTGGGTGTACAGGCTGGGGTGGGTGATTTTGGCCTGGTACAACGGGACATGAAAATAGGGGATAATATCGTCTTGTGTAGTGTGCAGCGTCACGACGGGGATGGTGAAATGTCCGGTGGTCTGGTATTGTGCCTGGATTTCGTCTCCGGCGGCGGGGTCAGCGGCGAAACGGGCCACTTCCGCGTTAAGGGCGGGGTCGTCCGCAGAACCGGTGTAATTCCGGGTCATGTTGTCAAAGGGCTGTCCGCCTAGTACGTCCGTCGCGTTATTCACGGTAAACACGTTGTACCAAAGCAAATGTTCAATCGTGCCCTGGGTTTGGGAGGCGGGTTCGCCAGGAGTGTAGGGCGCGCCGGTGACGGTCATCAGTTGGGTGATGAGGGTGGGCGTGGTGGTTAGCGTCGCACCGATGACGGGTTCGATCACCGTAGCATAATGATTGTCCCAATCTGCCATCAACGAAGGAGGAATGTCCACCGGGCTGCCGGGCATCAAGCCAGGGAAAAAGTAGTCGAATACGACACGGAAATCGCCTAAATAGTTGACCTGCGCTTGAAAATCGCCATAAGGGCCGCATAACGCCATCGCCCCATCGTACACGTCGGGATGTTGTTCCGCGCTCAACGCTGTGATCAGCCCGCCTTCCGATGGGCCGATGAGGTACACTTTTCCCGGCTCGTCGTGCGTGGTGGTGAACAAGGCCACCAAATCGGTCAGGTCGTCCAATGCGGGAAGCACGGCCAGCCCGTTGACGGAATAGCTGGTCGTGGCAAAACCGTAACCTAGAAACGTCGCCAGATTTCCGATGGATGCGGCCTCTGCAGGAATTGCCAACGGTGCATCCGGGGTCACGTATCCATGTGCGTAAACAACCAGATCACCGTTCCAGGTTGTCGGCATACAAATCTGGTACAGCGCCCCACTTGTCTGCACACCATTTGAGCAAGCGACTTCGGGTTCGTGCGGTATCTGTGCCTGCGCCGTCTGCTGAACACGGCTCGACGCCAGAAATAAAAATAAGCCCGCGACAAAAAGGATTTTCGACAACCGTTCCATCATACGTTCCTTTCAAATCTGCTGAAATCGCACCCTTCGACTATGCTCAGGATGCTACATTATTTACCTTATATCTCCTATTTACCTTCCCTCCCCATCCCCTCTACCACCCCCCGCAACTGCTCCGCCAGCTTGCCCCGGTCAAAATGTGCTTCCAAATACGCCCGCCCGGACAAGCCCATGCTTTGACACCGTTCCCTGTCGTTGGACAACAGCCGGATCGCGTCCGCAATCGCCTTTGCGCGGGTTGCCGCATCCCCTGGCGGGATGAGCACCCCCGCGTCCGCCGCTTGTACCACCTCGCGGATCACGCCCTCCATCGCCAACACGACCGGACGCCCTGCCGCCAGATAATCGAAGATTTTGTTGGGGTATACCGTCTTGTACATTTCGATGGACTTGAGTATCCCGATGCACGCGTCCGAGGCGGCCAACGCTTCACCCATTTCCGTCTTTGGGATCGAGGGAATGAAAACAATATTTTGCAAACCCATCTCTTTCGCCCGCACCATCAAACGGGGCTTCTCTTTCCCGTCGCCAAGCAGAACGATGACCGCATCCGGGCAATCAGTTAGTTGGGCGGCGGCATCCAGCAAAACGTCCAAATCGTTGGACATCCCGTGCGCCCCCGCGTAGAGGGCGATGAATTTGCCATTCAACCCCTGTTTGGTGCGGAACGCCTCGCCCCGCGCGTGGGGGTCAAACATGCTGGTGTCTGCCCCGTTCGGGACCAGTTCCACCCGTTTGGCTCCGCGGGCTTTGACGTGTTCCAAAAAGCCAGGGGAGTTGATCATCACCCGGCCGGCGTGCCCGTACAAAAACCGTTCCAGCCATTCAGACATGCGGATGAGAAGAGGATTGGTGAGTACCCCTACCGCAACGGCAAACGCGGGCCATAAATCGCGTACTTCAAACAAAAACGGCACCCACTTCACCCGCGCCAATGCCCAGGCCGTCACGCCCTGAAAAATCGGCGGTGAGGTCCCCCAGACCAAATCTACGTTTTTGACCTTTAGACCCAGCAAAAACGAAGAGAACATAAAGCTAAAAAAGGCAAAAATGCGGTGGACAAAAGATTTGTGGAGCGCGGCGTATGTGTAGGCACGAAGGATCGTAACACCCCCCTCTCCCAAAGGGGCGAGGGGGCTAGGGGGAGAGGGGGGCGACAAGGTCGTTTTCCCGGTCAAATAACTCACCGGGCTGGCAATAACGGTTACGCGATGGCCTTGCGCCGCGAGATGAAGGGCCAATTCGTGATGGCGTGTCCCCCCTGGCTCATCCAGTGCGGCAAAGGCTTGGTGGATCAAGAGAATGTGCATGAGGGCAATATACCATAAGGGAGAAGGGGAAGGTAGACAGGTGAACAAGAGGCAGTAGACAGGTAAACAAGTACACAAGTAAACGGGTAAACAGAGGCAGATCATATTTACCAGTCTATATGTGTACTTGTATACTGCCGCCCCTTGACTCTACCCTTTGGGAAGACTGTATACTAGCAATATGAACCCACCTGAAGAACTGCTTTCCATTGGCGCTTTTGCCAACCTGACCCGACTCTCGATCAAAGCCTTACGGTTGTACGATCAATTAGGCCTTTTACAACCGTTTCACGTAGATCGACAATCCGGGTACAGGTACTACGACGCTGAACAGCTTTCCCGTGCGCGCATGATCCGGAACTTGCGCGAGATGGATATGCCGTTAGCCACCATTCGGCAGGTGCTCGCGACCCTGGCAGACTCTCCCGAGCTGGCCGAAGTTCTGGTACAGGACTACCTGGATTTGCGAGAAAAGCAATTGGAACAGATTCGCACACAGGTTCAAGCTTTCACGTTCTTTCTACAAAAGGAGATTCCGATGCGTTACGAAGTAACCGTAAAAACCATTCCGACCCAACAAGTGCTCAGCCTGACCCATCACATCAAGGTTGATAAACTGGATCAGACGATTGTGCAATCGCTGAACACACTCAATGCGTTGGTCAAAGAACACAACGCTCGCACTAGCAATGCCCCGTTTGGCATTTATCACGGCCCCATCAACATGCAAGAAGATGGCCCGATTGAAATCTGCCTGCCGTTTACTGGTGAGGTCGCGGCGAAGGGAAATGTAGTGGTCAAAGAATTGGCGGGCGGGCAGGCGGCTTGCGTCATGATGATTGGCCCCCAAACCGACTTTCCTGAAATTCTGAACGGGTATGACGCTGCCGCGGATTGGATTCAAAAGAATGGCTACGAGATGGTCGAGTCACCCCGCGAGGTCTGGTATACCGGGCCTGGGGCAGATGCCAAGATGGAGATTGTGTGGGTGTTTAAGTAGATATGGCAAACAAGTAGACAAGTACACAGGTAGACATGTTTCTTGAAATACCTGTCTACCTGTGTACGTTGGATACCTGTTTATATATTTACCTCTATCCCACCCCCCTCCACCACCTCCCCAATGACCCAGGCGGGCTGATCGCTCTCCTTGGCACGCACAAGGAAATCGGCTTGTTTTTCGCGAGGGACGGCGAGGAGGAGCCCGCCGCTGGTTTGTGCGTCGAAGAGGAGCATTTCGTTGGGTTCGTCCAGATCGGGGTGGAAGGTAACGTGGGGGTCGAAGTGCATTCGGTTGTCGGCGCTGCCGCCGGGGAAGGTGCCTTGTTCGGCGTATTGACGGGCGCAGGAGATGAAGGGGATTTGGGAGAATGACAGGCGGAAGCCCACCCCGCTCGCGTGGGCCATTTCCCAACCATGCCCGAGGAGGCTGAAGCCGGTGATGTCGGTGCCCGCACGTAGGGAGAATTCGCGGGCGAGCTGGGCCGCGCCGGCGTTGAGGCGGGTCATCCATCCGATGGCTTCGGTAATGTGTTTGGGCGCGGCGACCGCGCGTTTCAGGGCGGTGGTGGTCACGCCAAAGCCGAGGGGTTTCGTCAGGATCAGGATATCGCCGGGGCGGGCACCTGCTTTCGTCAGCGCTTTTTCGGGGTGGACAAATCCGAGAACGACAAGGCCGTATTTGGGTTCGTCATCTTGGACGGTGTGCCCGCCCGCGATGATTGCTCCCGCTTCTTTCACTTTTTCCGCCCCGCCGCGCAGGATTTCGCTGACGGTTTCGTGCGGGAGGTTGCCGGGCATGTTGGCGATGTTGAGGGCGAGGAAGGGTTGGCCGCCCATCGCGTAGACGTCGGAGAGGCTGTTCGCCGCGGCGATTGCGCCGTATTCGTAGGGAGTGTCCACGACCGGGGTGAAGAAGTCGGTGGTGATAACGAGCGCGCGAGCGTCATCGAGCCGCCAGAGGGCCGCGTCATCGCCAACGCCGGTGAGGAGGTCGGAGGGGGGAGTAAAAATGCCGTCGAGAGGGCGCAAGACTTGCGCCAGCGCTTCTGCGCTCATTTTGGATGCTCAACCTGCACATTTGGAGAGGCTGGTGAGACGGATTTGTTTGCCAGTAGGGGGATTTGCGATATCAGACATGCGCGTATTATAAGAGGGGGCGTGGGTTTTGGGTGCGTTCCCGATTCGAGGAGGGGTATACTTGACGATTATGCGAAAACTCAGCCATCTTTTTGAAAATAACCGGGCCTGGGTCGCCCAAATGACGGAAAATGACCCGCAATTCTTCCAACGCCTGTCCCAACAACAAACCCCAGAAATTCTCTGGATCGGATGTGCAGACAGTCGCGTCCCAGCTAACCAGATCATCAATATGCCTCCCGGGGAAGTGTTTGTTCACCGGAACGTCGCTAATCTTGTTGTCCATACAGACTTAAATTGTTTGTCGGTTTTGCAATTTGCCGTGGATGTGCTCCGCGTCCGGCATGTGATCGTCTGTGGGCATTATGGGTGCGGCGGGGTGATTGCGACTTTACAGCACAAACGCTTGGGTCTGGTGGATAACTGGCTCCGGCATGTGGAGGATGTGTACGAAAAACATCGCCCTGCCCTGGATGTATTATCTGCGTTTGAAGATCAGGCACGAACGCTGTGCGAACTCAACGTGGTGGAACAGGTGCGCCATGTCTGCGAAACCACGATCTTGCAAGATGCCTGGGCACGCGGGCAGGTAGTGGCCATCCATGGATGGATTTATGATATTGGGGATGGGTTGTTGAAAGACCTGAACATTTGCGTCGAGACCCCCACAGAAATCCTGCCCTTTTACGAAACAGCTGTGCAAGCCTTGAGACGCTAAGAAAAAAGGCCTGGTAGGGTTTGTGCCTTACCCGGCCTTTTTTCTTTATGCATGAGCCTGCGCCAGGGGCAGGCCTGCAAACATCTGCTTCAAAAATTGACCGGTATAACTCGCTGAAACCTGCGACACATCTTCAGGCGTGCCGGTAGCGATCACCTGTCCACCCCGGTCGCCGCCCTCCGGCCCCATGTCAATGAGGTGGTCGGCGACTTTGATGATGTCCAGGTTGTGTTCGATGACGATGACGGTGTTGCCTTCGTCGGTCAAGCGGTGGAGAACTTCCACAAGCTTGTGGACATCCGCCGAATGGAGACCGACAGAGGGCTCATCGAGCACATAGATGGTTTGCCCGGTGGAGCGTTTGGATAACTCGCGGGACAGTTTCACGCGTTGGGCTTCGCCGCCTGAAAGGGTCGGGGCGGGCTGCCCGATGCGGATATAGCCCAGACCCACATCAATCAAGGTTTGGAGTTTTGACACCATCGGCGGGAAAGAGGCGAACACTTCAACCGCGTGGAAGATGGACATATCCAACACATCGGCGATGCTCAAGCCTTTGAATTTAACTTGCAGCGTCTCCCGGTTGAAGCGCGCACCTTTGCACACCTCGCACGGCACGTACACATCCGGCAGGAATTGCATCTCGATGCGGATTTGCCCCTGGCCTTCGCACGCCTCGCACCGTCCACCCTTCACGTTGAACGAAAACCGTCCAGCCTGGTAGCCGCGTGCTTTACTTTCGGGGAGTTCGGCGAAAAGGGAGCGGATGTCGTCGAACAGTTTGGTGTACGTGCCCGGATTGGAACGCGGCGTCCGCCCGATGGGGGATTGGTCAATGTTGATGATTTTGTCGAGTTGTTCCAATCCCTCGATCCGGTCATGTACCCCAGGGATGTGCCGCCCCCCATGCAAATGGCGGGCGATGGCAGGGTACAGTGTCTCGTTCAGCAAGCTGGATTTGCCTGACCCCGACACGCCGGTGATGCAAACCATTTTGCCGAGCGGAATCTGCACATCTACGTTTTTCAGGTTGTTCTGCTGTGCGCCGTAAACGGTAATAAATTTGCCGTTTCCGGTGCGGCGCGTTTCGGGGATGGGGATTTTCATCCGCCCGGACAGGTACGCTCCGGTTAGGGAGGTGGGATGGGCAAGAATCACATCCGGCGGGCCTTCGGCGACCACCTCCCCGCCATACTCCCCCGCCCCCGGGCCGAGGTCCACAATCCAGTCCGCTTCCAAAATCGTCTCTTCGTCGTGTTCGACAACCAACACGGTGTTGCCCAGGTCTCGCATAGATTTGAGGGTGCGGAGCAGGCGTGTGTTGTCGCGCGGGTGCAGACCGATGGAGGGTTCGTCCAACACGTACAACACGCCCATCAACCGGGAACCGATCTGCGTGGCGAGGCGGATGCGTTGGGCTTCGCCGCCCGACAGAGTGACGGCAGTCCGACTGAGGGTGAGGTAGTCTAGTCCCACATCCACGAGAAATTGTAGGCGTTCGTTGAGTTCTTTTAAAATTCGGCTGGCGATGATCCGTTGACGCGTGTCAAGCGGGGACTCATCGCCGGTCAGCGTACTGGCCCAGCGCAGGGTGTCAATGACCGGCCAGTTAGTAAGTTCAAGGATATTGTATGGTCCCACGGTAACGGCGAGGGCTTCCGGGCGGAGGCGAGCGCCTTTACACGTGGGGCAGGGTTTGTCGCTCATAAACTCCTGGATGCGAGAGCGCATATATTCGGAGTTGGTTTCGGCAAAGCGGCGTTGCAAGTTAGTAACGACGCCTTCAAAAGTAGTGTAAAAGGTGGAGGTGCGCCCGTTTTTACGTTTGTATTCGATGGGGACTTCTTTGCCGTTGGTGCCGTGGAGGATGATTTGAAGTTGGTCGGGGGTGAGGGTGTTGACGGGGGCATCGAGGTTGATGCCGAATTCTTTCGCGGCCCCTTCGAGGGTGGACCAGTAGTAGCCGCCTTCGTCACGTGGACCGCCCCATTCGCCCGCCACAATTGCCCCGCCGTTGAGCGATTTCGACTTGTCGGGGATGATCAGGACGGGGTCAATCTCCAGACGGGAGCCGATGCCCTGACAGTCCGGGCATGCCCCGTGGGGGGTGTTGAAGGAGAAGGTGCGAGGTTCGATCTCCGGGAAACTGAGGCCGTCGTAGGGACAGGCAAGATGTTCGGAAAAGAGGATATCTTCGGCGGGGTCCACGGACAGGTTTTGGACGATCATCATGCCTTCGCCAAACTTGAGGGAGGTTTCAACGGAGTCGGTGAGGCGGGAGCGGGCGGCATCGGCTTCCTCCTGCGTTTCTTGTTTTCGCACAACGAGTCGATCTACCACGGCTTCGATATCGTGTTTTTTGTACCGATCCAGCTCGATGTCTTCCTGCCCCAACTCGAGCACGTTCCCATCTACGCGGGCACGGGTGAACCCAGCCTTTTGGATGTCTTCCATCACCGCCTGATAAGTCCCTTTCCGTCCGCGGACGATGGGGGACAGAACCAAAATGCGACTGCCTTCGGGCATGTTTTGAATGGCGTCTACGATTTCCTGGGCGGATTGGCGCTTGAGTTCGCGTCCGCATGCCGGGCAGTGGGGAATCCCCGCGCGGGCGAAGAGGAGACGCAGGTAGTCGTAAATTTCCGTGACTGTTCCCACCGTTGAACGGGGATTGTGGGAGGCCCCTTTCTGGTCAATGGAAACCGCGGGAGACAGACCCTCGATGGTGTCCACGTCGGGTTTGTCCATCTGCCCGAGGAATTGACGGGCGTAGGCAGAGAGCGATTCAACGTAGCGGCGCTGTCCTTCAGCGAAGATGGTGTCGAAGGCGAGCGAAGATTTCCCGGAGCCGGAAAGGCCGGTGAGAACGACCAGTTTGTCGCGAGGAATTTCGACCGTGATATTTTTGAGGTTGTGGGCGCGGGCGCCCTCGATACGGATAACGTTATGAGACATTGTGTTATGTAAGGATGAATGATGGTATTTAGTTGCTAGGGACCTGAAATTCCCCGAAAGAAGATGTTGTCGATGATTGTAGCATATTTGTTCTAAACTTGACAGGTCATTTATGCAAACGGGCATTATATCAGGGCTGAAAGGTTGCTATATAACGGTTTTATAAGAGTGTCTTTCATGACTATCGTTGTCCCCATCCATTTAGTAATGTGGGGATAATTCTTTTATTCGTAATCTCAGTAGGGGGTGTGGATATTGTGGATAAAAGGAAATGGGCTGCACATCTTCGCCACAATTGAGGGGTGCGCTGCGATAAACCCACACATATATGGTTGTTCTCATCACACATTATCCCCATCTGTAGTTATGGAGAAGTGGGGATGAATACTGTATAACTTGATTGCGATTTTATCCCCCAATATCCCAATCAAATATATGGGAAAAATGAAAAAACGACCCCCCATATATGGGGTTGGGAAAAAAAGGCTGTTCTGAACAAAAGAGCGAAGTTTTCCCCAATTAAGGCCGGTTTTCCACAGTTTTGGGGCAGTTATCCACAGAAATTTTAAGAAGCGATTAAATTCAGGTTTGTGGGTTACCCCAAGATATGGCACTTGTCAACCCCCGTGTGAATGAGAGAAACGTTACAAAAGTGTAGACAAATAATTTCAAATTGTGGAGTTGGGTTGGGTAAACCTACCTAGCCAGGGTTGAGGACCTCCCGAAAAAGATTACAATCCCCGCTATGAGGTATACAAAAAATCTTTTCGAAATTAAATTTGTCGGTTGGGTCTTGCTATTCTTCGCGGGAAGTTTGCTTCTAACGATGGTTAATTTCCGGTTTGTCGAGGTCTTTCCCGGGGGAAGCCAGGATTTTCTGGATAGATGGACCGGGGCTAGAAAATGGGTCATAGAAGGTGTGAGTCCTTATGATCCTGAGGTTACTACGTTAGCTCAACAAATGATTTATGGCAGACCTGCTCGTCCAGAAGAGGGGGAAGATTTGCACCATTTTGTTTATCCATTTCATTCGATGCTCTTTTTCGCACCATTCGGGTTTCTAGATTTTCCACAGGCCAGAACCATTTGGATGACCCTCTTGGAAATATCCCTCATTGGCTTGGCGCTCATCAGTTATTGGGTAATCGGATGGAAAATAGCGCTCAGAAAAAAAATCGCGTTAGTTGTGTTCTCAATGATTTGGGTTTATGGCGCACATACGCTTCTGGTGGGGCAATTTGCAGGATTGAATGCCTTCTTGATTATTTGGGCTTTGTGGGCGATACAACAACGGAAAGATATTGGCGCCGGAATTCTTCTTGCTCTAACCACAGCAAAACCTCAAATGGTAATTTTATTGATTCCTTTTTTGTTTGTTTGGGCCGTATCACAAAAACGATGGTATTTCATCAGCGCATTTATTTTTACGTCAGGTATTTTGTTAGGCTTATCTTTGTTCTTGCTTCCCTCTTGGCCTCAAGAGATGTGGCAACAACTCTCTGCTTATCCTGATTATGCTGGGAGCATTTCCCCTGTTGAGATGATCGGCGTTTTTTTCCCTGCTTTAGCCGGATGGGGAACCAACTTGATGCTCGGGGCGATCATTGTACTTCTCCTTTGGAGTTGGTGGGTGGCTCGGCATCAAACAGGATATTTATTTCTCTGGACGGCCCTGCTCACAATTGTAGTGACAGACATGATTATTCCTCGCACTGCAACTAGCAATTTTGCGATGATGCTCCCTGCTTTTTTCTTGATTCTCAAGCGTCTGACCGCAGTTCCTCGCTGGGGTAGGGGGCTTAGCGTTTTGGCCGCACTCATTTTTTTTGTGGGCGGATGGGGATTGTTTTTGGCCGCGTTTGTTAATGGCATACTGGCCAAGCATCTTGTTTTTTTCCCCCTTCCCATTTTTTGTTTTTTAGGGCTATTGTGGAGCTTTCCTAATCTCGGCAAGGATCAAAGCGTTTCCCTTTGAGGAAATCGGTAGAGTCTTCTCGGCCAAAGGAAAAAGGGGGTCTCCTGTTTTCTGAGACATTTCAGCATTTTGGAATAGCGGTGCTTTTCTTTTAAACTCCGATGGGCCTACTGTGTTGGCCCATCCCTTGCCCATTTCTTCCAGACACGCCAAAAACCGCCACCGCCAACCTGGGGGAGCGTCTTCGGAAAGAACTCCTACAGATAAATATTGGGAATAGATGAGAAATGCTTGACTCTCCTCGTTGATTAGACTATTATCTAATTAGATAATAGTCTAATGCGGTTTCCGCTGACCCCTTGCGAGGAGATACCCCATGGAACAAGAACATCTGCTCATTTTAGACTTGCTGGATGAGGGCAAAATCACCGTTCCAGAAGCGCTAGAATTATTGGCTGCGATGGATGCCTCTGTTGAAGAAGATACCCTCGAACCTACGCTTACGGTTCAATTTTGCCTGAATTAACTTGCACATTGTGAGCAACTCAACTATGACCAACCAAACCCCTCCCCCCGAAATTGTCCTCGTTTCCCACTACAACCTTGCCCGCGTCAAAGAACTGCTCGCCGAAAACCCTGCACTCCTCAACGTGATGTACGAACCCTGGCAGGAGACGCCCCTCGGCGCAGCCTCCCACGTGGGCAACCGCGCCATCGCCGAATACCTGCTCGCACAGGGTGCCCCGCTCACAATGCCCACCGCGGCCATGCTGGGGCGGCTTGACGATGTTCAAGCTTTCCTCGATGTAGACCCTGCTAATATCCATGTCGCGGGCGCACATGGTATCTCGCTCCTTTATCACGCGGCCATGAGCGGCAACGTGGAACTTGTCGAACTGCTCCACACCCACGGAGCCAGCTTTGAAACCGCCGGGCACGCCCTTCAAGGCGCAACCAACTACAACCACGTAGAAATGGCAAAATGGCTCCTCGCTCACGGGGCCGACCCGAATATCCCCGACTATCAAAATCACACCCCCCTCGCCATCGCCAAAGCCAACGGTTATACAGACTTGGCGGCGGTGTTAGAAACTGCTGGCGGTACGGACTAATCAGTTTACAGATTCTGGTTTCTCCTTTTTCGGGGGCTTCCTTTAATTGGGAAGCCCCCCATTTTTTCTCTCGGAGGTATCTATGTCAACCCAAACGCTTACTTTTACCCAAGAAATTCAAGCTCCCCCGACCCAGGTTTATCGCGCCTTCACCAACGCGGCAGCCTTACAGGAATGGTTCGGGGATGTCGTCGAGGCGGAACCGCGCGAAGGCGGGCGGATGTACGTCTGGTGGAATCAGGGCTACTTCACTGCCGGACAGTTTTCCCATTTGGAAGAAAACCACGCCCTGGCCTTTTCCTGGCACGGACTGGGCGAACCAGCCCCCACAAACGTCCGCATCCTTCTCACCCCTCACGGTGACGGCACCCTGATCACCCTCCACCACGAACAGGTCCCTGCCGACGAGGTAGCGGGTTACAACCAAAACTGGCCCCCTTCTCTCGAGAACCTGAAATCCGTCCTCGAAACGGGAATAGACAAACGTCTGTATGACCGTCCCATGCTTGGCTTTTTCATCGGCGGCCTGGTGGACGAAAATCTCAAAAACCGGCTCGGTCTCCCCATCTCGACTGGAATGCACGTTGCGGGCGTTATTGACGGCATGGGCGCACAAAAGTCCGGGCTGAAAGGCGAAGACGTGATCTTCTCCGTAGATGGCGTGGAAATCACCTCCTTCGACTCGATCCGTTCCATTTTGGGCAACCACAAAGGCGGCGATGTCGTAGAAGCGGTCGTCTACCGCGGCCCGGAAAAAGTGATCCTTTCCGTCGAACTGTCCAAACGCCCCATCCCCGCGTTTCCTGCCCCGCCCGCCGACCTCGCCCGCGAAGGCCACGCCGTGTACGCCGAAGTCCTCCCCAAACTGAACGAACTCCTCGCCGATGTCACCGAAGAAGAAGCCCGTCACAAAGCCAGTCCTGGCGAGTGGAGTATCAAAGAAGTCCTCGGCCACTTGCTGATCGGCGAGCGTTGGAGCCAATTTTCCTGGTCGTTGATTCAGGAAGGCAACAAGTTCCCGAACTTCCCTGGTCAGCCCTTAGTTTCTGCTCTGGCCGAAACCTATACCCTCCCCGAACTGCTCACCGAACTCCGGCAAAGTGCCCATGTCCAAATGGCTCAAATTGCCGCCCTCCCCGAAAGTTTCGTCGCTCAAAAAGGCACCTATTTCCTCACCGCCAACGACTTCGCTCAGGGCGTGCGGAATCACTTCGCCCAGCACACCGCGCAAATCCAAACCGCGCTTGAAGCGGCGCGGAAAACATCGTAAAAGCTGTCATCGTACTCCGTATTCCGTATTGCGTATCTTATCGTTACGCAATACGGAATATGCAATACGCATCAATCTCCCCACTGGGGATGATACAATCTGCCCGCAAAATATCCCCTTGAGAAGAGAATCCCCATGCCCACCTCCCCGTTGACCCTCACCCAAACCATTCAAGCCGCGCCCTCTGCCGTTTATCGCGCTCTGACCACCCCCGGGGGGCTGCTCGATTGGCTCGCCCAAGCCTGTGATGTGGACGCACGCCTGGGGGGCCGGTTTTATGTTTGGGCCGAAAAAGGGCCACACATGCTGGGAAAAATCTCTGCCCTTGAAAAAGATTCCTGCCTCGCCCTTGATCTCCTCGCCCCGACGGATGGACACCTCTCGATCACCCTCACCCCCCAAAATGACACCACCCTCCTGACATTCGAACAAACCCCCTTCGCCACCGACGCCGATCAAGACACTGCCCGCATCCAGTGGACCGCCGCCCTCGCCAACCTGCAAGCCGTCCTGGAAACCGGCCTCGATCCTCGCTTCTACAACCGCCCGATGATGGGCATCCTCATCAGTGGCCGGGTGGAAAAAGAAACACAAGAACGCCTACACCTTGCGCTTGATTACGGCATCCTGCTCGGCGGCACGCTCCCCGGCATGGACGCGGAAAGGCTCGGTCTGGCCGATGGTGATATATTGGTTGAAATGGAAGGGCAACCCATCAAAAACTACGAAGAGATCGGTCAGGTGCTCGAAGGGCGTACGGCGGGCGAAACCATTCACCTTGCCTGGTATCGCGGCAAAGCGCGCCACGAAGCGGACATGATCCTTTCCGGGCGTCCTCACCCGCACCTCCCCGCTACCTTCGCCGAACTCGCCGAAGAAGCCCGCCAGATTTATGCCAGCCTGGACGGAGAACTCACCGAAATCCTCGCGAACGTCTCCGAAACCGCCGCCGAATATCGTCCCCTCGAAACGGAATGGAACGCCAAAGAGATCATCGCCCACCTGATCCACACCGAACGGGCTATGCAAATCTGGCTCGTCAACGCCGTGGATGGTGCACCTTTCACCCACTGGACTACGAACAATCACAACATCGTCAAATCCATCGTGGATGTAACCCCCACCCTCCCCGAACTGCTCGACGAACTCCGCCGTGCCGAAGCCCAAACCGTTGCCCTCCTCCAACGTCTCCCCGAAGAAACCGTCACCCACAAAGGCACTTTCCACAACATCGTCACGACTCTCAACCAAGAGGGCCTTTCCGTCCACACACGCCTGCATTTTGAAACGATCAAGCGGTTGGTGGATGAAGTGATGAAGTGATAAGTGGTGGTTACTCGTCACTTCATCACTTATCACTGTTCTACGTTTTACGTTCTACATTCCCATGACCAAATACACCACCTTCCAAGAAGCCTATAACGCCGCAATTGCCCTATACCAAAACGGGGAATTTGGTCCGGCGCTCGACCTACTGACCGAAATTGGTCCGCAGTTTCCCGCCGACCGGCTCGAAGCAGATTATCTTCGCTCTTGCCTCGCCGTGCGTGTTGATAACGTGCCGCTCACTTACGAGATTCTCGACGCATTCTATGCGGATGGCATCTGGTTGGCGGAAGGGATTTTTCGGGCCAGTCCTTCTTTCGCCCCGTTGCAGGGTCTCCCGGAATTTGAGCAACGTGTCGCTGCCCACGCGGAACTCCGCGCCCAATCGGACCCTGGTGACCCACGGAAGTTGTATACCCTCACCCCGGACGGTGATGGTGCGGCCCCGGTCATCCTCCACCTTCACGGGAACGGCAGCCACCCGGACATCGAACTTCCCCAATGGCAATCCGCCGCCGATCAGGGTTGGCTGGTTGCCGCCCTCGCCTCCGAAGAAGTCTTTTGGGCGGGTGGCCGTGCGGTCTGGTCAGATCACGAATCGGGTGAAAAACAACTGGCTTATCACTTTGCTAATCTCAAAAATGATTACGCCATAGACCCATCCCGGATCATCCTCACCGGGTTTTCGATGGGGGCAGACATCGCCCTCGCCCAAACGCTCAAAGGCGACATTGTCCCCGCACAAGGTTTCCTCATCGTTGCCCCCGGCGGCCCGATGATTGATGAACCAGAATCATTCCAGCCCTTAATTGAAGCGGCAAAAAACCGCAACGTCCGTGGCGTTATCATGGTCAGCCGCAAAGACGGCACCATTGACCCCGACAAAGCCGCACACCTCGCCCAAATGCTTAACGATGGCGGCGTTCCCTGCCAATTCATCGAATACCCTGACGAAGGCCATTTCTACCCCGCCGATTTTGCAAAGCGGATGGGCGAGGCATTGGCATTTATTCTCGAATCATGATGAAGTGATAAAGTGATAAGTGATAAAGTTCTTCGCCTTTCACTTATCACATCATTATTCTCCTACTATAACTCAGGACTTTAACTCCATGCTCACTCGAACCCTCGGAAAATCTAACCTTCAAATCTCCGCTCTTGGCATGGGCTGTTGGGCGATTGGCGGCCCCTGGACATGGGCGCAACCCGGTCGAGATCCTTACCCCGCGGGGTGGGGCAAAACCGACGATGCAGAGGCCATCCGCGCGATCCACGCCGCACTGGACGCGGGGGTTAACTTTTTCGACACCGCGGCCAACTATGGGGCGGGGCATAGCGAAGTCGTTGTCGGCAACGCCCTCAAAGGACGCCGCGACCAGGTCGTCATTGCAACGAAATTCGGGCACATCATCAATGAAGACGCCAAAACCGTGTACGGCGACGATGATCAGATTCTTGCCAACGTGCGGAAAGATGTCGAAAACAGCCTACGCCGCCTGCAAACGGATGTGATTGACATTTACCAACTCCATGCGGGGGACTACGACCCGGTCAAAGCGGTGGAACTACGCGGCGTGTTGGAAGACCTCGTGACGGAAGGTAAAATCCGGTGGTACGGCTGGAGCACCGATCTGGTGGACCGGGCCGAAATCTTCTCGACGGGCGAACACTGTACTTCCATACAGTTTCGGCTGAATGCCCTTTTTGATAACATTCCGATGCGTGAACTATGCGCCAGCACAAACATGGCTGGGATCAACAAAGACCCACTCAACAAAGGCATCCTAACTGGCAAATTTACCACTGCCTCCACCTTCCCCGCCGACGACATCCGTTCGGGTGCGGACTTTTCCTCGGGCGAGATCGCTACACGCCTGCAAACCGTCGAAAGCCTACGTGAGGTGCTGACCTCCGGCGGGCGGACGATGGCGCAGGGCGCCCTGGCTTGGATTTGGGCACACGACGCGAACATGGTGCCGATTCCTGGTTTCAAAAATGTCAAACAGGCCACCGAAAACGCGAAAGCAATGGACTTTGGCCCGTTGATGGCGGCTGAAATGCGACAAATTGACGAAATATTAGGGCGTGTTGCGTAGTCCGTATTGCGTATTTCGTAGTCCATCATTCATGTTACGCAATACGAATTCAAAACTTGCCTCCCTATTAATCTATGCCTCCTCTTCTTCCTACCCCCTTTGAACAAGCGCGCCGCGCGGAGTTGGAACGCCTCACGGGGTGTCCCATTCACCACGTGATCGAAGGCACCTGCCACGAAGCCGGTTGCCAAAACGCTGCCCTCCAATTGCAAAAAGAATTCATCCTCTCCGAAGAGATGTGCCTGCGCGTGCATGAAATTGCCCATGCCGAAGGTATCCAACCCCCGGACGCGACGAACCTCATCCAGAAAATCCTCCCTGCCTATACGCGGGACATCGCCCCCATCTTCCAAACCCAACCCCGCCTGCGCTGTGTCCTCTAACACCCACTTTATCTCCTCCCCCGACGGAACACAGATCGCCTACCGGGTGACCGGCTCCGGCGCCCCGCTCATTCTCCTGCACGGGGGAGGGCAGTCAAAACAGGACTGGGTCAACGCTGGGTACGTAGCGCGGCTGTCCGGTGACTTTCAAGTCATCACCATAGACCTGCGCGGCAACGGGGAAAGTGGGATGCCCGATCACGAAGGGGCTTACGTTATCAAACGGCTGCTCGAAGATGTATTGGCGGTGGCGGATGCGTGTGGGGTGGATCAGTTCGCCCTGTGGGGGTTTTCGTATGGGGCAAACGTGGGCCGGTATCTGGCATCCCGTTCCGAACGTGTCACCCGGTTTGTCATGGGGGGGATTCCCTTCGGGTCGGCCACCCCCGGCACCTGGGGACGCAGTATCCGCGAAACGGTTGAAAAATGGGCACCGATTCTGTCCGCTCAACGAGAGGGCACGTTAGACCTGGCATCGCTCTCCGAAGAAGATCGAGAAAACCTTGCCGAAATCCACCTTCCGCGTTGGATCGCTGTTTTTCAGGGCATGGTCACATGGCCGGATGTTGCCCCCACCGATCTCCGTTGCCCAACGCTTTTGCTCGTCGGCTCGGAAGGTGAAGCCTATCAGAACCTTATTATGGACGAGATGGACGCGATCAAAGCGGCGGGCGTGCAGGTACAGGTTTTTGATGGGCTGACTCACCTGGATGAATTTTCGGAGATTGATCTGGTTCTCCCCCTTGTGCAGGAGTTTTTGAAATGACCCCGAATGAACAAAGTGAACTGTTTGAAGATATTCTCACCCGCCTGTCAGACAATTACGTGTTCCCCGATGTCGCGGCTGAAATGATCGCGAGTTTACGGGCAAGGCAAATTATCTTTGAAGGGCTTGCAGACGGCATGTTGGCGAACGCCTTGACCGTGAATTTGCAAGCGGTCAGCCACGACAAACATTTGCAGGTCCGCTTTCGGGAAGAGCCATTTCCTGTGCCTGAGGAAGATGGGCACCTTAGCCCTGAAACTGTTGAAAAAATGCGCGAGGAAGCTGCTGCCGAAAATTTTGGTTTCACCCGCGTGGAGATTCTTGAAAACAACATTGGGTATCTTGACCTACGCGGTTTCGCACCTTTGGAATGGGCCAGCCCTAAACTTGCCGCAGCAATGGCCTTGTTAGCAGATACACAAGCCCTGGTGATTGATCTTCGTCATAACGGTGGGGGCAGTGCGGATACGGTGGCTCTTCTGTGCAGTTACTTTTTCCCGGCGGAACCGGTCATCCATCTCAATTCGATTTATACCCGTCCCGAAGACCGCACAGAGCAATTCTTCACGACGCCTGACCTTCCATCCCCGCGCTATCTGGATAAACCGGTTTATTTGCTCACAAGCCGCAAGACGTTTTCCGGGGCGGAAGAATTTGCTTATAACCTGAGTAATCTCCAGCGCGCGACGATTATTGGCGAGACAACTGGGGGTGGCGCACACCCCGTAGATTTCCAACGGTTGGTCAACCCCCACTTCCTGATTTTGATCCCCAACGCACGCGCCATCAATCCCGTCACCGGAACGAATTGGGAGGGTGTAGGCGTAGAACCACACATTCAGGTCCCAGCGGTTGACGCGCTGGATGTTGCCCTTCAAAAAATCCTATCTTGAGGAACACGCATGCTTGACTTTACCCCTGTCCGTAAGAAAGAAATATCCTTCACCGATCTGGTCAAAGAACTGACGGTTGATGATCTTCGCACTCTCACTAACGAGATGATTGATTATCAACTTTCCCTAATTGCCACTTGCACCGACGCCGATGTGGTGTTTGCCCCCATTGACCCGGATGCCCACGATGCTTATGCCGTCAATCCCGAAGAGGAAGACCTGGCCTGGAATCTCGGTCATTTGATTGTCCATGTAACCGCCTCCTCTGAGGAGACCGCGTTCCTCGCCGCGGAAATGGCGCGTGGTGTCGAATATGAACAACGCCGCTCGCGTTCAGAAATCCATTGGAAGACGATGACTACTATCGCCCAATGCCGTGCCCGTCTGGAAGAATCCCGCCGGATGCGCCTCGCCAGTCTGGATATGTGGCCCGATCAGCCTTATTTGGATAACACCTTTACTTCAGAACGAACGGGCCTGGTGATCAATCCTGTTGCTCGTTTTGCCTTCGGCCTCAGCCACGACGACGCACATTTGGCACAGATTGCGGAGGTGGTGCGGCAGGCGGGGGCGGCGCGTAATAAGTGATGTCTAAACATCTACGCCCTATGGGCATGACCGCCTTCACCATCATCTGGTTTGGGCAGCTCGTTTCCCTTTTGGGGAGCGGGATGACCACGTTCGCGATTAGCATTTGGGCGTGGGAGGCGACGGGGAAGGCGACCGCGCTCGCATTAGCGATGTTTTTCGGGTTCGGGCCACAGGTGTTGCTCAGTCCATTGGCCGGGGCGATTGTGGATCGATATGATCGCAAACTGGTGATGATCGCGAGCGATTTTGCCGCGGGGTTGTCCACGATTGCGTTGTTTATTTTGTACAGTATGGGACGGTTGGAAATCTGGCATATTTACGCGGCGAACGCGTTTGCGGGGGCGTTTGGGGCGTTCCAATTCCCGGCGTATAGTGCGGCGGTCACGCTAATGATCCCGAAAGAGCAGTACGGACGGGCGAACGGAATGATTGGGTTGGCAGGGTCGGCGTCGGGGATTTTCGCACCGATTGTTGCGGGGGCCGCGATTGGCCTCATTGGGATTGGCGGGATTATGACGTTTGACATCGTCACCTTTGTTTTTGCCATCATTATGATTTTGCTCGTGCATATTCCACAGCCGAAACAATCCAAAGAAGGTGCTGCGGCGAAAGGCAATTTGTGGCAGGAGTCGATGTTTGGGTTCAAGTATATTTTTGCCCGGCCTAGTCTGCTTGGGTTACAGTTGATCTTTTTCTTCATCAATCTTACGGCGATGTTGGGGGTATCGCTTACTGTGCCGATGATCCTTGCCCGTACAGGCAACAATGAACTCGTCCTGGGGAGTACCCAATCCATCAGCGCCATTGGCGGGGTGGTCGGCGGGTTGCTTCTCAGTGTGTGGGGCGGGCCAAAACGCCGCGTGTATGGCGTCTTGGGGGGGATGTTCCTCGTCAGTGTGTTGGGCGGACTGCCGATGGGGATCGGACGATCCTTGTATTTGTGGGCGATGGGCGGGTTTATGACAGGGGTGATTATTCCTGTCCTGAACGGTTCTAATCAAGCAATCTGGCAGGCGAAGGTTCAGCCTGATTTGCAGGGGCGTGTGTTTGCCACCCGGCGGCTGATCGCCCAGATTTCCGCGCCGCTCGCGATGCTGACCGCCGGGCCGCTGGCTGATCGTGTCTTTGAACCCGCAATGACAGAGGGCGGTGCCCTCGCGGGGGCGTTTGGCTGGTTGGTCGGGACAGGGCCAGGTGCGGGCATGGGTTTGATGTTTGTGATCACCGCCGCGTTGGGTGCGATCATTGCCCTGGCCGGTTTCACCTTCCCCGCCGTGCGAAATGTGGAAGCGATAATGCCGGATCATGATGCTGGGGAAGCGCAAGAAACTGACGAAGCTATGGAACCAAGTGCAGCCTAAAGAATACAGGTAAACAGGTACACAGGTATAATGTCCGTGTTTACCTGTTTACTTTATATACCCATTCGAACACTTATGACACCTTCCCCCTCTCCTTCCCCCACCCTTCACTGGGAATGGGGCACCGGCTACGACTTTTTCGCAAGTTTGCATGTTCTCCACAACCCGGATCGGTTCGGGTTGCGCGGGGCGTGGGCGAAAGGCGTGCGGACGCGGCTCCCCGCGGGGCCGCGGGAATTCCTGGAGGGGGCGGCAGAAGAAATGTTGGGGGCGTTTCCGTGGGTGCATTCACTGCCCTCCCCGCGCGATGGGGAAACTATTCTCGACGCGTATCGCGAACTGCCCGCCAAAGGCCGTCTGCCCGCACTGACCAACATCAGCGAAATCCCTGTGCCCATCAGCAACATTCTGCTGGAAGTCGCAGACCGGGGGCAGTGGTTGCCCCAAGATCGGGAAGGGATTTTGGCACAATGGCAACAGAGCGGATACACCAAACAAGCCGATAATCTGAACAAAATTTTGGATATGTGGGCGGATAGTGAAAGCTTCGGTGAACAATCGTTGGACGCGTTCAAAACCTATTACACAGTGTTTTTTGCTGAGGAAGAGGCCCGGATTGCCCCGGCCCTTCAGGACACCATTGCCCAGGCGCAAGCCCTCGCCGAAAAACTGCCCCTCCCCGAACTGCTCGCCGAACTCTCGGAAGGCGTGCGGTTTGACCAGATGCCTCACACCCCGAATCTGGTGCTGGTCCCGTCCTTTTGGCTGACCCCGCTGATTACGTTTTTCCGTCTGACCCCGGAAACAAGCCTGTTTGTCTTTGGCGGACGTCCGGCGGACTACGCCCTCGTTCCGGGGGAGGCCGTTCCCGACGCGCTGTACAATGCCCTCAAAGCCCTCGCGGATCCCACCCGTCTGCGGATTTTGCACTACCTCGAAGAAAAACCCCTCACCCCCACGGAATTATCCGCCATCTTACGCCTCCGCGCCCCGACCGTGATCCACCACCTGAATCAACTGCGTCTGGCGGGGTTGGTGTATTTCAGCTATGGCAAAGGCGACAAACGCTACGCCGCCCGTACCAGCCGTATTTCCGAAATGTACCTGCAACTGCGCCGCTACCTGGGCGTGTCCGAGGCCCCCAAGCGGGATGATATTTCGGGCAGGCCGCCCTATGTGGCATAACCTGGGGAAATCCTTGGGACCGGGGATATGTAAGTCTTTCACATCATCACGAATGCATCGGTTAACAGAATTTGTTTAAAGCCTTAACCTTTTTACAACAACCTGTTAAACCAATTCTCCTGCCTGTCCTTATAATGGGGGGCACATAAACGTTTGAAAGTTGTTTCTCCACTGGGGAATGAAGCATCTTTTACTCCTGTGGCCTGAAAAAATTCGCTGTTGACAAATCATTTTGAGTTGCTATACTGTGAACAGACGTTGGACGTCCAACCTTTAAATGGTTTTCCGTAGGAATTTATTTATGCCCATTTCATCCAGCACACGTTTGCAACAAGTAAAAGCCGATTTGCTAGACTACATTACCAAGAGTGGTCTCAAACGGAATGATCCTTTGCCCTCGGAAGCGGCGTTGGCAAAGACCTTTGGGGTGAGCCGTAACACCGTGCGGGAAGCCTATATTTTGTTAGAGAAAGAGGGCGTGATTGTACGGCGGCATGGCATTGGCACTTTTGTCGCAAGTTCTAATGTGATCCGTGACCCCCTCAATGAGTTTTTGCCCTTTGCCCAAATTATTCGGAAAAGTGGCTATATCCCCAGTTTTCAAACCCTTTCCATGAATTTTGAAGAAGTCCCTTCATCCGTGGGCGATGTGCTGAATATTACCCCGTCCACGCGCGTCCGCCGGATCAAACGCCTTGTCCTCGCGGACGAAAGGCCGGTAATTTACGTGGACGATTTCGTTGCCCCGTTGGTGGAAGGGGAAGGTTTAGACTGGAATGCCTTTGATGGCAACATGGTCGAATTTTTATCAACCTCAAGGAGTTTTACCCTCAATCAAATTCAATCCCGCATTCGTATTACCACCCTTAGCCCCGAAGTTTCGCGGTACCTGAACCTCCCGGAAGGTGGACAGGCCCTTAACGTGTGGTCAACCATTTTTACAACCGACAATCAACCCGTCACCCTTAGTGAAGTCTGTTTCAATTCAGACATTATCGAGATGAATATTGTGCGAAATCTTCGCACATAGAAAAAAAATTTTTTCAAAATAGGAGAAACAAAATGTTACAAACCTCAAAAAGAATGCTCGGATTCCTCTTGATCTTCTTGATGCTGTTGGTGGGTGCTTGTAGTTCACCCGCTGCAACCGAAGCGCCCCCTGCGGCAACCGATGTGCCCGCCGCGACCGAAGTCCCCACCGCGGAACCCGCCCCCGAGCCTGTCACCATCCAGGTTTTCTACCCCGTCGCGGTGGATGCCCCCATCGCCGCGATTTTGAACGGCTACATCGAAGCTTTCCAGGCTGAATATCCCTACATCACCGTTGAACCCGTCTTTTCCGGTGGGTACGCAGATGTGCAAACCGCCATTCAGACCACCATTGACGGTGGCGGCACCCCGCCCGCTCTGGCCGTGTTGCTGGCAACCAGTCTGTATGACCTGATCAACGCCGATTACATTGCCCCGTTGGATGGGTATGTGGCCGCGATGGATAATGGCGATGCCTACATTAACGACTTCCTCCCCGCGTTCCTCTCCAATTCCTACTACGATGGGCAATTGTGGAGCATCCCCTTCCAGCGCAGTGCAGTAGTGCTTTACTACAATGTGGACATGTTCAAAGCCGCTGGCCTGACCCCCCCCACCAGTTGGGATTCCTGGGCGAAAGACGCGCAGGCGTTGACCGTCGCGAACGGCGATTCGACGAACTGGGGTCTGCACTTCTCCTCGGACTGGCCCTACTGGCTCTTCCAGCCCCTGGCGATTGGGAGCGGCCAAAACATTTTTACGGATGATTGTCACGTCGCTTTCAATGACCCCAAAGTGATCGAGGCTGTGCAGTACTACATTGACCTCTCCGCTAAATACGGTGCCATGCCCGCGGGCGTGCAGGCTTCCTGGGCCACCGACGCGTCCGACTTCGCCAGTGGCAACGTTGCGATGATTGCCCACACGACCGGCAGTTTGACCAGCATCCTGTCCCAGGCGAGTTTTGAAGTCGGCGTGATGGCCTACCCCGGAAAAGCCGAGGGCACTTACGCCAGCGTTCCTGGTGGCGGTAACTTCTACGTCCTCAAAGGCGCACCCCAGGCACAACAGGATGCCGCCTGGAAATTCATCGAATTTATTACTTCGCCTGACCTCGCCGCCGACTTCAGCATCCAAACCGGCTACATTGCCAGCCGCAGCAGTGCCTATGACACCGACGCGATGAAAGCCTATGTCGCGAATGTCCCGCAAGCTCTCCAGGCTCGTGACGCTCTGCAATATGCCGAAGGCGAACTGGCGATCCAGGATTTGGGCGAAGTTCGCACCATTTTCCACAACTACATTCAAAAAGCCTTCAACGGCGAAATGAGTGCTACCGATGCGATGAACGCGGCCCAGACCGAATCCGAAGCCGCCCTGGAACCTTTCTGCAAATAACCCATAACGCTCATTGAGTTGGCATCGCATCGTATGTGCCGTGCCAAAATGAAAATATCTGAATACAATAATGGGCGTTCCTCAGGGAACGCCCATTATTGATAGGTGCGAGGGTATCCCGAAAAAAGATAGGTGGGGGATGTACATCCCCCACCTATCTTTTTTCGGAAACCTCTATACCTTACATACTTGAGATGAATACCCATCCCATGCCCTCAAACAAAAAACGCTTCATGCTCTTGCCTTATGGCCTGCTCCTGCCCACTGTTATTTTTGTGGCGGTGTTTACAGTCTGGCCGGTTATTTTGTCCGTATACCAGAGTTTTTTCCTGCAACGCTTGAACATTGCCCGCTTTCGGGAGCCGACGTTTACAGGGTTGGGAAACTATATTGATTTATTTACAGACCCTTATTTCCTTCAAACGATTTCCAACACGTTTTATTATGTCATCGTCACAGTTCCGATCAGCATTTTTCTCGGCTTTTTCTTTGCCCTGCTGGTCAACCGCAAAATGCGTCTGACGGGGCTTTTTCGCCTGGCCTTCTTTCACCCGATGGTGTTGCCGATGGTCAGCGCCGCGACCATTTGGCTATTTTTCTTCACGCCGAATTATGGCCTTTTCAACACCGCCCTGCAATTCCTGGGGTATGACGGGGCGCAGAACTGGACGGGCAACCCGGACCTGGCCCTCCTCTCGGTGATGATCGTTGCCATCTGGAAAAATGCTGGGTATTACATGATTTTTTATCTGGCAGGCTTGCAAAACCTCCCCACGGATGTGTACGAAGCCGCGGCATTGGATGGGGCGAACGGGTGGCAAACTCTCTGGCAGATTACGTTCCCTTTGCTCAAACGCACCACCGTTTTTATCTTCACCATTGCCTTTATTGATGCTTTCCGCACGGTGGATCACATTTTTGTATTGACCGATGGCGGGCCAAGTTTGTCCAGCACGGTATTGTTGTTTGACTTGTGGCTCGAACGTTTTGGCAATCAAAATGTGGGCATCTCCGCCGCCATTACCGTCATTTTTGTTTTGATCTTGTTGATCTTTACGGTCACAAATTTTGTGTTATCTGAGCGGAAGGAAGATTAATATGGCCTCTAAAAAATTTCTGTCTCAATTCGGGAACTACCTGACCACCCTCTTGACCGCGGCGATGGTGTTGCTTTGGATGACGCCGGTTCTCTGGGCGGTGGTGGCCTCGTTCCGGCCCGCGACGGAACCGATGGGGCGCGGGGATGTGTGGTTTGGCTCGACGCTGACCCTGGAAAATTACACGCGCGCCTGGTCCCTGGCCCCGTTCGGACAGTATTATCTGAACACGGTTTTGATCGTGGTGATGATCCTGGTCGTTCAGCTTGTGACGATTGTATTGGGCGGTTTCGCATTGGCAAATTACAAATTTTCCGGTAAAAAGTGGCTCTTTTTCTTCATTTTGCTGCAAATGATGATCCCCACTTCCGCCCTGCTGGCCCCCAATTTCGCGACCATCCGGCAGTTGGGCATTTTCGACACTTTGCTGGCGATTGCGATCCCCTACTTTGGTTCTGCCTTTGGCGTGTTTTTGATGCGCCAGGCCTTTTTGGAAGTCCCGCGTGATCTCGTGGATGCAGGCGAGATGGACGGATGCACATGGTGGCAACTGATCATTCACGTCTACCTGCCGCCCACTTTGCCCTCGCTTCTCGCGTTTAGCCTGTCCTCCATCACCTGGCACTGGAATGAATTTCTCTGGCCCCTGGTCATCACTAACAGCGATAAAAGCCGCCCGTTGACCGCGGGGCTGGTGCGGTTTACCCAGTTGGGAGAGATTGGCGCGCAATGGTCGTTGCTGAGTGCCGCAACGTTGATGGTCATTGCCCCGCTTTTCATTCTCTTTCTGATTTTCCAACGCCATTTTGTGGAGAGTTTTCTCCATTCTGGTATTAAGTAATCCTTTTCTATGCCCAAAGTTATCTTTCTCGGTTCATCCGATGCTATTCCATCGCGCGAGCGTGAAAACACCCATTTCGTCATTGTGGGGCAAACGCGCATTGTTTTAGTTGACTCACCTAATAATCAATCTATTCTCCGGTTACAACAAGCAGGGGTAGATTTCCATGATCTGACCGATTTGATCGTGACCCATTTCCATCCCGATCACACATTGGGGATTCCGGCGTTGTTGCTAAACATGTGGATTCTCGGTCGGAAACGCCCACTCAATCTTTACGGCTTGCCTTTTACGCTTGACCGGGTCCAAGCTATGCTGAATTTATATGACTGGACCACATGGGATGATTTTTACCCGGTCCATTTCATCCCCATTTCCGCGGATCAACTGTCTCCAACATTGACCTGCCCGGACTTTACCCTGCTCACCTCTCCCGTCCAACACGCAATTCCCAACATTGGTCTGCGGGTGAACTTTAAGTCCGGGCAAAGTTTCGCGTACTCGTGCGATACAAAACCGTGCGAGGCCGTAGTCCGATTGGGGGCAGGGGCGGATGTTCTGGTCCATGAGGCTGGGGGCGATTTTGCCGGGCACAGTTCCCCCCGTCAGGCTGGTGAAATTGCCGCGCGGGCCAACGCCGCGCGGCTGTTGCTCATTCATTATTCCACCCGTCAATTGTCCGGCGCTGAACTTGTCGCGGAGGCGAGTGCGGCTTATACTGGGGAGGTAGCCCTGGCAGAGGATTTTATGACGTTGGCGTTTGGTTCACCGTAAGCCTTTTGCCAGTTTTTTTATAGGATGGGGAAAACGCTTTTACATGCGCCCCATTCTTGGAGAACACAAATGAATATCAAGTTTTCTGGCCGTGCTATCGGCCAATCTTTGACGACGTATGTCAACCGGGTCGGAGCGTTTCAACGCAATGCCCGGTTGTATTTAGTTAACGTGATGTTGGCCGGGGCGGCGTTTGGCGTGTTCCGATTGTTATTCAACTTTTATGTGTTGAGCCTGGGGTATGATGAATCGCTGTTGGGGCGGCTGATCACGACGAATAACTTGAGCGCGCTGATTGTTGCCCTGCCAATTGGGTATCTCGCTGACCGGTTGGGGCGGAAGTGGTCGTTGTTGCTGAGCGGCATTCTCACCAGCGCGTCTGTGATGGCGATGGTGATGTGGCCGTCGGTGGGGTTGTTTTATGTGATGAATGTGCTATTGGGGATGGCGCAAAGTTTGGGGGCGGTGACGACCGCGCCGTTTTTGATGGAAAATAGTGGGGAGGAAGAGCGCACGTATTTGTTTAGTTTTAGCTTTGGGATGTCCACGCTGGCGGGGTTTGTCGGGAACTGGCTGGGCGGGTATCTTCCGGCGTGGATGGGCGTCTGGCAGGGGACGGAGGCGACGAGCAGTACGGCGTATGGCTGGGCGTTGGGAGCGGTCAGTGTGCTGGCGGTGTTGGGGTTGGTGCCCCTGTTCGGGTTACG
Organism: Anaerolineales bacterium; assembly: GCA_020634875.1. Next base: position 163,361 of record JACKAX010000001.1, on the reverse strand, counting down.
GCGCATGTACAAGGGCGGGGAAAAAGAGGCCCGCACGATGTTTGCCCCCATTTCCTACTTTTGGAAGGAGCGATCCCTTTTGGGCCGGTTGGTTTTCCCGCTGCTGATAACGGCGATTGGGGCGGGGATGGTGATGCCGTTTATGAATGTGTTTTTCCGCACGGTACATCACCAGTCGGATGGGGTGATCGGGGCGCTGTTTGCGTGGGGTTCGTTGGCGATGGGCATCGGGATGCTGATCGCCCCGCCGATTGCGGAGAAGTACGGCAAAATTCAAGTCGTGGTGGTGACGCAGGCGCTTTCGATCCCGTTTTTGATCATTTTGGGGTATTCGCCGTGGTTCTGGTTGAGCGCGAGTGCGTATTACGTGCGGGTGGCGTTGATGAACATGAGTAACCCGGTGTACCAGACCTTTGTGATGGAACACGTGGACCCCGAATCACGGGCGACGGTGGCGAGCCTGACGAGTATGGCGTGGAATTTTGGCTGGGCGTTCAGTCCGTCTTTGAGTGGGGCGTTGCAAGTGGAGAGTGGGTTCGGTTGGCCGTTTTTTGTGACGATTGTGTGTTACATCATCGCAGTGGGTTTGTATTGGCAGTATTTCTGGCGGAAAAGCGAGAAACCTGTGGCCGTGGCGGTGTAAATTTTTGATGAGGCATGGTAGTGAAAATTAAAGCGTTTTTTTCGACCTTTGCGGGGACCCTGACGACTTACGGGGCACGCATTCACGCGTTTCGTCCGAACGCGCGGCGGTATCTTGTGTATTTGATCTTTTTCGGCATTGGGATGGGGGTGTTCCAGTTGCTGTACAACTTTTATGTACTCAGCCTGGGGTATGATGAGTCGCTGTTAGGAAACCTGATCACGGTGAATAACAGCACCGCTTTGCTGGCGGCGATCCCGATGGGGTATCTGGCCGACCGCCTGGGCCGGAAACGCGCAATTATGAGTTCCACGGTGGCCTACGCGACGGGCGTGATTGTGATGGTGCTGTTTCCGGGCACGATCATTTTCTTTGCGATGAATGTGGTGCTTGGCCTGGCGCAAAGCCTTTCAACGGTGGTGCAGAGTCCGTTTCTGATGGAAAACTCCGGCGAGGAAGAGCGCACGTATTTGTTCAGCCTGAGTTTTGGCTTGCGGATGACGGCGATGTTTGTGGGCAACTGGATCGGGGGGTATCTCCCCTCATGGTTGGGGTTGTGGCGGCATGTTCCGGCAACGAGCAGTGCGGCGTATGGGTTGGCGTTGGGGGTGATTGTCATGATCATCGTGCTGGGTTTGTTGCCTCTCTCCCGATTACAAGGGGACCATTCCGGCCCGGAAGAAGACCGCGCACTCTTTATGCCGCTTTCGTATTTCCGAGAACATTTTTCGATGTTCAGCAAACTGGTGTTGCCCATTCTGGTGACTTCGTTTGGGGCGGGGTTGTTTATGCCGTTTATGAATCTGTTTTTCAGGCAGGTGCATGGGCAAAGCGATCAAGCGATTGGGACGCTGTTTGCGTGGGGATCGCTGGCGATGGCGGCGGGTTTTTTGCTGGCACCAGCGATTGCGGAGAAGTACGGCAAAATTCAACTGGTGGTTTATACCCAACTGCTTTCTATCCCGTTCCTGATGATGTTGGGCTTTTCGCCCTGGTTCGGGGTGGCGGCATTGGCCTATTACGTTCGGCTGGCCTTCATGAATATGAGTAACCCGGTCTATCAGACCTTTGTGATGGAGCGTGTTAAACCGGAGGCGCGGGCGACGGCCGCCAGTCTGGTAAGCATGGCCTGGAGTTCCGGGCGTGCATTTAGCCCGACGATGAGCGGGTATCTCCAGGTGCAGTATGGGTTTAATCCGGTGTTTTCGCTGGTGATTGTGTTGTATTCGATATCGGTTTATCTGTATTGGAAGTATTTTTGGGCGCAAACGCCGGAAGTGGAGGGGGCGAGGGCGGTGGCGGATTGAGTACGTTACGTTTCTGAAGGACATTTAAGGCACAGCCTCCCACGTTGCTTGTGGCACCACAATTGGCTCTGTGTTGGGACGCGCCAGTTGAATCCGAAGATTTTTCTGGTCCAGCGTGACCGTAAAATTGGAAAGTAAACGGCTCCCCACTAAAATTTCGGGGCGGTCAATGATGTCAATCAGCGGTTGGGCAAACGTATATGCGCCAAAGTGAACATCCTGCGCCAACCGCCCGACTTGCGTTCCGACGGTGCCCAACTGTGGGCCAGAGGCCGCCTCCCCTTCCACCGGGCCGAACAGAAATTCAAGCTCACCGATTTGGGAGGCGGGCCAGATCATCCATCGCGAAGCGCCCGTGTCCACTACGGCCAGGTAATGGTTCCCGTTGAGTTCGAGATCGAGCATGGGCGCGCCCCCTTCACTGGGGGTGTACGTTAGGATGTCTGCCCCATTGGCGGGAGGCAGTTCGCCCGTTTCAAATCGGATGGATTGGTTGGGATAATCCAGTGTCATCAGCAAGGATTCATACACGTTCCGGCCTATCACCCCATCTTCATCGGTGTTGGAAAAGAACGTGTCGAGAACGGCGATCAGGCCCCCGAATTCTGCCTCTCCAACGGAAAGCGTGGTGACAAAGGCATTTTGGTTTCCCATCTCATCGGTACCCAGAACGGGGAGGTTCAAGTCCAGGGCCATTTGAGGGGACATCGCGAAGATGTTTGCGCCCCAGTCCACCACAAAATGATAGGGGCCACTACCATTGATAAACACCTCCACACTGGGCAGACCATGAATCGTTTGCATCGGGACGGCCACTCCGTTATCCGGCATGTGGACGCTTTGGGGCGGGTCTAACGGGTTGCTGCCGGTTGCCTCGACAGGGGTGGGAATATTTTCGGGTAAGGGGGTCGCGGTGGGTCCGGTATTGGGGGGGCCTACTCGAATCACGATCACGGGGGTGGCATCCGGGGAAACGGTGGGTTGAGCGCATCCGCTCCCCACAAAAATGAGCGATACAAGTAGGGCAACGAGTATGAGCCTGGGCATAGGGAAGTCCTTCGTATAGAGATATTAGATTAGTTGTATTTTGCCCTTCTCCCCTTCACGTTCTTAAGCTATTTCTTAATATGCGCCTCATACACCACTCCATCCTCCAGTCTCCCTACATTCTCCCCCGCGTTCCGAAAGGTGACTGGCAACGTTCGGCAGTTGACGGATTCGGAGCACGTCGAAACTTAAGAATGGAGATGGGGCGTGCCTCCGGTTTTACCCGTATTTCCACTACGCGCAATCGGCTCGCCTGCCTGAATCACCTGTCCAACCGCTACCAGCGCGTTGTGGAGGTGTGAGTATGTGGCAATCGTTCCATCCTCATGTTGAATCTTGACGAGATGATCCGAGCCGCCCCCGTCCACGCTGCCCGTGCGGACTTCGTATACGCTCCCGCCCCGCGCCACCGTAACGACTTCCCCAATCGGCATCAAAAAATCATAGCTGTAGCGGTACACCCCGTGATGTCCCCCCAGCTTGCAGTTGCCCTGATAGAGCGGGTAGTTTTCTCCGACCGGGTAGGGCCGAATGTAAGGGGATGTTTGCCAAGCAGGATACTCGTCCGAACAGGGAGGATAGGCTGCCAGAAAGTTCAGTGCGGCAAGTAAAACAAACTGACAATCCAACCAACGCAAACCGTTTCTTCTTCATAGCTGAAAAAACGAAAACTTCCGCCTTTTATGGCCCCGCCTCAGGCACGTCAAAATTCGCCACATATAACACATCCCACCGCTCGAACTGAAAGCCCAACTTCTCTGCCACGCGCATACTGGCAAGGTTATCGGTGGATGTGCTCCAACTGGGAATCCGCCCGCGGGCGATTACGTCTGTACACATCGCGCCTGCACAAGCCACACTTAGCCCGCGGCCACGGAACCCCAGCTCGGTAATCACCCCCAGGTCTTCGTACCGCGCCCCGACGAAGAACGTGTTCGCGACGGATACCAGTTGCCCGTCCGCGAACGCACCCCACGCGTGGCCACTTTTTGCCAGGTTTTCGGCTCCGTACCAGGTTTTGTAAATCCAGTTCGATTCTTCGCTCAAGTTTGCCAGGGGCCGCGCGTCTTCCACGCCCAAACGTCGGATGACGAATCCGGGCGGGTCGTTGTAATGTGGTGGGCCGGGTAGGGCGTAGATCACGCGCGGCCAGCGAATGAGATCGGGAAACGCGGTCCGCAGAAGTCGGACAAAGGTGTCCGGGGCTTCGACAAAGCCGGAGATCAGCGGGCGTAAAGCGTCGGGGGTGAGGGCGTCGGGATCACCGGAGAGAGAATAATTTCCGGCGGTTTCGGTGAGTAGAACGCGGGGATCAGGCCAGCGGTCGGCCCAGGCATGTCCGTGTCCGGTTTGGATGGCGTGGAGGCCGATCAAGGGGCCGGGGCGGTCAGGGAAGAAGCGGGGTTTGAGCGAGGTGAGTTGAGCGTGGGAGAGGGGAATCAGGTGCATGGAAATAGTATACATTGAAGGTCTGTTCTGAATGTAAAAAGCGGCCTCCTTTGAAGGCCGCTTTTTACATCGTTTTGAAAGAATTACTTGGTGCATTTGCCGTTGTAGAAGTCCCACACATCGCAGGTGTTGCCGCTTTTGAAGGTGCAAGTGCCTTGTTCGTTTTCGGGTGCACCACTGCTGTCGGTGATGGTGTATTTGCCGCCGGAGATGGCGCAGTAGATGGCCGCGTTGGTAACGTAACCGGTGATTTTCAGCCCGCCTTCGGGACAGTCACCGTTCATCATGGCCCATTCTTCACATTGGAGGTTGTCTTCAAAGTGGCAGACGCCGTATTCATCGCCATTGCCGTTTTTTTCAATGGTGAGGGTGCCTCCTTTGTCGGTGCAGTTGACAGAGGCGGGGTTGGGCATATTGGCTTTGGGCTGGGAGGTGCAGGCTCCCACAAAGAGGGCAAAGACGAGAAGGACGAGGGTGATTTTGATGGTTTTTAACATGGGGAAACTCCTGGTTTGTGAATAAAGGTGCAATGCCTTTCTAGGCGTTAAACGAACAGGGCCTCAAAATAGTTTCCGTGTTTTGAGGCCCTGTTTTTGGTGCATCTTCATTGCTTGTCCGGCGGAAAGAGGCTTTGGTTATGCCGATGATAATCACTTTCTGAGTTGTACCAGATGATCACCCAACAGGTGGTCCATCCAAGAAAGTGCATCGCGCTGTGACGTGTGTTGCCGTCGCGGATGCTCAACATGCCGTCTCTATACTCAGCAATCAAAGGCGGCAGGGCAAATGGGGTTGAAAATGAGGCAGCCAGTTTGCGAATGCGAGCCTCCCACGGCGCTTTTTCCACCACATATTCCATCCCTGGTGCGGTACCTACGGCCGGCGATAAATCTGCAAGTGGCAATTCAACCGGTCCGTTCCACCAACGTTTTTCTCGTTTGAGACCTGCTGAAAATTCTGGGTTCGTTGTCCCCCCTTTGCCGCTCAATAGGTATTTGTGAACCCACGCTTCGATTTTTCCCTCGCGCGCCCACTTTTGAGCAGAGAGGGTGTCTAATGCCAAAAGCCGGATTTCTTCTTCAAGGTTCGTTTCGTTTGCAGGCATAGACTGGGAAAAGTGCAGAAAAAAAGGGGATGATGATTGCTGATTTCTCAGGGCGTTTTCAAAACCGTTGCCAACAAATCAATTTGCCCGATATGGTGTGTGGTGTGGAGGAGGTTACGCAGGATGGCTTTGACCACGCTGTGCGCCTCGCCACGGATGTAGACGGTTTTGGCAAAGTCTTCTTCGGTGAGCGCTTCGAGGGTGTCAAAGAGACATTGCCAGCCTGCCTCCCAACGTTCCATGATCTGAGTACGATTGTCGTTTGCCTCGTGGACAAACTCACGCGGGCGCTGGCGGTCGGCTTTTTCACCGTCGGTCGTCAAAAAATCCGTCCAACGGGAGAGGAAGTTGCCGCTGAGGTGTTTGACCAAAATCGCGATGCTATTCGTATGATCGTCACCATCTTCTTTCAAGTGGGCAAAGAAGGCTGCATCATCTACTTGTGCTAAGGCGGCCTCGGCCATCTGCTTTTGCTGTTGGTACTGGTCGAGCACCTCTGCTTTAAATTCGATCCATAAATTGTTCATGGCTCAAGCTCCTGTTTGGGTTTCGTGATCATAATTTGCTGAATCCCGCACGTCCACTGGCCCCCCAGATGAAGCGCGTCCGCTCATTTTTGGACGAGAGAAACTAGGGTAAGGGGTGAATATACTTCAAAAAAGCACAAAAGCCGCTCATGCCCACCCAACAGGCGATCTCCTCGAGTGGCCGCCCGTTTGGGGTTTAATCAGTTTGCGCTTTTCGGGAACTTGGAAACTTTTCAGGGTTTTTGGGACGAAAGTGGGGCGGGGAACTTGCGTTCTGGCGGGGCTGGTGCGGGTCAAACGAGGGAGGGTTTCTTAGCACGCTTTGTTGGGCGCTTTTTGCAAGATGTTCTTGTAATTGTACTTGTTCGGCCTTTGCGTTTTCTCAACTGCGCAAACTAATTAAAAATCTCCTTGCAAGCAGGCGTTCCCCAAGAATGCCATACAAAAGAAAAATACCAAGAAACCAACACTCTTTTTTTGCCAGAAAGACCATCAGGTGATACACATTCAACTCGAATATCAACGCGTCCTCTTTGATCTTGCTCAAAATAGGGAACAACAGGATATTCTTTGCCGTTGCTGTCTGACATTACGATTTCGTTTTCGCCACCAGACTTTAATTTTATGTAATAAACATCCACTTTTGAAAAAGGCTCTACTAGGTTTACTTGCAAAGGTTCAGAGTCTCGGTAATCAGATATAACAAATGGTCCAATTTGTTTATTGGTTCGGTTATCAATCACAATATGAATTGCAATTGCTTCAGGCGAAAACCAAGTTTCTTTCAATGTTACATTGACTATAAAGATAATGGCTACTATTAAGGCGACGCCAACGATGATAACTTTTTTGCCGCGATTTGCCATAGATTTCTTTGCGTTCATATTTGCGTCAGCGCCCAACAATTAATTCAACGGAACACATTAATATGTTACTTGGGGATATCAACGGACAGGTTCCGTCCGTTGATATCTCTAAATGGGGGAGTTAGACGGAAATACGTTTCCATCTAATCTACTTTTGTTACAAGCCGATTTTAATTTCTCGCTCATTATACCCTCGTTATTTTGCCTCAATATTCTATGCCACCCCTTCTTCCAACCCCAAAAAACACCTTCACGCCCACAAAAATATTACTGTACCTCTTTCTTCCGCCGCTTCACCCAAAACCATATCAGCCCCCCTCCCCCGAAGAGCAATCCCAACACAAGGCCCACAAACTGCGCGTTTCCGCTTTCCGTTTTGGGCGTGCTCACAAAAAGATCGTCCGTCGGGCAAGGCTGGGGCCGGTAATCGGGATTGAGCGTGTACGCCACCGTCACCGGGAGTTCATAAACCTTCCCGTTGGTGATCAAAAGGAGGGTAAGGGCTTGCGGTTCGGGGATTTTTACGTTGTCCGGGCGGGAGGTGTTGATTGAATTGCGCTGTTCAAACGTCGTGTCCAGCCGGGGCAAGGCCTCCAGGTTGAGTTTAATAGGCTCGTCCACCGCGTTCGGCGGAAGCGTGTATTCCTTCAGCGCCTGCGCCATTTGAGTGATGTCCGTGGGCTTTAGGTCGGGCGTGAACGCCTCCCGGTGTTGTCCGCCCAGCAAAAAAACGGGTTGATCGGTGTGGTTCACAAAGGCAAGTGCAACCCAGCTACTTTGCGCCGAGTTGGTATCCGGGATGGCCCGCACTCCGATTCCGGCAGGCAACCCCGCCCGTACAAAAGTGATTTGTTCCAAAAAATAGGGGATGGGATACGGCTCGCACGCGGCGGCAGGGCGGGGGAGGACAAGCGCTGCCAAGATCACTAGCAAAAGAAAAAAGCGCCTTCTCATCACTGATTCTCCAATAAATGCGCCACTTGCCGAATCTGACTTTCGACCGCCTCGGGTTGACACCGTCCCGCATCCTCCTGACCCACCCACGCAAACTGATCATGCTCCACACTCAGCCGAATTTCCCCCTCCCGCGGCATCTCTGCCATAAACACCCACCACCCCTCCGTGCCGCAATCCGTCAACGTGGGAACCAATTCCAACCCCGTTTCCTCGAACAACTCCCGCTGTGCACAAACCTCCACCGCCTCGCCCGGATAACGCGCCCCGGACGGGGGTGTCCACGCCCAATCGCCCTCAAACTCGGGCAGATAGTGGGTGCGGTGCAAGATAAGAAATTCCACCCCTCCCACGGCACGCCGATAAATGACAATCGTCACCCCATGCGGTTTTTCCTGGCTGATGAGCTGACCGTCCCAGGTGGGCTTAAACATTATTCGGTGAAAAGTTCTGCCCCTGCCCGAAGCAGGTATTCCGCCACCAGATCATCCGCCTCGCCTAGCCATGCGGGGAGCAGGCGATGCACGGCCTCCACCGGAATGATCACTTCCGGCACGGTGACGAGGTGCCCGGCTTGCTCGGAGCGACGGCGAACAAAAAGGGCGTGTTGCGTGCGGTGGCAGAGGGCGGCTTCTGTCTTTTGGGCGAGGACGGGGGTCAGGTCAAGGATAAAGTGGGCAGGGTCGCTCTCGTTGGTCAGGCGGGGGTAAGGATGGGCTGGGAAACTGGCGGAGGCGGTGTACAGCGCGGGGCGGGTTTCTTCGGGCAGGGATAAAAGCGCGGTCACGGTGGCTTGATGGCAAAGGATATGCGCGGGGTGGCCGTATTCTCCGTTCGAGCCGTGAGTGATCACCGCGTGGATGTCGAATTGTTTGATACTGGCGATGATCTGCCCCGCGAGGTAAGTCATGTTGTCCGTAAAGGGAAACAGCTCGTTGTCCGGTCCTACGCGGGGGTCTACATACCCTAAAAATGTCAAACTCCGCCCGCGCAACGCCCCCACCGCACAGACGAGTTCCTGCTCGCGGACATCCCCTAACGCTTCAAGGGGGCAGAGCGGAGGTTCGCCGTTTTCCCCGCCTTCCCCGCGCGTGGCGCAAACATAGTGAACATGCGCGCCTTGTTGGGCCAATGCGGCCAGCGTGCCTCCCATGAGCATGGTTTCATCATCAGGGTGGGCGAAAAACGCCAATATATTTAGAGTCATCGTTGTTTTCCTGTAACTTTAAATTAAAACAGCTAATCCCGTTAATCATGGGAAATTAAAACGAAAAACGGCATGAATAACACGCCGTTTTTTCCATGAACGCAAAGCGAAAAAATCGTTTACTTCCCGGCTCGGATTTTCGGGCCACTCAACGGAGCGCCAAACAATGGCGCAAACACGCAGAAATCAAATAGCCCGGCAACGAGGGGCAGCGCGCCCACGACGGCAACAATTATTCCAGTAGTTCCGGTCAGGCCCGCCAGGCCCCAGGCGATCAGTGCGATGCCTGCAACGATGCGTACAATGCGGCCAGCGGTGGAAGCCATAAATTTGACAAAGGGGTTCATTTTGGGTTCTCCTATAATGGTGATTGCAAACTTATTCTTTGTAGATTTGCGATTATCTACATTATAGGAGGGGAGGTAGGATTTGTCGGTGACTAAGTCACATTCGCACACGGATTTCCAACCCCTCAAAATCTACCACCTCCACCACCCCTCGCGCGGTTTCGATAAACCCCTGTTTGCCGAACTCATCCAACATTCGGCTGATGACCTCGCGCGAACTCCCCAATTCTGCCGCGATTTCCTGATGCGTGATGCGGATCGGATTCTGTCTTCGCCCACGGGCCAGCAAAAACGCCGCGATCCGCATATCCAACCGGCGGAACGCCACCTCATCTACAATCTCTATCACGTTCAGCAATCGTTGCGACATCAACTCAAACACAAACTCCCGCCACAATTCGTACCGGTTCACCCATTTCCGAAACGTCTCCGCTGGGATCATGACTGCCTCTGCATCATGCACCACTGTCGCAATCGCCGGAAACGATTGATCGCTGAGAATGGCATTCGCCGTCAGTACGCACGACCCGCCGAACCCAAACCGAGATAGGGTGATCTCCCGACCGTTTTCCCCAATCTTATACACGCGCACCTCGCCGGACATTAGTAGGGCAATCGCATCCGCGCGGTCGCCTTCAACAAACACATCTTTCCCCGCAGGGATTTGCACAAAAAACGCGGCAGCCTGGAAATCACGCACCAGTTGGGGGTCAGCGCGTTGGAGAAGCGGAAAAATACGGGCAATGCGTTGGTATTGTTCGGGGGAGAGCATGTCACCATTTTATCACCCTAAATCTCATTCTTGATTTAGAACGAGTGTTCGATTATAATCGTCAGGTGATATGTGATCTGGGGTTGTACTTTAGGTTGAAAAACCAGGCTGTTGGCAACTTTGAAATCTTTAGGAAAATTCATGATCCCTGCTTCCCAACTTGCTGAAACCTTCAAATCTAATCATTGGCTGGGGTGTCGCCTGCTAGAGGGCCTCACCTACGAGGAAAGTCTCTTGCTGCCAGCTTTTCAAGCGAATTGTTTGAACTGGATTGTAGGACATCTCATTGTTGGACGTAATCGCGCCCTTAAAGCCTTGGCAAAACCAGGGGTCTTTCAGGAAGCTGAAACCGAAGTGTACCAAACAGGCTCCCAACCCCTCACGAAGTCCGCCGCCCTCCCCCTCAACATCTTGCATACCCTCCTGGACGAAACCCAGGCCCAACTGGAACTTGCTTTAGCCCAGGCCACAGACGAATTCCTCTGCGAGATCATCGCTACACACTTCGGCGACCGCCCGCGTTGGCAGCATCTCTCCAGCCTGGGTTGGCACGAGACCTACCACATCGGGCAGTTGGAATTACTCCGGCAGTTGGCCCTGGACCGGCGCGAAGTGAAACGCAATCAGATCAGCCATTTGCAAGTTGTCACGGTTTACGTTCGCGATCTTGATCAAGCCCTGGCGTTTTACACGCAACAATTAGGCTTCATCGTGTTGGAAGACTGGCGGGACGAACATTCCGAGGATCGGATGCTCTTTCTCGCCCCGAAAGGTGCACAGGAAACTGAACTTGGCCTGTACGCACCCTCCGCGGACAACCCGCACATTGGCGCTTCAACCGGCATTGTTTTTACCGCCAAAGACATTCGCGCGACTTATCAGGAACTCAAAGCGAAAGGTGTCCCATTCACCTCCGAGTTAATCACTCTACCTTATGGCAAAGACGGCGGAGATTTGGAGGCCCATTTCGTTGACCCTGATGGGAATGCTTTTTTACTCCATACCTAAAAAGGAATATACATGTCAAAAGTCGAATTTTTATCTGAAGGTAGCCCCCGTACTGGCTACCTTGCCATTCCCCAAACCTCTAACGGTGGAGCCATTCTCGTCCTTCACGCGTGGTGGGGTTTGACGCCTCTCTTCACGAGCCTATGCGACCAACTTGCTGCAGAAGGCTACGTTGCTTTTGCCCCGGACTTGCACCTTGGCAAAACCGCCGACACCATTCCAGATGCCCAAGCGTTGGTCGAAAATGGCGATTTCCCCACCATTAAAGCCACTGCCCTTGCCGCACTGGATTTTTTCCAACATCACCCCGCCGCGGAGGGCAAACCCTTAGGCGTATTGGGTTTTTCATTTGGAGCTGCATACTCGCTTCTGTTGAATCACCTCCAGCCAAGCGCCTTTTCTGCCATAACCCTGTTTTATGGAGGAAGTGACATGGGCTTGCCCGAAGTGGAGACTCCGCTTCTCTGTCATTTTGCCGAAATTGACGATTACGAACCTTTGGAAGTTGTCCAAAACTTAACCCTCCGCAACGGCGCGCGCCATATTTACCCCGGAACCCATCATTGGTTCTTTGAATCCAACCGTCCAGAATACAATAAAGAAGCCACAACCCTGGCCTGGCAAAGGACGCTGGCGTTTTTTAAGGAAAAGCTTATCCAGCCGCGATAAGGCCTCGTCACTTAAAAAGAATTGCATAGAGAATGAATTTATCATCTTCCGAAGCTATCCAATGGCTTTTCGCCTCCGAATATCCCTGGGTTGTTTACAACGCGCTTCTAGATTTCAAAAGCGCTGACCCAACCAGTGACGAAGTGCAAGCCGCCTATCGAGATATGCAACAGCATCCCCTCATTGGGACATTGTTAGCCGAACTCGAAATCTGGCCGCCCGAAAAGCCACTAGGTAAGGCCTACGATCCGAAAGACAGCCTGTGGAAACTAAGCACACTTGCGGACCTTGGGTTAGGCCGGGAGGATGATCGGATCGCGGCAATCGCCGAACGCGTTTTTGCAGCCCAGGCCGAAAATGGAGGTTTTTTACATGGCGGTTTCGACCATACGAAAAGCTGGCATACGCGCCCTTACATTTGTATTTCTCATGTGATGACCTATGCCTTGACACGTTTTGGTTATCTGGATGATCCGCGTTTGCAAAAAGCTTATGAGCATATCCAGGCGTGGGCACGGCAAGATGGTGGCTGGCACCCGAATGAACGAAACCTACCCGGAAATGATCGGGAAGCCGAACCGAGTTGCCCATTTGGGACGGTTAATATCCTCCGTGCCCTTGCTGTTCATCCCACATTACGTGAAAGCAAATTAGCCCAAAATGCGGCAAATTTTTTACTAATGTGTTGGACGCGCCGGGAAGAACCTTTCCGCCCCGTGGGCTTTGGGATTGGGAAAACATGGGATAAATTACAATATCCCTTTATACAATACCAACTCTTGAAGGTGGCAGACACATTATCACAAATCCCTTCAGCATGTCGGGATCATCGTTATCTAGAAATCGTTGATCATCTCCAATCCAGGCAAAGCGCGGATGGAAAATGGACCCCCGAAGGGATTAACAAACCTTACAGCGATTTTGATTTTGGACAAAAGAACCACCCCTCTGCCTGGCTTACCTTCCTCGTCCTTCGCATTATCAAGAGAAGCCAAAGATAAAACGTTGCAGGAGTAGATACCTTGCCCCATCCCCTCGTAGACCAACTCCGTTTTGCCCGTGCCGAATTCAAACGCGGGCTTGAAGGGCTGACCGATGAAGAAGCCCGGAAACGTTTTCTCCCTATGAATTCCATTAGCTGGAACATTGGACATCTCGCGTGGCAGGAACAACGCTACTGGCTCTGGCGCGCTCAGGATCGGGTTCTCCTGCCCGAAATTCGCGATAAGTTCGCGTATGGTGCCCCAGCCAGCACCCCTTCCCTCGCGGAAATGTGGGCGGCTTGGCACACCATCACTGAAGCCGCCGACCCCTGGCTTGATACCCTCACGACCGAAAAACTCGCTTCTCCTGTTCTCGAAAATGGCGAACCTATCGGCACAAACTGGGGATCATTGCTTCTCCGTACGCTCTATCACTACTGGTATCACACCGGTGAAAACCTCGCCATCCGCCAGAATTTGGGGCACGCGAACTTGCCGCAGTTTGTAGGCAACATTGATGAGGAAGCGCCATACCGCCCGGAATAAACCACGCCAAATTTTGGAAGTCTCTGAACGGTTCCCAAGAACCAAATTATTTCATACACACACGATCTCCTACCCGAAAAATTGTCCTTTAGACTTCCGAAATTTGAAAGATAGATTTCTTTTTTTATGAAAAACATAAACACCGCTACCAAAATCAAAATCGCCCAACGCCCCGAGCAGCCCACCCTCGGCATCCGCGTCCAAGCTCCTTTTCGCGGGATGTTCAAAGTCGTGGGACAGGTGAAAAAAGAGTTGGAACGCTGGCTTAAACTGCGCAACGTCACCCCCACTGGCCCGTTTTTCCTGCGCTATTACATCATTGACATGGACGGAGAAATGGATGTCGAATACGGCGTCTTTGGCGTAGAAGGCGTTTATGGCGATGGACGAGTTACCCCCGGCATCATCCCTGCAGGGCGTTATGCCAGCCTCGTGTATACCGGCTCGGGTTTGCAGGGCAACCGAAAACTCATCGAATGGGCCAAAACCAACCACATTCCCTGGGATCGGTGGGATGACCCGAAAGGCGATGGTTTCCGCGCCCGTTACGAAACCTTCCTCACCGACCCTAAAATCGAACCGCGCAAAACCAAATGGGAGATCGAGGTCGCGATAAAACTGAGCGATGAAACTGATTGAACTCGCTTACTTCACCCTTAACGTCGCGGAGATGTCCGCGTTTTACCGATCCTTGCTTGGCACACGCCCCGTTGCTGAGTCGCCGGACATGGCAATCTTCATGACCGGGCACACAAAAATCTTCATCCATCGCACTTACACCCCCGGCCCCAACGATCTCCCCCCCGAAAATCACACCGCGTTTGAAGTCCCTGATGTGGATGCTGCGTGTGCCGCGCTCGTTCAGCAAGGCCTCTCCATCGAAGTGCAGCCCCATGATTATTACTGGGGCCGCTCCGCCTACCTTCGCGACCCAGATGGTCACCTGATCGAACTGACTCAACTGCAAACATGACTCCTACACAAATTGTCCTCACTTTTATTGACCGCATCAACGCCCACGATGCCGAGGGGCTGATTGCCCTCATGGCCTCCGATCACCGCTTTGTTGACTCGATTGGGCACAGCTTTCATGGCCGCGAGGGGATGCGAACCGCGTGGGCCGGGTATTTTGCCTGGTTCCCCGACTACCGGATCGAGGTGGAAGATGTCCTCGCGCAGGGCGATCTTGTCCTCGTTACCGGGCAGGCCTGCGGCACGTTTGCCGTTTCTGGTCAATTGCGCGAAGAAAATTTTTGGACCGCTCCCGTCGCGTGGAAAGCTTTAACCGAAGATGGTCAAATTACCCACTGGCAGGTTTATGCGGACAACCACCCTGTGCGGGAAATTATGAAAAAATACGAAACCCCGGAGGATGACTGATGAACCTGTCCCCTGAAAACTTTGCACGCGCCGCGACATTCGTCAAAACCCACGCTCGCGCGGTGGACCGTTGTTTGTTCGCTTACTACTTTGAAGACCCCACGAGTGAGGGCAGCCCCGCCTCCGAGGTGCTTGAGGCCCTCCGCACCTTCCAAAACCCCGACGGGGGCTTCGGGCATGGGATGGAGCCGGATTTTCGTCTCCCTGCTTCTTCGGCGATGGCGACCTCGGTTGGGTTGCAGAACTGCCTCGCAGTGGGTGCCCCGCCCGAACATCCGGTGGTTCAGGCCGCGATCCAATATCTTGTGGATACATATCAAACCGAGGGGGATTATTGGCCCGCGCTCCCCCTCGCCGTGAACGATCATCCCCACGCGTTTTGGTGGGGGCGCGATAGTGTCGCCGCGCCGCCCGAGGGTGCGTGGGCTAACCCGTCCGCGGAGTTGGTGGGGTATTTGCACTATGCGCGTGCGAATGTCCCGCCTGAACTGCTCGCTCGCGCGACTGAACGGGCGAGGAAAAACCTGGAAAGCGGGGTGGCGTTTGGGGCCGGGCAATTGAGCTTTTACCAGCTTTTGAACTGGGAACGGGCCGCGGCCTTTTTGCCGGAGGGGTTGGCAGATGACGCGCGGAACAGGATTTTGACTGCGTACCGTTCGCTCCGCCCACTCACGGAAGAAAAGCTGGCGGAGTTGCCAGTGATCGCGTTGTTGGATTTTCGGGACCCGGTGACCGCGCAGGCGTTTCCCGAAGATATTGACCGGCTGATCGATAATATCATCCAACAGCAAGCCGAAGACGGTGCGTGGTGGCCCGGCTGGCATTGGGGCCAATACGATGATGTGTGGGAAGTCGCCAAAAAAGAATGGGCCGGGCGAATTACGGTGGATGTTTTGCACACGCTCAACAAGTATGGAAAACTGGAAAGGAGTTAAGAATGGCAGACAGAATTGAAGAAGCCACCCAAAACATGATCAAAAACCTGGAAGAAAAATATGGGCAATCGCTGGACGAATGGGTGGCGCTAGTCAATGCGAGCGGCTTCGAAAAAGTGAAGGAGCGCATCAATTTTCTGAAAGCCGAACATGGGCTGACTTACGGGTATGCAAACCTGATTGCGCTAACCGCCAAAGACCGCGCGGGGCAGGCGGTCATCGGTGCCGAGAAAGACCTGGTCGCCGAACAATATGCAGGCGAGAAAGCCGCCCTCCGTCCGATTTACGACACCCTGATCGCTGTTGTGAATGATTTTGGCAACGATGTCGAAATCTCGCCAAAACGGACGTATGTCAGCCTGCGCCGGAACAAACAATTTGCCTTGATTCAGCCAAGCACGAAAACGCGGGTAGATGTGGGTCTCAATTTGAACGCGGTTGACCCTCAGGGCAAGTTAGAGGCATCTGGCAGTTTTAATTCGATGTGTACGCACCGGGTGCGGCTCGAAAGTCAGGCTGATGTCACGGATGAACTGATCCACTGGCTCAAGGCCGCGTACGAAACCGCGTAAATCTCGATCAAAGATCAAAGATCGAAAATCGACTCACCACTTTCCACTTCCCACACCTATGAACCGTTGTCCCTGGGTCCCCACCCACCTCCCCCTGTATGTTCAATATCATGATGAAGAATGGGGCGTACCTGTCCTCGATAGTCAGGCCCTGTTTGCCAAACTCTGTCTCGACGGCGCGCAAGCTGGGCTGACCTGGTGGACGATCCTCCAGCGCCGTGAGAATTACTACGCAGTGTTCGACGGATTTGATCCCCGAAAAATTATCTACTACGATGATGCCAAAGTCGCGGAATTGCTCGCCAACCCCGGCATCATCCGCAACCGACTCAAAGTTCAGTCGGTGATCAAAAATGCCCGCGGCTACCTACAAATCGAAGAAGAAAAAGGGAGTTTCAGCGATTTTCTGTGGAGTTTTGTCGGGGGACAACCCCTCATCCATGAAATTCACTCGATCAAAGATTACCCGACCACCAGCCCGGAGTCCGAGGCGATGAGCAAAGCGCTGAAAAAGTATGGCTTCTCGTTTGTCGGGCCGACGATTGTGTATGCATTTATGCAAGCCGTGGGGATGATCAATGATCATGCGCTGGATTGTTTTCGACGAGAAGAGGTGATGAAGTGATAAGTGATGCGTGAGTGGAGCCAATATGAATTTTGATGAACTTTTCCGCCAAAGATACGATGTACTCTATGATTTCTGGCTTGAAGTGGTTTGGACAGATGTCTCGGAGACGTTGATGCGCCGGCGTCCGCATCCTCACGTCAACTCAATTGCCTGGAATCTGTGGCACATGGCGCGGGTGGAAGATGCGGGCCTCAACCGCTTTGTCACGGATCATCCCCAGGTTTGGGAGGAGGGGTGGATGGAAAAATTGAACCTCCCCTGGCGGCATCACGGTTCCGAGATGACCTTTCTCGAAGTAGATGACCTGAACGAACGCATCAACCTCTCCGCCCTCCACGATTACGCCAACGCCGTTCACGCACGAACGCTTGGAGTCCTCGAAACTTTGAATCTGGACAATCTGGCGGCCGTCGTCCCGACCGAACGAATTTGGACGATTATGGTGGAGGAAGGTCTGGCGCATTCTAACCCAGATGTTTTTATCCAAACCTATACGGGCTGGAGCAAGGGAAAATGTCTGATGAATTTTTGCCTGACCCATCCCTATCAACACATTGGCGAAATTGGCGTGATCGCCAGTTTATTGGGCATTGCTACATAACCTGAGAGGTGCGAGGCACTTCGCACAAATTTTGAAAAAGTCTCGAAGTTTTCCTCCAGGATTTCTTTAGGAACAAGTGCGTCTGCCTCTTAAAAGCAGAGAGAGCCGGAACGCCACATCCGGCTCTCACTTTTAAGGAGGAGAAGAGAAATCGCCCTTCGGATATAATCTTAGCAGACGGTTTCCTTTTTTGCTTGACGCCAAACCTACACTTTCCCTACGCTTTTCACACGGTTTTTCCCCGTCACAGACCCACCCTACATACCATTAAATAGAGCATCTATTCACTTACCACTTCATTACTTATCAATCCCATGGAACTTGCCATCAAAACTGACCACCTCGGCCGCATCTACAAAATACGCGGCGGAAAAAAGACTGAGGCCAAAGAACTGATTGCCCTCGCGGACGTAAGTCTCGATGTCCCGCGGGGCGAGCTGTTCGGCTTGCTCGGCCCAAACGGGGCGGGCAAAACCACCCTGATCAAAATCCTGACCACGCTACTCTCCCCCACGTCGGGGCGGGCACTCGTGGCTGGGGTGGACGTGGCCGCGGAACCGGAAAAAGTTCGCCCGCGGATCAACATGGTCTCAGGCGGGGAATCGTCCGGGTACGGGCTGCTGACCGTGCGGGAAAATCTCTGGATGTTTGCGCAGTTTTACGGCATCCCTTCAAAAATCGCCAACGAACGGATCAAAAGCTTGCTCGAAATCGTGGGTCTCGCCGACCGGATGAATACCAAATCGTCCGACCTGTCCACCGGCCTGCGCCAGAAAATGAACATCGTCCGCGGCTTTCTGACTGACCCGGACGTGTTGTTTCTCGACGAGCCGACGCTGGGCCTGGACGTGGGCGCGTCCCGCGACACCCGCAAACTCATCCGCCAATGGATGTCCACCAACCCCGATCGCACGCTACTCCTCACCACCCACTACATGGTTGAAGCAGACGAACTCTGTGATCGCGTTGCCATCATCAACGGGGGAAAAGTGCTGGCGTGCGATACTCCGTCGAACCTGAAACACCGCTTGCAAAAAGACGCCCTCTTCCGTCTAGAAGTTAGCCCATTGGACGGGATGGGGACCGGGCCGTTCGAGGCGTTGCCCGGCGTTCGCACTGTCACCCATCGCCCCCTCGATGGCCGCGCTGTGCTGGAATTTATCCTCGCTGAAGAAGATGTGCTAGGTACGGTAATCAATACGATGACCACCCACAACATCCGCATCCTGAACTTCCAAAAACGCGAACCCACCCTCGAAGATGTGTTCGTGGATTTGGTCGGGAAGAGCATGTCGGAAGTGGAAAGCGCGGAATAGTACACGGAAGGCACAGAGAACACAGAAAAATTTAAAAAACTTCTGTGTTCTTCTGTTCCCTCTCCGCCCTCTGTGTCCAATCAAAATCCTATGACGACCAATCTCCAAACCTCTATTTCCAACGCCCGCGTGCAGAAAAACACCGGCTGGCGGCTTTTCATCCAGACCGTGCTCGCCCGTGCCTATCCCCGCGTCATCGGACAGCAACGGGAAAAATCGTGGATTTTCTTTGACCTGTTTCTGCCGATCATGGGGGTGGCGGCGTATGTGTTCGTGTACCGGGCGATTCAAGCACCCGAAGATTACGTCGGGTTTGTCGTTGTCGGCGGGGCGATGACCGCGTTTTGGCTCAACGTACTGTGGAGTATGTCTAGCCAGTTGTATTGGGAAAAGGAGACAGGCAACCTCGGCTTGTATATCATGGCCCCCAACTCGTTGATGGCGATCCTGCTCGGCATGGCTCTAGGCGGGATGCTGGCGACGATGCTTCGGGCAGTGTTCATTCTTGTTGTGGGCAGTTGGCTTTTCAATGTCCAGTTTGCGGTGTCCAGTTTTATCCAGTTATTTGCAGTATTCATGCTCACCATGACCGCCCTCTACGGGATGGGGATGATGTTTGCGTCGGTGTATCTGCTCCTCAGCCGCGAGGCCTGGCACTGGTCAAACCTGGCGCAGGAACCGGTATACCTCGCGTCGGGCTTTTACTTCCCCATCAGCAGTTTCAATTTCTGGATCGCGGCGGGCGCGTCCATCATCCCGCTGACGATGGGGCTGGATGCGATGCGGCAGTTAGTGTTCAAGTCCGGCCCATCGCTGGGGTTTGTCAGTGTGCAGTTCGAAATCGGCGTGCTGGTTGCCTTGTGTGTGATTTTTCTGACTGCTGCGCGATACCTGCTCCGATACATGGAACGGCTGGCGATCCGGGAAGGGCGCATTACGGAGAGCAGACGGTAGCACCCTGAGCGAAGGGTTGAGCGGAGGCTTTGCGAAGTCGAAGGGTGCGGGGAACACATGTAATTCCCGCATCCTTCGACTTCGCTGGACATGGAACAATTCAAGAAACGAAACACTTTCCGCTCAGGATGCTGCCACTCAATACTTATCACTCATCACTTATCAAAAATGACCACGATTACCCCCTCACTCCCTAACTCCCCTATTCCCCAACTCCGCAATCCCCTCTGGCATTCCTTCAAAACCGCCGCGTGGCTGGGCTGGCAAATCGAATCCAACTGGACCGACCCCCTCATCTTTGCCATCTACTCCATAGTCAAACCTCTCTCGGCGGCGGCGATCCTCGTTGTGATGTACAGCGTCATCACCGGCGGGGATTACTCCAACCCTATCTTCCCGTACATCTACCTGGGCAACGCCTTCTACCAATACGTCGGTGCCATCATGGCGGGCATCTCTTGGGCGGTGATTGATGACCGGGAACACTACCGCACGCTCAAATACATCTACGTCGCCCCGCTCAATATCCCGATGTACCTCCTCGGACGCGGCGTGGCGCGCTTTCTAATGGGCTCGATTTCCGTCTTTATCACGGTTGCCTTTGGGGTACTATTTTTGAAAGTCCCATTCAATGTACTCGAAGTAAACTGGCCGTTGTTTCTGCTCGCCCTGTTCATTGGCGTGATCATGCTCGCGATGATGGGGCTGATTCTCGCGGGGGTCACGTTGCTGATCGCCAATCACATCTGGTTTTTGGGGGAAGCAGTGGCCGGAGCGCTGTACTTGTTCAGCGGGGCGATCTTTCCCCTGGAAGTTCTGCCCGCGTGGTTACGCCCCCTCGGGTTTGCGATGCCACTCACCTACTGGCTCGAACTCGTGCGCCGCGCCCTGATCGGGAGTGCCGCGGCCGCGTTCCCCACCCTGTCTTCCTTCTCAAACGGGCAACTCTTAGGGATTTTAGCTGGGCTAACGGTAGTGTTCGGGCTGGTAGGGATTTTCGTCTTTCGCAAATGCGATCACCTCGCGCGGGAAAAGGGGATGATTGATATGACGACGAATTATTGATGCCCTCTTCCCCCACCATCCTCCTCCACGGCCTCGGCCTCACCCGCCGATCAATGGAACCCCTCGCACGAAAACTCGCCTCCCACGGATTCCAGACCCTCAATCTCGATTACCCCTCTCGAAAATTTCTGCTCGAAACCCTCGCGGGGCACGTGTGGGCAGACCTTCAAACACACTTCGGCGCTTCGCCGCCCCCGTTGAATTTCGTCTCCCACTCGATGGGCGGGATCGTGCTTCGGGTGCTGGCGCGGGATTTTCCGGTGCAGATCGCTCGGGCGGTGATGTTCGCCCCGCCAAACCAGGGAAGCGAATGGGCAGATCTTGTCCCCCGCGTGGGGTTGGGAAAAGTGATGGGGCCAGCAGCCCTTCAAGTAGGCACATCCTCGGATAGCCTTCCGAACCAACTCGGTGCCGTGAACTTCCCGTTGGGCGTGATTGCCGGGCGCGTTCCCGATAATCCGCTCGCCCCGTTCATTTTCTCCGGCCCAAACGATGGGCGGGTGAGCGTGGCCCGAACAAAGGTTGCGGGGATGGCAGATCATGTGACGTTTCCCGCGGGACACTTTTTCTTGCGGTATTTGCCAGGGGTGGTGAGGCAAACCGTGGCGTTTTTAGAAAGGGGGGAATTTATCTAATTACGGGTCTTGTGACCACCATCTCGCCCACAAGGGGCTAGACTACCATATAAAAAAGGAACGCCGGATATTAAGTCCGGCGCTTCTTTTTGGAAAGGAGAAAAATCAGGAGGGGTCTGTCAGTGTGACAGGAGAGGCGTCGCGGGGCGTGGGTTTGGGGTTGGAATGTTTGACGAAGCGGGTGATCCGCGCGACCAGGGTTTGGGCACCTTTCTTGATGAGGGAAATTCGTAGGAGTAGGAGAACGACAACGCCCGCGCCCCATGCGAGGGGTTGGGTAATGTCTGCTTTTACCAACCAAATGTAATGAATGATGACAAGAATGTCGGCAAGATAAACCCATTTGTGCAGGTTTTTCCAACGTTTGCCCATACGTTTTTGCCAGCCTTTAGTGGAGGTGATGGCAAGGGGGAGGAAAATGAGAAAGGCGGCAAATCCAACCAGTACGTAACGCTTTTCAAGGATCGTGGTTTTGAGGTTCTCCCAGGTGAAGCCAAGTGCCCAGAAAAAGTTGTCAAAGGTAAACAGGCTTAGATGAATGGCAATGTACATGAACGCATACACGCCTAATGGACGGCGCATGTTCAGTGCAGGGCGAAACTTGAACAGGCTGTTGGCGGGGGTACAGGCCAGGGAAAGAACGAGTAAAACAAGGGCGGTTTTCCCGGTCCGGAGAATTAGATCTTGTATCGGATTAACGGTCAGGTTATCTGTAAAAAAGGCGTAGATCATCCAGGCGAGGGGAAGGAGCGCGCCGATGTGCGTTGCGATTTGCAGGGGTTGGTTTTTGCCAGTTTGTTTAGCCATGGGAGGTAGTTGATTGTTCGGTTTAATTGGTTAGAAGTTTTTCGCCAGGTCCATGCCGTCGTAAAGGTGAGCAACTTCTTCTTCGTAGCCGTTGAATTTGAGGGTGGGGCGGCGACCGATTTCGCCAATGCGGCGTTCGGAGGCTTGTGACCAGCGAGGATGGGGTACATCGGGGTTGACATTGGCATAGAAGCCGTATTCGTTGGGGGCCGCGCGCATCCAGAAAGAACTGGGTTGGCCTTCACTCAAGACAATGCGAACGATAGATTTTATGCTCTTAAAGCCGTATTTCCAGGGGACAACGAGCCGGAGGGGGGCACCGTTTTGGGGCAGGAGTTCTTTGCCATATATTCCGGTGGCAAGGATGGCGAGATCATTCATCGCTTCGTCCATGCGGAGCCCCTCAACGTAAGGCCATTCAAAACGCCCATATTTTTGTTCGGGGAATTGTTCAGGGTCCTGTAAGGTTTCAAAGCGCAGATACTTGGCCTCGGCTTTGGGTTGGACGACATCGAGCAGTTTGTGAATGGGAAAGCCCATCCAGGGAATGACCATACTCCAGGCTTCAACACAGCGCAGACGGTAGATGCGCTCTTCCTGGTCAAACATGGTGCGAAGGTCGTTAATGTCAAAGGTTTGGGGGTTGTTGACCAGGCCACTGACTTCGACCGTCCACGGAGAGGCTTTAAAGTCGCGGGAGAGTTTCGCTACGTTTTCTTTGTCCAAACTAAATTCGTAGAAGTTATTGAAGTTGGTTATTTCTTTGTAGGTGTTAAGCGGGTCGCCGAGTTCATCGGTGGATGCGCTAGCCTGGAGGGTTGTAGGATCGGCAGGATCAGGCGATTGGGCACCGGATGAAGTGGCAGAGTTGGGAGAGGAAGCTGCCTCCTCGGTAGGTTCGGACGGGGCGCACGCAGCGAGAGCCAGCGCACCCGCGGTGACCACACCCATACTTTTCAGAAAAGCGCGGCGGTTGAGGAAAACATGTTCAGGGGTAATTTCGGAGGAAGGAATTTTGATCATCAGGATTTCTCTTTTGCCACGAATTGTACGAATGGTTTTGAAGTGTTCCTTTTTGGGGTAAATTCGTGGCGATAAAAAAATTATGGATAGGACTCATTCAGAAGCGCGACAATCGCCGCTTCGGTTTCATCATAAGCGCCCTCGCCGATATGGGAGTAGCGCAGGTTGCCATTTTTATCAATCAGATAGAGGGTGGGCCAGTAGCGATTATTATAGGCGCCCCAGGTTAAACGTTCATTATCTTGTGCCACCGGATAAGGAATATCCAATTGAATGATGGCCTGTTTCAGATTGCCCAAATCCTCTTCGTAGCTAAATTCGGGATAATGATTGCCGATCACCACCAGGCCCTGATCTTTATATGTACTGTGCCACTCGCGTAAAGAAGGGATCACGTTTTTACAGTTGTAACATCCAAACGTCCACATATCCAGCAGGACAACTTTACCGCGCAGGCTAGCAAGGCGCAGGGGTTCGGGCGTGTTGAGCCAGATGTCATTTTGCAATTCTGGGGCAGGGCCAAGGTTGGGAAGGTTCACAGCAGGCTCCACTTGGATAGGGTCAGAAGAAAGAATGGGTTGAGAGGTCGCTTTGGGCAGAGCCGCAACATCACCCGGCGAGGTGGCGGAGGCTCCCGCACACCCCGCCAACAATAAAAGCAAGGGGATCAAAAACCATTTTCTCATGTTCGTCTCTCTAAAAATACGTTTCATTACACCCCGAATTGTAGTGAAAGGAAATTACGAAAGTATTAAGGAAGGAGTTTTTGGTAGCGAAAACCGCATCACCGTTCCCCGCCCCACGGCACTCTCTACCCATATCTGCCCCCCGTGGGCCTCCACGATCCCTTTTGCAATCGCCAATCCCAGGCCGGCCCCGCCGCTGGAATACCCCTCGCGCGAACGGCTCTTTTCCCCGCGATAGAACCGGTCAAAAATGTGTGGCAAATCCTCTGCCGGAATTCCCATCCCGCTGTCCGCGACGGTTACCACGACCGAACCACTTTCCACCCCCGCGCGGACGTGAATCTCCCCTCCCGCGGGCGTGTGCCGGATCGCGTTCTCGATCAAATTCCTAAACACCCGGCTGATCTTGCCCGGTGCCATCCATACGGGATCCACTTCTGGGGCAACTTCCCCCGTCAGCGCCAGATTCCGTTCCACCGCGCGGGCGGCAAACCCGCCCAAGGTATCGGAAATCAAGTCGGACAGGGACGCGGCCTCGCGCTGGAGTTCCAACCCCCCTGCGTCAATCTGGGCCAGTTCAAACAGGTCATCAATCAAGGCACTCATCCGGTTGGTTTCCTGTTGGCTTTGCTGGAGGTAACGCGCAACGGTTTCGGGATCGTCCACCACCCCTTCGGCCAGGGCGTCGAGCATCGCGCGAAGGGATGCGAGAGGAGTACGGAGGTCGTGCGAGGCCCAGGCTACCAGGTTGCGGCGGGCTTCGTCCAAGGTGCGTTCGGCTTCGCGGGCTTGTTCAAGGCGCGCGGCCATCATATTAAAAGAATGAGCAAGGTGGGAAACCTCGTCATTCCCCACCACAGGTACGCGCGTGGAAAAATCTCCCTCGCTCAATTTTTCGGCCCCTTTCATCAAATTGTGTAGCGCCTGCGTGATGGAAGTCGAAATGAAATACCCAAACGCGACAGAAATGCCGCTTGCAAACAGCAACAGCATTGTTGCCAGGACAAAATCGTGTTGGTTGATAAACATCAGCCGCGCGGTGACCCACACGTTGATCAACGTCAACCCCCCTGCAAGCAGATAACTGACCGCCAACGCTTGCGCGACACTAGAAAAGCGCCGCCACCACCCCATCCTGTGCGAGGCGAACCCAACCCCGCCCGAAATTAATCCAGTCACTGCCAGCAATTCTGCCAGTGAAAGCAAATCCCCCATCGGCGGGTGCATGACGAGGTAAACAAGCCCCAACGTAAAGCCAAGGATAGCGAGGATTGTGAGTAGGTAGAGGAGGAGACGGTTCATAAGTGATAAAGTGATGAGTGATGAAGTGATAAGTACCTTACTTATCACTTCATCACTCATCATGCGTTACTCGTTACTGAATTCAAATTTATATCCCACGCCCCAAACCGTCATAATGTACTTTGGATCGGACGGGTCGGCCTCGATTTTTTCGCGGAGGCGACGGATGTGAACGGTGACGGTGGAGGCATCACCGAAGAATTCATAGCCCCAAACTTGTTCGAGGAGTTGCTCGCGGGTAAAGACTTGCCTGGGGTGTTGGGCAAAATGATACAGCAGGTCAAACTCTTTGGCGCTGAGGGCGATATTTTGGTTGCTAATAGAAACGGTGCGCGCACCCGCATCTATCGTCAGCGCACCGAGGTCGAGACGTTCGCCCGGTTCGATGAGGGTACTCCCGGCGCGCCGAAGGACGGCGTTCACGCGGGAGACCACCTCGCGCGGGGCGAAGGGTTTTGGGATGTAGTCATCCGCCCCGAGGTCAAGACCGCGTATCCGGTCGTTGGTTTCTCCCTTGGCGGTGAGCATAACGATAGGGATGCCCTTATATTTGGGATTCAAGCGTAATTGGCGAGTGATGGTGAGACCGTCAATGCCGGGGAGCATAAGGTCAAGCACGATGAGATCGGGTATGTGTTCGGCGAGGGCATCGAGACAGGCATAGCCATCGGCGGCTTCGCGTACTTTGAAGCCGTCACGCTCCAAATAGCGGCGGACAACTTCACGGATGGTGGTTTCATCATCTACGACAAGGATGGATTTGGCAAGGGGCATGAGAAAGTCCTGAAAAGGGTATTTATCCTTTGATTATACCGAATACCCATTCACAAGGCCGGGCGTGGTAATCACTACAGAACCCCATCAAGGTTAAGACTGGGGGGCACGGAGGGGGGCGGCGTTGAAGCCGACGCGAAATGCCCGGCACCAGATAACGACGGATTTATAGAGGCTGAGGTCAAGGTCAGCGGGGATGGGGTAGTTTTGGTCGCCCAGGTTGCCTTTGAGCGCACCCAGGTCAAGCCCGCCTGCCAGTTCCGAGCCAACGGTGTTCGGAATTGGGTCATCGGCGGCGAGGTAGACGCGCAAGTCCGGGCCGTTGAGGACTTCAAAGTTTTCAAAGCGCAAGATACGGCTCCCGTCGGCGAGTTGGTAGAGGCTGGCCGTGCCAACACCTTCGTGGGCGAGATCGTAAATTTCACCCTGGGCGAGAAGGATCATGTCGGTGGGCAGCGGCGCATTTGGGTCTTGGGACAGGGTATCCGCTTGGGGGGCGGTGTCTGTCGGAGCGGCAATATTTGTTGGGGCAATGGCGACCGCGGGAACGGTGGGCTGGGGTTGGGTTTCCGTGGTCGGGACGACGGGGAAATCTTCGTCAACGGTTTTGTTGATAAAGAGGGGGGAGATAAGATACCAGCCGATGGGAAGGACAATCAGCAGACCAACTAGAATAAGCCAGGTTCGTTTCTTCATTGTAAAAACTCCTTGTTGCGAGGTTGTTTTGGATTGTAGTGCAGAGGAATTACGAGTTTCTTACAGGTTTCCTTTTTGTGATGTAGGCAGATTGGGGGGAAAATTTAAAGGTTGTTTACCCACAGATTTATGTTACTATTCGCGCTTGCCCATTCCCGCATATTTATACAGGAGAATACGCTTATGATTTCACTTTCCAGGAATCAGTGGCTGGGAGGCTTGATCCTCTTTTGCCTGAGTGTGATGGTGGTACTCAACGTTGCTCACCATCCAGTTTTCGCACAAACGCCTGATCCCGCTGACCCGCCTCGTATGGATGAAACAGCTGCGGTGCGGATGGCATTGATGGCGCGGATGGAACGCGAGTTTCAGCCGGACCCGCTGCTGGATGCCCCCCAAACGGCGACCCCGTGTGTGGGTGGCATGGCAGGCATCTACCCCTGCCTGAACGTGGACCTGCTGGCCTACATGCCCCTCGCCTCCATCGGGGGGGGCAGTGGGGCCAACGACATCTGGGGCTGGACGGACCCGCTTGACGGCAAGGAATACGCCCTCGTCGGGCTGACCAACGGTACCTCCTTTGTGGAGGTCACCAACCCCGAAACCCCGCTCTACCTGGGGCGGCTCCCCACCCACACCAGCAACTCCACCTGGCGCGACATCAAGGTCTACAACAACTACGCCTTCGTTGTCTCGGAAGCCAGCGGACATGGGATGCAGGTCTTTGACCTCACCCGCCTGCGGACAGTGCCCAATCCCCCGGTGAACTTCACGGAAGATGCCTTCTACGGGGCATTTGGGAATGCCCACAACCTTGCCATCAATGAAGAGACCGGGTTTGCCTATGCCATTGGCTCCAACACGTGTTCCGGGGGCTTGCACATGATCAACATCCAAACCCCGCTCAGCCCGAGCAATGCCGGGTGTTACAGTGCGGATGGGTACACCCACGACACGCAGTGTGTGCTTTTTCATGGGCCGGATGCCAACTACCAGGGGCATGAAATCTGTTTCAGTGCCAACGAAGACACGCTCACAGTCACGGATGTGAGCAACAAAGCCAATCCGGTGTTGGTCGCGCGGATGCCGTATGCCGGGTCAGCCTATACCCATCAGGGTTGGTTGACGGAAGACCATGCCTTCTTCCTGTTGGATGATGAACTTGACGAACAGAACTTTGGGCACAACACCCGGACCCGCATCTGGACCCTCACCGACCTGACCAATCCGACCATTATTGGCGTGGAAGATGGTCCCAACCCTTCGATCGACCACAACGTGTACACCCATGAGGGGAATGCCTACATGTCGAACTACACCAGTGGGTTGCAGATATTCGACCTGTCTGATGTGGCGAATGGGCAGTTGGTTTTGGCGGGTTTCTTTGACTCCTATCCCAGCAACAACAATGCCAATTTCAATGGGTCGTGGAGTAATTATCCCTACTTCACCAGTGGTACCGTTATCCACACGGGCATCGGCGAAGGCCTCTTCATCACGCGACCTTCCCTGGCTCCTTCCTTTTCATTAAGTGCCGCGGATGAAACCATGACCGTCTGTACCCCCGGTGATGCCAGCACCTTGTTCACTTTGACGGAACAACACGGGTATACCAACACTGTTACCTTAAATGCGAATAACCTACCAGTCGGTAGTATCCCGACCTTTGATCCTCAGATGGTCGCCGTACCCGGTTCCAGCACCCTGACTGTTACCGTCAGCACGACGCCCGCAGGTGTTTACCCCTTCACAGTTGCTGCTGCAGATGGAGTCTTGACCGAGACGGTGGACCTATCCCTGGTTGTATACGATGCCCTGCCCGCAAGTGCTACCCTCACCACTCCTGTAGATGGCGCGTTTGATCTCCCGGTTCCCATCACCTTTAGTTGGGAGGCAGGCATCCAAGGCGTTTCTTATATCCTTGAAATTGCTTCCGACGCCGCTTTTGCTGATATTGTGTACACTGCTAATGTCTCGGAAACTTCACATATTGCCAAATACGGCTTTGATGAACTGACCACCTATTATTGGCGGATACGAACGCTTAACCCCTGTGGAGAGGGCGCGGTCTCGGCGATCTCCAGCTTTACTACTCAGGCTATCCCGCCGATCTTGTTGGTGGATGATGATGATAATAATCCCAACGTTCGTAATTACTACACCCAGGCGCTGGATGCCCTCGGGAAGGATTATTACATCTGGGATACGGCCAATAGTGACAACGAACCCACCCTCGCTGACCTTGCGCCCTACGAGATCGTGATCTGGTTCACGGGGCATGAATTTGGCGGGGCGGCAGGACCTGGCCCTGGGGGGGAACTCGCATTATCTTCCTGGTTGGATAATAATGGTGGATGCCTGTTCCTTTCCAGTCAGGATTATTACTATGATCGCGGACTTACGAGTTTTATGCAAACTTATCTCGGTGTGGATAGCATAACCAACGACAACGGAAACTACGGATATGCTAATGGGCAAGGCCTTTTCGCTTCCTTCGGCTCGCGCGTGCTTTACTACCCCTTCTCCGATCAGGCTGATACAGTGGTGCCAGATTCTACGGCTAATCTGGGGATGGTAGGCAACAATGGCAATGGAGCCGGGTTGGTAAAAGAAACCGAAACATACAAAACCACATTTTGGGCGTTTCCGTGGGAAGCCATTTACAGCGCTACATATCGCCGCGTCGCGATGGATTTGTTCCTGACATGGTGTACCTATATCGAACCAACCCCCACACCGCCACCCAGCGAGATGTTTCCTGTTTACTTGCCTGTGCTAGAACGCTAAAGTTTTTTATCCATCCCCTCGTACGAGGGGATGGGCTTTCATTTTATAGGAGCTATGTAGATGAATTCCAAACCCAAATCCCATTATCTTTTATTTGCCTTTGGTATTGTTGCCCTGCTTATGATTGCGGTGGGGTGGACATCCTATTTGTCCGCGTTTGCTCAAGGCCCGGACAGTGATCCGTCCCAAATGGCCACCGAAGCAGCTGCGGTGCGGATGGCGTTGATGGCGCGGATGGAACGCGAGTTTCAGCCGGACCCGCTGCTGGATGCCCCCCAAACGGCGACCCCGTGTGTGGGTGGCATGGCAGGCATCTACCCCTGCCTGAACGTGGACCTGCTGGCCTACATGCCCCTCGCCTCCATCGGGGGGGGCAGTGGGGCCAACGACATCTGGGGCTGGACGGACCCGCTTGACGGCAAGGAATACGCCCTGGTCGGGCTGACCAACGGTACCTCCTTTGTGGAGGTCACCAACCCCGAAACCCCGCTCTACCTGGGGCGGCTCCCCACCCACACCAGCAACTCCACCTGGCGCGACATCAAGGTCTACAACAACTACGCCTTCGTTGTCTCGGAAGCCAGCGGACATGGGATGCAGGTCTTTGACCTCACCCGCCTGCGGACAGTGCCCAATCCCCCGGTGAACTTCACGGAAGATGCCTTCTACGGGGCATTTGGGAATGCCCACAACCTTGCCATCAATGAAGAGACCGGGTTTGCCTATGCCATTGGCTCCAACACGTGTTCCGGGGGCTTGCACATGATCAACATCCAAACCCCGCTCAGCCCGAGCAATGCCGGGTGTTACAGTGCGGATGGGTACACCCACGACACGCAGTGTGTGCTTTTTCATGGGCCGGATGCCAACTACCAGGGGCATGAAATCTGTTTCAGTGCCAACGAAGACACGCTCACAGTCACGGATGTGAGCAACAAAGCCAATCCGGTGTTGGTCGCGCGGATGCCGTATGCCGGGTCAGCCTATACCCATCAGGGTTGGTTGACGGAAGACCATGCCTTCTTCCTGTTGGATGATGAACTTGACGAACAGAACTTTGGGCACAACACCCGGACCCGCATCTGGACCCTCACCGACCTGACCAATCCGACCATTATTGGCGTGGAAGATGGTCCCAACCCTTCGATCGACCACAACGTGTACACCCATGAGGGGAATGCCTACATGTCGAACTACACCAGTGGGTTGCAGATATTCGACCTGTCTGATGTGGCGAATGGGCAGTTGGTTTTGGCGGGTTTCTTTGACTCCTATCCCAGCAACAACAATGCCAATTTCAATGGGTCGTGGAGTAATTATCCCTACTTCACCAGTGGTACCGTTATCCACACGGGCATCGGCGAAGGCCTCTTCATCACGCGACCTGTGCTCAACGCCCAATTTGCTCTCTCTGCCAGTAACACAAATTTCTCGATCTGCGTTGCCGGAAGTGAAAATACGCTTGTTGAGGTCAATGCTCAGAACGGCTATACAGGGAACGTAACCCTCAGCACAGTCAATCTACCGGCAGGAACCACCTCTACCTTTGCTCCTAACCCAGTTGCAGCCCCTGGTTCCAGCATGTTTACCGTCACGGTTAGTACAACCTCCGCAGGGGTTTATCCATTCACCGTTTTAGGCGACGATGGCATATTAACTGATACGCTTGACGCATCGCTCTCGGTATTTGACGGAATCCCCGGCGTTGCGAGCCTCATCAGCCCGGCGAATGGGGCTTCAGACGTCGGCTTGCAACCAAACTTCCAGTGGAGCGCCGTCAGTGGCGCAAACGCCTACTTCATCGAAATCGCCACCGACGCCAGCTTCACGAACATCGTGGACAGCGCCACCGTCGCCACCAACAGCTACACCCCCTCCACCAACCTCGCCGGAAACACCCTCTTCTTCTGGCGCATCACCGCCCACAACGCCTGCGGTGCCAGCCCCGTCTCCGCCACCTTCCATTTCACCACCCTCGCCTTCCTCTGCCGTGCCCCCGCCCTCCCCATCGCCGATAATACCACCGCCACCGATACCTTCGTCATCGGCAACACCGGCACCCTGCAAGACCTGAATGTCGCTCTCAACGCCACCCACACCTACGTCGGCGACCTCAGTTTCAGCCTGACCCACCAGGACACCGGCACATCGGTCACCATGATTGACCGTCCTGGCTACACAGGCGCCGGGTTTGGTTGCAGTGGCAACAATGTGGCTGCCGAACTGGATGATGAAGGCTCCGACGGCCCCGTAGAGAACCAATGCGGGAGTGACCCCGCCCTCTTCGGCCATCCCACCCCCAACAACCCACTCAGTGCCTTCGATGGCGAAGACCTGGCCGGCACCTGGGTGCTCGCCGTCACGGACAGTGCCGGGGGGGACACCGGGCTGCTCAATGAATGGTGTCTCGTCCCCACCGCCGATACCCCCCCAGCCCCCATCATTGAGGTCACCCCGGCTGCCCTCAGCAGCACCCAAGCCCCGGACACCGTGGTCACGACCACCCTCACGCTCCACAACTATGGCACGGCAGACCTGACTTGGGAAGTGACCGAAGCGGCGACCCCAGCCTGTTCCTCCCCGACGGACCTCCCGTGGGTGACGGTTGCCCCAAGCACCGGGACAATCGGCATGGGGAGTGCCACCGCGAGTACCGTCACCTGGGCGAGCAGCGGGCTCAGCCTGGGGACGTACACCGGCACCTTGTGTGTAACCAGCAATGATGCGAATAACCCGCTCATTGCCGTGCCGCTCGCCCTGACGGTTGAAGCCCCACCGCCCAACCACGGCGTCGCCTTATCGGGCGAGGCTGCGGCTGCGGGCTATGTTGGGACGGTGGTCAGCTACACTTTGACGATGACCAACACGGGGGAGGTGACCGACACGTTCACCCTGAGTGTTTCTGGGGTGTGGACGGTAACCGTCTCGGTGAAGAATGTCACCCTGGGGGCGGGGGCCAGCATGCGGGTGACTGTGTGGGTGACGGTGCCTGGGGATGTGGTGGCGGGGGCCAGCGATGCGACCACGGTCACCGCGACCTCGCAGAGTGATGGTTCCGCCACGGCCAGTGTCACGCTCACCACTACGGCCCTCGCCCTTCCACCCGAAGAAGGATTCTCCGTTAATATCCCGATCATTTACCGGTAATCAATCTACATCATCCACAAACAGGCCCTGAAGTTTCAGGGCCTGTTTGCTTTAAAAGTAAAAACAGCTTATCTTGGGCATCGAAAAAATGGTTGCGCTAACAACTAAGGGACATCTGCCCTAAAAATCTGAGGACATGCGTCCCATGCTTCCTTAGGGTAGGATGAGTAAGATGGCACATCGCTATGGCAAGTCGCGCAATGAAATCTCTTGTGATTCCTACTTTTTCGTGGAAAAAAGTTCCCCTTGTACTGATAGAGGGCCTAGTTGCCCTTTTTATCATTTCAGCTTTGCTATTTGCGGTATTCCAGCCTGTTAAGGTTTTACCACGTGTCCGTTTATCCCCAGGATTTGCGCTGGTAGACCAAAATGCAGAAACATTAACAAACGAAAGCCTACGTGGAAATATCGTTCTCTATAATTTTACATACACGCGTTGTCCAGAACCCTGTATGGATATGAACGAGACGATGCAAACGATCCAAAAAAATGTCGCCGAGATGGAGTTAAATGGTGTTCCGTTTACATTGGTGACGATTTCGTTTGATCCCGAATACGACACCCCTGCTGTCCTAAAAGCCTATGCCAATTCTATGGGGGCTACCCCTACTAATTGGTACTTTGCTACACTTAACGATCCGAGCCTCCTAAAAACGATAGTGGGAGGCGGCTTTGAAGCCTATTACGAAAAACAGGCCGATGGAAGTTTTCGCTTCACCCCAACTTATGTCTTAGTAGATGGTTGGGGCATTGTCCGAGGACAATACCGATACGAAACCCTCGCTTCGACCGCCGACCGTATTACCCGTCATGTGGGTGTATTGGTCGAGGAAGTACAGAAGAGTGTAGGCGCGACCAAATTGGTCTATGAAGCGGCACATTTATTTTTGTGCTATGCCCCGTGAACGTTGAGTGCATGAGCAAAAAAAACCTCTTTCTTCTTACTATCGGTATTTTTTTTGGGTCAGCGCTGGCTGGTTATACCTTACAGCGTTTTTTCCCTTACACCTTTCATGGCTTGGTTTTGCAGGAGCCTAAAGCGGCACCTGAATTTTTGTTGACCGATCACAATGGTCAATTAGCCAAGTTAAGCCGGTTTCAGGGCAAAATAGTAATCCTTTTTTTTGGTTACACCAATTGCCCGGATGTCTGTCCAACGACACTAAGCACTTTAGCAAAAGCGCTTTCTCGCCTGGGAAAAAAGGCTTCAGACGTTCAAGTACTTTTTGTTTCGGTGGACCCAACTCGCGATACGCAGGAACAGTTGGCTGCGTATGTGACCCAATTTGACCCGGATTTTCTCGGACTTACTGGTAACCCGGGAGCCATTGCCCAAACAGCCGCTGATTACGGTATTTATTACGAGGTTCAACCGGGCGAATCCGAGGATGTTTATTGGATCGACCATACCTCTACCATAATGGTTATCGATCCACGAGGACGTTTGAGACTTGTATTGCCCTTCGGCGTTTCTGCGGAAGACGTAGCCGCAGATTTGCAGAGGTTACTTAAATAAGGCGGTTGGCAATCTGCCTAATCTAAAAAGGAGAAGACTCTATGGCCAAGAACAAACACGAACCACAAGAAGAATTTCACCCGAAAGGAACGGCCCTGGTGTTAGCGGTCTTTGTAATTACATTGATCCTGCTC
Organism: Anaerolineales bacterium; assembly: GCA_020634875.1. The sequence continues at coordinate 128,973 of JACKAX010000001.1, read as the reverse complement.
TGGGGTTCCGTTTACCTCATTATGCTCTCACGAGGAATGACCGTATGACAACCAAAACTTCTATGCACATTGATCCCTATGAACGCACATGGATGATCGTCAGCGTCGTTTTGCTGTTGATCTTCCTCACGGCGGTGAGCGTTGCTGGTTTTGCGATGGGTATCCAACTGCCCAACCCAGAACAGCGCGTCGACCCCAAAACGGTAGCCACTGACCCCGAATCTCCCTGGCACCCTGATAACGTTGGTTTACGCGAACTCTCCCCTGGTAAGTATGAAGCTTATATTCTGGCGTCACAGACTCAGGGCTGGCGGTTTATTCCCAATGAAATTACCGTTCCGGCTGGCTCTACTATCACCTTCTACGTCACGAGCCAAGACCTTCAACACGGGTTCAAACTGGAAAACACCAATGTCAGTATGATGGTCATTCCCGGACAGGTCTCTAAATTAACGGCCACCCTCGAAAATGCTGGCGAATATGATTTCATTTGTACGGAATATTGTGGCACCGGTCACGCCATTATGTACGGAAAAGTGATCGTCACCCCGTAATCTTTGCATCAACAGGAGCTATTTATGAATGCAACTTATGAAGTAACCCCCTCAGAGCGTAGATTCGTCGGCTGGCACGTTCTTGTTGCCGTTCTCGCTCTCTCTATCGGCAGTTTATTTGGGCCGTTGCAAGCCTTTGAACATGCCGGACTGGATCTCTATCCCTATCTTAAACCGCTTATTCAATCCTACTATCAAGGTCTCACCCTCCATGGCGTTCTCAATGCGTTAGTTTGGACAACCTTCTTCATCACGGGTTTTCTGGACCTTGCCATCATCTATGGTCTGAAACGCCCGCTCCGCTACACCAAACTCAACATTGTTGGCTTTTGGATTATGGTTGTTGGTCTGATCTCTGCCGCCATTCCGTTGTTGCTCAATGAAGCTACCGTTCTTTTTACATTCTACCCACCCCTCAAAGCCCACTGGGCCTTTTACCTGGGCTTGACCCTCGTCGTCGTTGGCAGTTGGGTCGAAGGTTGGGGGATGATTGGTACATATATGGCCTGGCGCAAAGAAAATCCCGGAGAGCGCACCCCCCTCATGGCTTTTGGGGCCTTAATTACCGTGGTGCTTTGGCAAATTGCCACCCTGGGCGTCGCGACCGAAATCTTGACCATGTTGCTCCCCTGGTCACTTGGTTTGATCGAAGGAACTGATCCACAATTAGCCCGTACCTTCTTCTGGTTCACCGGGCACCCTCTGGTTTACTACTGGCTGCTCCCCGCCTACATTTCCTGGTATGCCATGCTTCCCAAACAGGCCGGCGGTAAACTTTTCAGTGATTCCCTGGCGCGGTTTTCCTTCTGGCTCTTCCTCATTCTCTCCACTCCGTTGGGGTTCCACCACCAATATGTGGACCCCGGTGTGCCCTCCACCTGGAAATACGTGCATGCGACGCTGACCTATGCGGTGTTCTTCCCCTCGATGCTGACGGCCTTCACCGTGGTTGCCTCCCTTGAACACGCTGGGCGCAAACGTGGTGGACAGGGATGGATCGGCTGGATTCGTGCCTTACCCTGGGGGGATCCTTCCGTGGCTGCACAATTACTGGCTGGTGTGCTCTTCTTCTTTGGGGGTATCAGCGGCATTACCAATGCGTCCTACAACCTCAACCTCGTTCTCCACAATACAGCCTGGGTTCCGGGGCACTTCCATCTGACCGTTGCCTCTGCTGTGACTTTGTCCTTTATGGGCATTTCTTACTGGTTAGTACCTTTCTTGACCGGCAAGAAACTTTGGGCACCGAAGATCTTCGGGATCAACGCAGCGGTATTACAAGCCTGGTTCTGGTTTGTGGGGATGTTGATTTTCTCCAACGCTATGCACGTTGTAGGGTTGCTTGGCGCCCCTCGCCGGGTTCCGTTAGGGCTTGCACCCTACGTTCCGGCAGAATGGAGCGGCCATCTCCTCCGCGTGGGGATTGGCGGTGCAATTTTGTTGGTTGGGGTTTACCTCTATGTTGTTATTATGGGCGCGACTGTCTTCAGCAAAGCGACCGTAACAGAGAAAATTGAGGTTCCCGAAACCGACTCTATGCATGCTCCTCAATTCACCCCTGGTTGGTTAGATCGCTGGGCACCCTGGCTGGTCGGTACGATTGCGCTCATCATCATCGCTTATGGCCCGCAGTTAATTGTCCAGATTAGTAATATTACCCTGAACGCACCTGGCGGACGCGCCTGGTAAGGGTTCTTCTCCTTTTCTCCTTTTGGGCCTGCCAGGTTGGGGTTCACAACTAATGCTGTGGACCCCTCGCCTGGCAGGTCACGCGATAGTCTATGTCAGCTAATCCCGATCCTTCATCTTCAGAGGCCGAATCGATTCCTCCAGGACAAACGCCCCTGGCATCCCATAAAATGCCCGCGCCCTTGTCAAAGACGGATCAAAGGGGGGCCATTGATTGGGACATTCGGCAAAATAATCCGGTCCGTCGTACACTAAATCTTTTTGAGCGCTTGACTCTTGCTGTCGAATCCCTGGTAAACAAGTGGGTAGGCCGCCCAGAGTTCAATCCGCTTTATCATACGGGAACTATAACCGTTTTTTTGCTCCTGATTATTCTGATAACAGGGGTTTATCTTACGTTGTTTTACCAATTTGGGTTTGATGTTTCTTATCAGGCTGTTTCCAAGATTGAAGCATCTCTTATTGGCCGAATCATGCGTGCGTTGCACAGGTATGCCTCTGGGGCCGCGATCATCGTTGCGTTGCTACATGGATGGCGCACGTTCTTCATGGATCGGTTTCGGGGGCCGCGCTGGTTGGCGTGGGTCTCCGGAGTAGGGATGGCGGCCCTTGTTTGGGCGGTAGGGGTAACAGGCTATTGGATGATCTGGGATGAGCGGGCTACCGTATTAAACCAGACTCTGTTTCGCGTGTTAGAAAACTTCCGCACAGGCGTGGCTTTCATGCTTAATTTGATCGTCACAGATGCGGCGGGGGTTGGGTGGATTTTCATGGTTGTGCTTATCACGTTTCACCTGGGGCTTTCGGGCGTGATTGGCGTTTTGCTTTGGTATCACTTGAAACGGTTAAGCCGTCCAAAATGGTTTCCGCCGCGCTATTGGATGTGGATCATATTTGGGATCCTTGTTGTCCCCTCTGTCCTAATCCCCGTCGGCATGTTAGCCCAGGCTGATGGGACAATGCTTCCCGGCACTGTGAACGTGGATTCTTGGTTCTTGTTCTACCTGCCAGGTGCGCTTAACTGGCCGCCTATGCTTTTCTGGGGCGGTGTCTTTATCATCATTGCCAGTATAGGTGCTGTGCCCTGGCTCCTCCTTCGCAAACCCTTGACCCCCATTGCTGTGGATGTTGACCGCTGTACTGGGTGTACCTTGTGTGTCTCTGACTGCCCCTACAAAGCCATCTCTATGGTGGAACGACCGGAAGGAAGCAAACATAAATATCTTGCGGTCATTGACCCTGAAATGTGCGTTTCATGCGGTGTTTGCGTGGGAAGTTGCCCCCCTCTGGCCCTTTCCCTGCATGGACGTGCCCCTGAAGCCCTCTGGCAGGAAACCGTTGCTCGTGCCTCACAAAAGGGCGATGTCAAAGTTGTGTTCACTTGTGAGCGTCATGCCTTTCAAGGCGCGAAAAACCTCCTTCAAGGCAAGGAAACCAATCCTAGCGTCCAAGTTGTTCCGCTTACCTGTATTGGGATGGCACATCCCGACCTTGCCTCCAAGGCCCTAGAAGCAGGTGCCAGGGAAGTTCAGTTTGTCGGTTGTCCCCTGGAGGATTGCGCCAACCGCGAGGGCAATGTCTGGCTGGAACAACGTCTGCAACGTGAACGCAAGCCTAAGTTGCGCTTAGCTTACGCAGAAGCCCCCATCGTCACTAGTTGGGTAGCCCCTAATGAGTTCAAAAAAGCACTTCCAGATAAAATTACCTTGCCCGACACCAAATCTACCGCTTATGGCTTCAATCTGACCAAAGCCAACTGGCGTGGGCTGATTCCAGGTTTGATTTTGTTAGGCTTAGTACTGGCTGGGCAAGTCTGGCTCAGCAATGTGCCCTATCAACCTTTCCCGGCAGATCAAGGAATGATTGAAATTGCCATGGAACACAAAAGCGGCTACCCCATTCATGGTTTCCCGTTCGATAAAGATGCCGAACCCCCGACACCCGACTTGAGTGCGGATACACATTTGACCTTAACTGTAGACAATGAAGTGGTGTTGAAGGAGACTTATACTCCCAGTGGCAATGCTCAAAATCTTGTATCGCTGATTTTTAATCAGGTTCATATTCCAGTTGGCACTCACCATGTGATCCTCACAATGGTTGATCAAGCAGATCAGACTACCCCGTTTGTGCTGTATGATGATACGGTCTCGTTCACCAAAGGTGAAGAACTGTCCTTACACTTCACAGATGGTAGTATCGGCGGCGACCCGGTGCGCGGCAAACAGTTGTATTACGAAATGGCGCTGGGTGAAAATGTCAGTTGTCGGGTATGTCACTCACTCGATCCTGGGGTAGTTCTCGTTGGGCCGTCCTTTGCGGGCATTGGCACCCGTGCCGCCACCCGTATCCCCGGGATGTCTGCTAAAGATTATTTGCGTCAGTCTATTCTGCACCCAAATGAATACAAAGTTCCAGGTTTTGAAAACCAAATGCTCCAGAACTTCGGTGCCACCTTAACCGAAGAGCAGGTAGATGATCTAATCGCATTCTTATTGACGTTAAAGTAAGATAAGTGTATAACCAGCTTGGAATGAAAATTCCAAGTAACCACCAATTTTTTAAGGAGATTCTTGTTATGCTCAAAAAACCACTCTTTTTCGTTTTATTAACCACCTTGGTTCTCTCTCTGGCGCTCGCCGCCTGCGGAGGTGGTGGCGGCGGGGAAACGAGTGCAGTTGGCGATGCAAAAGCGGGCGAAGCTCTGTTTAACGAGGCCGTAATTGTTGACCAACCTGGTTGTAATACCTGCCACTCCCTCACCCCCGACACCGTAATCGTTGGCCCATCTTTGGCTGGCGTTGCTACCCGCGCTGAAACCCGTGTTTCTGGCGAGTCCGCAGAAGAATACCTGCGCCAATCCATTTTGGAACCTGACGCCTATGTCGTTGAAGGCTTCCAACCTGGTGTTATGGTTCAGGTGTGGGCGGAGAAACTCACCCCTGAAGAAGTTGACAACGTTGTCGCCTTCCTGCTGACGCTGAAGTAATTTACAGCACAGCCTTTCTCGAGAACCGGGCAGAATTTTCTGCCCGGTTCTTTTATTTTCTCCCTGTGGTATTATTTCCACGCTCAAAATCCTGTTTCACCAAATTCACCTCATCCGTGTCTGAACCTCCTCTGTTTTCCAAAATTCTCATTGCGAACCGTGGCGAAATTGCCGTTCGTATCCTCCGCGCCTGTCGGGAAATGGACATCCGCACCGTCGCCGTTTATTCCGAGACGGACAGCCACGCCCTCCACGTCCAACTCGCTGACGAAGCCGTGTGCATCGGGCCGCCCCCTGCGCGGGAATCGTATCTGCAAAGCGAAAAAATCATCCAGGCCGCCAAAGAAACTGGCGCGCAGGCCATTCATCCGGGATACGGCTTCCTCTCGGAAAATGCCACCTTCGCCCAAGCCGTCACCGACGCGGGGCTGATTTTCATCGGCCCGCCCGCCTCCGCCATTGAAGCGATGGGCGACAAAGCCCACGCCCGCGCCCTCATGCAAAAAGCCGGGGTTCCCGTTGTGCCAGGTTATCAGGGGGATGATCAAACCGAGGTCACGCTCACTGCCGAAGCCGCGCGGATTGGCTACCCGATTCTGGTCAAAGCCGCCGCGGGCGGGGGAGGCAAAGGGATGCGGATCGCCCAAACCCCCGCCGACCTGCCCGAAGCGCTCGCCGCGGCCCGTCGTGAAGCCCTCCACGCGTTCGGCGATGACCAGCTGATCCTCGAAAAATACCTCGCCGAAGCCCGCCACGTCGAAATCCAAATCCTCGCCGACCAACACGGGCACACGCTCCACCTCAACGAGCGCGAGTGCTCTATCCAACGTCGCCACCAAAAAATCATCGAAGAAACCCCCTCCCCGCTCCTCGATGAGGCCCTGCGCGCCGAAATGGGGGCCGCCGCCATAGCCGCCGCGCAAGCCGTGGGCTACACCAACGCAGGCACCATCGAATTCATCGTAGACCCCCACACCCGCGCCCACTACTTTCTCGAAATGAACACCCGCCTCCAGGTCGAGCACCCGATCACCGAATTCATCACCGGCCTCGACCTCGTCCAGTGGCAGATCAAGATCGCCGCAGGACACTCGCTGGGGCCTGACTCCCCTACTCCCCTCCTCCCCCACACCCTTTCCCCGCGCGGCCACGCCATCGAAGTCCGCCTCTACGCCGAAGACCCTGCGAGCGGTTTCCTGCCCGCCAGCGGCCCCCTGCTTACCTTCCTTCCCCCAACCGGGCCGGGCGTCCGCGTGGATACGGGTTTCCAGACAGGGGACACCCTCACGACCCATTACGACCCCCTCATCGCCAAAATCATCGTCCACGCCGAAGATCGCCCCGCCGCCATCCGTAAAATGCAAACCGCCCTGCACGATACGGTTTTGCTCGGTCTCATGACCAACCTTGAATTTCTCCAAACCGTCCTAGCCCACCCGATCTTCCAAGCTGGAGAAGCCACCACGCGTTTTATCGAAACCCATCTCCCCACCTGGCAACCCGATCCCGAACTTCCCCTCGAAGTCCTCCTCGCCGCCGCCCTCACCAACCAACCCGCACACCAACCAATCAGCCAACGCCCCAACCAACCCTACACCCCCTGGACCGCCCTCCCCAATTTCCGCCTCGGCCAACGTAATCCGTAATATGAAACACCTCTTCACCCATCGCGGCCAGACCTACGAACTTGACCTCACCCCTCACGGAACGGGCTACCACGTCACCTATCAGGGGCAAACCTATAAAGTGACCCACGCGGCCACCATACCCGGACAAATCACCCTCACCCTTGAAGGGCACACCGTCACCCTGCACACTGCGGTGGACCGGGATTTGCGCTGGGTCGCCGTTGACGGACATACTTACCAACTCAAACGTGAAACCCGTACCCGCCGCGCCCAGACGGGGGAAGACAACGCCCAGGGCATCCTCCACGCCCCCATGCCCGGTCAGGTTCGTGCGGTCAACGTACAGGTTGGAGAGAGTGTTACAAAAGGTCAAACCCTATTGCTCCTCGAAGCCATGAAAATGGAAATCCGTATTCAAGCCCCCGCAGATGGAACTGTCGCTAAAATCACCGTCAGTGTCGGCGATCAAGTCGAAAAAGAACAAACCCTGGTCGAAATCGCTTAATGTAAAACGTTTTTGCCCACCCCAAACCAATCAACCGATCAACCAACAAACCAACTAACCTCATGTCCGGCAAATACTACGAAGACCTCACCCCCGGCCAGATCATCAAACATTCGACTGGCCGCACTGTCACCGAAGTGGATAACGTCCTCTTCAACTCCCTCACCATGAACATGCAAGCTCTGCACCTGAACGAAGACTTTGCCAGCAAAAGCCAGTTTGGGCGGCGCATTTTCAATGGCATCTTCACCATGGCGCTCGTTGTGGGCATCTCCGCAACTGAAGTGACTGACGGCACCATCGTGGCAAACTTGGGCTACGAAAGCGTCCGCCACCCCGCCCCTGTCTTCCATGGAGATACCATCTATGCCGAATCCGAAATCCTTGACAAACGTGAATCCAAATCTCGGTCGGATGTCGGTATTGTCCGTATGAAAGTCACCGGGCGGAATCAGGATGGGGTGGTCGTGGTGGAATTGGTGCGGACGGTGATGTTTCTGAAAAAGCCATGAACCTCCGTCGCTCTCTCCTCTACATGCCCGGCACGGACTGGCGCAAAATTGAAAAAGCCGCGACCGAGCTTAACGCGGATAGTGTGTGCCTCGACCTCGAAGATGGGGTCGCGCTCAATGCGAAGGCTGAAGCGCGGGAAACCATCGTTCGGGCTTTGCAAACGCTCGATTTTCGCCAAACGGAAAAGCTGGTTCGCATTAATTCGCTGGATTCCGGTCTCGCCAGCGATGATCTGGATGCGGTTCTCGTTGCCCACCCCGAGGGGATCGTTGTGCCCAAAGTACGAGGGGCCAATCAAATTCAATGGCTTCACGATCAATTGTCGTCCGCCGAAGACCGGTATGGGTGGAAGCGGGGGAGTACAATCCTGATTCTGATCATCGAATCCGCCAGAGGAATCGTCAACCTGGATGAAATTGTCAAAGCCTCCCCCCGGATCGCGGCCATTGTCTTTGGGGCGGAGGATTTTGCCAGTGATATTGGCGCGGTACGGACACGGGAGGCGTTTGAGGTGTTGTATGCCCGGAGCAAAGTGGTCACTTACGCAAAAGCACGCGGGTTGCAGGCGATTGATATCGTTTATGCTGATTTCCGCGACCCCGAAGGGTTTACCGCCGAGGCCCAGCAGGGGATGATGATGGGGTTCACGGGCAAGCAGCTCATCCACCCCAATCAGATTCCGCTCGTCCACGCGGTGTACATGCCCACCGAAGCCGAAATTGCCCACGCCCGCCGCGTGGTGGAAGCGCACGCGGCCTATCAAGCCAGTGGAACCGGCGCGTTTGCGCTGGACGGGAAGATGGTGGATATGCCGGTGGTGAAGCAGGCGGAGTTGGTGTTGGAAAGGGCGGGGGGAAAGGTAAACACGTAAACAAGGTAGACAAAGTAAAAGATATGCCTCCTTTATTGGATGTTTACATTCTTACACGAGAGCGAAACATTGAAACCCTCAACCAGTTTCTCGATCTCTATGTGGATAGAGAAGCCAGCATGGATCGCGGGGATGAGGAACTTATGATATTGCCACGCGATTGTGTTACCGCGCCCAAAGAATTTGATGAATGGGAATGGACACCTGCCTTAAATCTTAAAAGTATGATTTGGAAAGGTTTGGATTATCCTCGGCGGGCTTTCACAATATATCTAACCCCAGCCTATAAAAATATAGAGCGTGTAATTGTCGCATTTACACAAGATGATCAGCTTATATTAGGCGTTAGTATAGAAGACGAAGAAAAAAGCGATGCAAACCTCGAACTTGCAAAAAGTTTTCTTCACCAATTAGCAAACAACTTTAACGGCATTGAGGGATTCATAGCTTGGGAAGAGCCTCCTCCGATACTTCAAGCAGAATTTTCTTCGCATTCTCAGAATATCTATATGTGGAGGCATATTGAGCCGAATTAACGTTCCACAAATTCTTGTTTTTGTTTCTGATCTCTACTTTTCGCCGCGGATTGAGAACGTGGCGGAGGGGTTGGGTTTTCGGGTGAAGATCATTGATGGGGCGGTTGAGATCGCGCCTGCGGAGGTGGGGGCGTCGGATGAGCCGCTGGGAGAACATTTGGAGGGGCAAACGGGGCGGTTGATTGAGCGGGTGACGGCGTGGCAACCGGCGTTGATGATTTTTGATTTGAATAATGGCGAGATTCCGTGGGAACAGTGGATTGCTGTGTTAAAAACTTCAGCGGCGACGCGGCGGATTCCGATTCTGACGTTTGGGTCGCACAAGGATGTGGGGACGATGGGGCGGGCGAAAGCGGTGGGGGCGGACGCGGTGCTGGCCCGGTCTGCCTTCGTGTCCGATCTGCCGAACCTGATCCGCAAGTATGCGCGTGTGCCCGATCAGGGGGCCATTTCCGAGGCGTGTGAGGGGGAACTGTCGGCGTTGGCACGGGAGGGGATTCGGTTGTTCAATGCGGGGGAGTATTTTGAGGCGCATGAGGTATTGGAACACGCGTGGAATGAGGACACAAGTGCGGCGAAGGAGTTGTATCGAGCGATTTTGCAGGTGGCGGTGGCGTATTTGCAGATTGAGCGGGGGAATTACCGGGGGGCGGTGAAGATGTTTTTGCGGATGCGGCAGTGGTTTGAGCCGTTGCCGGAGGTTTGTCGGGGGGTGGATGTGGCGGGGTTAAGGGTGGCCGCGCGAGCGGTGGAGGAGAGGTTGTTGATGTTAGGGGAGGAGAAAATGGGGGAGTTGGATCGAGGTTCGTTTCTGCCGGTTAAAATTAAAGGTTAAAAAATATTCCCCCGTTAAAGCGGGGGAATGAATTGAAGAGAGGATGATTTATGCCGCGGGGGTTTCGGTCACTTTGGCACGGCGGGCTTTGCGCCAGCGCTTAATGCCTACCCAAATGAAGCGGAGCGGGATGAAGATGACGACGAGTACGGGGAGCAGATAGAGCACGAGCCAGATGGTGGCGTCAGCAATGCCTTGCATGGTGTTGATGAGGGCCTGGATGGCGTCTTTGGCAACGCCAACGGGTTCCCATCCGCCAATGGTGAGAGGTTGCACGGCAGCATCGGCGAGGATGTCTACGGTGATAGCGGAGAAGGCGGCGGAGGTTTCGTAGTATTGAATCTGGCCTTTGACGACTTCGATTTGTTCCCGGTAGGAGGTCAATTGGTTGAAGACGTTGATAACGTCTTCGGTTTTGTAGGCGCTGTCCATGATTTGCTGGAGTTGGGCTTCAGCTTCTTCAAGGTTTTTGAGGCGGGATTGCAGGTCGGTGTATTCGCGGGTGACGTCCTGCCCGGAGACGGTTTCGCTGAGGATTTCGCCTGCGCCGGATTTGATGCGGGTGAGGGCTTCGTCGAGACGTGCGGCGGGGACGCGGAGGGTGATGTTAGCCTGGGGGACTTCGGCTCCGTTGGGGAGGGTGGTTTTGTAGAGGTTGGAGGAGACGACAAACCCGCCAAATTCATCGGCAAGGGCGGTGACGGCGTCGAGGTTTTCCGCAGGGTTCTGGACGGCGATGGAGAGGGAGGCGTTTTTAATGACGATGCGTTCCCCCGCGGGGTTTGTGGTTTCACCGCTGGTTCCGGCGGGTTGGGAGAGAACATCTACTGTGGATTCGTCGTAGTAGTAATCTTGGGAGGGGGCGAAACCTGCGCCGGAATCGGAGGCGGCGCGTTCTTCCATCATGGGGGCTTCCATCGGGAGAGGGGCGTAAGAATTACTGGAGGCGCTACAAGCAGAGAGGAGTAGCGTAAAAAAGAGAAGAAGGGCGATTTTTTTGTACATTTTTTTCTCCTGTAAGGCAGTATTGATTAGAAAACGTTTTTTTGGGGGAGAAAGTTCCGATAAAAAAACTTCCGAAGGAAAGCCTTCGGAAGTTGAAAAAGTTGATCTACCAGCCCGCTGCGAGGCGTTGCACGTGCCGTTCAGGAAGTTTGTGGGCTTTCATGCGTTTTTGGACAGCAGGGATGTCGTAAGGGATACGCCGGTAGTCCCAGGAGTTGTTTTGGGTTTCGTAGATGGCGTATGCGGCACGGGGGTCGCGGTCGCGGGGTTGTCCTACGGAACCAGGGTTGAGGATAGAGCGGGGGGCTAAGCGCATAACTTGATTGGGTTGGGGGATGATGAGGCTGGCGTGTCCTTGTCCGTTGCCAAGGAGATATTGGGCCGGGAGATGGGTATGTCCGACAAAGCAGAAGGGCGTTTCAAAGTAGTTAAAATTGACTGTGGCGAGGTGCGTATCCAGGAGGTATTCAAAGGTGGGGCTGCGTGGACTTCCGTGAACGAGGGTTGTATTTTCAACCACAACCCGATTGGGGAGTTGGGAGAGATAATCCAGATTTTCAGGTAAAAGTTGTTTGATCGTCCATTCAATGGAAAGCCGCGCTTCGGGGTTGAAGGTGGCGGCGTCCATCTGGTTTATCACGGCAGCATCGTGATTGCCGATAAGGCAGGTAAGGTTAGGTAGGGAACGGATTTTTTCGACGCACTCGTTAGGGTCGGGGCCATAGCCAACTAAATCGCCCAAGCACCATGTAAGGTCTACTTCGCCGGCGTGTTCTAGCACAGTTTCTAAGGCTGTCAGGTTTGCATGAATGTCAGAAAGGATGAGGATACGCATGGTAGGTTATTTTACCCCTTATGTTGGTTTTTCGTTTAAGTCTTTTGGGCCGAAGGCGGATGGTAAAAGTTCACTTACATGAGTTTCTTGCAGTAGGGTGCCACGATCGTCGGCGATGAGGACCAGGGTATCCAGACCAAATTCAGCCAAAACCTGACGGCACGAGCCACAAGGAGTACCTCCGTTTCTCGTGACGACCGCTATAGCTTCAAATTCGCGTTCGCCTTCGGAGACGGCTTTGAAAACAGCGACTCGTTCGGCGCACATCGTGGTGGGATAGGCGGCGCTTTCAACGTTTACGCCTTCGTAAATTTTTCCGGAGGTGGTCAAGAGAGCGGCTCCAACAGGATAATTGGAGTAAGGTGCATAGGCCCAGTTGCGAGTTTGCAGGGCGATTTGGATCAGTTGGTCGCGTTGGTTGTCAGTTAACATGCGGATTGAATGAGTGAGAGGATGGTGAGGTTTGAGGTGTGCGTTGAGCTTTTACTTTGCGGATGCGTCGGCCACTAACTTGCTCAACCGTGAGGAGGATGTTGTCCGTTTGGATTTCTTCACCGCTTTTGGGAATTCGTCCAATTTTATTATAGATTAGCCCACCCAGGGTATCTGCTTCGTTGGTAGGGAGGGCGCAATCCATAATTTCGTTAAATTCATCCAGGTCAATGCGTGCCTGAAAAATGTATTCGCGCTCATTTACCTGCTGATAGATTTGTTCTTCAGCCTGGTCGTATTCATCTTGAATTTCCCCGACGATTTCTTCCATGAGATCCTCGAGGGTAACCATGCCTGCTACACCACCATATTCATCTACAATTAGGGCGATATGAATACGTCGGTTTTGCATTTCGGTGAGTAGTTCATCGGCTTTTTTTGTTTCGGGAACGAAATAGGCCGGGCGCAATTTGTCTTGGAGGTTTCCCTCAACTTTTCCATCTCGCCAAAGACGGAGGAGGTCTTTGACGTAGAGAATTCCGATTATGGTATCTATGTTTTCCTGGTATACAGGAACACGAGAAAAACCGGACTTGAGCATGGTATCGGCAGCTGAAAGGATGGAGGTGTTGACATCCAGAGCGAGGATGTCAATACGCGGCACCATAATCTCGCGTGCCATTTTTTCTCGGAACTGGAAAATGGAATGGATCATTTTCCGTTCGTCTTTTTCTAAGACACCTTCTTCCTGACTCGCGTCTAGTAGTTTTCGCAATTCTTCTTCCGTGACGCTAAAAAAATGCTGGGGTTCGGCAGCGAGAGAACGCGAGACTGTAAACGGGATGAACAATATCGGAGCGAAAACAACTAACAGCGCACGAGTAAATGGAGTCAATTTGAGCGCCCAGGTTTCCGGAGTAGCTAAAACATGATCCCGAATTTGGTCCTCTACAAAGGCAAGGAGTACAGCGATTCCCATTAAAAATAAAAGCGCGTATACCCAGCTAATAGAGGTTATAGTCTGAATAAGATCCGTAGCCAGAAGGAGCCCAGCCAACCAAAAACGGAGAATGACATGAATAATTTGTAAACTTGCGCCCACTTTTGCTCGTTGGTTAAGCAAAACTAGAGTTGGATGGGTGGGCCATTGATGCTGCTCTCCATAAGAAAGCAGGCGAGGAAGACGGGCGTTGCTGAGTCCAATTTTGGCGGCAGTAATATAAAAATCAAGGACCACAAAAACAAGGAACACAAACGCTAAACCAAGGGAAGGCATATAAATTTTGAGAAGGGGTTGAAAAAATTTTCGGGCTTCAGTTTGCAGAAGAAAAGATATGCGAGCTTTTATCGGGATGTAAAAGCTTATGTTGAATAAGCAGTTCTGCTTCACGTAGATGTTCTGGGGTATTAATGCCCATAGCTTCATTGGGGTCAGACAAAGTGAGCGTTTGGACAGATTGTTGAGCGTTGACAGCTATTGCGACTAGGTCAGTCAGATAATATTCGCCTTTTGGCGAAAGTTTAATTTGGGGGAGGGTATCCCAAAGCCAGGCCGCATTAAAACAATAAACCCCTGCATTCAATTCTTTGACTAAAAGCTCTTCCGATGTCGCCATAGTTTCTTCTATAATTGCCTGAACATCCCCGGAAGTATTGCGGATTACTCGACCAAAGCCACGTGGGTTGTCAGCAATAATCGTCACCATTGTCATTGGGCCGGAATGGGCTTTTTGGATATCAACCAAATATTTTAGGGTCGTGCTCGTCAAAAGGGGCATATCGGCACTTAAAACCAGTACGTATTTGCAATGACTAGATAAAAGCTTTTCGGCTTGTTGCACTGCATGGCCTGTCCCTAATTGTTGTTCTTGATATACAAAATGTGCTTGATCACCGATGTACTCAACCACTAAATGAGCTTTGTGTCCCACAACGACGACTGGTTTTTCGCAAGTTGCAGCAATTGCGGCCTTAAGCGAATAATCGATCATTGGCCGCCCATTCACCTGATGAAGAATTTTGGGCAAATCAGACTGCATCCTTTTACCCTGACCAGCAGCTAATATTACAGCGACGGTTGTTAACATGGATATTAAAAATTACGAGCACCGCACCCCACAAGAGAGGTGGATGCTCGTCGCAAGGAATGAAAGGCGAAAGTTTCTTGATCTTTCACTTTTCAACTTAAGCCGGGGCACCTGGACTCGAACCAGGATTAACGGATCCAAAGTCCGCTGTGCTGCCATTGCACCATGCCCCAAGATAGCTCAGGAATTGAGCGGGGGTGATTGTATCACGAACCCGTATAAGCGGCAATAGCGTTATTTTTCGCTTTCGGGGGCTAAACCAAGTTGGCGGGCCTGTTCGTAGGACAAAGCGTCTGCACTCATAAAGATACCTGTATCTTCTACTGTTTCAACCTCCCAAAATGTGTCTAAATCTGTACCACTAGAAGCTTTGTCAGCCTTGGCAAACAAAGCTTCTAAGTCCGCATCTGCTTCAAATGTAGTCTGCACGATTTCTGCCTCATCAAGAACGTTGACGGGGGGGGGGATTTCGGGTTCTGGCTCAGGATGAATTACAACATCAACCCCCATATCCATCAGGATCGCTTGCAAATCGTGGGTGCCTTGATGAATAATTTCATACAGGCTATCTATTTTTGTCTGATGCGTATCAGATGTAGAAACACCAACCAGTAAAGCATGTGCGTCGCCTACATGAGTCATGATCAAATCCAATTTATTCCCCTTAAAGGTGTAGAAATTATCAGGAGTAACTGCTCCTAACAGGCGGGAAATTTTATAGCCTGCACCAAAAACCGCCGTTAAAGAAGAGATTTCTGCATCAAGTCCCAAGTGTCGGTGGTCTCCTGCTTGCATCAGGATTTCACCAGTATCACTCATCAAAAGAGCGAGGGCGGCGTTTACTTCTTGGCGTAAGTTAGCAAGACGATCAGAGATGCTTAACGGTTCGGAATTTTCAGGTTTTTCTTGCTTCTGCTCCCCCAATGCCAAGATTTGCTTCACCTCTTGTAATAATTCGGAGATTTCAAGTGGTTTCTGCAGCAGATTATCTACCCCGATTCCAGTTACCTCGCGACGAATATAGCGATCCAGGGTGGCCGATACCAAAATAACTTTTAGATCAGATTTCGAGGCTCTTAATTTCTGAACTAATTCTACGCCTGACATACCAGGCAAGCGCACTTCTGAAATCAGCAGATCGAATTTTTGCAACCGTGCTTCTAGTAAAGCTTCTTCCCCAGACAAGGCTGTCGCAACAACAAATTCCTGCCCTAATGATTGTAAGCCAGCTCGAATTGCCTTACTGGTTTCACGTTGGTTATCAACAACTAAGATGTGAGGCATGGTAACAAAATTCTAACATAAAAAAAGATACTGCTCCATAGGGAGCAGTATCACGATAATTGCTTACCTTACAATCGAGGATTATTCAACTCGCCAACATGCAACCCAGTGAGAAGGGGTGACCTCTTTAAAGGCAGGCTCTTCGACTGAACAATGATCCATCGCCACTGGACAACGTGGATGGAAACGACAACCACTCGGAGGCCGCAAAGGACTGGGAACATCACCTTTCAAAATAATCCGTTCACGTTTAACAGTTGGATCGGGCACAGGAATAGCCGACATCAAAGCCTGGGTGTAAGGATGTAAAGGATTGCTAAATAATTCTTCACGGGGAGCCATCTCGACCATCTTACCCAAGTACATAACAGCAACACGATTACAAATGTGTTCAACAACCGACAAGTTGTGAGCAATAAAGAGATAGGTGAGGCCAAAATCTTTTTGCAGATCAGCCAGAATGTTAAGCACTTGTGACTGAATGGAAACGTCCAACGCCGAGACAGGTTCATCACAGACAATAAATTTGGGTTGCAAGGCTAAGGCGCGTGCAATCCCGATACGTTGGCGTTGCCCACCTGAAAACTCGTGGGGATAACGACGTGCGTGATAATCTTCCAGGCCAACCTGGCGAAGGGTGCGAATAACAGTTTCAAAGCGTTCTTTTGGTGTGCCCACATTATGAATTTTCAATCCTTCGGCAATCGATTCGCCAATAGGCATCCGAGGATCTAATGAAGCATAAGGATCTTGGAATATGATCTGCATATTCCGACGCATCGCTTTCAATTCTCGTCCGCGCAATTTGAAAACATCGGTTCCATCAAAAACCACGGAGCCACTTGTCGGTTCTAGTAACCGCAACATTGTTCGGCCCACCGTTGTTTTCCCACAACCTGATTCACCAACTAACCCTAAAGTTTCCCCTTCTTTGACGAAAAAGGATATATTATCTACAGCCTGAACCCAGGCGATAACACGCTGTAATAATCCCCCACGAACGGGGAAAAATTTGACTAAATTTTGGACATCAAGCAACTTTTTGCTATTGCCGTTGGTGCTTGCAATGACTTCACTCATGCTGTACCTCTATCAGTGTTGGAATATTATCGAATACAAAAGGTAGGGGCTATTCCCTAATACACCTAAATGGTTACTTTAACGGAGCCTTATGACCCTCATGATCTGCATACAACCAGCAGCGGACTTTGTGATTAGGCCGGACTAACACTAACTCAGGCTCTATTTCCGAACAGACCTTTAGCTGATATTCGACTCTGGAACGACACCGTGGGGC
The DNA here is from genome assembly GCA_020634875.1 of Anaerolineales bacterium. The sequence goes on along the minus strand of JACKAX010000001.1, from coordinate 111,913 downwards.
AAAGCGACATCCAGGGGGCAAGTTGACAAGATTTGGTACCCCGCCTGGAATTACATCCAATCGATCTTTGACTTTCCCTAAAATTGGAATTGAGTCGATTAAACCCTGGGTATAGGGGTGCATGGGTTCTGCAAAAATAGTATGGACATCGGTTTCTTCTACGATACGTCCTGCATACATTACCGCAACACGATCTGCCATTTCTGCAACCACCCCTAAATCGTGTGTAATTAAAATTACGGAAGTGCCCATGCGTTCGCTCAAGTCACGCATCAAATCTAAAATTTGGGCTTGAATAGTCACATCTAAGGCGGTCGTGGGTTCATCAGCGATCAGCAGTTGGGGATTGAGAGCAAGTGCCATGGCGATCATCACACGTTGGGCCTGACCACCAGACATTTCATGGGGAAAAGCGTGGGCTTTGCGTTCTGGATCAGGAATTCCCACAAGCCGAAGAAGTTCAACAGACTTTTCCCAAGCTTCCTCTTTTCCCATATCGCGGTGGATTTGTAAAACTTCGGCAACCTGATCGCCCACTTTGAATACTGGATTCAAACTCGATTGTGGCTGTTGAAAAATCATGGACATTCGATTGCCCCGCATATCAACCATTTCAGATTCAGAAAGTTCAAGCAAACTGCGGCCTTCAAAGGTGACTTTTCCTTCAACAATCTTACCTGGAATACCGACTAGGCGCATAATTGAAAGGGATGTTACACTTTTTCCACACCCCGATTCACCAACTAAACCTAAAATTTCGCCGGGCGCAACGTAAAAATCAATGCCATCAACAGCTTTGACGACCCCATCTTCCGTAAAAAAATATGTTTTTAAGTTTTGAACTTCAAGGAGTGGTTGAGAATTTTTATCGGCCACAGGGTTCTTCTCCAATGAGGGATTTTGTTAACAATTTGATGTCGCCAATTGTAACATCAAGTACTATGCAATGGGGTGTAAATTCAAATAAATTTACACGCAACGACCTGTCTGTACAATAAATGCACAGACAGGTCGGCAAAAAAAGACCTAAAATAGAGAATCGCTTCTCTGCCTCCAATTTAGGCAGAGCACACCTAAAACAAGTAAGGCTAAGAATTGCATTCTCTATTTCTTCAGGCGGGGGTCTAATGCATCACGCAAACCATCGCCTACATAATTGAACGCTAACGTACATACGAAAATAGTCAAACCAGGATAAAAAACTTTGGCTGGTTGGGTCCACATATCGTTTTGGTACTCGTTCAACATATTCCCCCAGGTTGGAACAGGCAATTGAATGCCAAAACCAAGAAAAGAAAGCGCTGATTCAAGAATAATTGTTCCCCCCAATGAGAGCGTCGCTGCGACAATAATAGGAGCTAGAGAGTTGGGAATCATGTGCGTGAGAATGATTCGAAGATCTCCCATGCCCAAGGCTTTTGCCGCTTCCGTAAATTCCTGCCCACGAAGCGATAAAACCATCCCCCGGACCAGATTTGTATAGCCCATCCATCCAAAAGCAATCAAGATGATGGAAATAATCACAGCACTACTCCATTCTCGGGGTAAGCCAGGGAGTTCAACGCCGCGCATCAATGCGGAAAAGGCTAGCAGAAGAGGGAGCAAGGGCAAGGTAATCAAAAATTCCACAAAACGCTGGATGACATCATCAAGCCATCCACCATAATAACCCGAAATCCCCCCAACAAGGACGCCGATAGACAAACTGAGAATGGTTACAGTGAAAGCTACAAGCAAGGAGATCCGCCCAGCATATAACAAACGGCTGAACACGTCGCGTCCAATACTATCTGTTCCCATAAAATGCTCTAATGAAGGTGGAGCATTTTTGACAATCTGCGTTGTCTCTTGGTTTTTTTCTAATACAAAGGGATCATAAGGGGCGACCCAAGGGGCCAAAAAACAGGCCAATGCGATCACAATGATCGTAAACATCCCCGCCAATGCCAGCTTGTGTTTACGAAACCGACGCCACACTAACAGCCACTGGCTTTCCTCCTCAACAGTTAATAAACTTTCACTTTCTAGTTGTGCAACAGCCATTTTGTTACTCCTTAGAGAATTCTTATTGATAATGAGAGCAGGGGCTGGGAAAATTATCTCCCAGCCCCTGCTAATTTTTAGCTAAAGCGAATCCGGGGGTCAACAATTGTATAAAGGATATCACGAACTAATGTAGCAAAGACGACCAGAATAGCTGTGATAAACAAGTTTGCCATGACTACAGGCCAGTCATTAGCTCCAAGGGCCTGGAAGTACAGGCTCCCCATGCCGGGATAGTTGAAAATTGTTTCCGTAATGGTTGCACCACCAAAAATCGCCGGAATTTCAAATACCAAAATGGTCACAATGGGGATTAAGGCATTCCGCAGCGCATGTTTCATAATCACAAAACGTTCCAACAAACCTTTTGCTCGTGCGGTGCGCACATAATCTTGGCGTAAGACTTCCAACATTGAGGAACGTGCATAACGACTCCAACCAGCCAGGTAAAGGAGACTAAGCACCGAGGTAGGCATGAGCAAATGGACTACTCGGTCTATCAAACTTCCCGGCGTAGCGCCTAGCACTCCCAATATACTGTCAGGGGCTGCCGCTCGTACAGAAGCGACCCCTCCCGTGGGCATATATGGTAATCCCCATTGCTTGAACAAGTGGGAGAATAACAAAATCATCATCAACCCAAACCAAAAAACGGGCATAGCTGAACCGAAGAACGAAAAGGTTGTGACGGCATAGTCCATACGGCTGTATTGATGAATAGCTGAGTAAATACCAATGGGTATTCCAATCAAAATAGATAGCAACACAGCCGCCGACATCAAAGTTAACGTGTTTCCAAGCCGGCTCTGGATCAATTCAATAACAGGCTGAGAGGGGGACAATTTCCAGGAAAGGCCAAAGTCCAGCCGTAAAACCCCACGGTTTTCGTTGTGGAAACCTGCATATTTGCTCAATAAACCACTACTACCTGTCAGCCAGGAGATATTCGCCCATGTGCCGCTTTCGGGGCGAGGGCGACCTTCCCCTTCCGGGAAATGGAATACAGTTGTTTCATTCGCATAAAAGACATACCGGTTTCCGTTAGTGTCTTGAATGATCACCTCATCCCCTTTTTGAGAAAGCATCGTTCCTTTAATCAAAACCCCTTCTGGCACTTCTGAATTTTTATTTGGCTTTACATAAACCACAGAAGCGCTATACCCAGGTAAAGATTGAACTTCAATATTCTGACCTTCTGGGGTTTCAACAACCACTTCAACATCTTTGGCGCCTATACTTTCGCCTTCGACCCAAAGCAAATATCCTGGATTAAACAATGCGGTTCCAGGGTCAACCCAAAACCGGAATTTTTCCTGCACTGTATATTTCTCACCCGTCTCCGAGTCAGTCTTCACAATCGGACTTCCGTTTTTGCCGATTTTATCCTGGGTATATTGAGACGGCCCTACGTACATCCAATTGGCGCCAAGCCAGTCATCTCCAATCATCCAGGTAATGTAGCGCAAGGCCAAAGGCTTATCCAGCCCCAAATACGCTTTTAGACGAGCGATATCTGCATCACTAACACGGGTTTTGACATCTGCCGAAAGGCGAATCCCTGAAAGCGGACCACCTGGTGCAATATTCAAAAGCACATAGATGGCTATTGTGGAAAGAAAAACCACAATAATCATTTGAAAGAAGCGACGAATTAAGTAATTAGCCATAATCAATCTCCTTTGAGAGAAGAGGTTCTGCCTCAATTCAACGAGGCAAGCGGGTCACTAATTCATATACATTTGGTTTTTAGAAAAGGTTCAGGAAATGCGGCGGATTATACCAGCAAAAATTTCGAGAACGAAAAAGGCGACCACCCAAATGTCGTCGCCTTTTTGATAAACACCTTATCCACCTAATCGTTCCAAAGACGGACCTGCATCAGCAATTGCTTTCGAAACTTCATTTTTGAACTGAGCAAAGCCCGTCTCAAATCGCTTCACCATGCCACGCGCTTGTGCATCGTACGCATTCTTGTCGGCCCAAGTACTTCGCGGATTCAAAATATCGGCAGGGACATTGGGACAAGAGGTAGGGAGGGTGAGGCCAAAGAATGGTTCGGTTTCGTAAGCGACCGCGTCTAGCTCCCCACTTAGGGCCGCGGACACCATCGCGCGGGTGTGGGGGAGATGCATGCGAGTTCCCACCCCGTATGGGCCGCCTGTCCAACCCGTATTTAACAACCACACATTCACGTTATGCTGTTCAATCTTTTTGCCCAATAACTCAGCATACACGCGCGGGTGTAGGGGCAAGAAGGGGGCACCAAAACAGGCCGAAAAAGTTGCCTGCGGTTCACTTCCCAATCCTCGCTCGGTCCCGGCCAGTTTGGATGTGTACCCAGCCAGGAAATAGTACATGGCCTGTTCTTTGGTTAACTTAGCAATAGGGGGCAGTACCCCAAAGGCATCGGCGGTCAGGAAGAAGATGTTGGTGGGGTGCCCTGCCCGGCCTTCTTCTACAAAGTTGGGAACCCGGTAAATGGGATAAACCACGCGGGTATTCTCGGTGACACTGCCATCGTCAAAGTCGAATGTGCGTGAGTTTTCATCATAGATAACATTTTCAAGAATTGAACCATATTGGTGTGTAGCTTCCCAAATAATGGGTTCGTATTTCTGGCTCAAGCGGATAGTTTTAGCATAGCAGCCCCCTTCAAAGTTGAACACCCCATCGTCTCCCCATCCGTGTTCGTCGTCACCGATCAATCCCCGCTCGGGATCAGAAGAGAGGGTTGTTTTCCCGGTTCCAGACAAGCCAAAGAAGAGTGCTGTGTCTCCATATTTGCCCACTGTTGCAGAACAGTGCATGGGGAGCACCCCTTGTTTGGGAAGCAAATAATTCATAATCGTGAAAATAGACTTTTTGATCTCGCCCCCATACCGTGTGCCTCCAATTAAAATCAGGCTTTTCTTAAAATCAATCGTAATAAACGTTCCAGAGTTCGTGCCATCTTCGGCAGGGTTGGCAAAAGCCTCGGGTGCGTGCAAAATGGTAAATTTGGGTACGTGCCCTGCAATTTTATCTGCAGGCAAACGGAGAAACATGTGCCGGGCAAAAAGAGTTTGCCACGCATTTTGACTTACCAACCGGATTGGCAATTCGTACTTAGGATGAGCACCCGCGGCCGCATCCAAAACAAAAATATCGCGTCCTTGCAAATAAGACTGAATACGCAAGTGCAGGCGCTCAAATTTATCTGGAGTTAGCGGCTGGTTGACTTTTCCCCACCAAATATCGCTCGTCTCATCACCATGATTAGCGACGAATTTATCATTTGGCGAACGTCCTGTGTGAGGGTCTGTCCGAACGACAAGGGTTCCTGGTTCTGCCAGAATAGCTTCGCCCCGTTGAATGGCTTTTTCCATCAAAGCGGAAACTTGCAAATTCCAATAGACATTGTTGAAATGGCTTAGCCCATGATGTTCTAAACCATATTGGCTGGGGTGGCCGAAATGTTGGGACATATTGGTAACTCCTATAAACATGAATGCCAGACAAGAAGGGGATGGGCCAATCTTAAACGACTTCTCTCTAGCAGGCAAGGGATATTCGGCGGCGTTTGTGAAACTTAGTGCTATTCTTCGGCGCGAGTGACCTTTCGGCCTCCACTAAAGAAGAAGACATAAAGGGCTAAACCAACACCACTCAAAATAAATAAGCTGCCCACAATTCCCATGGTAGGGGAACGACCACCTTCTTCGGGGGGAGGATTCGCGGCTTCTCCTGCCGTACTAATTTGCGCGCCAAAATCCAGGTAAGCCTCATCCCCCCCTTGCAAAACGAAGGTGTAATTCAAGAAAGTCGTCGGGTTATATCCATCGGGGGCTGCCACAGAAATCGTGTAATTTCCCACAGGAATATCTTGGAAACACGTGCGGGTCGGCACAATATCGCCAAACTCGTCCGTCTCAGTAGCGTCGGTGGTTTCCCCAGTAAAAGTGAGATTATTACCCGTATTTGCAAGATTGATTGCCCCGTTAAGAATGCCGAATTCTGTTTCCTGGCGGATCGCATCTCCGTTGAGGTCCTCGAACAGCAAAATACAAACGATGCCACTACTGGGGCCAGCAGTTGGCGTGGGCGTGAAACCGGGCGGGATAGCGGTAGGTGCGGCGTTGGGGTCTTGTGTTGGTTCCGTACGGTTGCCAAACCCAAGTAGAAGCTGTTGGCCCTCCGAGATAACAGCTTCAGCATCCAGATTATTGAGGGAACGAAGTTCATCAAGAGATACACCGGAAATGGCCGAAATGCGCCATAGGGTATCTCCAGGTTGAACAATATAAATAATTCTGCCATCTGCACCAGCAGTGGGGGTTGGAAAATCAGTTAACTGTAGGAACGGGGCAGCGGACGCGGGGCGATCTAGAAAAGCCGAAATTCCTGACAGGACGAAAAGCCCAACTATGATCAGGAGTGGAAGAGCAGATTTTGTTTTCATTAGTGGCGATTATATCACTCCCCCCATTTCAGCCCTGGGATTAGCATAGGTGTACGTTTACGGTAGTCCTCGTAGGCTTTGCCAAACACCTTTACTAGTTTGCGCTCCTCATACATTGCCCCAACAATGGTGTAAATTGTGACTCCAATATAGAGCGCTAACCAATTACATGTCATTACAGGGGTTAGCCAGATAAATAGCAAGCCCGCCGTGTATAGAGGGTGACGCATCCACTGATACAACCCTGTAATAACCAGTTTTTCTTCCTTTAAATATTCAGGAATCGTGACTAACTGGCGGACCCCTAAAAACGAAAGGGTGTCGGTTTGTAAAACCCCCACCATCAACATTAACGCCGCACTCAATTGGCCCATTACGGCCAGATAATTCCACGGGGCAGGGATACGATAAATGGTCGTATCCGGTAACAATGGGGGAAGGGCTAACACCGGAAGAAAAGAAACAAACCCAAAGAAGTTAAAGAAAAGCCGATACCAGCGATCGGTGTGCTTTCCTAACCACTGCCGGGCCAGGGCTTTTGTTTTTAGCGAAGCCAAAACTGAGTGCACTAAACCGTACAGTAGCACAGCAAGAAAAATGGATAAAGGTGCAAGGTTCATAAACTAAAGCTCGTTTTCCAAATGCTCGATCAGCGAAAACTCGTGTGGCACGGTACGGCGAGTTTCTTCCGCTTGTTGGATGCGAATGGAGAGCAAATGTACTAACATGGCGGAAGTGAACACAAACAAACGACGTTCAGTGTGATTATCCCCGTTATACATGAGCCGCAGAGGAAGTTTGAGCGTATGGCACCAGGCTCGCAGGGGTTCGTGAGAAAATGAAATGTCTTCCATCTGGTGTATGAAAAACTCCCAGATATTTTTCAACATCCACAAATCATCTCGCTCATCCAGACTGATCAATCCCAGGCAATACGCGGCCCGGATCCGGGCGCTGAACGACCCCAAGGGGTGATCTTCCCCCAATAAGTCGCTAACTTCGGCAGGGTCGCGCACCATAAAGGCCAGGAGAAGCTGAATCAGGTGCATATCCAGCAGGACAATCGCCTCGATGGCAACAGCACGGTCACTTTTTCCGCGCGTTTGATCTACAAAAAAACGAGACTGGAGTTTATCTTCGGGACCATTGTTGAACATGAGTATTTTCCCTAAATTAGGGTCTGTGTTATGTTCGACGAATAACACAAAACATGAGATTACGAACCAAAGCCGGGAAGTTCAATAAATTCTCCTTCGGTTTCCACGAGCCAGTAAGGATACCACGCCAGGCCAAAGAGTTCGATGCGGATGTCTTTTTTATAAGGCTGAATGGGAATTTCGGTGAAATCGTCGGCGAGGTCAGACCAGCGGCGGTTGATGTCTTCGAGGGCGTTGGCTTTTTCGCGTTCGGCGTCTTCTATTTGGCGTTTGAGGCTGGCGATTTCGTCGATGGATTCTTCCACGTCGGCTTTGGCTTTTTCGGTCATGCGCCGTTTGGAGAGGGAGGAGGAGATCGTGCGCCGTTTGGAGCCAGTGAGGAAGCCGAAGACGTTTTCGGCGTGGGTGCCCATTTCTTCCATTTTGCGCTGGGAGAGTTCGGATTTGTCAGATTCGAGTTCGCGTTCTTCGCGCTGGAGTTTGAGTTTGAGTTGTTCGATTTTGCGGTCGTGGGTGGTACTGGCTTTGGCGATTTCGGCTTCGCGACCCGCGCGGGCGGCGTTGGAACAGAGGGTGCGAAATTCGGCCTGGGAAACGTTGGGGCCTGCATAAACCTTGAGGGGTTCGTTGGCGCGAACGGTGACTTCGGCGCGGCGATACACCCATTCGAGGAAATCGGTTTGTTGGGCGGGGTACCACGTACCTTCGGCCAACGGGCCTTCGAGGGGGGCGAACCTTGATTGGGGGACGGGACCCCGGTCGAGGCGGCGGGCATCTATTGAGGTGACTTCAAATTCTTCCCATTGAAGGAGACCACGCGGGTCAGGTTCGACGACGGAGACGGTTTTTTCGAGGGTGTAGTCAAGGTTGTATTTGCGGTTGAGGAGGCGGACTTCGGCCTGGGCAAGGAGGGCGGGGCGGTAGAGGATGCCGAGGGGTTCAGCGTCAGGGGCGAGACGGGCGGGAAGGGTGTTTGATTTGGAAGATGAGATAGCCTCCCGCCCGTCTCGCCCTTCCGCGGCCTGGGAGAGGGTGAGGGTGTGCGGGATGAAGTACTCGGTGACTTTGGCGGGGAGGGAGGGGCGGGTTTCACTGCCGGGGAGGGGAGAAGAGGAGATAAGGAGAGAAGGGGAGGCAAATTGTGAATTGTGAATTGGCAATTGTGAATTCTTAATGGAGGGGACGGAAGTTGGGGGGCCGGAACCCGCGAGGGCGGGGGCAAGGGGGGTGGAAGGAGGCAGGGGGGCGATGACTTCTGCGGCGGCGGGGATCATGTCCGAGGCAGGTTCGGATTTTTCAGCAGATAAGGCGTTGAGGGCGGGGAGTTGGGCGCGGGTGAGGGGGCCGGCGAGGTAGTTCATCGTCCAGCGGGTTTGGAAGAGGAGGGGTTCGGGCTGGTGGATGTTGTGGAGGAGGAAGACGCGTTTGCCGAGTTGGGAGATGAGGGTGTTGAAGGTGGCGCGGTTGAAGTTGCCGCCTGTTGCGCCTTCGAGGCCGTCAAGGAGGCGTTCTTTGTCGCGTTCGGTTTGGAGTTTGCCGATGAACCAGGTTCCGGCGTTGGCGAGGGCTTTGTAGTCGAGGTCAACGGGGTTTTGGGTGACGAGGAGGAGGCCGAGGCCAAAGGCGCGGGCTTGTTTGAGGAGGCGGAGGAGGAGGTTTTTAGACGGGGGGTTGCGGGCGGGGGGGAGGTAGCCGAAGATTTCGTCGAAGTAGAGGAGGGCGCGGAGGGCGGGGGTGCCGGGTTGGGCGCGCATCCAGGTTTCGAGGGCGGCGAGGAGCAGGGTGGTGAAGAACATGCGCTCGCTGTCGGTGAGGTGGGCGAGGTAGAAGATGGTGTGGCGGGGGAGGCCGTCCGGGGTGTAGAGGAGCGCGGGGATGTCGAGGGGTTCGCCTTCGATCCAGGCCTGGAAGGTGGGGGCGGCGAGGATGTTGTTGAGGAGCATGGCGAGGCCAAAGCGGTCGTTGGGCGGGAAGAAGGTGTTGATGTCGAAGACGCCGAGTTTTTGGAAGGGCGGGGTTTGGACTTGCAGGATGAGTTCGCCGAGGTCGAGGTCTTTGTTTTGGCTCCAGGCATTTTCAAAAATATTGGCGAGGAGGATGTGTTCGCGGGAGCGGACGGGGTCTATGTCTTCGAGGCCGACGAGGCCGAGGAGGGCGGTGGCGGTGCCGGAGATTTTTTCGCGGAGGAGTTCGCGGTTTTCTTGCCAGGGGATTGTTCCTCCCAAAGCGGAGGAATACGGCGCTTTGAGCGAGGCGAGGATGCTGACGGGGATGCCCGCATCGGAGCCGGGGGTGTAGACGGTGAAGTGGGCGGAGTCGGCGAGTTTTTGGAGGCGTTCGGGGGGGATGTCCCACTGGGCGAGGCCTTTTTTCCAGAGGTCGGCGGCTTCGGTGGCGGCTTGTTCGACGGTTTTGCCGGTGCGGCGGGCGAGGTCGGCGTTGACCCAGGGTTGGAAGTCGGCGGGGGCGAGGTGGGGGAAGTGGAGGAGGGCGTTGGTGATGTCGCCTTTGGGGTCAATCATCAGCGCGGGGATGCCTTGCAGGGCGGCCTCTTCGAGCAGGCCGATGCACAGCCCGGTTTTGCCGGAGCCGGTCATGCCGACGACGACGGCGTGGGTGGTGAGGTCGGCGGGGTCGTAGAGGAGGAGGTCGCGCGTGGTTTCAGAGAGGGCGGGGTCGTAGCGGCGGCCGAGGGAGAAGTGGGAAGCAGGGTTCATGGGGAAGGGGAATGGAACGCGGATTTTACGGATTGGACGGATACTTCGACAAGCGATGTATCGCTGCTCAGTACAAGTTTACACAGATTTTAAGTATATCCCAAATTAAAACGGAAATCCCCACAGTGGGGGATTCTGGTAAGGATTTATTTTGGCAAGAATTATCGTTTTATTTCCTTCTTTTGTAATTCCCTTTCCATTCTATTGAGTATTTCCTGTTTTAGTTCGGGCCAGTATGTAGGGGTATGAATTGCCAAACCAGGAGGCCAATGAGGCCATTCTTTATCCTGATATATAGTATTCTCGTTTCTACAGTCGGGACATTCAGTAAAAGTTGCTTTATCGTGTGGCTTTCCAGTAAAGTTCAGGTACTGGTCTCGATGAATGATTAACTTTAGTTTATGGTTTGTGCAATAAACCTCTAAATCGCTTTGGGGTTTCCACTCTTTACCTTTCAACAGGAATTTTCCGCGCCATTCTCTGGGAAACTTTTCAAATATGATGGGAATTTCCTCTAATTCTGGTTCTTGTTCAGTTTGGCTTTTCGCTTTTTTTGTTCTAATCAAATTATTTGTAAGATAAATCAAACTGACCAATAATGTCGAACCCGTTAATAAAATTACCCAAAGAGGAACTAAATACATCTTACTCAGTGGAATTGAAAGAAGTGCTGTTGCTAAAAAAGGAAGGAGATAAGTAATAAGTAAAGTAACAACAACTTTACTTAAGGCATCTTGGAATACTTTTGAAATCCAATCCCATATTTTCATAGAAACTGAAAAATCTTTTTCTGAGTTCATTTTGAAGTTGATTTATGTGTATTATGGTCAATTTCGTTCTGGTACATATCAGCAAAATGGTCCAACAGCATCCGGTGGATAAAAATATATCCTCCACCCACTTTCCGCAGGTAAAGGCGCTCGGCGGCAAAGTCCAAGAAATGAACGTATTTGAGAGGAATATATCCTTGCCGCCATAGAATGAGCCGAAGTGTATAGTGTCTAAGAACGGTGCGTAGGCCAAAAGCCAACCCACCCACCAACCCACCAACCAACCCACCAACCCATCCTAAAGCCAATCCGCCAACTAGCCTATCAACCCACCCCAAAAGCGAGCCACCAATCACTCCTCCAATCAGCCCTCCAATCAGCCCATTGAATCCAGATCGTCGCACTCCCTCATTAGGGCTTTTCTTCATAGGAATTTCCTTATTATCCGGCTCGTAAAACAACCCACTATACAACCCACCAACCAATCCAACAAATAACCCAATAACCAAACTAATAAGTCCAATATACAACCCAACAGTAGCCCCACCATACAAGCCAGCAACCAGCCCAACAGCCAGACCTCCACTCGCCCCCAAAACCAGCCCTAAAAGCAGGGTCGATAGCAGCTTACCCCACGAAAAATTTAACGATTCTACGGTAACAATATTAATTTCAGAATCAAATAACAAACCAAGAAACAACAAAGCATTATCAACCAGTTTGTAGGTTGATAATGCTATCCCTCCTTCGAGGAGTTCAAAGGGCTGCATTCTTTCGAGTAAGAAGATGGTTTGATCTTGAACCTTCATCTTGTATGCAAGCCAATTCAGCCAGCGGCGGGTCTCATTAATTTTATAAGGTAGGTTTTTCCCGCGCCGCGCAAACATCTTTTGGATATAGGTATCAAAAAGATGTTTGCGGTAATCGCTGGTTGTCTGCAATGATTGAAGCGATTCTGCTGAAGCTTTCTGATAGGCCAGGGCAAAAATGCTCAACATCAAGGGTGAAGTTGTCAGTTCTCTTAGCTCCGCGTCGTTTTCTAATCGCTCACGCACCCCATCGGAAAGTTTCATGCTCTTGATGAATCTATCCGTTTGTATCTTCGTAAGTTCCTGTAATACAACTGCTCCTTCGAAGTTTAGCTTTTCAGTCAAAGCCCTATAATCCTGAGTGCGGCTGCAAACCACCATTGAGGCCAAATGGTTCTCCCGAAACTGATTGATTGCTTGGATACAGGCGTCCCGATGTATTTGCTTGACTTCATCTAATCCATCCAAGAGTAACAGAAGCTCATAGTTTTCCATCCATGATTTAGAAATCTTATCGGGAACTTTATAGCGAATTTTGAGTTCATCTATAAGCCACGCGCCGAGTTCCTTCCGCTTCGTTGCCCAAGATGACAGGTTGAAGACCACAGGAATCGGCTGGTTGGGGTCTCCTTCCGCCCTGGTAATCGTATCGCGGGCGAGTTCCAACAGCATTGTCGTTTTTCCCGAACCAGGTTCGCCCAAAATGAGTAAGGTTTGTCCTATTTCTTCAAAGACATCGATTATCTTTGTGCCCGCGGGAAGCAATTGTTCGGATTGCTCAGGGGTTTGTAGAATCATGTCCCACGGGTGGTGCTCCACAGCTTGAGGAGCAGTCATGAGACCTAAACGGATAATTTCTCCATAAAGGGATTGTTCTAAAACGCCCTTGACCCAAAAATCATGCACTTTTTTGAGCATGGTTTGGCGGTTGCGAAGGGCACGCGCCTCTTCTGTTCCTCCTGTGAAAACATTGACAAAAGCTTTAGCCCCATCGCCAAGAGCCTGGGCAATATTTTGTCCAATGGCAATTTGACGAGGTTGGTTTTCGCCGTTTGACAAGTATTATTTCTCCCCTGTTTTATTCACTTTGACAGTAGCTGTGGAACCTGATCCAGCGGCCTGGGCGATATATTTGCCTTTTGCGGTTTGGGTATATTGTCCGCCATCCGATTGTTTTTGGAACAGGTCTAGTAGCGCCTGGGCTGTGGTGAGGATGTCGGGGTCTTTGTCTGCTTTTGCAGAAACCACTTCTTCTTCAAGGGTTTTTGCCCGGCCTTCGGATTCGGGTTTTTGTTCCAGACTTTTGACAGCTTGAACGATTCCGCTCTTTTTGCCGAATTTTGCTATAAGCTTGGCTTTGAGGGCTTTATACGCGTCGACGATAACTTCTTTGCTAGCATCGGTCAGGCCAGCAGTCGCACCCGCGGTGATCGCGGCGATGATGGCGGTTGAGACAGGGTCCATAGGTTTTCTCCTCTCGTGGCGGGGTGATGGGAATAATGTCTATTTTACTTGATTGTGCCTTTCCCAAATTGCACAATCTGCCCCTAAATCTCCGCTATATATTCTTGGATTCATTCAAATCAATGGACGACGGTTCCGTCCAGGTAAAACAACGCCCTTCTAGTGACGTTGTCACCAGAAGGGCGTTGTTACATCTACTTGTCTTGGTGAAGAGGAAATCGCTGTCAGACTACCGCACAACGGATAACATTGCCGGTACAAAGAAGCTGTCGAATGAAGAGTTTTAAAATTACGCCGCAGCCGCCAACCCAGGCACTGTCGCAGGGCTGAGAATATGGTGCAGCGCAATCCCATCATCCAATTCATTCCACCACACGCCATACCCATCCGATTCAATTTCAAAATCCTGTTGTTGTTCAGGCGTAGCTCGGATGAGCCACTTCATCTCATAACAAGGAAAAATGATGATACGGCCATCATTTAATGCTACGGTTAGAAGGTTATTATTGAAAAAAGCATTCAAAATTCGCGTTTTAGGAAAAGAAGCCATGGTACCACTCCGTTAATTCTTGCTGGTGTTCATGCAAAATATCCAAAACTTGATTCAATTCGCGCTTGTTAAAGTTACTACTCCAGGCAACCGAGAGATCAAACAACCATATCTTGGCGCGTTTTTCCGCTCTCACAACATGGACGTGCGCTGGTTCGTGTTGATCAGCGGAATAAAACTGGATTTTGTACCCATTGATGATTTTGGAAGGCATGAGAACTCCTAGTGAAAATCGCTTTAATTTTACCTCATCTCCCCTTACTTCTCCGTCTCCCCCACCACCCGCTGGACCTCCTGCAAATACGCCTGCGCCACCGCCTCATCGAAAATAATCACCACATTCTCGTCATTCCGCGTCTCCGCACTCGCCGAAAAATTGTACGAACCCGTAATCACAATCTTCCCATCAATCACAATCAACTTGTGGTGCAGTTTGTCCGGGTTCGCATCCAGCCGCACATCCAGCCCTTCGGTTAGCATCCGGGCGAACTCGCCGCCGGGATTGTCCAACTGACTTTCGTCGAACACCCCTTGCACCAAAACACCCGCCTCCGCGCGGGCGATGATCGCGTCCGCAATTGGGTTCGAGGTGAAGGAAAACGCCAGGAAATGGATGCTGACTTCCGCCGACTGGATTAGCTCGACGATCCGAGCGCTGACCCCATCATCCGGGGAAAACCACACCTCCACGTTTCCACCGGACGCCGTGAACTTCCGCCCTCCCGCCTCGCGCGGGGACGCCGCCCCGAAGATACCCTCCACAAACATCTCCTCAAATTCCGCGCGGTACACCTCCGCCACCTCGGGGCTGCTGATCCAGATCAGATTATTATCGTTCCGATACGCATCGTTGAGGGTGTAATTCATCGAGCCGGTCCATACCCCTTGCCGGTCCAAAATGATGAACTTATCGTGCATCCAGCCATCCTCGCTCGTGTCGGTCACGACCGGGATGCCCGCGTCGATCAACTGCTGGACTTCCTCGCGGTCGGCGTTGTCCGCTTCTATGACCACGCGCACGGACAGGCCGCGGGCGTAGGCGTGCAAGAGGGCATCGCGCACGCTCCACAGGGATAGATCATAGGCGGCGACATCCACACTGAGTTGGGCTTGATCAATCGCTTCGACGAGGGGTTCGTCCGGGCCGCCTTTGAACCCGTCCAGCGTCCGGTCGGTGAAGTAGACGGCGTACCAGGCACCAGTTTGGTTAACGGGGGCGGGAACGGTGGGAGGTAGGACACTGACTTCCGTTAGCGAACCCGGCCCGGTCCGGGCGAGGAGGAAGGTCGCGGTCAGCGTGAAGGTGGCGAGGAGAAGAAGGGCAACGGGAGTTTTGGGGGTGCGATCCATGTTCGGGACTAGAGAGGGTTGTAAAAGTTTCAATTTCAACGGACGCGAACTTTATCCAAAGGATTATAAAAGAAAAGATAGATTAAAATAGTTCAAGGTCTTAAGGTGATGTCTAACCTTTTCCATTTCTTCCAGCCCCCTGTTTTTGAGGATGAGGACAAAACGCGACGTGCCCAGTTATTGAATGCCTTAGTTATTGCGGTATTCGTTGCGATCCCGCTGATGGTTTTCGGCAATATGGTCGCGTCAAAACCGTTTGCCTTTGTTTATTGGGCGTGTGCCGTTGGTGTTGTAGTTGCCTTTTATATTCGGGGGCTAATTCATCAGGGGAAAATTTACCTGGCGAGTGTGTTGTGGGTTTGCCTGGCTTTAGGGTTTGTCACCTCGGGGATGGTGGCATTAGGAACGACACGCTCAACGAACACTTATATTTTTTTGATCAATATTGTTGTCGCAGGGTTTTTGCTGGATAGCTGGACGGTGATGTGGGTTACGGTTTATAGCATCTTGGCTGTTTTTGGCGTCGGCATGGCGCAAAAGGCAGGGTGGTTGTTTAGCGACCCAACGTGGCCCGCGATGACCTTGACCGATGGGTTTAATTTCACGGCCCTGTTCTTAGGCATGGCCTTGTTTGTGATCGTTTCTGTAAAAATGATGAATGAAATGTTCGGCAAAGTACGCCGGGAAGTGAGTGAACGCCGAAAAACCGAACAAGCCCTGCGTCAGCGGGATGCTGTCTTGCAAGCGGCCACGCTCGCGACCCAGCAATTTTTGCAGGCTACAGACTGGCAAGAGGAGATGGAGCAAATCTTAGGGGCGTTGGGACAGGCGACACGTGCTTCGTATGTGGCGATCTTTGAGAATCATATTTTGGAAGAAGGCACGCAGGTTACATCGCTACGCTATCAATGGAATGCACCTGCCCTAATCAACAAGCGCAATTCTACCCACGCGCGGAATATGCCCATCCATATTCCAGAACTCAAAGAATGGGAAGAGCTAATGAAAGCCGGGGAAGTTTATGGCCGGACGCGCGCCCAGCTATCCCCTTTGGAAAATAAGATTTATCCACCAGAATTGCTTTCTTTTGTTCAAGTGCCTATTTTTGTTGAAACGCAGTGGTGGGGGATTATGCACTTTGAAGATAATCTCCATCCAGAGATGTGGACTTCTGCTGAAATAGATGCGGTGAAGATCATCGCCAGTACGCTCGGCTCTGGAATCCAACGCCAGCTAAATCTGGAGGCTCTCCACCGTCGCGATGCAATTTTGCAAGCGGTTAACTTTGCCGCCCAGCGTTTTTTGCAAACGGAAGATTGGCGCAAAGAAATTCAAGCGGTATTAGCTCGCCTGGGACAAGCCTCCCAGGCTTCCCATGCCTACATTTTCGAGCGCCATGTTTTGCCCGACCGAACCCAAGTGCTTTCACAACGGTATGAATGGGTTGCAGAAGGGATGAAACCGGAAATCAATGACTCAGAATTTCAGAATATCGATGTATTCGGGCTTGATGCCGAACCGTGGTATGAGGCGCTTGCCCGTGGTGAGGTGTGTCAGGGGAATGTGACCTTCTGGGGGGCAGAAGAGCGAACTTTTTACCGGGAACGCGGGTTCAAATCGCTTGTGGAAGCGCCGATTATGCTTGATGCACTCTGGTGGGGGGTCATTGGGTTCGACGATTTCTTTTCAACGCGGACCTGGTCTTTAGCAGAAATCGAGGCCATTACAATTGCGGCTCGTACCCTGGCTGCCGCCATTCAGCGTAAACAGAATGATGAAGCCTTAACGCGCCGAGACGCTATTCTACAAGCCGCCACCTTTGCCGCCCATTCTTTCTTACGGACTCAGGAGTGGCGAGGGGTCATCAATGAAGTTTTAGCACAATTGGGGCAGGCTACCGAGGCCTCGCATGTCTTTATTTTTGAGAATCACTCCACACCTGCAGGCCTTCCGGCCGCGTCTTTGCGTTTTGAATGGGCTGCCCCCGGCATTCCCTCTGACCAGGAAAACCCGCTTTACCAGGCAGTTCCCCTCGATGAAGATCTCGAATGGTATGAGACTATGCGTTCCGGGAAGGTCTATTATGCCAATCTCAGCACCTTGGCCCCGGCTGAGGCAGAAATCTTTGCCCAGCAAGGATTGTATTCATTGATTAATGTTCCCATTTTTGCCAACAATGAATGGTGGGGCAATATTGGATTTGACGACTACCAGCAGACGCGAGACTGGGCACCGGTTGAAATTGACGCACTTCAAATTGCCGCCAGCACGCTTGGCGCAGCCATCCAACGCCAGCAAAGTGACGAACATCTGCGCCAGCGCGAGCAACAACACCTCGCGGAATTAGAAGCACGTGTGCAAGAACGCACGCAAAAGCTAGAAGAGGCTCTTCGGGAAATTGAAAACGTTTCGTACACAGCCTCGCACGATTTACGCACCCCGGTCCGTGCCATTAACGGTTACGCTAACATTCTCTTGCATGAATTTTCAGGGACGCTTCCCGCTGCTGAACAAACCTACTTGCAAAAAATCGTACTTGCATCTCAACGGATGGGGGCTTTGTTGGACGACCTCATCCGGCTTATCCAACTTAATCGCCAGGAGATGCACCACACCAAAATAGATTTGAGTGAACTCGCTGCCCGGACAGCAGCCAAACTGCATGACCGCTATCCAAATCACACTGTTGATTTCAAATTGCGTTCCGGACTAGTCGCCTACGGCGATCAGGAAATGCTTCAGGTGGTAATAGATGAATTACTCGAAAACGCCTGGAAATTCACCGTCCATCGGGCTGACGCTTGTATCTTGTTCGATGAAATTCAACAGGATGCCCAGCGGATTTTCTACGTGCAGGATAATGGCATCGGGTTTGACATGGCCTATGCCCATAAACTCTTCCGCAATTTTGAACAGCTCCATTTACCCGGAACCTATGAAGGCACAGGGATGGGGTTGGCGCTGGTTCAGCGCATTATTCAACGCCATCGAGGGCTGGTTTGGGCGGAAGGGGTATCCGGCGAAGGCGCGACGATTTACTTTACCGTGCCGGATTAATGTCCGTGGGCATCGTGTCCACCGTCGGCATGGTGTTCGCCATGTTCCGCCGCGGCGTGCAAATCGGCCCGCCCTGCCTGGACGTTCATCGCCACCCATGCCAACAGAATGATCAACAGCACCACAACGATCACACCAAAGGGAGTCAAACCAAAGTTAATGGTCATCGCGTCCATCGGGGGATGTGTTTCCTCAAACAACCCACCAGCCAAAGAAGAAAAGAGAATGAGAGATTGAGACATCGTAACTCCTTAAAAAATTATGTTTGTGGTTGAATTTCCTGCCGCATCCCTTCGCCCCACTTAATGCCTTCCCGCGCCAGGTAATAAGCCCCCAGCGCGGTAATCGGTACCCATAAAGCAACGTGCAACACCAACGTGTACCCTGCCGCCACCGCCCCATCCACCCCCGCCGCCTTCAACACTGCGATCCCCGGTGCATCAAACGTTCCCACATACCCGGGGGCTGAGGGAATCGTCGTTGCCAAATTAACAATCCCATTCATCAGCATCAATGTGAAAAAGTCCACCTGAAATGGGAACGCGTGCATTACAAACCAGTATTTCCCCGTCTCAAACAGCCAGATCACTACTGAAGTCAAAAATACCATCAGGGCATTCCACGGTGACCGGAGCGAGGCCAGCCCATCTAAAAATTTTCCTGCAATACCTAACAATGATTCGTGGAACCGGTGCGGCGTCAAATGGGTGATTGCCCAGATGCTCACCTGCCAGGCTGGTTGCGGAAACATCGCCGCCAGCAAAAACACCCCTAATGCCAAAGCAAATACCACCGTGCCAATCACAGCCACCTGCTGAATATTCCCTACAAACCCCGAATCTCCGGTCAAATCTGCTAACCGGGGCAAATTCAAAAACACAAACGCCAACATCACCACCCCGTCGAAAATCCGTTCCACGATGATCGTTGCTAGTGACGCCGAAACAGGCACACCTTCACGCCGTTTCAGAACAACCGCGCGGAGTACTTCTCCCGCACGGGCCGGGTAAATGTTATTACCCATGTACCCAATTGCCACAATAGGAAACATCGTTTGTGTAGGAATCGCTTTCACCGGACGCAAAAGATAATGCCAACGCCATGCCCGCGCCCACACACCCAGAAAATAAACGGCGACCCCAGGAATCAGCCACCAATAATTAGCCGCTTTCATTGCTGACCAAAAATCTTCCAACTTCAACCCCCGAAGAGATACCCAAAGGAAGACCACACTAATCAAAACACCAAGCCAAAACTTCCAATTTTTCATCGGGCGGGATTGTAACCTCAACTTGTTGAAAATGTAGGGTAATTTCGCAAATTACATCGGGCAAGATTAAATCTTGGTAACTACTCACCTAGAGTAGGAAGTTCCGAAAAAAAAGATTAGAGAAAGAATGAACACCCCCCTTTTCATCCTTTTTTTTGAGTTTTGCCTCTTTGAGTGTGCGTAATTACAAATCTTGTGTTCCTTAAGGAACGCTGTTCGTTAGGTATAATGACAGGCAATATGCTTTTCCGCCGTCGAACATTTCCCCGCTGGCTGATTCTGATCCCTATCCTCCTACTGATTCTGCTCGCAGGCGGCCTACCGCTCGCCCGCGGACGCCCCACCGTAACCGAAATCTTTCCTGCCCCGGATACGCTCGCTGTCCCTGGCCTGGCCCCTATCCATCTCACCTTTTCCCGCGCGATGAATCACGCCGCCGTTGAACAAAATCTGACGCTCACTCCCGCCCATCCTGGCTCCTACACCTGGGAGGGGAACATCCTCACCTTCACGCCCACAGAACCCTGGCCAGGCGGGGCGACGATCACTGCCGCCCTCGGTACAGGGGCACGTTCCTCACTTGGGATGCCGCTGACCGAGACGCAAACCTGGTCATTCACCATTGCCCGTACCATGCTGGCCTATCTCTGGCCCGCAAATGGCTCGGCAAATCTGTACATGCTTGATCCGGTAGGTGGGACCGTGGTCCAACTCACGGAGACGGGCGGGGTCTTAGAATTCAGCGTTGGGGAAAAAGGGTTGGCCCTTTATTTCAGCGCAATGAACGAGGCGGGCGGGAGCAGTTTGTGGCGTTTGGATATGCTCACGCGCACCAAAGTGGAGATATTGACCTGTGTCCAGGATTTGTGTGCGCTTCCTCAACTTTCCCCAGATGGCAAATGGTTGGCTTACGAAAACACCTCACGCGGAGACATTTGGTTATTGCCCCTGGATGGGGGTGAACCCGTTCGTCTTGCTTTTGGGACACGCCCTCAATGGTCGTCCGACGGCAGCTTGGCTTTTTACGATGGGGAAAAGCAAGCCTTTCAAATTATGGATCCTACCGGAACGATTTTGGCTTCTTTGCCCAATACTTTAGGTGAACCTGGTGCATGGACCATCAACGGGGATTTTTTCACCGTCCCTACCTCGGATATAGAGGCCGATACTAGCCGTTTGTTTGCTTTTTTGCCGCTTAACGGTCTTCTCAACGATTTGTCCGGTCCGGAACCTGTTGAAGACACCTCCCCAGCCTATTCTCCGGACGGGCGATGGTTAGCTTTTGCGCGAAAATATCTCGATGCCAATCGCTGGACCCCGGGCCGCCAATTATGGCTCATGTCCCCGGATGGGTCTAATGCCCACCCGTTGACGAACGATGAGTTTTATTCTCACGCCTCATTCGCATGGAACCCCGATAGCCAGATCATCGCGTTTGTAAAAGCCCATCGCACCGCACCGGAGGTTCCTCCCGCTTTGTGGATGATCAATGTGGATGGAAGCAATCCTCTTCAACTGGTGATCGAAGGGTATGCCCCGCAGTGGGTTCCTTAAGAATCGAGTGCCTTTGTAATTTCAACCTTTTTCTGGAGCACCATGATATCTACCCCTTATGATTTTTTTGTTTCTTATCGCCACAAAGAACCGGATAAAAGCTGGGTACGAAAAACTCTTGTTCCCGCGCTGGAAGCAAAGGGTTTGCGTGCCTTGATTGATTATCGGGATTTCCAGCTAGGTGCCCAACTCATTCCCGAAATGGCCCGCGCCGTGGAGGAAAGCCGGTTTACTATTGCGGTAATCACTGGACTATACCTGCAAAGCAACTTCACAGAACTGGAAAATGTAATGGCAAAACAACTCGGGCTGGAAAAGAGTCAAGTGCGTCTTATCGGTATCATTCGCGACCCGGAGTTGGACATCAGTCAGGTGCGTCTTGACATCCGTGCAACCTTGATGCTGGATATGACAGATGACGACGAATTTGAGGCGCTCGTGGAGCGGTTGGTGGGGGCGATCAAAAATCCGGGAGACTAAGGCTCAGAGTGGACGTTTGGCCGGAACGCCCACCCGTCGGGGATAGCGGTCCGGGGTGGGGCGTGTTTTCGTTATGACAATCAGGGTGTGGGCTTCCGCACTGGGGAGGACTACCGGCACCACTTGTGTAAGCGTTCCCCCCAGGGTGTTGATAGCATTTTCCGCTTGTTCAATTTCCAGCGCACTCTCCTTCCCCTTTTGCGCTAACATCCGTCCACCTGTTTTGACCAACGGCAATAAATATTCAGCCAAAATTGGGAGCGGGGCGACGGCGCGGGCGACGGCCCAATCGTATTGTTCTCTGTGCACGGGCTTTTGCCCCAATTCTTCTGCGCGTGCCGTAAGAATTTCCACATTTTCCAATCCCAATGCGCGGGTTACCTCCGCACAAAAAGCAGCTTTTTTACCGACGGCTTCTACCAGGGTCAAATGCATCTCCGGGTATGCAATTTTTAACGCCAACCCCGGAAATCCAGCTCCTGTTCCAACATCAATAACCTTTGCTAGAGGCGTTCCAAGCATCACACGTAGACAGGTGAGGGAATCCAGAAAATGACGCGACCAAATCTCCTCTTGGGTACGGATGGCCGTCAGATTAAATTTTTGATTCCAGGTGTGGAGCAATTCCGCGTATTGGGTAAACGCGTCTATTTGTGCGGGGGTAAGTGTCAGGTTGGGTTCGGAGTCCAGAATTTTCATGCTTAAATAAAAGACTCCCTACCGGAATGGTCGGGAGTCTTAAAAAGCCAGGATTAGGCCTCAATATCTTCTTCCATTGTTCTGGCCCCTGGTTGTTTAAAGCGGTAAACAATCCGCCCCCGGGTGAGATCATACGGAGACATTTCGACGCGCACTCGATCCCCCAACAAAATACGGATATAGAATTTTCGCATTTTGCCGGACAAATACGCCAGGACATGATGACCGTTATCCAGTTGTACTTTAAATTGTGTTCCTGGTAAGGCTTCAACGATCATGCCATCCAGTTGGATTTTGTCATCATTTTTGGCCATAAAAGCTCCTAGCCAGCTTCATCTTGCTTGCGCTGTCGCCGTTGGTGTAATCGGATAGCCTTTTGTTTAGCCAGCCGCCGGGTTTCGCTCTTGGGAACATACCAACGTTTGAGGCGAACTTCGCGCAAAACCCCACTTTGGGCAACCTTTGCCCGAAAACGTTTAAACAATTGTTCTTCGGTTTCGTTGGAGCGAAGAGTTACAGTAGTCAAATTATGTCTCCTAATTTAAAAAGATATAAAGCACAAAGCTTTCCATAAAAAAAATCGGCTGATGCTCGCGGCGCAGCCGATTCTTCTCACATAAGGTTTTTTTTTAACCGTAATCACATTCACACGGAACTAATCATCGGACTCCTTTTGTAAAAACTCGGCTACAACGGACGAGCGGCATTATAACGCGCCAAAATAGAGTTGTCAAACTAAACATATCCAAATTTGCAGTAAGAATTCGCACCAGAGGGGTTATGCTTTATAATCCTGGCATGTTCAGTCTTCCGCTCTTTCCATTAAATACAGTGCTTTTTCCCGGTTTGCCACTGCGTTTAAATATTTTCGAACCGCGTTACAAACAAATGATCAAACGTTGTTTAGAAACGGGAGAAAAATTTGGTATTGTATTGATCAAGCACGGACGCGAAGCTTTAGGGCCATTGGCAGAGCCGTATTTGATTGGTTGCACTGCTCAATTGGTGCAGGTTGATCCTACCCCCGATGAACGGTACGATATCACGGCGATTGGGCGCGAACGCTTTCGTATCCACTCGCTGGATCGCATCAGTTATCCCTATCTATCAGGAGAAGTTGAAGCATTTCCTTACACGGGACAAGATCAAACTACTCTGGAAATTACGGCCCAACCGTTGCGTGATTGGGTGAAACGTTATTTCGTTGCGCTTGCTGAAGCGACCAATTCGCAAATGGACGCCCGATACATTCCCAATGAGCCTGTAGGTTTAGCTTTTCTCGCTACCTATTTGCTGCAAATTCCCCCATCAGAAAAACAGGAAATTTTGGAAATCGAACACATCGATCAAATGCTTCATGCTGTGATTGAGCTTTACCGCAGGGAAGTAGCTTTAATCAAACGTTTGAGTAAAGATGAGGGGAAAAGCCAACGAGGGTTTTGGCTTAATTAGCGTCAGTATCAAGAATAAAGCCCGCAAGTTTTTCTCGAATCCATTGTTTCATATGGTAAGTTGTTTCTTCTGAGGGGGTCTTTGTTATGTCTAATAACGTAATTGGGGACGTTTCCAGCGCGCTATGTTCCGTAAATTAGCGAGTGAAATTCATCTGTTCTTGGATACTTTCCCCTTGCCTGATTAGGACGCGCGAACAGCCTGGTTTTCTGCATAGCCTCGGCACAAGCCAACCCCACAAAAAGGAGGGGGCGGCGTGCGAACGGGTGGAAGTATACGCACACGGGGCGGCTCGCAAAGGCGTGTCTAGTGGTCAATACGGCCTCATTTGGGGCGGGTTCGATTATCTTTTCAGGATGGTATGTACCGTATTGGGCACAGGTATTCAACATACGGGAGATTGTAACCTTTTCGCGGACGACGCATCCAAAACTTCAGATAAACAAAACTATAAATAAAACCAATGAATAGGAGTATTCAAACATGGAAATGATTATTGACTTCCCCGGTGGGGCGCGTGTAGATGCACATTTTGGCCCGTACACTGTATCAACAGACCAACCCCCGATGGGCGGTGGTACAGGCTCGGCCCCCACGCCTTTTGCGACGTTTCTGGCCTCGATGGGCACCTGTGCAGGGATTTACGTTTTAGGCTTTTGCCAGCAACGCGGTCTGCCCACCGAAGGTATTCGGATTATTCAGCGGATGCGCAGCAATCCCTTTTCTGGGATGGTAGAACGCGTAGACCTGGAAATTCAGGTTCCCCCGACTTTTCCTGAAAAATATCGCCCAGCCCTGATTCGCTCGGCTGAATTGTGTGCGGTGAAGAAACACTTTGAAAATCCCCCTAAATTTGAAATTTTCACGAAAGAAGTGGAAATAGCGTAAGAATACATTCTCCTCAATAAAAAGGGCCTGCATGAGTGCAGGCTCTTTTTATTGAGGGTTATTTTGAGAAAGTTATGAGGTAGAACAGGGGAATTTGTGGTCCGATTTTCTTTCCCTAATCCGATGGGCCGATATAGGTTCCTTCGGGGAGAATGGTGTTTTTAGGAATCACAACGATCCCATCACGTACTACCCAATTGTCATGATCAATTTCTGTCCCCACGGGGAAGGGGCGGATAGTGACGCCTGGACCAATGCGAACATTTTTGTCAAGGATTGCACCTTCAATATAGCAGTCTTGAGCAATACCCAGCGGCATGTCGGGGTGTGCATCTGGCGTGGGGGCTGTGTAATAATCTGCGCCCATGAGAACAGAATCTCGAATCTCTACACCACTAGCAACCTGACTGCGAAGACCAATGACCGAATTGCGAATTTTGGCGCGGGCGATACGGCAACCATCTGCAAGAAGAACGTGCTTCATTTTTGCGCCGTCAATAGTCGAGCCGGGGAGGAAACGGGCACGGGTGTAAATTGGGTTTTCAGGGTCGTTTACCTGGAAGGGCGGATTGGGTTGGGCTAGACTCAGGTTGGTTTCGTAAAATGATCGGATGGTTCCGATGTCTTCCCAATAGCCATCAAAATCAAACCCAAAAATGCGATGACTATCAATCGCGCCAGGAATTACTTCCCCACCAAAATCGTCATCCGTGGTGTTTTCGAGCAAGTCCAGCAAGACTTCGGTGTTGAACATATAAATGCCCATCGAACCGAGGAAAGGCCGTTTTTTATCATCCCGGCTCACAAACTCTTTGAGGACCTCTGGGTCTTTGGGCTTTTCGATAAAGTTGGTAATCCGGCAATCGGGATCACGTTTGAGGAGGCCAAAACGAGCGGCATCATCTGTGCGGACGGGCTGGACCGCGACCGTGATTTGGGCCTCGTTCTCTGCATGGAAACGCGCCATCTCTGAGTAATCCATTCGATAGAGGTGATCTCCGGCGAGAATAACAACGTACTCCGCGCGGGTGGAGCGGATTTCCAGCATTTGTTTCCGCACCGCGTCTGCCGTGCCCTGATACCAGGCCGTATTTTCGGGAGTCTGTTCCGCGGCCCAAATCTGCACCCATCCACTATGAAAGGCATCAAAGTTATAGGTACGGGTAATATGCCGGTGCAAAGAAACCGAGTTGAATTGCGTCAAAACGGCGATGCGCGGAATACCGGAATTGATACAGTTACTAATGGGAATGTCTATGAGCCGGTACTTCCCCCCAAAAGGAACAGCCGGTTTCGAGCGGTCCCGAGTGAGCGGATAAAGGCGTTTGCCAACGCCTCCACCAAGAATAACGCCAACGGTTCGGCCAGGGATAGTAGCCATGAAAAGACCTCCAGGGATGAAGAAGTAGAACAATTAGAGGGCAAAAACTTGCAACAATATCATGATTATATTGCTAAAGACAACTAACTTTATCACATTTTTGGGTCTCTGGACAACCCGGAATAACCTGAATTCGCCGTGGGAATGTAAAATGCGCTTAACCAAAAACGCATCCCATTATGGGATGCGTTTTGTGCCGAAGGTGGGAATCGAACCCACACACCCTTCCGGGTACACGATTTTGAGTCGTGCGCGTCTGCCAATTCCGCCACTTCGGCAAGTGGGGGCTAGTATAACGAGAGAAGGGCGAAGGGTCAAGATTTGCATGAACTACGATTTTTAGAACGCAATCATTGACATGCCTATGGGGGTAGCGTATGATCAACCCGCTTGGACGACTGCGGTCGTTACTACTCAATTTTAGGATTACACATGCGCCTGGGAATCATTGGCTTACCTCAATCTGGAAAAACGACTATTTTTAATGCGCTCACACGCGGCAACCAGCCCACCAGCATGGGCGGCGGACGCTTTGAAGTTCACACATCCGTGGTAGATGTCCCCGATCCACGCGTGGACCGTCTTTCCGCGATGTTCAACCCCAAAAAGACCACGTACACAAAAGTAACATTTGCCGACATCGCCGGATTGGATGGGGCGGCTGGGCAAAGTGGCATCTCCGGTCAATTGCTCAACCAACTCACCCAGATGGATGGGTTTATCCTCGTTGTGCGGGCGTTTGCCGATGATAATATTCCGCACCCCGCGGGGTCGGTGCATCCCCAACGGGATGTAGAAACGATGGCGGAGGAGTTTCTGCTCAACGATTTAATCGCGGTGGAGCGGAAGATGGAACGGTTGGAAGAGGAAAAGAAAAAGGGGGGCGGACGCGATAAAGCGGTCATTCAACGGGAAAAAGAACTCTTTGAAAAACTTAACGCCCAACTTTCCGAAAATCAACCTTTGCGACATTTAGTCCTCAATGCCGAGGAAGAAAAAATCCTCGCCGGGTTTGGCTTTTTGAGCCTGAAACCCTTGCTTGTGGTTCCCAATTTGGCGGAAGACCAGGATACCATTCAGATCAATCCTGGCGAAGGCGTGCAAACGCTCCCCTTGCGCGGCCAACTAGAAATGGAAATTGCCCAACTCGCCCCAGACGAGGCCGAAATATTTATGGCCGAATACGGACTTGAAGAATCCAGTCTGGCTCGGATGATCCACATGGCGTACCAGATTTTGGGCGTGCAGTCCTTTTTCACGGTAGGTGAAGATGAAGTTCGAGCCTGGACAGTGCCGGTGGGGGCGACCGCGCCGGAAGCAGCAGGGGCGATTCATTCCGATTTGCAGAAAGGGTTCATCCGTGCGGAGGTGGTTTCCTACGAAGATTTGATGGAATTAGGAGGAATGGCGGAGGCCCGGGGGAAGGGAAAGCTTCACGTTGAAGGTAAAGAATATATCGTCAAGGATGGGGATATTGTCCACATCCGATTTAATCTCTAGCTATTTCCAGGCGAATGGGCTTTTTTGGCTCACACGCAAATGAACTCTTTTCAGGAGTAAATGATGACAAATACAACCTATGAGCAAACCCGTTGGCAACTTATTGATCTCTTCCCAGGACGCGAGAGCGAGGAGATGAAGGCCGCCTTCGAAACACTGGAAAAAAGTGTAGAAACCTTCGAGGCTCGCCGCGGAGAACTGACCCCTGATATTTCCACCGAAACCTTGATGGATTTTGTCTCACAGACCGAAGCGATCAACCGGCTGGCTTATCGGATTTACGGATTTGCCGCATTGTGGTTTTCAGAAGATACGCAAAATCAAGATGCCCAAACGTTTATGGGGAAGGTGCAGCAGATATTTGCCCAACTCCAAAACCGGATTTTGTTTTTCAGCCTTTGGTGGAAAGATTTAGACAATGAAAACGCTGAACGGTTAATGAAGGATACAGGGGTATACGCATATTGGTTGCACGAAATGCGAAATTTCAAACCCTTTACCCTGACAGAACTGGAAGAAAAAGTCGTCAATATCAAAAACGTCACTGGCCCTAACGCACTTACCACCCTGTATGACACGATAACCAATCGTTTTCAGTTCGAATTTGAGGTAAATGGAGAAAAGCAAATGCTGACACGGGATGCGTTGATGTCTTTTGCCTTTTCGCCGGATTCTGGCTTGCGTGAGAAAGCGTTTCGCACGCTCTATGAAACCTATAAACGCGAAGGGCCAATTCTTGGTCAGATTTACCAGTATCTGGTTCGGGACTGGTACAACGAAAATGTGGATTTACGAAAATTTGCTAGCCCGATCTCTGTACGGAATCTGGCAAATGACATTCCTGATAAGGTGATTGATACGCTCCTCGAAGTCGCCAAAAATAACGTTACCGTGTTCCAAAGATATTTTCGTCTCAAAGCTAAATGGCTTGGGATGGAACGTGTGCGCCGTTTTGACCTGTATGCCCCTGTCACCCATGCAGATAAAGCCTATTCGTATAACGAAGGGATTGGGATGGTTTTGGATGCCTTCAGCGAGTTCACGCCGGAATTTGCTACCCTGGCTCGCCGTGTCTTTGATAGTATGCATATTGACAGTGAGGTACGCCACGGAAAGGATGACGGAGCCTTTTGTTTTGGGGTCTTGCCTGAACTCACACCTTGGGTGCTGGTGAATTATCACAACAAACCGCGCGATGTCGCCACCCTTGCCCATGAACTGGGCCACGCCATTCATGCGATGTTGGCCTCTGACAATCCGCTGCTGACCGTCAATCCTTCCCTCCCCCTTGCAGAGACGGCGTCCACGTTCGGAGAGATGGTTCTGGTGGATTATCTACTCGCCCGCGAGGATGACCAAAACGTCCGTACGGATATGCTCTTCCGGCAGGTGGATAATGCGTATGCGACCATTATGCGACAAATTTTCTTTGCCCTGTTCGAGCGGGAAGCCCATGCACTGATCCAACAGGGAGCATCGGTGGATGAATTGGCGGAAGCATATTGGAAGAATTTGCAAACCCAATTTGGGGATGCAATGGATATTGACGATGATTTTCGATGGGAATGGGTGGGGATTCCGCACATTTTCAAGACTCCCTTCTATGTTTATGCATATGCTTTTGGTTTGCTCCTCGTGCTTTCGCTGTACCAGCAATACAAAGCAGAGGGCAAGGCTTTCAAGCCCCGATATCTCAAAATTTTGGCCGCGGGTGGTTCTGCTTCTCCCGCTGAAATCCTGGCAGAAGCAGGCGTGGACATTCATAACGCCGCATTCTGGCAAGGCGGGTTCGATGTCCTTGCAAAGATGGTGGATGATCTGGAACAGATTCCCCAATAGGATAGAGTCTCACGCCAAAGAGAAAAAAAAGGACGAGCACATGGCTCGTTCTTTTCGTTTTTCCACTAGGATTATTCGTCGCTATCTTCTAAAACTAGATCATAATCCAACCCTGGTACAGTATCTTCTCCTGCTCGGCGCTCAAGCATGATCATTTGGTTGGCGATAATTTTGGTGATAGACCGAGTCTCACCATCGTGCTCAAATTTAGCGGTTTTCAACCGTCCTTCGAGATAAACTCGACTTCCCTTGTGGAGATATTGCTGGCAAATTTCGCCCAACCGGCCCCAAACTTCGACGTTAAACCAATCTGTCGCTTCTTTTACGCCACCATCGCCTGTCTTCCACCGGCGATTGACCGCAATACTAAAGGTACAGACTTTACTGCCTTGGGGAATGAACCGAGTCTCAGGATCTTTGCCCAGATTACCAATTAATTGTACGCGATTTAAACCAGCCATCATATGCCTCCATTATTTTTCAGGGCTGACATTCTTAACCAGGAAGCCCCAAGTTAGAGCGTAAAGCCCACTTATTGAGTTGAATAAAATATAGTTTGTGTGGTTTTGGTTAGCAGTTACCCACAAGGGGCCAGATACATAAAATGTGCCTGGTAGATATAAGTTTAGCGTCCGTTTTCGTTATGTCAAGCATGAATTTACAGGAGGAGATACTTATAACCGTTGCGTCCAATTTCAATTGCTGGTATCCTTGCGCCCATGTACTTGGCTGTTGAAGGTGTTATTGGAGTAGGGAAGACAACATTGGCGCGCCTGTTACAGGCCGCCTTTGAAGCTGAAATTTGTCTCGAAGTTTTTGAAGAAAATCCCTTTCTCTCCAGTTTTTATGCAGATCGTGCGCGCTATGCGTTTCAGACGCAGATCTTCTTTCTATTAAGTCGTTACCACCAGCAAAGAAGGGATATTCTCGACCTTGTTGCCAAACAAAAAAATTTAATTGTAGATTACACATTTGGCAAAGATGCCATTTTTGCCCAGCTCAACTTGCAAGGGGACGAACTAGAAATGTATCATCGGGTTCATGAGGCTTTGGCCGAAAAGATTGCTCGCCCCGATTTGGTTGTGTATTTACGGGCAGAAACCTCCACCCTCATGAAACGGATTGCCCAACGAGATCGCCCCTACGAACGGAACATGGAGTGGGAATATATCGGCCAGCTTAACCAAGTCTACGATGCCTATTACGCCGAAAGGCAAAAAGATACCCCCGTTCTTATTATTGATACCAACCATTTAGACTTTGTTCGCAATCCCGAAGATTTGGCCTGGATCGAAGAACGCATCCGTCAAACCCTTAAATTGTCCCCCTTCCAGCCCGAATTGCTTCCCGCTTAGCCATGCGTATTACCCGCCAAACCCTCCAAAAAATTGCCGAAGACACCGTTGCCCAACGCGTCAAAGCCAATCGAACGCTGTTCGCCGCGTATCTCACGGGGTCTGTTGCCACAGAGGGCGAACCTGTTCTCGGAGGAACTGCGGACATTGACCTGGTTTTCCTGCATGAATACGAAATTCCACAACCGCGCGAAATTATCCGTTTGACTGAAGATATTCACCTGGACATTTTGCACCACACACGCCGGGAATACAATCAGGTCCGCGAGTTGCGCGTCCACCCTCAAATGGGGCCGGTGATTTATGGATGTCAGATTTTACATGACCCGCGCCACTTTTTAGACTTTGCTCAAGCCAGTGTGCGCGCACATTTTTTTCGGGCTGATAATGTCTTGCAACGTGCCCGTACACAATTAGCCTCCGCCCGTCAGATTTGGTTCTCCTTCCAGTTTTATGATGGACAACCCGGCCTTTCCGAGGTGCGCCGCTACCTGAACGCGGTCGCTGACGCGGCCGGAGCCGTGGCCTCTGTCGGCGGAGGAACCTTATCCGAACGGCGTTACCTCTCCGAATTTTTCACCTTCGCCCAGCAATTAGGGAAACCCGGTTTATACGCAGGGCTGTTAGGGCTTTTAGGAGCCAACACTCTGCCCCTAGACGATCTTAAAAGCTGGCTATCTAACTGGGAAAGCGGATATGAGGCTCTCGAGCAATTGCCGAATTGCCCGGTAAATTTACATCCTTACAGGCTCAATTATTACAAAAAAGCCTTCCTCGCCCAACTGGACTCCGAGCGGCCCCTCGACTCCGTATGGCCGTTATTGACGACCAGTCTAACAATTACCGAAACCTTATCTGAAAATCATCCCAACCGTTTAGCTTGGGAGAAAATGCAGCAACAACTTGGCCTTTGGGGAGAAGCATTCCAAGACCGCATCCAGGCGTTGGATGCGTATTTAGACGTAATTGATGAAACTTTAGAAACGTGGGGAAAAAACCAGGGGATTTAACTCACTCGGCATTGGGCAATACCACGTAAAAGGTTGCGCCCATCCCAATCCCTTCACTTTCGGCCCAAATCCGCCCTTGATGTACATCTACAATACCTTTGGCGATGGCTAAACCTAGCCCCATCCCGCCAAACCTGCGCGTCATGTGATCTTCAACTTGATAGAATTCCTGAAAGATTTTCTTTAATTCCGTAGTGGGAAGCCCAATGCCAGTATCCGAGATTTGCATCCATACTTCGGTATTTTTCAGATAAACCTTAATCGTAATCTCTCCCCCATCTGGCGTAAAACGTACCGCATTATTAAGCAGATTCAGAAAAACATTTTGTATTTTGAGCGAATCAACCTGGACTTTAATCGGTTGTGAGGGCAAGTCAAGGTTAACATTTTGTCCTTTGGCTTTCACCATGGGGGAAATCTCGTCGTAAGTCTGCAAGATCAACTGTTGGAAAATTGCCTCACTTTTTTGCAAATCAAGGGTTCCCACACGGAGCAGATTCATGTTTGTCATTTCTTCGACCAATGAACGAAGTTTTAGCGCAGCATTGAGCACCATTTCCGCGTGTGCAGAAAGTTCGCCTTGAGCATCTTCTTTCAAGAAAGTGGCATATCCCAGGATCACCCCCAACGGAGTCCGAAGTTCGTGCGAGGCAATCGCCATAAAATCGCTTTTGATTTTGTCCACACGGCTTAACTCTTCGTAAGCGTTTTGAATTTGCGAGTGAAGACGCGCATTGTTAATCGCGACTGCGGCTTGTGAGGCAATAATGGAAAGAAGGTAAGCATCACGTTGATTAAAAGTGCCATTGCGCTTATTAAGTCCTTCCAGAACCCCAACCACTTTGTTCTGCACCAGCATCGGCACCCCCAACAAAGACCGCGGGCGAAAATTGATCTGCTCCCCTACCTGAGCGAAGTGCCGAGGATCTTTTTCAACGTCAGCAATCAACAACGCCCGATTTTCCCGAAAGATCGTGCCTGCGATACTCCCTTCTAGCGGCACAGGAATTTGAGCCAGTTGATCTGTTGAGTTGCTTGTCGCAGTGAACATCAGTTCCCCCCGATGCTCGTCATAAAGCATGATAGACGCTTCCTCACAATCCAAAACTTGCGTCGCGGTTTGAACAATAAACTTCAACAAAGCGTTTCGATCTAATGTTGAGTTCAACGTCACGCTAATTTCAGTGAGACGGGCTAATTGGTTAACCAGTTGACGGGTAGACTGGAAATTAAGCTCTGCGGTTTGGGGAAGGCTGGTCTGAATATTCATAGATTAAGTTTAGCTTGACGAGTATCTTTTGTCTATAACATTGGTTCTTTCGCTTTTACGCAATTTTCGCATCCCCTATCATTCGTAACGAGTATCATCCAATGATTTTTTCCAATTCTCAGCTTGGGAAGCCTCATTCAATTCAACCGCCTCCTCGTCTTTCAAAAAGCGTTTTTCCGCTTCTTCCAATTCTTGCGCTGAAGCCGCCCGGACAATCGCCCATTTTCCACAATGAGGACAACGCTGTAACTTTCCAAACAACATATTCGGTGCAAACAAACTTCTTGAAAATGGCAATTGACACCGTCCACAAACCGCGCCACCCGCTATGCCATATTGCCCCAGTTTGTAATTCCCCTTACGCCCCATTACCAATGGGATAATAACCGCAAACAAAGTAATACCACCAGCCACCACCAATATAGGCAAAATGATCTTCATTGTCGCAGCATTCGCATCCTCTGCCGAAAGAAAGATGCGCTTATATTCTGGCCCATCAAGTTCAGTACCATCTTGAAGTACGCCAATAACTTTCAAGGTATGAGGTCCAGGCACATAATTATCCGTATTGAATTGGAAGTTAAAGGGAGGCGTAGAAATTACGGCCATCACCTGATCATCCAGCATATAACGAACCTCAACAAGCGTTTCCGGGCCTGTCACGCGTAGAGAAAACTTCCCCTGAATATCTCCCGCAAAACCGCCATACCCCCAATCACGCGTAAACTCCACTTTCAAACCTTCGTCCTGCGCAAATACAGCCAAAGGAAGTGCCAAAAGCGCCAAAACGATAAACAGCCAAATTTTCTTTTTCATTTTTATTTCCATCGTGTAAGAATACTTTCCCGTTGAAACAATTGCACGGAAAAGGCCAACAAACCAGCATCCAAAACCGCTACCCCCAGCGTAATCCATGTCATCAGGGCGGTATCCAGAAAGAGCAGTCCTGTTGCCTGGGCGACCAGCAATCCCGCCAAAGGGAGAATGAACAGCCCCGCAATTTGTTCTGCCACGCGCGGGTCAGAAGACCGTGATGAAACCATCACCGCCAAACTAATCGCTGCAATCGCGAGCAAAGGCCCTAACACAAATATGCCCAACAACCAAAGGGGATTGAATAAACTCGTAACAACCTTTGGCTCAATTTTCATCAATAAGCCACCCACCACAAAAATCAGAAAACTAACCCATGTCGCCAGCACCGCGGGAATCCCTGCCGCTAACCCCTTCCCGGCTAACAGTTCCATCGTCGTAATGGGCGTCGCCAGCAGCGGTTCAAGCGTGCGCGTGACTTTTTCGCCGACAATGCTATATGAAGCAATCGTAATGGGAATAATCACCGGCATCATCATAAACAGCGGCATAAACTGCGTGATGATCAAATATTGATTACATTCCACCACATTCAGGTTCCCGCACAAACTCGACATCTGCGAATAAAGCTCTTCCAACGAAAAATCACCTGCTTGGCCGGATGAGCTAATGCCATACAAAATCGCCAACGGAATCGCTGTAAAAATTAACGGCATAAATGCCACCGAAAAAAGCACAAAGCGGTTTTTGAAAACTTCCCGCCATTCTTTTTTGATCAGGGTTGTAATTTTGTTCATGCTTGCATCTCCCTGGATACATTCATCAATTGCAAATAAACATCTTCAAGCGTGCGGCGCAATTCGCCGACAAACTGAATATCCGCACCTTGCCCAACCAAATGACGGATGAGATCGGGATTCGATTGCTCAGGATCATCCAACTGAATCACCAGTTTATTCTCCACTGCTTGCACCGATTGAACAAAAGGCAAAGCCTCCAAACCAGCTTGAAAAACTTCGCCCCTTTGCCCAAGATGAAACACCGAAGCCCGCCCATACAATTTCTGGCGAAGCGCCTTTGGTGTATCAAGTGCAAGCAACCGGGCCTTGATGACAGCAATTCGATCACATAAACGATCCGCTTCATCGAGATTATGCGTACACAAGACAATTGTCCGCCCCTCGCCTTTCAACTCAGCGATAAAGTCACGCACTAGACGGGACATTTCAGGGTCCAATCCGCTCGTCGGCTCATCGAGGAAGAGAATCTCAGGCTCATGAAGAATCGCCCGCGCAATCGCGAGCTTTTGGCGCATCCCCTTCGAGAAAGTCCCCACAGGTTCAAAGCGCCGCTCCCATAGACCGAGCAAGCGCAAATAACGTTCGACCTGCTCAGGAATATTCGGAACTTCATACATCTTCGCAAAAAACTCAAGGTTATCTTCTGCACTCAACGCATCATACAAACCTGGGGATTCCGTCAAAATACCCACATGCTTACGAATAAGTTGATCCTGCTTTCCCAACGAAAACCCCGCGACCGTCGCCGTCCCACTCGATGGCGCAATCAACGCACTCAACATCCGCACCGTTGTGGTTTTCCCCGCGCCGTTCGGGCCTAACAACCCAAACACTTCCCCCGCGCGGATTTCAAACGAGATTTGCTCGACCGCCGTGAACTTATCAAACTTCTTAGAAAGATTTTGTGCAACGACTAAAGTTCGCTCATCAGACATATTTGCTATCCTCAATATTTTCCTGCGTCACACGCGGTGGCACAGGAATTTGCTTCAATTCAGACAATGGCAACGGCTGAAACATGGGATTCTCCTCCGGCATCTCCGTTTCTCTCAACCGAAAAATAATCCATACACACACAACGGCGAAAACCGCCAAAAAGCCCTCGGTCACGTATGCGCCCCATATTTGTGCGCTAAAAACCGCAAGCCCATCCAGCAGCGTATGCAACCCAATCGCACCAAACAACCAAAGGATATTTTTCCGACGAAAAACCTGCAACACCATCACTGAGGCTGCGAGATGAAAACACAACGCAAAAACCCGCTCCAATGCGCCAAGCAAGACTCCGTACCAAGGCGCAGCCCAAAACGCGTCAATCTGTTGCTGGGCAAGGGGTAATTGTTCGGCAGGGATCAACGTACCGATATCGCGTCCCGATAGAACAAAAATATTAATCACGGTCAAAAGCGAAAGTGCTCCAAATAAAATCGCTTCAATCCCCCCGTGCCCCGCACCAAACATCAACCCATCTTTCCACGCGCGCGCTTGCTTTATTGCAAACCGATACACCAAATAACGCGATGTCTCCTCAAAAACCCCGGCAGATAACCCCAACGCAACCGCGGTGACCACGAGAAACGGTCCCTGCAAAGGTGTATCCGTCAAACGCGCCAAAAGGGGATTGAGCACTTTTGTATTGAAAGGGATATGAAAAACCTGGGAACCAATGAACGTCAAAGCCCCCGCGCCGTACAATCTCCAATCCGCGTTGCGTAGCCTGGAAACGAGACCCCCTACCGCTAATCCAAGCAGGATCATCAAAATAGGGTTGAGAACACGAACAAAAACCGTCATTTCTTTTATGTATGTTTCACGTGAAACGCTAATGAAACACTGAAGGCGAATTATACAACCGCCCAAGCAGAAAGACACCAGGACGGCCCACAAAATTATTCATTCAACACTTTACCGGATAACAAACAGCATTCCGTCACCTTACCAAATTATTTCTCCTTAATTGAAACTCCCCCTTCAGCGTGGTAAAATCCATGCACTTCTTTAAAGAGCATAAAAAGAAATAAAGAGTGCCTTTCACTCTATAAAAAAGATCATCGGAGGCTTGTAAAAGCATGGAACAAGAAACTGGAACTTTTGCAGTTAAAAAGGGGTTGGCACAAATGTTAAAAGGCGGGGTCATCATGGATGTTGTCACCCCTGAACACGCCCGCATCGCTGAAGAAGCAGGCGCATGTGCCGTTATGGCCCTTGAACGCGTCCCCGCGGACATCCGCGCCGATGGTGGCGTCGCTCGCATGAGTGATCCCGGCCTCATCATGGAAATCATGGATGCTGTCACCATTCCCGTCATGGCAAAAGCCCGCATCGGGCACTTCGTCGAAGCGCAGATTCTCGAAGCCATCGGCGTAGACTACGTGGATGAATCCGAAGTCCTCA
The DNA here is from genome assembly GCA_020634875.1 of Anaerolineales bacterium. The sequence goes on along the minus strand of JACKAX010000001.1, from coordinate 74,853 downwards.
CCCCCGCGGACGAAGAACACCACATCAACAAACACGCTTTCAAAATCCCGTTCGTCTGCGGATGCCGCAACCTGGGTGAAGCCCTCCGCCGCATCGGGGAAGGCGCGGCCATGATCCGGACCAAAGGTGAAGCGGGTACAGGCGATGTGGTTGAGGCAGTGCGCCACGCGCGTTCGGTTTTGGGCGACATTCGCCGTTTGCAGAATATGCCCGATGAAGAATTGATGGCGTTTGCCAAAAACCTCGGCGCACCCTACGAACTGATCGTCGAAACCAAACGTCTGGGCCGTCTACCCGTCGTCAACTTTGCTGCGGGCGGGATCGCCACCCCCGCTGACGCCGCGCTGATGATGCAAATCGGCGTAGATGGCGTGTTTGTCGGTTCCGGCATCTTCAAATCGGGCGACCCGGCCCGCCGCGCCGCCGCCATTGTCAAAGCCGTCACCCACTACAACAACCCCGAAATTCTTGCGGAAGTTAGCCGCAATTTGGGTGAACCGATGGTCGGACGGCAAGTCACGTCCATCCCGGATGCTGAACTGATCGCCCAGCGCGGTTGGTAATTCTGTATGACCCTGAATATTGGCGTATTAGCTCTACAAGGTGCTTTTGCAGAGCATCTTAATGTATTAAATCGCCTGGGCGCAAATGGGCTGGAAATCCGTTTGCCGGAGCAACTCAAGACGTTAGATGGTCTGATCATTCCTGGAGGCGAGTCCACCACCATTGGCAAATTAGCTGTTGCGTATGGCTTGATGGAACCCCTCCGGGAGTTTGCCCAACAAAAACCAGTTTGGGGCACGTGTGCGGGCGCGATCTTTCTCTCCAAAGATGCCCGTCGTGAACAACCCCTCTTGAGCGTCATGGACATCACCGTCGAGCGAAACGCGTTTGGGCGACAGGTAGCCAGTTTTGAAACTGATCTCGCCGTTCTTGCCCTAAGCGCCGTTCGTGCGGACAACCCGCCCTACCACGCCGTTTTCATTCGTGCCCCCCTCATCGAAGCGGTTCATGGCACAGCCCAAACCCTCGCGGCGCTCCCCGATGGACGCATCGTTGCCGCCCAACAAGCACATTTACTCGCGACCTCTTTCCACCCCGAACTGACCCTGGATGATCGTTTCCACCGATATTTTCTGCATCTGATTCAATCGAATTTTCCTGCATGATCCGTCCCTTCGACTGGCGTGACTTTCCCACTCTTCATCGTCATCGGGAGCGTGGCCTTTGTCTGGACATGGCTCTGGAACTCACGCGCTCGATGACCCTCGTCCCGGTAGGTGCGTTGCTCTCCTACGTCGCACCCGCCACCGGCATCTACACCTATGTCGCAGCGGAAGACGGCGCACACAACAAAGTGATCGGGCAATTTTCCCACGCACAGGGATCAGCCAACGCCCAACTCACCTTCATCGCCCCGTCTACCTCAATGTCTGCGAGCCACACGCTGGCCCTGCTTGACCACCTTGCCCAACAGGCCGGAAAACACGGTGCGAGCAACCTGCTTGCCGAAGTCAACGAACGTTCTATTGCCTTTGAAATTCTACGCAAAGCCGGATATGCCATCTACGCCCGCCAACGCATCTGGCGTGTGACCAAACCGGCTTCCCCTTCCCCCGAAACAGCTCACTGGCGTCCAGCTACCGAACAAGACACAACTGCCCTTCGCCAACTTTACAACGCCGTCGTCCCTGCCCTTGTCCAACAAATCGAACCCGCTCCGTGGGAACAACTCACAGGGATGGTTTGTTACCAGGAAGACGAACTCCTCGGATATGTCCACCTCAATTCCGGCCCCCAGGGTACGCTGGCCCAACCCATCTTCCACCCGAACATCGAACATGTTTCCGAGCACTTAAATGAACTGATCTACCGCCTTTCCACCCGTCGTACCTTCCCCCTATACTTTGTCGTTCGCTCCCATCAAGCCTGGCTCGACCTCTTTCTCACCGAAATGGGGGCCGAAGCAGGCTCGTACCAGGCCGTGATGGTCAAACGCCTGGCCATTTTACAAAAAGCATCGCTTCAAACAACACTTCCTCTCCGCCTTCCCAACCCTGGGCTGGAAACTGCCAAACCGGAAATCCCAGTCGTCCCGTTTACCAGTCCCCTTCATTTACATGCCCAAACACCCCTGGAAGAAGGCTGAGCCAACAAAACCTCATGACACAACAAAAAATCACTGACGACCTGGGCGCACTCTTGGATGTTCTGCCCCAGACAATTACCGAATCTGTACAAAAACTCAATCATAGCGAAAATCTTCTCGAAATCATCATTGATCTAGGCCGTCTCCCAACCGCGCGTTTTACCACCGGGGAAATCCCCCTCTGGGAAGACGGGGAAGTAACCCACGAAGAAATCAACCAAGTCGTGGAAGGCATCGGGGATTTTGACGAAGACAACCGCGCCGGCATCGAGCGCACCCTGCACCGCATCTCCGCCATTCGCAATCGGCGGGGGGCGATTGTCGGGTTAACGTGCCGCGTGGGCCGCGCGGTGTACGGCACGATTGACATCATCCAAGACATCATCGAAAGCGGCAAAAGTGTCCTCATCCTCGGGCGTCCGGGCGTCGGGAAAACCACCCTCCTCCGCGAAGCCGCCCGCATCCTCGCCGCGCAGAAACGCGTGGTTATCGTAGACACCTCGAACGAAATCGGCGGCGACGGCGACGTGCCCCACCCCGCCGTCGGACGCGCCCGCCGGATGCAGGTTTCCACCCCCTCGCTCCAACATGAGGTGATGATCGAAGCCGTCGAAAATCACAACCCCGAAGTGATCGTGATTGACGAAATTGGCCGCGAACTAGAAGCCCTCGCCGCCCGCACCATCGCCGAACGCGGCGTGCAACTCGTGGGAACCGCACATGGCAACACGCTCGAAAATCTGCTCGTCAACCCCACCCTCTCCGATTTGGTCGGTGGCATCGAATCGGTCACGCTGTCTGACGAGGAAGCGCGCCGCCGGGGGACGCAAAAAACCGTGCTCGAACGCCGCGCCCCGCCCACGTTCGATGTGCTGATCGAGATACAGACCCGCGATCGGTTGGCAATCCATCAGGATGTCTCCGACGCGGTGGACTCACTCCTGCGCGGGAACCCTATCCCGCCCGAGATCCGCTCCCGCGGTGCGGATGGAAAAATCCATATCGAACAGGCGGCGCCCGCTCCGCGCCCGACAAGTGGACGTGACCCCCAAGGTCTCCGCCGCCCGAACAGTGACAACGGCAACACCTACGAAACGCCGCGCTCCCCCGCTAACCTTGCGGAACGGTACGAAAACCAGGTGGAAACGGTCAACCGCCGGAGCAATCTTTCGACGGTGCGGGTGTATCCGTATGGGGTGGCGCGCAACCGGCTGGCACAGGCCGCGAAAAAGTTGGGCGTGCCCGCCGTGCTTGGGCGCGATGTCGGCGAGGCGGATGTGCTTGTCACCCTGCGCTCGTATTACCGCAAACGCCAACATGCGATTGTGGATGCGGAACACCGCGGGATGCCCATTTACGTTTTGCGAGCAAACACGATCAATCAAATGGAACAGTTTTTGGCGGAGTTGTTCAACATTACGAATGGCCCTGGCGGAGAGGAAAATGATGAAGGCGCGATGACCGCTACCCGCGCGGCGATTGATGCGGTGCTGAACGGTGAAAACTGGGTGGAACTGCCCCCCGCGTCCGCCTACATCCGCCGCCAACAGCACGAACTTGCCCGCCAGGCCCGGCTCATATCCCATTCCTACGGGAAAGAACCTTATCGTCGGGTAAGAATTTTTCGGGAGCAATCGCGATAAAGAATGGGCAAGGGTGCAAGCAATAGTTTTCGGACCCGCATCCTTCGACTACGCAAAGCCTCCGTTCAGGATGCTCCCTAACAGATTTTGCATTACACAATTCCCAATAGTCAACGCTCAATGACTAATTGACAATTGACCATTCGTAATTACTCACAGTTTGGATGAAGAATCCCCGAAAAAAAGGATGAATGGGGGGATGTACATCCCCCCATTCATCCTTTTTTTCGGAAATCTCTACCCTGCGTGAGTAGTTACGACCATTCACAATTGACCATTCACCATGTTCATTACGTTTGAAGGCCCTGAGGGCAGTGGCAAAACCTCCCAAATCCCCGCGCTGGCAGATTTTCTCCGCCAGCGCGGTTTTTCCGTTTACACAACACGCGAGCCGGGCGGTACGTCCATTGGCGAACAAATCCGCGCGGTCATACACGATCTCAAAAATGAAGAAATGCACCCGCATACGGAAACCCTGCTTTACCAGGCCGCACGGGCGCAGATTGTTGAACAGGTGATCCGCCCCCGGCTGGCGGTGGGAGAAGTGGTGCTGTGCGACCGGTACATGGATTCGACGCTGGCCTATCAGGGCTACGGACACCAGCAGAATTTAGCGGAAGTCCGCGGGCTGATCCGCTATGCAACGGGCGGGCTACTCCCCGATTTGACAATCCTGCTCGATTTAGATGTGGAAGTGGGGCTGAAGCGCAAAACTAATCAAGAGGAATGGAATCGCCTGGATGCGTATACGGTGGATTTTCACTGCCGGGTGCGGGAGGGGTATCATGCGCTGAGCCAGGAAGACCCCGCGCGGTGGGTGATTGTGGATGCGGAGCAAACGCGGGAGGTCGTACAGGCCGCGTTGCGGGAGATCGTGTTAGAGAAGTTAGAAGGATAAAAAGGAAACTACAAAAAAGAGCCGAGGTACCTCGGCTCTTTTTTTCGGGAGGAATGCTATTTTTTTTCTTTTTCCCATAATGCTAAAACTTCTCGGTGCCAGGGGTTGTTTTCAAGAAATTTTCGGTGCATGTCGGGATCGAGGATGCGGGCGGCACGCGAGGTGAGGAGGGTGTGTGCTCGTTCTAGGAGGGAGTGGGCGGCGGGGGCTTGGGTTTCCGTCAGAACGTGGTAACAGGTCAAGTAGACGCGGAAGGGTTCTTCGCTGCCGTCGAGGGTGGGGTTTTGCATCAGGAGGGGGGTAATCTCGTGGAGATAGTGCATTGCTTGGGGCAGATTCTGTTTGAGGAGGGCGACATCCGCGAGGGCGGCTAAATCTTCGGGCTCATATTGGGTACGCCCTAATTCGCGATGGAGGCTCAGGGCTTGATGGTAGTGTTTTTCCGCGAGGTCAAGGTTTCCGTTATCCCGGAGAACATTGCCCATATGAAATAAATTCAATGCTTCGCCTTCGCGATCTTTGAGTTGGCGGGCCAGGAAGAGTGCCTGGCGATAGCTGGCAATGGCTTCTTGGTACATCTTGAGATAGTAAAACGTCTCGCCTAGATTGTGCAAAATGAGTTGTTCCCCCATGCGATTTTTTGTTTCATAGTAAATTTCTAACGCTTGCACGTAAAAGTCGTGGGCGCGGGCATAATTCCCTAGACTGCGCTCTGAGAGGCCTAGATTATTGAGGGTGTCGGCTTCCCCCAAACGATCACCGATTTCCTGCCGGATGTGGAGTGCTTGTTCATAGTAGGCTTTTTCTTCAGCGGGGTCGCCCATGTCGGCTGCAACCGTGCCTAGATTATTGAGAATATGGGCTTCACCTTGCCGGTGGCCGATTTTCCGGTAGAGAAACAAAGCCTCGCGATAATGTTGGAGGGCGCTCGCATATTGCCCCTGATAGGAGGCACAAGTGCCCAACATGTGCAGTGCCTGGGCAGTTTCCAATTCATCGCCTAGATGTTGAAAGATGCCCAATGTGTGGGTCAGGTGTGTTCGCGCGAGGGGGTAATCGGAGAGATCGAGCAAGTAACGCGCCCAAATGAGATGGCTTTGGGCGACCAGACGTTGTGTGTGGGGGGCTTCCGGGGCTTTTTGGTGGGCTAATTGAATAGCTTGTTGAATTGCATCATGGAGGGCGGGATAGTTGCTGAGCGCTTCCCAGTAATTAGCCCATAGCAAGGCCAGTTCGGCCTGGGCATACGGATCATCCAAGGCTTGGACAATTTCTGCGAGACGTTGGAGGGTATACCGCTGGGCTTCTCGGTCGCCTAACAACGCATACATTTTTTCTTGGATAGTCAAGAAACGATACCGGGTAGAGAGATCGTTGGGATGGGTAAGTTCTAGCGCGCGCGACAAATAGCTCAATGCCTCGGCTGGGGCAAAACGTGCGGCAGCTTGTTCTCCAGCCAGGGCTGTGTAAAGGGTTTCTTTTTCTTCATCCCACCCTTCTTGTGCGTGATAAACCAGGGAACTGTAAAAACGGGAAAGAGTATCAGGAAACAGGGTTTCGTAAGCACGAAGCGCATGCCGATGCAGTTCGCGGAGCCGGGATTCCAGTTGGATTTTGTAGGCCGCGTCTCGCAGAAGTTCATGGCGAAAGGTGTATTGTTGTCCATTGACCGTTTCCCAGATTTGCTCTTTTTCCCCTGCTTCGGCCAGGGATAGGGCCTCTTTGTCCAGGAGAAAAGAAAGTACCTGAATATCGAATACCCGCCCTAAAACGGAGGCCACCATGACTGCCTCGCGCAGGGCTGGGGCGAGCCGATCGATTTGGGCGGTGAGAATCGGCTGGACGCTGGCCGGGAGTGCTTCGGTCGGAAGGCTTTGTAGTTCCCATCGGATTTTTTCGTTGATGGCATGTGGCTGAATAAGACCGTTTTCTCGAAAATAGTACAACACCTGTTGAGCAAAAAACGGGTTGCCATGTGTTTTTTCCTGTAAGACGCGCAACAATCTTTCATCCACCGAGTCATCTAAAATATCTTTTGCCAACAGGCGTAGGTTCTCTTCCGTAAATTCTTTGAGGTCTAATACGAGGGGCTGTAGCGAAGAGTCATACTTAACCACGGGGCGGGACCCATCTTCTTCGTAACGGGCTGTGACGACGATAAAAAGGGGATAGTGGCTGGTATTGATCGTCAGGAAATTGAGCATTTCCTGCGAGGCATCGTCCAGACGATTGGCATCTTCGATGGCCAAAACAACCGGACGTAAACGGCTTTCGGCGATGATCAATGTTTTGATTGCCAGTAAGTTATTTTGAAAGCGACTCCGTTCATCGAGGGTATCGTAAAGCGTGCCGGGCAAGTGTACCCCCGCCAATGCCTCTAAAAAGGCTTTTTTCTGGGCCAGTGTCGAGAGAAGCAAATTGAGAGAAGCTCTTTGCGAAGGACTATCCGTTGTGTTGGCCCGGTCTTGCAATTGACCAATCAACAGCCTAAATTTTTCATCAAAGGCAATTTGGTTAAATTCAGGAGAGTTATCCGGTAACTGGCGAAAATACTGTTTGAGTAAATGAATAAACGGACCAAAAGACTGGCGTAATATCTGATCGTTTTGCGCGGTCAACCAGGTGACACGGTTTCCCAGGGCACGATACAGTGCATGGAGCAACTGAGATTTTCCCATCCCTGGTTCACCGTAAACAACCGCTAGCCCAGCTGAATACCTGTGGAAAATCGGTTCTGCCGCGTCTATCAAGGCCCTAAGTTCCTGTTCCCGTCCTACCATCTGCGACAAGGCTACCCGCTCTAACCCATCTTCTGCACCAGCCATTGGGCGCGCCCCCAAAAAGCGAAACGTAGCTACGGGCGATGCGAAACCTTTATAAGGCAGTTCCCCGATCTTCTCAAATACAAAATCTCTAAACTCTCCAGTTACCATCTCTCCTACCAAGATTTCTCCCCACTGCGCCTGTTCCATTAACCGTGCCGCAAAATTCACCGTTGCACCCAACAGGCTATACTTGCCACGATAGGGCGTTCCCGTCAGCCCCGCATACACTGGCCCAAAGGTGATCCCGCTCCGCCATTTCACCTGCAACAGGGTCTCTTCCAACCGCTGCCGAAACGTCATCACAAAATTTAAGGCCCGCTTAAGATCATTTTCGTGCCCCACGGGTGCTCCAAAATACAACAAAATCACCCCCCCTTTATGATCAAATTCAATCTCGCTAAAATGCCCTCCCAGTCGATCTGCCGTCAACAGGGCGAGATTGGCAAACACCTGTAAAGTCGCTAGGGGTAAATCCCGCTCAAAACCGATAAATATAATCGCTGCTGAACGAAATTCACCCTGCAGAGGCCTTTCAAATAAACGCGGCGGAAAAAAACGCCCAACAATGCGAGGTTCCAGCGCAGGTAAATGCGGCACAGATTTCTTCCGAAAACGGCTCCACCCAGGAAAAGGTTTATCTTGTAGACGACTGAATCCCTCGCCTATAGGGGTTAACACCACTTTCTCTGCCGCGAGCAAGCCCCCCAAATGCGCATTCACGACCACTTGTCCATTCTTTGCCTGATTTTCCGCCATCCCCCCATCTTCAATGGCCGCCCCGCGAAAAAAATATGCCAGATGCGCCCCCGGTCCTACAATCCCCCACGTCACCTCCCCCACGGACAACCCAACCCGCCCCTCCAACACAAACGACCCCAACGGGGTCGTTTGTTGACTTTGCGCCCAAATGACTTGGCGAATCGTCTCTGCCGCGAGAAGCACTTCTCGCAAAACATTTTCCTTATCTAATGGAAACACAGCTGTAAACGCATCCCCCGCAAACCCCGTCACAAACCCACCATGAGCATACACCGCTTGAATCACCGGATCAAAAATACGATTCAATATATGAGAAAGGATTTCCGCCCCGCGTTTGCCGTGGCCCATCATCGTTTGTGTTAACGCAGTGGAGCCAGAAATATCCATAAACAACGTCACAGCCTGAAGAGTCCCTGAAGACTGCTCTTCTTTAAATCGTTCATGGATAAAATACGGAATCAGGTTGTTAAAAACAGCCATTTGTTATGCACATCCCGAAAATATATTCTAGCGTAAAAATGTTTCCTCCCTCATTACAAGTTCATAGGCTCTTCAGAATTTATTGGGGTAAAGTCTGTCCCACTGCCTCCCCGAAATCCAGTTCCGATACTCCGGTACAGAGGAGAAACGCTTAGTTATTTTTCTGAAATAACACCTGATGTCCCCCGCCTATTTGGATCAGCATTCCTGCGGATATACGCGTTTCGATCCAGGTACTTCCTCGTGACGCCGTCCGCGTCCCCCCGCGCCAAACTTCCGTCAAAAGCCCATTCTCAAAATCTACTTGATAAAGATACACAAGCGCCGCCGAACCCTGACTTTCTTCCGTTAACACGAACACCTCCCCGCCCCATTCCGCGACCCGCGCGGTGCCCCCCACTACCCCGCGCAATGCCCGTTCCCAAACCAACGCCCCCGCCGCATCGAACCCCAACAGCCGCGTCCCCCCTACATCTGGCTGTACGATCACCCCCCCCCCCGCCACCCACGGAATCATCTCCCCTGTCTCACTCCCCCGCCCAAACGCGTAAATCTGCGAAACCGCACCTGCTTCATTCACCCGGAACAGCCCTGTCGACGCGTATATAAAAACCACGCCCTCCACCAGAGTTACTTGCCCCCCAACCTCCTCGGCCAACATCTCCACCCCCGCTTCTGTCACCGTCCAGACCCCGGACGTTTCCCCCACTGTCGAAAATACCACCCGCGCCTCATCCCGCGCCCAATCCGTGATAATCCCTTTCCCCTCTTCATCCCAAAGCCGTGCCCCTTCCGGCGAAAACGCCACCATCATCTGTCGCAATGCCATCGCCACACCCCCGCCCGGCAATGGCAACAACGTCAGCGACCCGTTCACGCCCAAATCCTGTTCCCAAGCCGTGTGCAACACCACCTTCGTGTTGTTCCACACGGACATCATCTCCGGCGTCGGTAACAGCCATGCAGCCAGATGCCCCAACGGGTCCGCCACGTATACCAGCCCCGCCTCCGCCGCCAGCAACACCGACGGAAAATTCGTTTCCAACTCCTGCCGCCAGATCACATGCCCGTCGGCCACATCCAACGCTCGCAACTGCCCCTCCTCGATCACTAACAGCATCTCCCCAACTTGCCCAACCCATTCCGAATCGCCCTCCGCCGGAACCCGCGTCCAAACCGTGCCTGCTTGACTTTCGATGCGGTTCTCCCAAATCGTCTGCGAAGGGGGCAACCACCCCGCGAGGGTCGGGTCCACCGGCCAGTATCCTGGCCCCGGCGTGTCAGGGTTTTGCAGACGGATTTCAAAGTGCAAATGCGGTCGCCCGGTTGGGTCGCCGATATTCCCCACCGTGTCACCGCGGGCCAGACAAGTGCCAGGGCGGAGCGTCACGCTTGGCGGGTCGAGATGTCCGTAAAACGAATACACCACCCGCCCATTCCGAAACGTGTGTTTCACGATCACTGTGCCCTGATCCAGCCCCCAGCCATAAGGCTGCGAATACGTCACCACCCCGTGCCCGATCACATACACGGGTGTTCCCAGGTTTTCGCCGTTTTGGATGCCCCAATCTTCCCCGGCGTGGTTGCTCTGGTAACGCGTCCGGTAAATGCCAAAATCGCCGCCGCCACGCCCAAATTCGGCGTCGGGCGGGTCAATGGGGAAGTCGAAATAATCTACAAATCCGCACACAGCCCCGGGTTGCGGCACAGGTTCGACCACCAGTGCGGCGAGGGGATCGCCAGTAACGGTGATGGGGAGGGCGGTCGCGGTGGGGGTCGCGGTCGGTGGGGGGGTGGATGTGGGGGTACGGGTAGGTGTTTGCGTGGGGGTGGGCGTTGGGAACGGTGTCGCTGTCGAACTCGGTAGCGAAGTTACAGGGTGCGGGGTGAGTGAGAGGGGCGCGGTAATATTTGTGCGTTGGCACGCGGTCAAAAGAAAGCCCCCAAGCAACAAACCGAGAAGAGGCATAGGTAACTTCATTCGCACGGCTCCCGAAAACAAGCATATCACACGCATTTTTACATTTTTGTGAGGAAGAGAAAGATTCATGAAATCCTAACACGCTCGCCTTGACAACTGACTCCAGGTCAGTTAAACTCATTCGCAACTGACTCCAGGTCAGTTGCTTGCCTTGCTTCCACAAATTTTTCATCCCTTTCGAGTGTTCCCATGCCCCCCCGCGCCATCAGCGACGAACAAAAGCTAGCCCGCCAACAAACTATCCTCGCCACCGCCTGGACAATGTTCCAGGAAACGGATTACACCACGGTCACGATGGCGGGGATTGCGGAAAGATTGGGGCTGGCAAAAGGGACGATGTACCTTTATTTTCCGACCAAAGAAGAAATGTTTTTGGCGATCATGATGGATCAACTCGCGGCGTGGTTTGACGAAATGGATGGGGACTTAAGCCAGGGGGAGATGCTTACCCCCGAAGACGTTGCTATGCGGATCGTATCCTCGCTGGCCGTACGTCCAGGATTGTCGCGGCTGCTGGCAATTCTTTCGACGGTATTGGAACAAAATGTCAGTTACGAAGCCGCGCTGGGGTTCAAACAACGGCTAGGCGTGCATCTTGCGCGAACAGGGGCGTTGTTGGAAGATCGGGTTGCCATGTTACCCCTCGGAGCGGGGGCGCGTTTCCTTTTGCGTTTGCACGCTCTGATCGTCGGCCTGTATCACCTTGCGGCTCCGGCCCCGGTTGTTCAACAGGTGTTGGCCCGGCCTGAAATGCAAGGGTTTATTGTTGATTTCGATGCGGAGTTGTCCGCACTCATCACAACGCTTTTAAAGTAGGATGGTATCCTGCATCAACGGGAGCAAGTACTAAACTTGCTTTCCATACGGAGTAAAGAAATGAAATATTTTTTGACTGGAGCAACAGGTTTTGTCGGAGGTGTCGTGGCGCGGCAATTACGCGAGGCCGGTCACGAGGTGCAGGCGGTGGTTCGTACCCCGTCAAAGGCAAAAACCCTCGCTGAGATGGGCGTGATATTGCATAAAGGCGATGTGACTGAGAAGGAGTCCATGCGTGCCCCAATGACGGGCGTAGATGGTGTTTTTCACATCGCGGGCTGGTACAAAGTGGGCGTGCGAGACGCGACCCCCGGCGAGCAGGTGAACGTGCAAGGGACGCGGAACGTGCTTGAATTGATGAAAGAATTGGGTATCCCGAAGGGCGTGTACACCAGTACCCTGGCCGTAAATTCCGACACCCACGGGAAAACTGTGGACGAAAATTACCAGTTCACCGGACAGCACCTGAGCGCCTACGACCGGACGAAGGCGGAGGCCCATCACATCGCGGAGAAATTCGTCGCGGAGGGCCTGCCGCTTGTGATTCTCATGCCCGGTCTCATCTACGGCCCGGACGATACCAGTCAAATGGGCGAGTTTCTGCGCGGTTTTTTACATGGGAAAACTCAGCCTGTTCCCCAGCAGACTGCTTACTGCTGGGCACATGTGGACGATGTTGCCTGGGCACACATTACGGCAATGGAGAAGGCCGTACCTGGTTCAACATATATCATCGCCGGGCCACCGCATACATTCGTGGAGGGGTGCCAAACCGCCAGCGAATTGACAGGGACGAAGATGCCGATGACAATGCCGCCTGGGATGTTGAAGATGATGTCCGGGATGATGAGTTTGGTGGAGAAAGTCATTTCAGTCGAGGGGGTGTATTCCAGCGAGGGGCAGCGTATCCTTGCGGGGGTGACATATTTGGGCGATAACCGTAAAGCAAAACGGGAATTGGGGTATAACCCTCGTCCCCTTCGCGAAGGGTTGGCTCAGACGTTTGACTACGAAAGAAAAAAGATCGGGAAGTAGCCTGATCAACAACCGGTGTGATCACCTTCCCAATTGTAGGGCAATCTAAAAAATTGCCCTACATGCTTAAATCCCCTTCACAAAAAACATACTTTCTCTATTCCTTCTTCATAACTTCTCTACAATTTTGCTCTATCATGCGGGGGAAGATTAGGTTACCAAACAAACCAGGTCACGGAAAAACACAGAAGCACGATGATTTGTTATCCGGTTCTGTGTTTTTCCGTGTTTATCTGTGTCTAACAGAAAATGGACTGTAGAAATGAAATATGAAGGAGAAATTCCATGAAAAAGAAAACAATTTGGATTTTGGGGATCGGCATGATGACTATCTTTGCGATGGCTGGGTGCCAAAATTTGTCTGATTTGATCGCAACCACCAGTGACACCGGCGCAGCTACCGAGGTGACCGGCGTTAGCACCGAGGCCGATACAGTCGTAGAAGTTCTTGCGGAAAACAGCGAATCGCATGAGGATGCAGAAGATTACCAGTACGACAGCACTTCCGCCGTGCAGATCGTTTTGAGCGGCGAGACGATTTCTGCTGACAAAAATGGGGTCAGTATCGCGGGCAACGTTGCCACCATCACGCGGGCCGGGGTGTATACCCTGAGTGGAACCCTGTCCGATGGGCAGATTGTTATCGAGACCGAGGATGAAGGCACTGTACACCTGATTCTGAACGGCATCACGATCAATAGTTCGACCAGCGCACCGCTTGCCATCCTCAAGGCCGAAAAAGTCGTTATCGAACTCGCCGACGGTACGCAAAACACCCTCACTGATGCAGCCTCTTACATTTACCCCGATGCGGAAACGGACGAACCCAACGCAGCCCTCTTCAGCAAAGCCGACCTGACCATCTTCGGCAACGGGTCGCTGACCGTCAATGGCAATTACAACGATGGCATCACCAGCAAAGACGGCCTGGTCATCACCAGCGGGATAATCACCGTCAATGCGGTGGATGATGGCATTCGTGGCAAAGATTACCTGATCATCAAAGATGGCACACTCACGGTTAACGCGGGCGGCGACGGACTGAAATCTGACAATGACACAGATGTCACACTAGGCTACATCTCCGTGGAAAACGGAAGTTTGCAAATTACCGTAGGCGGCGACGCGATTTCCGCCGAAACCGACGTGATGATCGCCGATGGGGAGTTTGTCTTGACTTCTGGCGGGGGCAGTAATGCGCGGATTGCCGACACCGCCTCCGCCAAAGGCATCAAAGCCGTCGTCAGCCTCAATATCGAGAATGGCACGTTCACAATTGACTCCGCCGACGACACCCTGCACTCGAACGGGACACTGATCGTCAACGGGGGCACATTCACTCTCTCAAGTGGCGATGACGGGATGCACGCGGACACCGCCCTTGAAATTAACGCCGGAACCATTCAGATTACCCAATCCTACGAAGGCATCGAAAGTGCCGTGATCACGATCAACGGCGGTAATATCTGGCTGGTGTCCAGTGATGATGGTATCAACGTCGCGAGTGGTAACGATGGGTCCGGATTTGGCGCTGGGGGTGGGTTCGGCGGGCCGGGTGGGGCCAGACCTGGCGGGCCGGGCGCAGATTTCTTCGACTACACAGGCAACTACTATCTCTACATCAACGGCGGATATATCGTCGTGGATGCAAATGGCGATGGGATTGACGTCAACGGGGCAGTACAGATGACGGGTGGGACGGTGTTGGTCAACGGCCCGACCGAGCAAATGAATGGTCCCCTGGATTATGATAGCGGGTTCAATATCACCGGTGGATTGCTTGTGGCCACGGGCAGTGCAGGGATGGCGCAGGTTCCAGGTGAATCATCCAGCCAAAATTCCCTCCTGGTTTACTTCGGCACAACCATCCCGTCAGGAACTATCGTACACATTCAAAACAGTGCGGGCGAAGATGTATTGACCTTCGTCCCAACGAAAAACTACCAATCCCTAGCTTTTTCCTCGCCCGATCTGGCGCAGGGTGAAACCTACACTATCTACGTTGAAGGCAGTTCGACTGGCACAGCCGCGGATGGATTGATCCAGGATGGGGCATACACGCCCGGCACGGAAGTGGGCACTTTCAAAGTGTCTAGCACCGTCACGCAGATGGGCAGTGGGGGCGGGAGACGGTAACGAGTACAATGGGAAAATAGATGGGAATGCCCATTCCCATCTATTTTCCCCAGATTTTCAACTTACGGAGAATAGCTATGGAAACCCCAAATATTTTTGACTTAGGCTTGCAAGCCGATCTGGCCATGGCCGGACAACACCCCATCACCCGGCGACAGGTGCTCAAACTCGGTGCGTTGGGATTGGTTGCTTTCTTGGCGAGTTGCACCCCGGGCAACAATCCAGCCCCTTCAACCAGCACAACGAGTTCAACCAGTTCGACAACCTCCAGTGATTCTTCGGGTGAGGTATGCGTGAGCGAGATTCCGAGCGAAACGGCTGGCCCATTCCCAGCAGATGGCTCGAACGCTTCCAACCAACGGCTCAACGCCCTGGCCCTCGCGGGCATCGTGCGGCAGGACATCCGAACCAGTCTCGGCACGGGCAACACCGCCCAGGGTGTCCCGATCACGATTGAATTCACGCTGGTCAACACGAACGACAATTGTGCGCCCCTGGCAGGTTACGCCCTTTATGCATGGCACTGCGACAAAGATGGCAACTACTCGATGTATAGTTCGCCCACCGTAGACGAAGATTACCTGCGCGGGGTGCAGGTATCCGACAGCGATGGCAAACTTTCGTTTATCTCGGTCTTCCCTGGATGCTATCTGGGCCGCTGGCCGCATGTGCACTTTGAAGTGTATCCCTCTCTGGAAAAGGCATCCGGGGCCACCAACATTGTCCACACCTCGCAAATGGCCCTGGTGGAAGATGTCTGCAAAACGGCTTATGCAGCGGATGGTTATGAAACCAGTGCAAAGAACTTCCCCAAAATCACGCTGGCAACCGACAATATTTTTAGTGATGGATATGATCTACAAATGGCCACGATGTCCGGCGATGTCACAAATGGTTATACAGCGAAACTGACCGTGGGGGTTGCGGTGTAGTACTGAAACATTCACCCCCTTAAAGCAAAACGGTGCCTATATAATGAACATTAACAAAATAATCCCGTAACTTTTGGATAGGGGTTTAGGAAGAGAACAAAGCCCGATATAACTTTGCTGGGTCTTGCAAGCCGACATAGCGGAGCAAGGCGGTCGAGCCTTGGGCAAATTGGTCGAGGAAGGTGGTCACGGCTTGCTTCAAGGCCGCCCAATCATCCCCAAAGCGATGGAGGTGCAACACTTCTTGCTGGAGGAGCCGCCAGAGTTTCTCAATCGGGTTGGTCCAGGAAGCATAGGTGGGTAAGCTCAAAAGCCGCAACGGCAGGTTCAGCCGTTTGGCGGCTGGGGTGGGGGCTGTGGGCCAATTGGCGGGGAGGTGGAAGGGCCACGCCCAGGCCTGGGGTTGCAGGGCGGCCCGGACATCGGGGTGAAAATGCACCGTCCAGTTATCCTGGGCCATCCGCACTTCTTGGCAGGTGGCATAGCGTTCCGTCACTTGTTGATAGAACGCTACCAGGTTGGGCAAGCTGAAATGTTTGCGACTAGCATAGGTGACTTGGCCAGTGTAGGCATTCAAGGCGGCAGCAATGCGCCAGGTGTAATTGCCTTTCCAGCCTAATTCGGCCAAGGGCTGCTCTTTGCCCGCCTTTTCGTAGGTGGAAGCTAACGTCGGCTGGCGATAAAAGGTGAATTCATCCTCAAAGACAAAAACATAGCGCTCCAAATCCAGCGGATACAGGTTAACCCGCACCGATTGAAGTTTGGCGATGTAATCGGGGTCTGGGCTATGGACATGTGCCCGCGCCCGTTTCCAATGCACCTCTAACCGCCGAAGTAGTTGCCCTAAGCCTGGCAAACTGGTGAGGCGGAGCCACGGACAAGCGGCCAGCAGGGTTTTTAACTGCCAGCGTGTGCCAGGTTGCTCAAACGTGGCCGGCGCCTGATGCAAGGTATGTAACAAGGCCTCCTGGGCCTGGGTGGCGTCCGCATGCTCAGGGGGAAAAAGCGGGCTTGCGCCCGCGGCCTGCTTTGATCGCTAAGCCTTCCAGGCCTTCCGTTTGATAGCGGTGCACCCAGGTATAGATCGTATCTGGCCCATGCGCTTTCAGTAAGCGGTGCCGCGCGGTTTCGCGGCCTGAAGTGCCTGCGGCAATTTTCAATAACGCGGCCGCCCGTTCCCGCAGGTAGGGCTTGGGCGCATGGTCACGCAGGGTTTCAAGTTCCTGGCGTTGGTTTTCGGTCAAGTCAAGGGCTAAGGGTTTAGGCATAGGGACACCTCCTTATGTTAAAACAAACCCCTGCCGGGCACGTTACGGGATTTAATTCTTAATGTTCATAATAAGGCACCGTTTTTAGTTCTCGGGTCTACCTAATCGCAGAACTGAACTCCCACAAAACAGGGCCATTGATCTACGAGGATGCCAACCACGCCTGCCACAAAGAGGACCAAAATCGCGACGACGATGAGCAGATGAATACGATGGGCAAACAGGCTTCCACCCGCCCGCAGGGTGCTGACAATGGGACTGCCAGCCATGATCCCAGCTATGGCAGGAAGCACAAAGAAAATAAGGGCGATAAACTGGCCGGAAACCTGAAACCCATACACCTGGACTGGCTCCCCGTTTGAGCCGTTGACTTGCAAAGGCTTCAAAACCGCGGACGCCAGCAAAATGACGAGGACAAGGGATAAAACGAGGCCAACGCTCATCATTGTGGGCGACTGGAGGGAGGCGAAGGGCTTCTCCTGGGCTGGAGTGGAACTCGTCTCGCGGTTCCCCGCCCACCGGGCAGATAAGATCGGGAGCAGGATCAGGCTGATGGCAAACAGGTTGAGCCATATTCCAAAGAAAAGTGCAACGGGAAATTCTTCGGTAAAAGTACGCCGATTGACGATCTCCATGAGCAGGAAGGGAAAAGTGAGCAGAAAACTACCAAAAGCGGACAGGCTGAAGTTTGTGAAAGCTTTTTGCATGGGGTTCATCTCCTTGAACAACAAAAAATGTTCGTGAACAATGCCGAGACCTGTTTCCAAAAATGTTCTGAGTAGAAAACTGAACATTCCTCTGGACTGTCGTTGATGCTCACGGCAAAGATCGTTGAATGTTTGCCCTATGGACTCGCCAAACCGTTCTTGGAAAGCTTGGGGATAAAAGGTGAGAAGTTTCCGATAGAGCCAACGGGCAATTTGAAGATCAGTTGGCATAGGCAAAGGGTGTAGGGTAAAGTTTTCGTTCCTGGGCGATGGTGACAATTCGTTGATAACGTTCCAGTTCGGACGCGAGCGCCTTTTCTCCCAGTTCCGTCATCTCGTAGTAGATACGCCGCTCGTCGTCAAGTTCCGGGTCCACGCGTTTGTCACTTTCCCGGATCAAGCCTGCATCGAGCATTCGTTTAAGCGATCCATACAGGGTTCCGGTCCCCATCTTGACCTTGCCCTGTGAATCTGCCTCGACCTGTTTCATGATGCCATAGCCATGGCGATCACCATTGGAAAGGGCGAAGAGGATGTGAAAGACCGCTGGGGTAAGGGGTTGGGGGGGGGATTCTATAGACATGCCAATATTATGTCCGCTACGGACGCATTTGTCAAGCATGTATTTGGATTGCCTATGTGAAATCTTCCGTTACCGCTTCCTGAAGAATCTGTGGGGAAGGGTGGATGCAAATCATTTCCAGTCGCCCTGGCCCCAGGTTGACAAATTTGTGAGGAACTGCTTTCGCCCCAATCACGATCGCACCAGAAGTCGCCTCAATTTGTTCACCGCCAACGGTAAACCGTACATTCCCTGCGCGGACGATCCAGGTTTCCGGGTAAGGGTGTTTGTGTAAAGTCGAACCTTTTCCAGGTTCCACATTGACGTGAAAGAATGAAGCATCAGAGCCGTACAAGGCTCCTTCAAATCTCAGGGTGCCGCCAGGGGTGTGCGGCAGGTCAGCGGATTGATATATTTTGTACATAAGATTGCTCCGTAAAACATGGACAAATAAAGGTGCAATGTACTTTCAGGCAATTTTTGAAAGCGCCTTAAGGGTAAAGTCTGGCCCTTCTTTAGACCAAGTACGTTGCACCTGTCTCTTACTTATGAATGATTGCCTGCTCAATCGCTTCCCATGAACTGAGCCGACCCAAACCGAGCGTTCGGTAAACCGATTTGGCCATTTCTGTGCCGTTCAATTGCCCCAGCAAAATCAACGCCGCCTGATAGCTGACCAGGCCCCCGTTTGCGGTGATCCGTCTACGGTCTACCACGACAGGTTGGTCATGGACCACTTGGATTGCCGGGAATTGCGCTTGCAGATCGGTTTCTCCGCCAAACCAGGTGGTGGCCTGCTTGCCGTCCAGAACGCCCGCATTTCCCAGGACAAACGCCCCAGCACACACACTGCCCAGCCATTGGGCGCTTTCTTCCTGTTTGCGGATGAACGCGTTCAGGGTTTCGTTAGCGAGCAGATGATCGATCTCATTTCCGCCGGGGACGAGCAACACATCCAAATCCAGATCATCTTCAATCGTCGCATCCACCATGATTTGAATGCCTTCTTCGGTGCGAATGGTGGGCTGTGAATCGACGCCAATCAACACCACTTCCGCGGGGAACCCCTTCCCACGTGCGATCCCGAACACCTCAGCCGGGCCGATTACCTCACAGGTGAGTACACCATCAAACACAATAATGCCGATACGATAGTCTTTTGTCATGATTTGCAACTCCTTTTTCGGCATATAATAAGCAAATCGGCCTGCAAAAAATTGTATTTTTTCGACATCTTTCCACCTAACCAAAACTTCGGAAGTCTCCAAGTAATCTCACTTGATCTCAACTCCATAATTGCAAGCGAAGTCCAACATCAAACCATTTCATAAGACTTCCGAAGTTTGCCTAACCCATGCCGCTCCCACCTCCTGAGACCCAACTCGCCTATCTGGGTTTTCAACGCCACAACCCGCACCCGTTTCTGCGCCCCTATGTGCAGTCCTACTGGTCCTTTCGCCGCGCTACGCCGCTCGCAGTTTTTCACGAAGAGTATATGCATCCGACGGGCGGGTTTGGAATCGTCTTCAACTTTGGGGATACTCTACACTTGGATACGGAAACCGTCGCCGCCCCTGTTTTTCTAGACGGCTCGAACACCGTTTCCCGCAAGATGGGGTTTCAGGGGCAGGTTGAAGTTCTGGGGGTGCGGTTTCACGAAGGGGGTGCGTACCCATTCCTGGGAATCCCCATGCACGAACTTCGCAATGCCATCGCGCTGCTGGATGCCTTGAACAATCCCGAACTTTTGGAAATACACGCCCGGTTACAGGAAGCGAAAACCCTACCTGCCCAGATCCGTTTGCTCGATGAGTGGTTACTCGCCCAACTGGTAGGGGGGAAAGAACAAAATTTACTCATCCCTGCCTCTCTGAAAATGCAGCGAACCACAGGTGGACAATTGCCCATTCCCGAACTGGCGCAGGAATTGGCCATCAGCCAGCGGCAGTTGGAACGGCTCTATCAGCATCAAGTCGGGATGTCCCCAAAGCAGTATGCACAGTTGCAACGGGTGGAAAACGCACGGGTGGCGCTCAAGAAAATGCGCGGGCAAACGACTACCCGGTTAGGGCTGGAGTTGGGGTTTTATGATCAAGCCCACTTCATCCGTGAGTTCAGCGATGTGGTAGGCATAACGCCTTACGCCTATTTGAAAAGAGGGCGAATATTTCCAAAAGAAAGGTGACAAGTGATTGGTCTGGGAAAATGAGTGGATGATGAGAGACTGGCGTATCTTGTCATTTTGGCACATTTTCGTTCGACGTAAAAATAGAACGGTAAAAATAAGCCGTAATCCACCTACTTTTATGCGATAAGGAGTTTCACATGAACCAAAATAAAGGTACCCCCAAGAATACCCAGAACTTCACAGACGAGGAACAAGCCGCGATGAAGGCGCGTGCGAAAGAGATGAAAGCGGAAGCGCGCGCAACTAAAAATAAAGCAGAAGGGGAAAAAGCTGCCCTCGAGGCGATCGCGGCGATGGAGGAACCAGATCGCGCCATGGCCTCAAAGATCCATGAGATCATCACCACCAGCGTACCGGCCCTGTGGTCGAAGACCTGGTATGGGATGCCCGCATATACCAAAGATGGTAAACTCATCTGCTTTTTCCAGGCTGCGGGCAAGTTCAACGCCAGATATGCCACTTTTGGTTTTCAGCCCGATGCGAACCTCGATGAAGGGGATATGTGGCCGGTTGCCTTCGCACTGACAGATTTGACCGCCACTGAAGAGGCCAGGATCATCGCGCTCGTAAAGAAAGCGGTGGCAGACTGAACGAGCTACGTGTATCGAACCAATACAGGAGATCAAACACATGAAATACTTGCTACTCATGTATGCAGAAGAGTCGATTGGCACAAATATGTCGGATGAAGAGAGACAGGTTGTACAGAAGACTTGGGCCGAATTCAGGAAGGAAATCAACTCATCCGGAGTCCTGGTTTCCAGCAACGGCGTGGCCCCCGAAACCAGTGCGACTACTATCCGCGTCCGAAACGACAAAACCCTGATCACTGACGGACCGTTTGCAGAAACACACGAACAACTAGGCGGATATTTCCTGATTGAATGCAACGATCTCGACGAGGCGATTCGCTGGGCGGAAAAAATCCCTACCGCGAAATATGGTTCCATTGAAATTCGGCCTTTATGGTCTCCGGGAGGATGAAGCTTTTCGGTGACCGTCACTTGCAAAGTGACGGTCACCGAAAAAACTCTGGATGAAATTGGAGAGCAAATGACCGCTGCGGAACAGGTCGAAAAGATCTTCCGTAAAGAACATGGGCGAGTGTTGGCAGCCCTGATCAGCCAGTTCGGCGATTTCGCCCTGGCCGAGGATGCCTTGCAAAACGCACTTGTGAATGCGTTGGAGCGCTGGGAGGGGGATGGCGTTCCGCGCAATCCCGGGGCGTGGCTGCTCACCGTTGCCAAACGTCGTGGCATTGACCGCATCCGCCGCGCCGCCGCCCTCGAACGCAAGACCACGCTCCTCGAACCCCCTCCTGAGGACGAGCCTGATATGGACAACCCCATCCCTGACGAACGCTTAAAACTGATGTTCACCTGCTGTCACCCCGCCCTTGCCGTGGAAACTCAGGTTGCGCTAACTCTCCACACACTCGGCGGGCTGTCCACGGATGAAGTTGCCCGCGCTTTTCTCGTCCCAGGTCCGACGATGGCCCAAAGGTTGGCACGGGCGCGGAGCAAAATTCGTAACGCAGGCATCCCCTATCGCGTTCCCCCCGCCGACCTGCTCCCTGAGCGAGTGGAATCCCTGCTCGCTGTCATTTACCTGATTTTTAACGAAGGGTACGTCGCCACCCGGGGCGAGGCCCTCATTCGCCAAGACCTGTGTGGGGAAGCCATCCGTCTTTGCCGGGTGTTGGTCGCCCTTATGCCCCAAAGCGCCGAAGCAAAAGGTCTGTTGGCGTTGATGCTCCTCCATGACTCTCGACGCGAAGCTCGGCAGGATGCGGCAGGCAACCTCGTTCTGCTTGACGAACAGGATCGCGCTCGCTGGGATCAAGATAAAATCCGCGAGGGGAGCGCTACCCTGGACGATGCGCTCGCCCTGTCGGTGCCTGGCCCCTATCAAGTGCAAGCCGCAATCAGTGCCCTCCACGCGGATGCCCCCACCCCCGACAAAACCGACTGGCCCCAAATCGCCGCGTTGTACGCCACCCTGGCAAGGATGACCCCCTCGATGGTGGTGGAGGTCAACCGCGCGGTCGCAGTGGCGATGGCGCACGGTGCCCCCGCGGGGTTAGAATTGCTTTTGCTTCTCGATGATCAAGCCCAGAACTTTTACCCCTATCATGTCGCCCGTGCCGATCTCCTTCGCCGTACCCATCAACGCGAGGCCGCCGCGGAAGCCTATGAACGTGCGCTTGCTCTGTGCAACAACCAAACCGAGCGAGCGTACCTCCAACAACGGTTGGATGCGCTAAACCTTTGAACCCTATGACAGAAACCGAATTTGTCTTACATCCCATCGGTTGGATCGAGTCGCCACTCAAAGACCGCAGTGAAGCCCCCAAACAAGGCCGCGAGGGTGCGCCAGATGCCCAGATCAAGATCAATCCGGCGTTTGCCGAGGCTTTGGATGGGATTCGCGTGGGGGATGAACTGTTCGTGATCACCTGGTTTCACCAGTCGGTGCGGGATGTGCTAAAGGTGCACCCACGCGGGAATGTCCGTAACCCGTTGACGGGCGTGTTTGCTACCCGTTCACCAGACAGGCCCAATCCGTTGGGATTGCATCGTGTCACGGTGTTGGAAATCAATGGAAATCGGTTAAAAGTTGGCCCCATTGAAGCGATTGACGGAACGCCAGTTGTCGATCTCAAGCCGGTGCTTAACTATTCGGTAGACTCATAATTCATCCAAAATAACTTCGTAGGATTGGGCCTTGTGCCCGATCTATCTCACGCCCACAAGGGGCCAGGCTACTCCCGAAGTTTGCCCTTAAAGGAACAAAACATGACCACCTGGAAAGAATTTACCCAACAAGCCCCCGAACTGGCTGCATTTGGCAAAGTCCGCTTTGGGAGCGAGGTCGCCTACCTTGGCACCATCCGCCCGGACGGCGGGCCGCGCGTTCACCCGGTGACACCCATTATCGGGGAACAGTTGTTTTTGTTTATGGAACCCACCTCGCCCAAAGGCAACGATCTGCGACGCGATGGGCGCTATACCCTCCATTGTTCCGTGGAAGATTCGGGCGGGGGAGACGGGGAGTTTTACATTCGAGGGCAGGCGACTTTCACCAATGATCCTACGCTTAGGGAGCAAGCGGTGCAGGCAGCGTCTTATGCACCTGCAGATCGGTATATTCTGTTTGTATTGACGGTTGAGTTTGCGTTTATGAACACGTACGGGGAGGGGAAGGCGGAGACGCGGCGGTGGTCGGCTTCTGATTAGGTGCTCTCCAACCTGTTGAGGTGAATTTGATGTTTGACTGGATTTACACCACCAACAATATGAACTGGGAGGCGCTCCACAACCTCTACCTGATCGCCCCACTGGGTGACAAGAAACCGGACGTTTTGAAAGTCACCTTTTCAAATAGTATGTTCAAGTGTTTCGTTTATGAGGAGGATAAGCTGATTGGTGCGGGACGTGCGTTGGCCGATGGGGCGGACTGTTCCTACATTGCCGATGTCGCCGTTCATCCCGATTATCAAGGGCTGGGCATTGGCAAAGGGATCGTGTCCAAGTTGGTGGAGTTGTCCAAAGGTCATCGGAAGGTCATTCTGTATTCTGTCCCCGGTAAGGAAGCGTTTTACAAGAAACTTGGTTTCAAGCGGATGACGACGGCGATGGCGCTTTTTGAGAATCAAGAGTGGGCGTTGGAACGCGGGGTGGTAGATGAAACTTGACATAGATCGCGATACATCCAACAAGTCATCCAAACTATGGAACACCGTGCCAACGAACAGGGGGAAATCCTTATCGTGGATGATTTTTATGATTCTTATGCAATCCGTTATATAGAGGGCAAAATAATCCTTATCAATTTCAGTCCAAGAGAAAACGCAGTCTACCAGACGGGAGAAATATCCGCGGAAATTGCTTGGGAATATTTGCAAAAGTTGATTCGTAAATCTTAAGTTTTCCCCTCCCTCACATTCCCCCTGCCCCCTGCCTTCCCTGACAACCTCTCCAAATCTAATTCATCCGGTCACCCTACCGGCGGATTTCCCGCGCCAAATCCCGCCTCCTGCAACCCATCCAAATAAGGATTACGCACGTATAACTGTATTGACCGCTTTAACCCACCAAAATAAGGCACCACCCGATTATAGAATTTTTAACTCACCCGTAACTTTTTTGATACTTTCACCACTATTTAGATGAAACCTATCCAATAATATAAAGTGAAAAAGAAAAAAAACTCTTTTCCCTTCATAGTTGTGAGATAAATTAGATCGCAATACCGAAAAATGAAAATGAAGGGGGGACATCTGTCGCTTTCTGTTGATTAAAAAAACTATTTGCGCGAAAAGTAGCGCTTTAGCCTTAGATTTAATCACAAGACCCTTTTGGAAAATCGTGATAATCAAAAAATACACAAAAAGGATCAAAAAAATGAATAAAACTATCGCATCCCCAAAACAAGTTACAACACGCAGCCTGTTTTTGGCCGTATGTATTGTTGCTTTAGGAATACTGTTGTTCACAATCCGTACCGCCTTTGCGACCACTACGCCTCCGGTGCTATGGACCGCAGGAGGACTATCTGCAGGAAATGATGGTGCAGGCCAGGCTGCCCGCGTCGCTACAGACGCCTCGGGCAACGTTGCAATCGTATCCGGCCCAGCTTTTGCAAGTAAACTCGCTGTCACTTCGTATACAGCCAATGGCACCCTTCGCTGGCAAAGCGTGGTCAGCCCTTCAAGTGGAACGTTTTTAGGCGACTGGGTTGCTGCTGCGCCCAATGGCGATTGGGTAGCCGTTGGACACAATATCAGCGGATCAAGTGGGAACCCGATCGGGATCACATTGGTTCGCTTTGGTTCAGATGGTATGCTTCAGTGGCGAGTTGACATAGCCCCGCTTTTTCCCAGTGTTGGCCGGTTGCTCGTAGATTCCGCCGGCAATGCCTACCTGGCTTTCAACTCACTAGGCGATGGGCAAGATATTCAATTGCGCAAATATAGCCCTTCGGGAGGATTACTCTGGTCGCAGGTCATTAACACAGGGTTACTTTCTAACAACATCGCCACCTCTTTGACATTAAGCGCAGACGAAACTGAAATCGCCTTAACGGGAGATACCTCGGGCGGAGCTGAATGGATCACAGCCTTATACGCTACCGCTACAGGCGCTCCTCAATGGCAGGTAGTCGCCCCTGAGGGCGTTGCTGCATTGGATGTTGTGATGGATGGTGAGCATGTATATGTCACCGGTCAAGGAAATGTCGGTATCAATACGTTTCTCACCGTCGTTGCATACGACCGAACGAACGGGACAAAATTGTGGCGTGTGGACAAGAAACCCGTTGATGGCACAGGAGCCGCAGGCCTCCGAATGAGCAAAGCCCCAGACGGAAGTCTAGTGGTAGCAGGTCGAGCTACTCGCGGTTTTCTTGATTGGTACATTGTGGCTTTTGAAACAACCGGTGCAGTACGGTGGGAGGCAGTCCGCGATGGTGGCCTCAGCGGCGATGAGTTTCCGCGAGGCGTTCTTGTGTTAGCAGATGGTACAACTGTCGTAACTGGGCGCGGTGGACCAAACCTTCCGGGCGGGTTCATCCCAGGTGTAACCGTAGGGTATAGTCCAACCGGCGCCCTGCTCTGGGAAGCTTTCTCAGCCCTGGAAACAGTATGGCCTACGGCTCTACTCGATGGCAATGTGTGTGCCACAGGCGGTTACGATGCGCTAATCACCTGCTGGCAGCTCACCTCCGGTGTGCCTACCCCTACTCCAACTTTCACACCAACTGTTACCCCCACACCTCCTCCAGCAAATAACGTTTTGCATGTTGCAGATATCGCCATGTCTGTTGTTTCCAATGGCTCTAACCGATTCCATGCCGAAGCCCTCGTAACCATTCACGACCAAAACAATCAACCGATCAACGGGGTTACGGTAAGCGGTGCATTCACTGGTGACTCCAACAGTTCCACCACAGGCGTCACGAACAGTTCCGGCCAGGTTACCCTATCATCCACTGTGAAAAAGAATGGCACGAACTGGACCTTGTGTGTCACCAATGCGACAAAAACCGGATTCACCTACGATCCTGCGGTAAACATTGAAACTTGCGATAGCACCAGTGGAAATCCTACTCCTACCCCAACACCTGTCGTAGGGGGCACAATGCATATCGGTGATCTTGATGGCTCATCTGTCCCTGGCGTGTCTGGTCGTTGGGATGTCACCGTTGTCATTACCGTGGAAGATAGCAACCATATTCCTGTAGCTGGGGTGACAGTAAGTGGTGCGTGGAGTAATGGGGCGAGTGGATCCGGCTCATGTGTTACGGGTGTCAGTGGACAGTGTTCAGTAACCAAAACCGGGCTACGCAGCACAGTTAACAGTATTACGTTCACGGTGACAAATGCCACCCATTCCTCATTAACCTATCAATCAACGGCTAATCATGACCCAGATGGCGATAGCAATGGCACCATGATTATCGTTAATAAGCCATAATCTGCGGCACGAAGTTCTTCAAATTAAAAGAGAGACGGTAAAAGACCGTCTCTCTTTTTTTACAACATCAACAGCCAGGCTTTGAGCTAACAACCCAACAGGGACCTCATTTACATGCTCCGCCCATTTTCCCGAATAGTTTATCCAAATCCAACCCCTCCGGCCAGCCCCACGGCAGATTTTTCTCACCAAATCCCGCCTCCCGCAACCCTTCCAGGTATGGATTACTGACGTAAACCGTACTGAACTCGCCCAAATTTCCAAAATAATGCAAAACTAAATTCGCCGGGTCGAGCGCCATTTCGCCGGGCTGGATGGGATCGTCGTTGTGGTCATCCCATTCCCAGGGGAGGTGGGCAGCGTCGAACTTGCAGACGGATGGCCCGTGACCGCAGCCTCCATCATCGTCGCCTTTGAGGGTGCCCCAGGTGGCGAAAGTGAGGGCGTCGTCGCGGGCGGTGGTGGCTTCGGATAGTTGGCGGGACCAGAAGCCGTCGGGAGCGAAGAAGCTGATGAGTTGGTAGTTCACCGCGCGGTCGTTGCCATTGCGGGGGATCTCGGGGGCGTCTTCTGAAGGGAAGTAGATCACGCCATCCTGGTCACGATCTCCTTGAAAATGTCCGGCGAGGGGCCAGATTTTCAGGCCGTGGCCCTCTGCCTCGGCGCTGGTGAGCGGATGGGGGGTGAACCAGATCGAATCCCAGGCGATTTCCCCGTCAATATCCTGTTCCCCGTCGCGGAAACGGCTGTTGGTGGGGGTGAACGAGTAAAAATCGTTGTGGAAGACGGTGACCATGCCTTCGAGCGTGCCGAATTTGCCGCCATCTTTTCGCACGATTTCTAGTAGGCCTTCCATGTCGTTTTCGTGTTCCTGTTCGATGGTGTCCGTCCAGTCGCGGGGGTGATAGAACCCGTACACGATGAACCAATGCGTGCAGGTTTCCACAACCGAGAAGTACACCGCGCCCGATAAGTCGCCGGTTTCCAGATTTTCCCAGTTGTTGAGGGCATCCCAATCCCCGTCGTAGTCGAACCGCGTGAGGTAGTCGGCTTCCGCCAGGGTGTTGTCGGTGTCCTGATAGTGGATGGGGGCGTGGTGGAGGGCAAGTTCGGCGGGGGAGGGGGTTGGGGTACGGCAGGCCGCGAGGACAGGGATGAGACCCAGGATGATGAAGAAGGGGAAGTATTTTCGGGGAGGCATATTAAAGGAGAAGGAATATCAGGGTTTTATCAACAGGCTTTCCCTTATTTTACGGGAGAAATCCACAAAAGCTTCACAGGTTTTCCATAGCTTCTCCACAATTTCTTCGACGCTTATTCATAGCGGATTTCTACAATGAAGGCAATTCTGAAAATAAAGCTGTGTGCAAACACAATAAATTGGAGCCATCCTATGAAAAAGCTCATTCTCCCTCTCGCGCTTGTGATCTTATTCACCCTTTCAGCCTGTGCTTCTGTGGCGCAGGCAAACCTCGCCGGAACTGAAACGACAACCTCGTCCACTGGCATTCTCAACACCCGTTATGACAATGCCCTCTCGATCAATGCCCAACTAGCTGTGGGCGTTTTTGCATTAGAAGATACCGATAATGCCCTCACCGCCGCACAAGCCGCGGAACTCCTGCCCTTGTGGCGGGCTGCACAAGCCCTTTCCGACAGTTCGACCATTACCATGGAAGAATTTCAAGCCATCTTCACCCAAATTGAAGAAACGATGACGACCGAACAATTGAACGCCATCGCCGCACTGCAACTGACCTCACAAAACATGATGGCGTATACCCAGCCATCTCAAGCCACAGGAAACGGAACCCAAACCACCGCACAAACTGGACAACTAAGCGGGACTGCGCCCACAGGCGACGCGCCTGCAGGTGGCTCTCCCGATGGCGGGGCGTTTATAGGGGGCGATCCAGGGGGTGGAGCAGGAGGTATCCCGGATGTAGGTGGCACGAGTCTTGGTACTGGATCAACCACGCAGACTTCAACCTCTGATTCCACCACAGCCTCTACTTTGTCTGGGGATCCAATACTCTCCAGACTCTACGATCAAATTATCCAACTTCTGGAAAGCAAGGGGCAGTAGCGGAAAAATGCCCGTAATAAAAAGATGGGAAGGCGGCTGTTTTCCCATCTTTTTTAGGGTGTTCCAGATTTTAGTATCTTCATAACTTCTCCATATCTTCTTCATTTCTCGTTCACGGGGCGAGCCTACAATCGAAAAAAGCTTTGATAAAGCATCCGAAACAATTCTCGCAACTCGTGTTCTTAGACACCTATTCAATGGAGTAGCCCAATGTTCAAAAATAAAAAGGTGCTCGCCATCACGCTCATCGTGATTATCATTCTCGCCGGGGGAGGTTATTATGGCTACACTGCCTATGCTCAATCTTCCCAAACGGTCGAACAAACTGAAACCATCCAAACTACTGTTGCCTACTTGGGCGATCTTGAGATTTTTGCCAGTGCAGCGGGTGAGGTAGTGCCCTCTTCGGAATTATCGCTGGGCTTTGATGAAAGCGGCACTGTCAGCGAAATTCTCGTCACCGTTGGGGAAAAGGTCACTGCCGGGCAAGTGCTTGCCCGTCTGCAAACCGATAACTCTGCGGAAGACCTTGCTGCCGTTGTGGCGAACGCTGAACTGGATGTCCTCACCGCCCAACAAGACCTCGATACGATTTATGCCAACCACCAAATGGAGGCTGCCCAGGCCCTCAAGGCCGTTGAAGATGCGCAAACCACGCTGGATAACCTCAGCGCATCTGAAGACCAAATCGCTTCCGCATACGTAGCCCTGTTGAGCGCCCAAGATGCCGTAGTGGAAGCACAAAAGGACCGTACCAAACTTGATTATGCCCGCGCCGATGACCTGACCATTCAGGAAGCCTACACGAATTATCTGCTAGCCAAAGAATCTTACAAAGAAGCTGCTAAGGCCTTTGCCGAAGTAGAACACAAAGCGATTACCAACCCCGAACGTGTGCGTGCCCTGCAAAATCTGGTCTCTGCTCAAGATAAGATGGACCTGGCTTTTGCGAATTACAACTATTTGATCATCCCCAACTCGGAAACAGACATTGCTACTGCTGATGCAGACCTGGCCCTCGCGGAAGCTAACCTTGCCGATGCCCAGACCGCCTATGACAAACTTGTCGCTGGCCCTACTCCCGGGGAAGTTGCTATCGCCGAAGCGACCCTCGCGGCCGCACAGGCCACCTATGACAAAATCAAAGACGCCCCTGATTCTTTGGAAGTCGCCATCGCTGAAGCCAAACTCACCAGCGCTCAGGCAGACCTCGCCCTGGCGCAGGAAAAGCAATCCATCATCGAACTCACCTCTCCGATTGACGCCACTGTGACCAATATCGGTGCCAGCGTTGGGGAAAAGGTGGGGACAACGGGCATCATCACCGTCGCCGATCTGGCCCACCCCTTACTGGAAGTTTATTTGGATGAGACTGACCTGGCGAATGTAGCACTGGGTTATGAAGCGGAAATCGTTTTCGATGCTTACCCGGATGATACCTTCCACGGTACCGTGGTTGAGGTTAGCCCGGTTCTAGAATCTGTGGGGGGCGTAGCTGCTGTCAAAACGGTCGTCCAGTTGACCGATTATGCCAAAACGACGACCCTCCCCGCGGGGCTGAGCGCCAGCGTAGACGTCATTGGCGGCCGCGCAACGAACGCTGTGTTAATCCCCGTGGAGGCCCTCCATCAAATCGGAACGGACGAATATTCCGTCTTTGTGATGGAAAATGGTGAGCCTAAGATTCGCTTTGTTGAGGTCGGCATTCAGGATTTCACCACCGCTGAAATCAAATCAGGTCTGTCTGCCGGGGATGTGGTGACAACAGGGATTGTGGAGACAGGACAATAGAGTAAACAGGTTTACAAAGTAGACATGTAGACAGGGAAAACACCTGTTTACATGTTTACCTGTCTACGAGGTACTTATGAACACCATCATCCAAACCCAAAATCTCACCAAAGTCTATGGCATGGGCGATATCCAAGTGCATGCCCTGGATGGGGTGGATGTCCAGATCGGGGAAAATGAATTTGTCGCCATCATGGGTCCCTCGGGGTCCGGCAAAAGTACATTGATGAACATCCTCGGCTGTCTGGATCGCCCCACTTCTGGTCAATATATTTTGGCCGGAGAAGATGTCAGTAATCTCAAAAAGGCTCAACTTGCTCATATTCGCAACCAACGGCTCGGCTTTATTTTCCAGTCTTACAACCTGCTTGCCCGTACCACTGCCCTTGAAAATGTGATGCTCCCTCTGCTCTACAAACACAATGGGACCCACACCAACATCGAGCATCGCGAAATGGCGCTGCAAGCGTTGGGGGCCGTAGGTCTGGCCGACCGGGCCAATCACCAGCCGCACGAACTCTCAGGCGGCCAGCAACAACGCGTCGCCATCGCCCGCGCCCTGATCAACGATCCGATCCTGATCCTCGCCGATGAACCCACCGGGAACCTGGACAGCCATTCCAGCTATGAAATCATGGCCCTTCTTCACGAACTGCACGACCGCGGACGAACCATCGTCATGGTCACGCATGAGGATGACATCGCCGCCCATGCTAAGCGCGTCATCCGATTCCTGGACGGCAAAATTGATTCGGACGTGCTAAACGGGCACACCCCCATTCACAACCCGGTCTCCCACCCAGCGGAGGAATGGACATGAAATTCTCTAAAATCATACGCATCGCCTGGACCGGCTTGTCCAGAAACAAACTTCGCTCTTTACTCACCATGTTGGGGGTCATCATTGGGGTGGCCGCAGTCATCGTCATGATCTCTGTCAGCGCCGGAACAGAGGCCAGCATCGAGGAACAAATCAACAGTCTTGGGACCAATCTGATCTTTGTCCGCAGCAGCTTTCAACGCGGGGGTTTTGGCCCAGGTGGGGGCGGACAAACCGGTGGCCTGACGTTTGATGATGCTACAGCAATTGACCAAAACATCAGCGGCGTTGAAGGTGTTGTCGTTGAACAGCCCAGTTCCCAAACGGTCAAAGCCGGGAATGCCACCGTCGAAAGCGTTTCCGTTCTGGGCACCACACCCGATTTCCCTTCCGTGCGAGATATGACCATTGCCACCGGACGTTACTTCACCCAAAAAGAAGTGGACCGCTCCCAAAAAGTCGCCATCCTCGGCTCGTCCCTCGCGGTAGAACTGTTTGGCGAAAACGGTACCCCTGTCGGGCAGGTGGTTTCCGTCGGGGATGTAAAAATGACCGTCATCGGCGTGTTTGAAGACCGTGGGCTGGTTGGCGAAACGGACTACGACTCTCGTATCTATGTCCCGATCACCGTCGTCTTCGATAAATTTACCCCTTCGTTCTTTGCTCGTGTGCGTGGCGATTCCGTCCAACTGATTTATGTTGAAACCACAGATGAGGCAAACCAGGATGACGTAATCCTGCAAATCGAACTGCTTCTGGCCCGCCGCCACGATGTAACCCTGGACTCCCCGGATTTCACGGTCACCACGCAACAAGACCTGATCACAACCCAAGAATCCACCACCGCTGCGTTCCGAAGCCTGCTGGCCTGGGTGGCCGCCGTCTCCCTTATCGTTGGGGGCATTGGCATCATGAACATCATGCTTGTGAGTGTCACCGAACGGACGCGCGAGATTGGCATTCGGCAGTCTATCGGGGCCACGCCTAATGACATTCGTTGGCAATTTTTGACCGAAGCCATGCTGCTCAGCCTCGCGGGGGGCTTGCTCGGCGTGCTTGTTGGCATCGCTGGAGCATACCTGTACGGCGCTTATGGAGAACTACGAACCGTAGTGCTGCCGAGTTCGATCATCCTGGCCTTTACTTCTGCCGCCGCCGTCGGCATTTTCTTCGGCTTTTATCCAGCCAATCAAGCTGCCCGGCTCGATCCAATTGAGGCTTTACGGCACGAATAATTGTGATAAGTGGTGAGTGATAAGAGCCCCGTCACTTATCACGTTTTTAAGGAACCTCCTATGAAAAAAATAACCCTTCTCTTCATCTCTCTCCTCTTCTTTCTATTTTTCGTTCTCTCTGCCTGTTCATCCGGCACAGATACGACCTCAACAGAAACAACCGGAACGAATAACCCAACTCCCGCTGGGGATACCCCAACAAACATGCAACTAGCCCTCGGCACCTTCGCCCTCGAAGAAACGGACTATGCCATCACCGCCGAACAGGCCGCAGAATTGCTTCCCCTCTGGAAAGCAGCCAAAGCCCTTGCAGATAACGAAACGCTTACTGCCGAAGAGTATCAGGCTATTTACACCCAAATCGAGGATACCCTGACTGCCGAGCAAATGAACGCGATTAAAACAATCGACATGAGTTCTGATGCTATGACAGCCTTGCGAGAAAAATATGGGCTGTCTGTTGGCGGTGGTAACTTTGACCCGGCGAACCTGTCGCCCGAACAGCAAGCTACCCGCGAGGCTTTCCAACAGTCTCGGCAAAATGGCGGAACCACTGGAGGGAGCGGGTTCTCAGGTGGGGTTCCCCCGGATGGTGGCGTTACGGGGGGTGGGCCAGGTGGCGGTGGCTTTCCGGGTGGCGGCCCTGGAGGAGGTTTGGGAGGAGATGGTACCGGCTTTAGTCCCGAGGCCCAACAAACTGCGATTGCCTCTGGCGCAGGTGGCGGGAGACAATTTGGCGGAAACGGCGCACTGCCGTCCACTTTTTACGATGCCATCATCACCTTCTTGGAAGGGAAGATTCAATAAAAACCAAATTTTCCATCCTTGTGGGTGCGAATTTGTACAATACTTTATTGGCGAAGTCATTTCCCTGCTCGTGTGGGAGATGGCTTCGTCCAAAGGGCAAAATGTTCTATCCACATCAGTTTGCTGAAATCTTTGAACGAGTCCTTAATCTATTTCCCAGAAAAGAAGGTTATTATTTACCCTTACTCAGAAAGATATCCTCTGTTTTCTGACGAATTAATGAGAAATGGGAAATTGAATTTTTGTTAACGTTTATATCTTCTTCAGGGATGGGATCCATGTACCTCAAACCTCATCTCTGAAAAGATTTTCTCCTGAAGGCCGGGAGAAAGAATTAGAAGGAAGTGTGTCATGTATATCGATCCGAATACAGGAGGGGTACTTTTCCAAGCACTCGCGGTTGCCTTTGGGGCTATTTCAGGAATAGTTTTGCTGTTTTCTGGCCAAATCAAATCTTTGATCCGACGTATTCAACGCTCCGCGCGCGAAAAGCGTGGCGAGACTGCGGAAGTTGAAAATCCCGACCAGCAACCCGACTAAAGCGTATGCAAACAGTAATCTTGGGACTGGACGCCTTTGATCCAGCCCAATTTGAACGTTTGAGTTTACAAGGAAAACTCCCTGCCCTGACTCAACTCGCCCAGAAAGGGACTTATTCACGCTTTACCGTCTCATCACCTCCACAAAGTGAAGTTTCTTGGACTAGCATCGCCACCGGCCTTGACCCTGCCGGGCACGGTTTATTTGATTTTGTTCATCGTGATCCTCGTGATTACAACCTGATCGTCTCGCTCCTGCCAACACAGCAAACGCGTTTCGGAATTGAGTTCGTGCGCCCGTATGAGGCGCACACCCTCTTCGATGAGGCGGCGGAACAGGGGTATCCCGCGACTGCGTTGTGGTGGCCTGCGACGTTCCCTGCGCGGCTGGATTCGCCTGTCAGGAATATCCCTGGGTTGGGGACGCCGGACATTCACGGGCGGTTGGGTGTAGGGGC
The DNA here is from genome assembly GCA_020634875.1 of Anaerolineales bacterium. Next base: position 40,265 of record JACKAX010000001.1, on the reverse strand, counting down.
CGGGTTCTCGACCGAGAAAGGCGCACCGCTAGAGGATGCCAAAATCCCGGTCTTTTCGCTGATCCCCAAAGGGAAAAAGACGTTCATTGGTTCCCTGTTAGGGCCTGCACAAAAGGCAGGAAAAGAGGCCGAATTAGGGTTTGAATTGTCATTTGCGGACAATGATCGGGCACAGTTGCTCATCGGGAAACAACGGGTTGAATTGAAAACAGGGGTGTGGAGTCCGATCCTGGAAATCTCGTTCAAAATGGGATTTCTGGTTTCGGTTCATGCCATCACGCGGGTGATTCTGACTGCGGGATTGCCTTCCCCGCGTTTGTACTTCTTACCCCTGCAAATTCACCCCCTCCATCCGCTATGGCGCTACGCTTCCCCGCCCGGATTTGTCAAACAAACGTGGCAACAAGCCGGCGGGTATTTGTCCCTCGGCTGGCCGCAAGACACCACCGCGTTGGAAGAAGGGCACATCACCGACGCACAGTTTTTAGCCCTGTGTGATGAAATTTTTGAAACCCGGAAGCGCGTTTTCCTGAATCAGCTTGAACAATATCAGGAGGGGGTGCTGGCTGCGGTTTTTGACACGTTGGATCGGGTGCAACACATGTTCTGGCGCGACCATCCCGAGGTTATTGAAAGTTGGTACGAAAAATTAGATGGGGTTGTAGGGCAAGCGGTTCAGAGGTTATCGGGCAAAAAGCACAAATTTTTTGTTGTTTCGGATCATGGATTCACGGATTTCCGGTACAAAGCACATGTTAACCGGTGGCTGGAGGCAGAAGGATTCTTGATCAGGAAAAACGGGGTCTCGCAAGCACAGTTCCTAGAAGGGACGCTCTCTCAGGTGGACTGGGGCCAGAGTCAGGCTTACGCCTTGGGGCTGAACAGCCTATATCTGAATCTGGCCGGGCGCGAAGGGCAGGGGCGGGTGAGTGCGCGGGAAAAGGAAGCGTTGCTGCAGGAACTCCAACAGCGTTTGTTACAGTGGAAAGGCCCGGACGGACAGGCGATTTTTCAAACGGTGACGCCCAGCGCAGAAATTCACGCCGGGCCATACGCAGAAGCGGCCCCCGATCTGATTTTGGGTTTCTCGCCGGGGTACCGCGCCTCCGCCGACACGGGGCTGGGCAAATGGCAGGCAGACGAGATCGAAGTCAACCATGATCACTGGGGGGCGGATCACTGTATTGACGCGGCGTCCGTGCCGGGGGTGCTATTTTCCAATCAAAATTTCCACGGGGTCAACAAGCCCTCGTTTCGCGATTTTCCAACCCTGGCGGTGGGGATGACGCCCAAATGGAAGGCTCCCAAAAAGCCTATTCAGGGCAACGCCGATACATCCTCAGAAATCGAAGAGAGGTTAAAAGGTCTTGGCTATCTCTAACGCACTCAAAAAAGTAACAGGCTTATCGAAAGGCGGGTTGTGGACGTTGTTCTTGCTAGCGGCTTTCCCCACGCATGTGTGGACGATTGTGCTCGTGCTACGGGATTTTTCCTGGGTCTCTGAGCGGACAAACGCCTGGGATGCCGTGGGAGTGGGGGCGTATGGACTGCTGATCGCCTTTGTCGAAAGCCTGTTTGTGTTTCTCATCGCGGTGATCCTCAGCAGTTTGCTCCGCTTTTCCTGGCAAGAAAACAAACGACTGGTGCTGTTCTTCATCTTGATCCTGGCGGTGAGTCTTTGGGCGATGGTCAACCAACTGCACTTCATGGCAGGATGGACTCTTCCGACGGGCGTCTTCTGGTTTCTGACACGGCAGACGCGCCCGCTCGTCGTTTTTTATCTCCTAATGATGATCGTGGTTGGCGTGACCGTTTTGCTTCCGGTCTATTTCGTTCTCCGGTCCGATAAATTTGTCCGAGGCTTGCAAGGGGTCATCGAACGGATTTCCTTGCTGATGACGCTTTATCTGGTGCTGGATGTGGGGAGCCTCGTCATCGTCATGCTCCGCAACCTTTAGAAACACTATGAACCGCAGAGATTTTTTGAAACTCACCGGCCTTCTCACGGCGAGTGCTGCCGTGCCGCAGTGGTTGTTTCGTCCCGGCCTGCAAACCGCTCAGGGGCAGAATGTGCTCGTCGTAGTGTTCGACACATTTTCCGCCTCGAACATTTCGCTGTACGGCTACAAACGCAAGACCACGCCCAACATTGATCGTCTGGCCGAACGGGCAACAGTTTTCCACCATCATTACGCGGGTGGGAACTTCACCACGCCGGGGACAGCCACCCTGCTAACCAGCGTTCTCCCCTGGACGCATGGTGCGGTGGGGATCAACGATATCGTTATTGACGCTTACGCCGATAAAAGTCTGTTCCATGCGTTTCCATATCACCGGATGGCCTATTCCCATAACATCCTGGCAAACACGCTGTTGAAGGATTTCTTTTCAGGCATGGAGGGGTTGACCCCGCGCGAAAAACTGTATTTACAAAGCGACGCACTGATCAACATCCTGTTTCAAAAGGATGAAGACATCGCCGAGGTAAGCTGGCGCCGTGCCCTGAAACGGCAACTGGAAGGCTATTCATATTCGCTGTTCCTGGCTCCCCTTTACGAGCGGAACAAAACCAAGAGTGTCGCGGCGTTGGAAGATCAATTTCCGCGCGGCTTACCGGTGATGGTGGACGACAACTTTTTCCTTTTGGAAGATGGGATCAACTGGGCACTGGGTCAGTTGGACAACGCGCCCCAACCTTTTTTGGGATACTACCACTTCAACCCTCCGCACGATCCCTACCATACTCGTATAGACTTTGTGGGTAAATTTAGCAACGATGGGCTCCGTCCGCCAAACAAACCCCAGCATATTTTTTCCGGCGACCGAAATACGCAAAAACTCCTGGAATGGCGGCAGGAATACGATGAATTCATCCTGTACGTCGACTCGGAATTTGCCCGGCTTTTCGACTTTTTGGAATCGCAAGGCATCCTGAAAAACACCTGGCTGGTTCTCACTTCTGATCACGGGGAAATGTTTGAGCGTGGGATCGGCGGGCACCGTTCCAAAGTGCTTTATCAACCGGTCATCCATATTCCCTTGTTGATTTTTGCCCCCGGGCAGCAAACCCGCCAAGACGTTTACGATGTGACCAGTGCGATTGATGTCCTGCCCACGCTGGCGCATCTCACGAACCAGCCAGCCCCCGCGTGGACGCAAGGCCTGGTCCTGCCACCGTTTTCAGATCAGAGAACTGTCCGAGATGTGTTTTCGCTCCAGGTCGAAGGAAAGGATGATAACGGAGGCATTAACAATGCGACAGTTGCCATGATGCGGGAGAATTACAAACTGATCTATTATTTCGGGTACGAAGAACTGGAGGGAGGCGAAATGGTGGAACTTTACGATGTAGAAGCTGATCCTGAAGAACTGGATGATCTTTCTCCTTCACGGCAAGAACTTACGAACCAGCTCTTAAGCGCATTAAAGAAAAAATTGGAAGAGGTCGCGCCATGAACCAACCGCTCAATCGCCGGGATTTTTTAAAACTCGCCGGATTGCTTTCCGCAAGTTACGCTCTACCCCAATTTATTGCTCCAACCAACGCACTGCCGCAAAACGCGAATGTCCAAAACGTGCTGATTGTCGTTTTTGATGCCTTTTCTGCCCATAATATGTCCCTGTATGGCTACCCGCGCAAGACCACCCCAAATATCGAACGGCTCGCTGAAAAGGCCATTGTCTATCACAACCACTTCTCCGGGGGAAACTTTACCACACCGGGTACCGCTTCCCTGTTGACCGGCACACTCCCCTGGACCCACCGTGCAATGGGCTTTCCCGCAAAAACCGTCACCCAGACATTTGCTACCAAAAGCCTTTTCCATACGTTTCCCAACTATCACCGGATGGCCTATTCCCACAATCCCCTGGCAAATTCGGTGCTTAAGGCTTTTTTCCGCGAAATCGAAGATTATGTGCCTCGGGAGCAGCTCTTTTTAGAAAAGAACCAGTTAATCAACTCCTTCTTCAAAAAGGATGAGGATATCGCCTCGGTCAGTGCGGTACGTGCGCTAAAACCTCAAGAGGATCACTCGAACTACTCCCTGTTTTTTGCCCGCATCTATGAAGCGCTGCGGACGCGTAAATACGTCGATCTGTTACAGCATTTCCCCCGTGGTCTGCCGAACATCAATACAGACGATTATTTTCTGCTGGAAAACGGTATTGACTGGTTGCGTGACCAGGTTGCCACTGTCCCACAGCCTTTTTTGAGCTACTACCACTTTTTGCCCCCACACAATCCCTACGCCACGCGGGATGATTTTTTTGGCACATTTCAAGGAGATGGCTACCGCCCCCCGGAAAAGCCCAAACACTTGTTCAACCGCGGGGTCGGGACGGCACGGTTGCTCGAACAACGGCAGTGGTACGACGAATTCATTCTTTATGTGGACGCAGAATTTGCCCGGCTGTATCAGGGGCTGGAAAGCGCGGGGATTTTAGAAAACACCTGGCTTGTGTTGACCTCCGACCATGGCGAACTGTTCGAGCGCGGCGTGCGCGGACACAGCACCTACCTTTTGCACCAACCCGTCATTCACATCCCCCTGCTCATCTTTCCCCCCGGACAGCAAACCCGACAGGACATCACCGAAAAAACCAGTGCGCTGGATGTACTCCCCACCCTCGCCCATCTGACCGGACAGGAAAGGCCCGCGTGGGGCGAAGGGACTCTACTACCGCCATTTGGCCCCTCTGCTCCGGACCGGCCCATCTTCGTCCTCGAATCAGAAAAGACCCCGGAAAACGCCCCGATTACACAGGGCACGGTCGCGCTCGTGCAGGGCAATTACAAGCTCATGTATTTCTTTGGATATAACGAGCTCGATGGCAGCGAACTTCTCGAGCTTTACGATCTCGAAAACGACCCCGAAGAGTTAAACAATCTATATTCCACCCAAAAAAGTATTGGGGACGAAATGTTAAGCACAGTAAAAGAACAACTCCAAGAAAAGAACCTCCCCTACTTGGAGCAAATTGAAACCCATCCTTAAGCGATGAAACCGTAATGTGCAGAGTGTGAGATCGTATCGGAAGAGATTTCAATTTATTGTGTGTTTCGTAGGCCATATCACAGCAGTAGTATTTATCAGACGATGAAGGGTTCGGCGATCCACTAACTGTGATTGAATGCTTTATTGAGAAAGTCGTATGAAGTTTGTCCGTTTGCAAACTGGCAAGACTTCGTTAACAGAGTACCGATTTCAAAATGTTTCTATGAGTTTTCTTATCCGTAAACAAAGGATGCCCATGGTACTCCTGCTATTGACCGCAGGCGTTTATGCACCTTTGATCCCCTTCCTTGGCTTTTATTGGGATGATTGGCCTGTCATTAACATGATTCAAAATCACTCCAACTTTTGGGCCTTTTACGCATATGACCGCCCATTTTCTGCTTGGACATTTGTATTAACTGCTCCGCTTTTTGGCGTTTCCCCGTTGAAGTGGCATCTGTTTACACTCGTGATGCGTTGGTTGACTACGTTGGGGGTTTGGTGGATGTTGAGTAAAATCTGGCCTCGTTTTCCCTCGCGGGTTACCTGGATAGCCATTCTGTTTGCAGTTTATCCAGCCTTTACTTTACAACCTATTGCAGTTGCATTCAGTCAACACTGGATCACCTGGGCCTTATGCGCTTTCTCTTTTGGAGCCATGTTGACTGCACAGCGAAGCCCAAAACATTTCTGGTTATTCACGATCCTGGCGCTTGTGACACAATTAATCCACGCGTTGAGCATGGAATATCTATGGGGGTTGGAACTCATCCGCCCAGTCTTTCTTTGGTTAGTTCTTGATGCATCGTTGACTCGGCGAGAACGTCTAGCTCTTACGGTGAAATATTCATTGCCTTATTATGGGGTTATGGCAATGCTCGTTATCTGGCGGGCCTTTTTTCTCGAAATTCCCGGTGGCGATCCAAACGCCTTAAAATTGCTCGAACTCATCCGGGAAAATCCGCTTTTAGGTTTTCAGCACGGTCTCACGGTTGCTGTTCAGGATTTTGTTCACTTGATTTTCGCCGCTTGGGCGGATGCGCTTAAATTAGAATTATTCGATATCTCTGATCGATTCCTCCTGGCCTCCTGGGGGTGGGGAGCCTTGATTGGAATTCTTATCTTCTTTTTTCTATGGCGTGTTAAGAAAACTTCTGTTGAAACAGACAATACCCCCTTTTACCGGCAGGCAATTCCTCTTGGTTTCCTCGCGATTCTGATGGCCTTGCTCCCGACTTGGGCTACCGATAATCAAATCAGTGTTGGTGTGTTTTCCTCTCGGTTTGCCCTTCCCGCTCTATTAGGAACCTGTATTTTCTTCGTGGGCGGATTGGACTTTTTGTTCCACAAGACCGAGCAAAAGATCATCTTCCTGGCCCTTTGTGTGAGTCTAGCGACAGGCGTTCATTTGCGAAGTGCAAACGAATTTCGCTGGGATTGGGTGAAGCAGCAACGATTTTTTTGGCAGCTTGCGTGGCGCGTTCCCGGGTTGGAAGACCGGACGGCCCTGTTCTCAGATGGTGCAATATTTCAGTATGTAGGAGGGTATTCAACCTCATCCGCGCTCAATGCGCTTTACCCCCTTCAGGTTCAATACCCCGAACAATCATACTGGTTTGTAGAATTGGATAATACCTTTTGGCGTGACATGGATGTTTTTCTAAACGGGGCGAAAGTAAGGGGTAAATTGAGAAATCTATCTTTTTCTAGTACCAGCCAAGATGGGATAGTCATTTTTTATGAACCAGAAATGGGGAGTTGTCTCTGGGTGTTATCTCCTGAAGATGGGTTTTTGGGCGATCTCCCTTCATTAACTGCTCAAGCTGCCTCAGTATCTAACTTGACGCGCATCCAAACGGAACAGGCTTACTCAAATGAAACCTTTCAAACCATTCTTGGCCCTGAACCGGAACATACCTGGTGTTATTACTATCAAAAAGCCAAACTCGCGGAACAAATAGAAGACTGGCAAGGAATTATCAGCCTGGGTGAAGAAGCAGCTCGATTAGGGTATGAACCAATGAGCGCGTATGAATGGTTTCCTTTTGTCGCGGCCAATGCCCACCTAGAAAATTGGCGACAAGCCGAAGAGCTTATCCTCAAAGCCTATAGCACGAGCAAAAAAACGCGCGACCGTCCTGCATTTTGTGCTTTTTGGAATTCACTTGCTCCAGGTGAAGCAGCTATTAGCGTTTCAAGCGAGCTTCAGTGTGATCTCTTGCCCGGTGATTAACACATCAAAGGCGAACTTGGAAAAAACCAAGGCTTACACCCCTTAAAACCTACATAAAAAAGGCCGGACGCGCGTCCGGCCTTTTTTATGTAGAGAGATACCCTTACGGTGTAATCACTGTGGTAGGTGTGGGAATCACTGTGGTTCCAGAACTGGTCGTATCGGTCGCGGCGGGTGGGCCGATCTGCGGGAGGGGGAATAAGAACGGATTATCCGCTGGGAGGAGCATTACCGAGATGTTCGGGGCCAGTTTATCAATGTATTGCAAGGTCAACACATCGGGATTGTCGCGGATGGCATCGGCCAGCAATTGCAGGGCTTCGGCCTCCGCTTTGGCCTCGATGACGCGGGCTTCCGCTTCTGCCTGGGCGGCGATCACAACCGCTTTCGCATCCCCTTCCGCGGCAATGGCGACCGCGTCAGCCTGCCCCTGTGCAGTTTGGCGAGCTTGTTCAGCCTCTTGCTTCTTTTGTTCGACTACAAATTTTGCTTGTTGGGCCTGCTGCTCAGCAATCTGCTTTTGTTCAACCGAAGCGGCATATTCATCGGAAAACGAGATGTTTCGCAGAACAAAGTCAATCAACATAAAGCCTTCGGCATCTAGTTTGCTTTCCAGTTCGCTGGTGATGGAATTTTCAACCTCGGCCCGTTTCTCCCCATAGACATCTTCAATGCCAAACCCGGAGACTACATCACGGATAATCCCGCGAGAGACCGGGCGCACGAGGCCATCCTGGTAGGTATTCTGCCAGTTGATGTGAACCGTCACCACCGCACTGGGCTTGAGGGCATAAATCACTGAGGCATCCACATAGACAATCTGCCCATCTGAGGTGCGTGCTTGCACCGAGTCATCACCTTGAATCGCGCCCTCATTTGTCGCGGCGGACATCGTGTAAGACTGGCGCGAGATCGAGTAGGTGACCACATTCTCTGCATACGGCACGATCCAGTTCAGGCCACTGTCTAGCCCTTCTTGGCGCACCCCACCAGCCTGCAACGCCGAAATTACAACCCCACGCGATTCGGGGGGAATGAAAACCAACCCCTGACTGATCGTAGTGAGGATGAGGGCGAAGACAATGGATGCAATGATCAACGTCAAACTGCTTTTGGTGCCCCGTCCACGCGAGGCTCTTAAGACTGTAATGGCAACCGCTCCGATCACCAACAACCAGGACAGGGTTGCAATGCCACCGACAATGGTTGAAATATTCATAGACTTCTCCTTAAAAATATCTTTCTTTGCACGCAAACCTGAAAAAGTATCGGTTTACGGCAAACTTCTTGCGAGACGAACGAAAAGCATGATACCATGCCGCCATGCAAAATTACGTTGGAAACGTCGCAGAGTTTCAACTGACCCCCGAAGGACGCCCCGCCGCGCGCATCACCTGCCCCGAAAAAGCCCTCCCCGCTCCCGGTCAATATCTCCTCGCGTATGCCCCAGACGATACGGATGCCCCCCTCGCGACGGTGTTATACCCCACCGAACGGAGTCCCGGTTCTTTCCTCGCCGCTCCGCCCATCCCTCCTACCTGGCAATTGGGCACCACCCTCCATCTGCGCGGCCCCCTTGGTAAGGGGTTTCGTCTCCCCGGTTCCATCCGTAACCTGGCCCTGGTAGCCCTCGGTGACACGATTGCGCGCCTGCTTCCCCTGCTCCCCCTCGCCGACAACGTTGCTTTTTTCCTTCCTGCTCACCTTTTCGCATCAACTCCTTTTCTCCCTGTCTCTATTGAAATCAACCCCCTCACTGACCTCTCTCCAGCTCTTCGTTGGGCTGATTTCCTCGTTCTTGATCTTCCGTTAGAACGCGTACCAGATCTCCCAAAACTTCTTAAACTCACGAAAGACCGTTATCTCCCCTGCCCCGCGCAGGCTCTGATCGTCACCCCCATGCCCTGCGGCGGGATTGCCGATTGTGGGGTGTGCGCGGTGGGTAACGCGCGACGGTATTGGCTGGCGTGCAAAGACGGGCCGGTGTTTGACGTGAAAGAATTGATAACAGTGGGGTAGCCCCCAGTAAGATGTGATCAGTAACATGAAATCCCGAGCCTCTCTTCAATTTGCCGCCTATATCGAACATGTCAAAGAAGTAGTGCTTTATGGTACGGCAGACCTGGCCTATTGGCGGGAATTGTTAACCCCTGAACGACTTTTCCCCTACAACGATCATGGGCGCGCTGGGATTTTGATCAGTGTCCCGCAGGTGGTTTGGAAAGGGGCACGGTTCAATGAGTTGTCGGTTTCGGTGGCGGTGAGTGCTCGGGCGGATGGGCAAACTGCGGATGGCTTTTACTTGCCCCACGCGTTTAATTCCCTTCGATCCTTTGCTTTCATGGAACGACTCTTTTTCCACACGCCGTATGATTACGCAGAAGTGCAGGTGTCAGAGCGTATTCCTGCCCGTTTTGCGGTGAAACATGGGGCAGAGATGGTGTGTGAGGGGAAGATGAGTGGGGATCGGTTACCCGCGCGGGCAGAGTTGGAACATTTTGAGGGGCCAGTTTATTTGCCAAGGAATAAATATTTCATCGCGCGGATCAGTGGGATGACGGGGTTTTATCCTTTTCAGACGGGAGATATGCTTACGTTGAAAGCGTCTACGCATGAAAAGGTGTTTCAGCAATTACTCGAATCCAATTTTACGGCGGGGGAGTGGCGCATTCGAGAAGATGCGGTACATGGGAAGTCGAAAACGTTTCGGAGCGAAAAATCGCCAATTGCAAGTTGATCTTGAAATAGTTATAATTTTCACAAAAAGGGTAGACAGCCAAATATCTTAATTCTTTTGCTCAATGAGGAGAGCAGCCATGAAGAGAACCTTGAGTTTCGTCGGTTTGGTTTTGTTGGTGGTTGGTTTTTTGGGGAACATGCAGTATGAGCAAGCCCAGGCAGGGCAAGAAAATCTATTTCCTCAGCCTACATGGCACTTAATACGTACAGACCCCGATTGGGACCGGGGCGGGATGCAGATGGTTTATGATTCTGAGCGGAAGGTGACGGTGATGTTTGGGGGAAGGAACTGGAATCACCCAAGTTTAGCCGAAACACTGGAATACGATGGGAACACCTGGACGATGGTGAACCCCACGCACCAACCTCCCGCCCGGTTCTGGCATGGGATGGCGTATGACCAGGCACGGGGCGTGGTTGTGGTCTTTGGCGGCAATGATGGCGTGGGCAGCGCGCTGAACGATACCTGGGAATATGATGGCACGGATTGGGCGCAAGTGCAAACCGAGCATGCGCCTGTCCCGCGCATGGGCTTTGGCATGACTTACGATTCCTGCCGGGAAAAAGTGGTAGTGTTTGGAGGGGGTGAATATCCAACCGGAACGTGGGAATATGATGGGGCGGATTGGATGGAAAGCCCGGTCGTTAACAGTCCTGCGAGTGTTTATCTGACGGGGATGACTTTTGACTCAGCACGTTGCCGGACAGTGCTCTTCGGCGGTGATGGTGGCAGTGCGACAGGGCTGGATACGACTTGGGAATATGATGGCACGGATTGGATGCTGATCACGACGGCGACATCTCCTATGCCACGTTGGGGTCATGCGCTGGCCTATAACCCCATGATTGGAAAAGTGGTGCTCTATGGCGGATATGGCCCGCAATATCCTACGGGGACAGCGCTCGGTGATACCTGGGAGTATGACGGCACGGATTGGGTCGAAACTAGTCCAGTAGATTCTCCCGGGGCTAGGGAACAACACGCAATGACATATAACGGCAAGGGACGAATCTTGATGGTTGGGTATGGGGAAACATGGTTGTATGGGCCAGAAATAAAAATTTATCTCCCGATTGTCACTCGAAACGCGTATACGTGCAACGACCACCCCGTATTAATTTGGCCCGAAACAGGGACAACGGTCAACACCTTAATTCCTGAATATTATTGGGACACCTGCGATCTTCCAGAAGCGATTGAGGTGGATTTACAGATTTCGCCCAACCCGGATATGTCCGACTGGGTACTTTGGTTGGCAACATTTCCCACCGGGAAAGGAACATTTACGGATTATAAAAACCTACTCCCGGATACCACCTATTATTGGCGCATTCGCGCTCGATATGACAATGATGTTTACGGGCCATATTCGGAAGGTATTTTCCACACTGCGTTATCCGGAGTTTTGATGCCTCCTCCCAATTTGATTGCACCTTTGGACGGCAACGTGTTATCAGGGACGAGTGCTACGTTTCAGTGGGAGGCAGTCGCAGGGGTTGAAGAATTTATGTTAGTAATAAGTTCGGAGGATGGTTCTGAGGTGACTTACGTTCCAGTGTATGGAGGCACGGAGTTTACAGTCTCTCATTTGACGCCTGTGCAAAACTTTTTCTGGTACGTGGCCTCGGTTAGTGATTACGGAATCGGTGAGCCTTCGGTGAAGTGGTATTTTACAAGCGGTGGGGAAAATGGAGCATGAGCCCCTCCTCTCCCCGGACCTGAAGCACTTGTCCTTCTTTTTCAATCATCTAAGTGAAATCAAAGTCCATTGCCCTAGAAAAAGAACCTGAGGATAAATTTGAAGATCAGGGTGTCTTTACGACAATGAGAATTTGCCCCTAAATAGATAAAATGCTAGGATTTTGCACAAAAAATCGTAGCATTTTCTTTTATGGAGATCGTCCCGTGGGGAAATGATTTGGTTTTTTGGGGGTTATTGCGGAGCTTGTGCCACGGGAACGCTATTTCTTCATGCGTTTAGCGAATTTGGGGTTGCGATCATGGTGTCTTCTCCCAATTTACGACAAATTTTGTTATTATTTGATGGGCAACATTAATGTTTTGTAAACGAGATCCTTTGATGTTTGATTCGTTTGCAAACTTACGACTACTTACTTTACGGTGTAATGATTAACTTTGGGTCTTCCATAATTAGGATTGGCCCACCGAGAATGGAAAAATCCTAATTCTTTTTCTGATCAACAGCAGGCTTTTTATCTGAGCCAAATTTTATAGAGATATACTGGGGTTTCGTTTATGGAATTAGCAAAATTAACACATAGGGATACCAGGCTTGAAGCAATTTTGCAAAAAGATTGCCCAAGAATTTTAGTTGTCGTTCGTGATCACATGAGTGGCTTATTGTATGCTGTTCCTGTATTACGCAGTTTGCGCATGGAGTTCCCCTCCGCCAAAATCATGTTGCTGGCTAATCATTATGCTGCACCCATTTTAAAAAATTGCCCTTATCTCGATAGAATTGTCCATTTTTATCTTTTCCGTGAGCAGGCAAATTGGTTTACGCGGGTAGAGGCTATTGCCTATCAAGCACAAGCATTGCTACAACTATATCAAAAGGTAGATTTGGTTTTGCACTTACGATTTGTGGGAGATCAAACCCTGCTATTTTCACGAATGTTAGGGAGACCTTTTCAGGTAGGGTATGAACAAGGGCGGTACGATCATTTTCTCGATATCAATTTGGGCTTGGATGAGGGGCAACAAGACTCAAGAACGCGCAATGCGAAAATCTTAGAGGCAATAGGGCTAAAGGTACATTCTTATGCAATGGAAATTTGGATTCCCTCGGAGGCTGAGGCTTGGGCGCGACAGTGGTTATATGCTCAGGGGTGGCAGGAAGGAGCCCCCTTTTTTGTATTTCATCCGGGGTGTCACTGGGGTTGTAATGAGTGGTTAGCAGAACGTTGGGCCGATCTTGGGAATGAAATCCACGCACGCTTTCAAAGCAAAATTGTCATTACCGGAACAGCCAACGAACGTTCGCTCGCCGAACAAATCGCTCACGGCATGGGAACTCCGCCGATCCTTGCAACCGGAGAAACCACCATGCTTCAGTTTGCGGCTATCCTTAAATTATCTACCGCTGTAATTTCCGTGGATACTGCTCCGACCCAAATCTGCCAGGCCTTGAACAAACCTTCTGTAATTTTAATGGGCGCTGGAAATCCTGCCTGGAATGGGCCGTTGGAAGGGGAACCGATGGTTATGCTTCAGAAATTGAAGCCTGAAGAAAACAAGGTAGAACATTGTCATTTTGCTGCGGGGATTTGCCACACAAATTTCTGTGAAAGCCGTTTAAAAAACATTTCTGTGGAAAATGTCGTCACCGCACTCAAAAAAGTATGTGCAGGTCATTTTGGGATAACTCAATATTCCTCGTTCGAATAAAAATCCCATGAAACAGAAACTACTGCACTTAATCATTCCTCTTACCAACATTCTGATCGTATATGCAATCCTTTCAAACAGGACAACTCCTTTGGCCTATTTGGATAATGCCCTCAATCTTATGGAGCAAAATTCTGTCAGGAAGGATCAAGTAAATTGGGATAATATCCACACGAATGCATTTAAACTCGCAGAAGGGGCTGAAGAAATCAGGGATACTTATCCTGCCATTTCAGACGCTTTGCGAGCAATAGGGGATCATCATAGTTTTTTCTTAACACCTGAACAAGTGAAGCAAATGCAAACTTATACAGTTGGAGATTTTCCCACGCCCAAAGGAAATATTTTAGAAGAAAAAATTGGTTATATTTTTATGACGGGGTTTGCGAGCTTTAATCCGGATGAGATAGATAAATATGCAAATGCCTTGCAGCAAATTATTAGAACGCTTGATGCTCAAGAACCATGCGGGTGGATTGTTGATTTACGATCCAATACTGGCGGAAATATGTGGCCAATGCTCGCTGGTATTGGCCCTATTTTAGGGGAGGGACAAGTGGGCGCATTTATAGATGCGGATGGCAATCAAACGTATTGGTATTACCAAAACGGTCAATCGCTGATAAACGACAACAGCATAGTCACAATATTGGAACCTTATGAGTTAATATCACCTGCACCTCCTGTTGCGGTGCTCACTTCTAGCCAAACAGCGAGTTCAGGGGAGGCCATAGTGGTTGCTTTCCGCCACCGTCCTAATACGCGCAGTTTTGGACAAGCTACAATGGGTCTATCTACTGCTAACTCCGGATTTCCGCTTGAAGACGGGGCAATCATTATTTTGACCGTTGCAACTTATCTAGATCGAGATGGAGAGATTTACGGCTTAGCCATTCGACCGGACGAAATTACGCCAACTATTAACAGCAAGGATGTTCCTCAAGCCGCTATAGATTGGTTACTGGCTCAACCAACCTGTGGAATAAATCCATAAAAACATAGTGCATTCTTCATGACACCTTTCCCATCCGTCGGGAAACCATCCAACTATTCATCTGCCTAAAAAACTTTTATAAATCCAGGATGTAACTGCATCCGGTATAATTTCCACTGAACGCGGATTTGACAGATCAAACGGATTTCCGCTGATTTTTTATCTGTGAAAATTCGTCAAATCTGTACTATCTGTGTGCGATTCATTCCGCTTCACGAGTATTTCCATGACCCTTCAAAACTCCCAAACCCACTGGGAACAAACCACCCTTAACCCCACCCTCAAACGCTTCCCCGAACGTAAACCGGACTTTAAAACCTCCTCCGGTATCCCCGTCCCCCGCATTCTCACCCCCGAAAACGAAAATGACTATGCGGAAAGGCTCGGCTTCCCCGGCGAATACCCCTTCACCCGTGGCGTCCAGCCCACCATGTACCGGGGCCGTTTCTGGACCATGCGCCAGTACGCAGGTTACGCAACCGCCGAAGACTCCAACGCCCGCTATCGCTACCTGCTCGAACAGGGCCAAAGCGGCCTCTCCGTCGCGTTCGACCTCCCCACCCAAATCGGTTACGATGCCGATGACCCGATGGCGGAAGGCGAAGTGGGCAAAGTCGGCGTCTCTATCTCCTCCCTCGCGGACATGGAAACCCTCTTCCGGGACATCCCGCTGGACAAAGTCTCAACCAGCATGACGATCAACGCCCCGGCCACGATTCTGCTCGCCATGTACATCGCCGTCGGCAAACGTCAAGGCGTCGAACCCCGGCAACTGCGCGGCACCGTCCAAAACGACATTCTCAAAGAATACATCGCCCGCGGCACGTACATCTTCCCGCCCGCCCCCTCCATGCGCCTCATCACCGACCTCTTCCGCTACTGCAAAGCCGAAGTCCCCCGCTGGAACACCATCTCCATCTCCGGCTACCACATCCGCGAGGCCGGTTCGACCGCCGTGCAGGAAGTGGGCTTCACCCTCGCGGATGGCATCGCCTACGTGCAAGCTGCCATGGACGCCGGATTGGACGTGGACGACTTCGCCGATCAGCTCTCCTTCTTCTTCAACGCCCACAACAACTTCCTCGAAGAAGTAGCCAAATTCCGCGCGGCCCGCCGTTTGTGGGCCAAGATCATGCGCGAACGTTTCGGCGCGAAAAACCCAAAATCCTGGATGCTCCGCTTCCACACCCAAACGGGGGGCAGCACCCTGACCGCCCAACAACCCGAAAACAACGTTGTCCGCGTCGCCCTGCAAGCCCTCGCCGCCGTCATGGGCGGAACCCAATCCCTCCACACCAACAGCATGGACGAGGCCCTCGCCCTCCCTACCGAAAAAGCCGTCCGCATCGCCCTCCGCACCCAGCAGATCATCGCCAACGAATCGGGCATCGCTGACACCATTGACCCGCTCGCCGGTTCTTACATCATCGAACACCTGACCGACGAGATCGAACGCGGCGCGGCGGAATACCTCAAAAAAATTGATGACATGGGCGGCGCGCTCGCCGCCATCCAAAACGGCTACATCCAGGGCGAAATTCAAGACGCCGCCTACCGTGCCCTCCAAGCCGTCGAAATCGGCGAAGAAGTCGTCGTTGGCGTCAACGCCTATGAAATTGACGAAGAACTGACCCTCGAAAAACTCAAAGTAGACCCCGCCATCGAACAATCCCAACGCGCCAAACTCACCGCCCTCCGCGCCAGCCGTGACAACACCCGCGTCGCCGAACTCCGCACCCACCTCGATGCCACTGCCCGTACAGACGAAAACCTGCTCCCCCTCTTCGTTGAATGCGTTGAAAACGATGTCACCCTTGGTGAAATCTGTCACACCCTCCGCGGCGTCTGGGGAGAATACCAGGCCTCAAGCTGGATATAACCCCCATACGAAATACTCCATACGGAATACGAACCCTCATGCCCACCATCAAACGCATTGACCACATCGCCATTGTCGTAGACGACATTCCCACCGCTCTCACCTTTTGGCAGGACGCGCTGGGCCTAAACCTCGCCCACGTAGAAGACGTACCCGACCAGGAATCGGTCGTCGCCTTCCTCCCCACCGGGGAAAGCGAAATTGAACTCGTCAAACCCACCACCGATACTTCCGGCGTCGCCAAATTCCTTCAAAAACGCGGCGCGGGAATGCACCACATCTGCCTGGAAGTGGACGATATTGACGCCATGCTTACCCATCTCAAAGGAAAAGGGGTGCAACTAATCAACGAAACAGCCATCCACGGCACGGGCGGCAAAAAGATCGCGTTTATCCATCCCAAAAGCACCGCCGGTGTTCTCGTCGAACTCTACCAACTCACCCCTCTCGAACCGGAACTTCGTCTGCGCCGCGCCCGCACCCTCACCGACCGCGTCCTTATGCAAGGCCAACTCGCAGCCTCCGCAACCCTCGCTTTTCTCCGTGCCTTGCGCGGGGGCAACGGGGGCGATGGAGACCATAGACACCCGGAAGAAGAAAATGAAATCGAACTGGTATAAACCAATTGCGATGTATGCAACCCTCCCTAACTCTCCCCACACGCTCCAAACCACATCTCAATCTACTTCTTCAACCTTACATCTTAACCGGTCTCCTGTTCATCGTTGCTCTCGGCACCCGGTTCTATTTTGCTTCACAAATTCCGCATCCCGGGCATGGTGATCCCGCGTTTTACTACACCATTGTCCAAAGCATCACCTCCGGGCAAGGATTAGAAATTAACTATATCTGGCACTACCTAACCGCGCCTAATGCCGTTACCCACCCTGGGGCAGATTATTGGATGGTATTCGCATCGGTGTTGATGAGTGTGCCATATTTCATCTTTCGCAATTTATTCAGTATTTTGATTTTATCGAGTTTGTTCGGGGTGGGCATTGCGGTATTGACTTCTCAGATCGCGCCCACTTATACCGCATCCAAATTTGTCGCCTTCCTCGTTCTGTTTTACCTGCTCTTTGAACCTACCCTCTTCGATTTTTCAATTTCCGTAGATGCGCCTGTTTACTACGTCTTTTTCGTGATCCTGGCCTTGTTTTTGATGCTCAAGGGGAACGAAAACCCCCGACACTTTGTCTGGGCGGGCATGGTGACAGGCCTTGCCCACTTGACCCGGCAGGACGCCCTCCTGCTCGCCCCGACTCTCCTCCTGACAATTTTTCTCGCCCCCTTCCCCTTCAAAACGCGCCTCCATTGGATGGGCCTGGCAATGGGGGCATACCTCCTCGTTTTGCTTCCTCTACTTGTTTACAATCTCCACAACTTTGGCGCGCTTCTTCCTCCTGGCCCCTCCCGCGTCGCTTTTGCTACAGAACACGAGCAAGTATACGTTTACTCTACTCCCCTTTCGTTATCCTCTTACTTAACGCTTGGCTGGCGCGCGATCCTGAAACAAAAAATCCTCACTGGTCTTGCAAACCTGGATATTATGTACCAACAGTTTGGCCCTATGGTTTCGTTGCTTGTAGGTGTTTCCCTCGTAGAACTCACCCTCTCCCCAACGCACCGTCCACGCTGGCGTAAATATCTCCCCGTCCTTGTGTTTTTGGTGTTGGAATTTCTGTTTTATACCCTCGTCGCCACCGTTGTCAGTACGCATGGCTCGTATGGAAAAGCCGTGTTGACCGTTCTGCCCTTCATGCTTCTGTTTGCCTTCGATACGTTGGAGCGGCACATCCCCAACAAATATGTTGCTACCTTACTTGCAATAGTCTTTGTTTTTCCTCCGCTCCTTACAACCTTTCCCACCGCACGGGGCAAAATTGCTTTTCATACGGAAATCGCCCAGGCAATGGCCGCCCTCACGGAAACCATCCACGATAAAGTCGAGCCGCGCGAGCAAAATGAAATCATCCTCATGACCCGCAATCCCTGGGAAGTGAACCTCTCCACCGAATACCGAGCGGTCATGATCCCCTACGAAAATCTGGACGTGATATACCAGGTAGCCCAGCGGTATCATGCCAACTACCTGCTTCTCCCTGCCCCCTCCCGTCCCGCCCTGGATAACTTCCGCGAGACCTCTCAAGACAATGCCCGCTTCCAATTTATCGTTGCCGTGCCTAAAACCAATCTGAAAATCTACCGGATCGTATCGGATGCCCCTTAGAATCTCTCCTCGCCTCAACGACTCCGAACCCATCCAACGTTGTGGTTGGCCCGCATGTAAATCCGCCTGCTGTGTATATGGCGTCTGGATTGATCTGGACGAACAAGCCGATCTGCTCGCCCACGCCGAACTGATCCAACCCCATCTGCCCCCTAAACGTCGGGACCCCTCCCGCTGGTTCGACGGGGAAATCGAACCCGACCGCCACACCCCCGCCAAACAAGTCACCCACACCCGCGTCATCCGCGACCCCAAACACTACGGCGGCTCCACCTGCATCTTCATGCGCCCCGACGACTACAAATGCGCCCTCCAGGTCGCCGGTGAAGCCGCGGGCGAACACCCCTGGCGTTTCAAACCCTTCTACTGCATCCTCCACCCTCTCGATTTAGACGAACACGGGCGCATCACCCTGGACGAGATTCGCTTTATGACAGACGAACTCGCCAGTTGTGTGCGCCTGGCAGAGGAAGAGGTGGTTTTGAGAGAGTTGTTTACGGAAGAATTGGAATACCTTTTGAACGTAAAACGTAAAACGTAAAAGATTTCCCGTTCTACGCTCTACGTTTATTCGTATCTTAACGCTTCCACTGGCTCCAGGCTCGCCGCCCGGTTCGCGGGGTAAATGCCAAAAAACAACCCCACCGCGGCGGAAAAGATCGTTGCAAGCATTACTGCATCCCACCCAATTTGGGGGATAAACGCCGTATCGTTTGCGGCCGCGATTTGCTGAACGATCATCGAAATCAACCAACCCAGCCCGATCCCGATAATCCCCCCAACCAGACTCAGGACAGAAGACTCCGTCAAAAACTGGATCAGAATGTCCGCTTTGCGAGCGCCCAACGCCTTTCGCAAGCCAATTTCCCGCGTGCGTTCGGTGACAGAGACCAACATGATGTTCATGATCCCGATCCCGCCAACGAGGAGAGAGATGCCCGCGATGCCGCCCAGGAAAATGGTCAACACGCCCGTAATGGTCGAGAAGGTGTCCAAAAATTCCTGTTGGGTGGCGATGGTAAAGTCGTCAATCCCGACGGCGGTCTTGTGACGGGCACGGAGGATATCGGCAATTTCTTCCTGCGCCTGGGGCACGGCTTCGGCGCTGATAGATTGCACCATGATCATGTCCACGCGATCGCTGGGGTTGCGGCGGATGAGCCGGGCTTGGGCCGTGGTAAGGGGGACGAGAATCTGATCGTCTTCGCTGGGGCCAAAACCGCCACCGCCTTTCGCTTCCAAGACGCCGATCACACGGAAGGGTTGTCCTTCGACGCGGACGGTTTCGCCCACGATGGCTTCCGTGCGCCCGAACAGGGCTTTTGCCACGTCCGGGCCGAGGACCACGACAGATGAACGGCCCAACAAATGCCCCTCGTTGATGAACTCGCCTTCGGTCACGTTGTAATTGCGGAGAGGGCCGTACGCGGGGGTTGCGCCGGTCACTTGGGTGGTGGTGCTTTCGCTG
Source organism: Anaerolineales bacterium (assembly GCA_020634875.1). The sequence continues at coordinate 20,316 of JACKAX010000001.1, read as the reverse complement.
CCGTAGGTGACTTCTGCGCTCCCTTGCAAAACGGGGGCGACCCCGGAAACGGCAGGGGCAGCAAACGGTTCAGAAATGGCGTCCGCGTCGCCCAGGGTGAGGGGGGCGGGATTCCGCACGGAATCATCCGAATTTCCGCGGAAGACGAAAAGCAGGTTGGTTCCGATCCCTTGAATCGAGCCGGTGATGGAAGCCTGCGCACCCCGCCCGATGGACAGCATCGCGATCACGGCCCCGACCCCGATCACTATACCGAGAATAGTCAACCCCGAGCGGAGTTTGTTCCCCGCGAGGGATTCGATGGCTTCGAGAAATGCCTGGAATATGGTCATGGTGTTTCCTCCACCACTCCGTCGCGTATCCGAATGACCCGCTGGGTTTGTTCGGCGACTTCGGGGTCGTGGGTGACGATGACGAGGGTGGTGCCCCGGTCTTTGTTCAGGTTGAGGAGCAGTTGCATGATCTCCACGCCAGATTTGGTATCGAGGTTGCCGGTGGGTTCGTCAGCGAGGAGGATGGCGGGGTTGTTGACCAGTGCGCGAGCGATGGCGACGCGTTGCTGTTGGCCGCCGGAGAGTTCAGTGGGCCGATGGTTGACGCGATCTCCCAGGCCAACTGCTTCGAGGGCTTCTTTGGCGCGTTGCTTGCGGCCTTTGGTGATGCCCGCATAACGCATGGGGAGTTCCACATTTGCCAGCGCGGTGGCCCGCGAGAGGAGGTTAAAACTCTGGAAGACGAACCCGATCTTGCGGTTGCGGACGGCGGCAAGTTGGTCATCCCGCAGATCGGAGACGCGTTCCCCATCGAGGATGTAATCGCCGCTGGTGGGGATGTCCAACGCACCGATGATGTTCATCAGCGTGGATTTGCCCGATCCGGACGGGCCCATAATTGAGACCACTTCCCCCCGGTACACCTCAGTGGACAAGCCGCGCAGGGCGTGGACTTCGATATCGCCCATTTTGTAGATTTTTCTTAAGTCTTTGGCAATGATAACTGGATCGCTCATCCCTTACCTCCCCGGAGGGCCACCGGCGAAGAAGGAGCCAAAGTCCGTCGGAGGATTGAGAACAATTTCGTCGCCCACTTTGAGTTCGCCACTGATGACTTCGCTGTAAGTTTCGGAGGAGACGCCCAATTGAATGGTCACGGGAACGGGCGCGGGGGAGGTGGAATCGAGAATGTACACAACCCGTTCGCCGTTAAGCAACCGCACAGCGCGGTTCGGGACGAGGAGAACATCCTGCAACTCGTTGACTACGATGTTGACCCCCGCCGTCATCCCTGGCCGAACGTTTTCATCTGCGTCGAGCAGTTCGATTGTAATTTTGAAACTTACTACCCCAGCAGAAGTGGTGCCCACCAGCGCGACTTCTGAAACCTGGCCTTGATATTCTTTGTTGAGGATGGCGTCAAAGGTCAAACTCGCGTTTTGCCCGACTTGGATGCGATTGATGTCCACTTCGGAAACCTCGACGTCCACGAGCAGACGGGAGAGGTCATCAAGTTTGAAGGCGACGGAGCCGGGGCTGACCAGATCACCGGGTTTGACATTCACTTCGGAGATGGTGCCATCAAAAGGGGCTTTGATCGAGACACTGTCCAGGGTAGCCTGGGCGGCGTCAATGCGGGCCTGGGCGGCGGCAACATCGTCGGGGTCGGGACCTGCATTTAGGTCATCGTAGTTTTTCTGGGCATCAGAAAGTTGCGCTTCAAGAAGGGAGATTTCCGCGGTGCTGGGACCGTCTTTGACATCTTCGTAATCGCGTTGGGCCTGGAGGAGTTGGGCCTGGGCGGTGGCGACATCCGCTTCCGCAACAGCGAGGTCGGTGGCGCTGGCTGTGTTGGCGAGCATCCCATTCAGGTTGCGGACAGCGGCATCGTAACTTTGCTGGGCGGCGGAGAGTTTGGCGAGCAAGTTGGCGCGGATGAGGTTGTCCTCAGGTTTGCTTTCCCACGGGTCAAAGTTATCTTGGGCACGGTCGAGGGCGTCTTTGGCAAGGACAACTTGGGCTTTGGCTGCATCAATGTCGGCCTGACTGGCGGGCGTTTGCAAGAGACGGAGGTTGCGTTCGGCAGTGTCCACGGTTTTTTGGGCGTCAGCAATCTTTTGAAGAGCGAGGGCCTGCTGCAATTCGGGATTTTGGGCATCATCGAGGGCTTTCTGGGCGTCTTCGATGGCTTTTTCGGCCTGGGCTTTTTGCAGGTCGAGGTTGTATAAATCGTCGAGGGCTTTCTGGGCGCTGACGAGATCCGCCTGGGCGAGGATGACGTTTTGGGGGAGGGTGGTTTGGTTGATCGAGGCGAGTGCCTGATCAGTGGTCACGGAATCCCCTGCACGGACGGCGACTTCTCCAACAGTGCCGGAGGTTCCCCATGTAAGGGTGGCGCTCTGATTGGAATGGACGACCCCAGTAGCTCCAACGGTTGCGGTCAATGAGCCGGTTTGGGCGGCTTCGGTTTGTAAATTGGCGAGGGTTTCTGCGCGGGTTTGCTGGGCGCGGTATTGGCCAAAGGCAAACAGGCCACCACCGATGACGATGACGATGAGAAGGATGGTAAGAAATCGTTTCATGGATTACCTCAATGAAGGGGATTTATAGGAATTCACTGGAGTTTGCAAGGCGTTTTTGTCTATAAGTTCCAGCGAAATGCTATAAGTTTCTACGTGTAAAAGCTGTCCGTAATACAGATAGGCCCGCGATTAATTGCTCCATTTCCTCCGTAGACAACGGGGCTAAGATTTCGGTGAGACGGTTTTCGGCAAAGGTTTGAACGGCCTGGAGGACATCATACCCTGCCGGGGTGAGGGAGATGCAAATCTGGCGGCGATCTGCATCCGATTGGGTGCGAGCAACCCAGCCGCGGTCTACCAGCGTGGAGATGGTATTGGACATCGTGGGGGCAGAGACGCTGTGCCTTTCGGCCAGTTCCCGCAGATTGTGAGGGCCTTCGGCGAGCATATACAGCAGGTTGAAATGGCCGGGGACGGGCAATTCGGTCGCCTGGCGCATGTCGGAGCCGAGGGCGTGCATTGCAAGGGGAACAATCTGGAGAAATTCGCGGGCAGCGAGTTGAGGGGCGGGGGGCATATCGTTAACCAATAGTTAGACGGGCTAATAGTTAGCAGGGCTAAATGCTATCAAAAAAAGTTGCCTTGTCAACGAAGGGGTTTGAAGATTAATCGTTCTCTTATACACAAATGGGCATAACACACAAATAGCGCATAAAGGTGGGGTGAACATGCTGAAATCTTGGATTCCCGCACGTCCACCCCACCTGGTTTAAGTTGAGTAATTCAGGGGACTGTGCTACTGAGTGAGGCGACAGTCCCCTGAATGGATTTTCCTAGCTTTCTAAAGCGGGACCTTCTTCCACTTCCGCAATGGGGGCGGGTAATGCATTCAGTTCCCGATAGACCAGGGTCCATACAGTGGATGTATAGACTGAGGCCCAACTCCCCAGCAAAAGCCACGGGGAAAAGGCGATCAGGGCGAACAGCGGCAGAGCAAAGATTGCGCCTGCCAGCCAGGGTGCCCACCCGCTCATAAAGAAGCTGGAGATACCTGCCGTGATTAAGCCGGGGATCAGGGCAACCAATGTTCCCGCGACACCGGTGACGAGCACAATCGGAATGGTCACGATCACGGCAATGATGGAGACCAAGGCCCAAAGGATCGCCATTCCAACCATTACCAGCCACATGATGCCAACATTTTTCCAGTTCGTCCGCGCCATCTGGAACCCGCGTCGCAGGGATTCTCGTACGCCAACCTCTTCCAGCACACAAACCCGCCAGAAGAAATGCCGCAACAGATGGAGAAAGACGGTCACGAGGCCGACAACCAACGCAACCAGGATGAAAATGCCGATCAGAATCGCCGTCATCGCGGTTGCCACCCGGAAAGTTCCTTGCGAGAAAGCCATGAGGACACTCACACCCATGACAATGAAGAGGATCATAGCGAGGATTCCCGGCAAGTTGACCAGCAGGTTGATGAGGAACAGCCGCCATGAGGTGCGCGACCACCCTAGACGAAAACCCTCTCGAACGGTCATCTTTTCCCCGGTGTCTTCGTACTCGTTCACCATCCGTATCACGGCAGTCTCTGAAACATACCGGGCAACTGCTAGAATGATCGAGACGATGATGCCAAGGACGATAGCGATGCCAAAAACCCAATAGAGGGCGGTCCAATCCTGTTGCGTCAGTCCCACTTCTTTGTAGCCTTCGCGAAGGAATTGCGTTGCCTGCTCCAGGCCTTGCTGGAAGGCTTGCTGCATGTCTTCGGGAAGCGGTTGGGTACGTTGGGAATCGGTATGGTATTGATAACGGTTGCTTGAGTTATTCCCAGGCGAACCAGCTCCTGCCAGGGCCAGAATTAGCCCAAAAATCCAGAGAGCGCGATAGCTCCATAAGATTTGCCAGGCACGTTTTAAGATTTTGATGGGGTCCATAATTTACCTTCTTTTGTTTTTAAGTCAGGGTGGTAGTTGGCCCGAAAAAAAGGGTGTACATCCCCCACGCATCCCTTTTTTCGGAAACATCCTCTCTGAGCACTTACTTTATTTCATTTTCGACGGGGACACTTCCACTTCCAGGAGGCGGCCAGGCTCCTCTTGCGTGCGATACGTCCACCAAATCGCGAACCAACTAAGATATAAAAGCGCAATCGCAACCTGCAAAACAAGTTGGGGCAGGGTACTGCGTACAAAACTTTCAATAAACGTGGCCTGCGTCAGACCGTTGCCATTGAGCAGACCAAACCGCCCCAAGACATTTGACCACTCCGCCGTATCGCTTGGGGCAAGCCAGTTCGGGAGCGTCTCGATTTGCACCGCGCCCACGTCAATCTTGCCCGCGGAACTTGTGTTCAACAGCCCCCACTGATTTGCAGTCGAAACCACCCCGCCCAAAAACCCCACCGCAAGCACAAGCACCCACATGGCGAGGATGCCGACGGGGATTGTCCAGCCCCATTTTTCCCAGATGGGATGTCGGGAAATTTGGACGGGTTTACGCGGGAGGCGCAGGTTGACCTGGGCAGACAGGCGTTCCGGTGAGGTGAATTCCGGGGAGGGGATTTCGTGAAGCAGAAACGAGAGGCTTTGTAAATCTGCCAACGCTTCCTGGCAGTTCACACATTCCGCGAGGTGGGTTTCTACCTGGTGAAGTCTGCCCCCGGACAATTCATCATCGTGATAGGCACTCAGCCATTGGGTTACATGTTCAGACATAGACAGCCTCCGTTTTAGCTCTGTGTTGTTTCAGCTTATCCTTGAGCAAATTACGCGCATAATTCAACCGTGACATCACCGTGCCCACGGGAATGTCGAGTACTTCGGAAATTTCTTGATAGGAAAGCCCTTCGTACTCTCTCAGAACCAATACTGCACGGCTGGCTTCCGGCAGGGACAACACCGTCTGCTTGACGAGGGCGATTTGCTCCCGGTTCAAAAACAAGGCCTCAGGGCCAGGGCGTTGATCCATCAGGGGCAGATCATCCATCGCATTGGGCAAAATGAATTTCTCCTTGCGGAGCATATCAATCGCGGTGTTCACGGCAATCCGGTACAACCAGTTTCGTAATGAAGCCTGTGGGCGAAAAGAACTCAGATTAAGCCACGCCCGAATGAACGTTTCCTGGGCAGCATCTTCCGCAAGGTGCGCGTCACCACACATCCGGTAAATCACATGCTGAACGCCATGTGCATACCGCAAAACCAGTTCGCCGAATGCGTTCCGGTCGCCCTGCTGGGCCATGTGGATTAATGTGGGTTCACTTTCGACTGCTACCACGCGGGTTTTCCTTTTGGTGCTACCATATTTGTGGGGTCAGGAACGGCGTTGCTTTTTGGTATGTGTGTGAAATTCTCAATATCGCCAAAGCAACGCTGTTCCTTCTCATGGAGAGGACCTTTTTGAAGAACGATTTCACTATACTTACGAATGAGCCTCCCATTTTATTCGGAAATTCGTTTGAGGAATTTTTTTCTACTGCCTCGCACTACGAACATGCCCTAGCCCCCCTGCTTTCACAGGTATAATACACCCCATATGGACGACAAACTCACCCCCATCTATACGACCTCTGGCGATGCTGAAGCCTATATGCAGTATTCCTACCTCTTCAACCTGCAAGGTGAATGGATCGGCTTTATCAACTCCCAAAAAGAAGTTTTTTCTGTCTTGGGCAAATATGTGGGATACCTGGCAGATGGCCCCCGCATCCTCCGCAAACGATCCTATAGCTTTGACCGTCCGACCACCCGCCCCCCGGAACCCCCGCCCATTATCGTGAAAATCCCCCCCACCGCGCCCCTGCCCCCCATGATGTCTGAAATCACCTTTAGCGAGGTGGATGTGCTCGAAGAAGAACCTGACCGGCTTCTTCCGCGTACCGCCGCGGAAAATCTCACCGACCTGGATTAGCCGATGTCTGAACTTCCCGGCAAACCAGTATCTGCCTCCTGCACGACTGTCGTGCAACTGATGAACCCTGAGCACGCCAACAATCATGGTAATGTGCATGGGGGCTGGATCATGAAAATGATTGATGAAGCGGGCGGACTTGCCTGTATGCGACACGCCAATCGTCGGGTTGTCACCGTCGCAGTGGACACCCTCACCTTTCGCCAGCCGATTTTGCTTGGCAACCTTGTTACTGTGATGGCAGAAGTCAGCTACGTGGGCCGCACCTCAATGGAAGTCGAAGTACAGGTCTTCGCGGAAGATGTCATACAAGGGACCAAAACCCACACCAACACCGCTTATCTCGTGTACGTTGCCCTCGATGAAAACCGACACCCCACCGCCGTGCCTCCACTAATCCCCGAAACAGAAGCCCAACGCAAGAGAATGGTCGCCGGGCGGCTGCGACAGGAAGATCGGTTAAAGAGCGGGTAAAGTTTTTTGGAAAAATTTCAGAACTTGTAGGAATATTATGTCAGACCTCCCCGCACAGGATAGTGACGCGCCCATTCAGCCTCGCTCGCTCCGCGAGTTAGTAGATTACGTCTCCGGCAGACATCTACGGGGTACGTACCAGGAGGACGAACTCGGTCTCGCCGACGAACCCCCGTTCCCCTTCCTGGCCCTGGTCGGACAGCCAGAGATGAAACTAGCCTTGCTCCTCGCATTGATCAACCCCGCGCTGGGGGGTGTCCTCCTCGTCGGTCCGCGCGGCACGGGGAAAACGACCGCCGTCCGCAGCCTGGCCGACTTGCTGCCCGAAGTGCCGCGTAGCCTCTGCCAATATGGATGTCTGCCCGAAGATGTCGAAATCGGGGGCATGGATGCGGTTTGCACCGACTGTGCCCAAAAATTTGCCATGGGCGAGCCCCTCGCCGTGATGGACAAAGTCCGGCTCATCGAACTCCCCCTCAATGCTCGGCTCGATGATGTCGTGGGTGAACTTGACGAGCGGGCGGCGGGCACTGGCCTCTTCCGGGTACGCCGCGGCATTCTCTCCCAAGCGGATCACAACCTGCTCTACGTGGACGAAGTCAACCTCCTCCCCGACGAAATTGTGGATGCGATCTTGGACGCCTCCGCCCAGGGACACTACACTGTCCGCCGCGGCCCCATCGCCTCCACCTACAACTCTCGCTTTGTCCTCATTGGCTCCATGAACCCCGAAGAGGGCAACCTGCGCCCGCAAATGATGGATCGTTTCGGCCTGCGCCTCATCATTCAAGGGCTAAACGAACTCCCCGAACGCCTGGAAGCCTATCGCCGGGTTATCGCCTACAAACAAAGCTCCCGTCAGATGGTTTCCACCTATCAATATGTAACAGATCTCGCCCGCGAGGAAATCCAAACCGCACGCGCCCTACTTCCCCAGGTGCAGTTGCCCGACCCCATCGCCCAAATGGGGTTAGAATTGGTCAAACAACTTCAGATCGATTCCCTCCGTGCGGAAATCACCCTGTTTGAAGCAGCCCGTGCCCACGCCGCCGCCGATAACCGGCTGGAAGTCACCCCCGCCGATCTGCGCCAGGTAGCCCCGATGGCCGTTCGTTTGCGCCGATCATCGTTTATGACGCAGTATTTTGAAAACCAAAGCGTCGAAGAAACCCATATTCAACAGACAATGGAGAAGGTTCTTTCCTAAAAAACCTTCTCTTGGAGAATACCCATGCCCCTCTTTCGTAAAAAACAAGAAGTTAACGTCGCCACCTACCGCGCCGACCCGACCGAAATTGACCCCAAAACCAGCGAAGACTACATCAAACGCGGTTATGCCTACCACGCCCGCAAAGAATTCACCAAAGCGGATGCGGACCTCCAACAGGCGGTATCCCTCGATGCCACCTCTCCTGAAGCCTACTACGCGCTAGGCCTGAATCTCAAAGCCCTTGAACGCAAAGACGAAGCCATCAAAGCCTTCCAAAAATCGCTTGAACTCATCCCCACGCTTGAAGAACAAAATATCGTCCGCGCCCACATGCTCACGCGCATCACCAAAGGCCACATTAACCAACTCGTCAAAGGCGATTGGGACCTCCGCACCGAATTCTGGTCGAAAGAAGCATAATCATGGCCCCCAAAATTACCCACCGCGCGCGGCTAGAAACCACCCTCGCAGGCGCCAAACCTGATCGTGTCCCCGTCGCTCTCTGGCGGCACTTCCCCGTAGATGACCAAACCCCCGCGGGGTTAGCCGAAGCGGTCGTCTCATGGCAGCGCACCTACGATTTCGATTTCGTCAAAGTCACCCCCGAATCCACCTACTCCGTCAAAGACTACGGCCTGCAAGACGCCTGGGAAGGGAGCGCAGAAGGCACCCGTACCTACACCTACCGCCCCGTTCACTCCCCCGACGACTGGCTCAAACTGACCCCGCTCGACCCCCGCGCAGGGCGTATCGGCGACCAACTTACCGCCCTCCGCATGATCGTCAGCGCCCTCGGCCCGGATGTCCCCGTCATCGAGACGATTTTTAGCCCCCTGACCATGGCACGCAAACTCGTCGGCGAACAGCAATTCATCGTCCACATGCGCCGTTACCCTGACGCCCTCCACGCGGGCCTCAAAACCCTCACCGAAACCGTCCTCCGCTTCCTCGACGCCATCAAAGACACCGGCATCTCTGGCATCTTCTACGCCCTGCAATACGCCCAACTCGCGCTCATGTCCCCCGCCGAGTTCCAGGAATTTGCCCGCCCCTATCACCTGCAAGTGCTAGAAGCCGCCTCCCATCACTGGTTCAACGTCCTCCACCTGCACGGCAACGACGTGATGTTCGACCAGGTTGCCACCTTCCCCGTCCAGGTCATCAACTGGCACGATCTGGAAACCTACCCCTCGCTGGCTGAAGGGCAGAAAATCTTTCCGGGCGTGGTGTGCGGTGGCCTCAAGCAGTGGCACACGATGAACCTCGGCACCCCCGCGCAGGTTCGGGCCGAAGCGCAGGCTGCTATCGAAGCGACCGGCGGCACGCGCTTCATCCTCGGCACCGGCTGCGTCACCCCCATCACTGCCCCGCACGGCAACCTCACGGCCGCGCGGAAAAGCGTTTCAAGTTAAATTCTCCCGAAAAAAGTGTGTGTGGGCTGTACAGCCCACACACACTTTTTTCGGGCAACTGATATCTTATGAGTGGCATACGCGTCATTGGTGGCACAGCAAGGGGACGAAGACTGGAACAGGTTCCGGGGGACACCACCCGTCCGATCACGGATCGGGTCAAAGAATCCTTGTTCAACATCCTCGGCACTGACGTGCGCGGGGGCACGTTTCTCGATCTTTTTGCGGGCACGGGCAGTGTGGGGATTGAAGCCCTCAGCCGGGGTGCGATCTTTGCGCGTTTTCTCGACCTCGAACCGCGCGCCATCCAAACCATCCAAGCTAACCTGAAAGCCACCCATTTTGAAGCCAAAGCCGAAGTCCTACGGGTGGATGCCTTCAAACTGCTGGAGCGTGCCCCCGACCGGATTTTTGACTATCTGTACATCGCCCCCCCGCAGTACAAAGATATGTGGCTTCAAGCCATGCAAGTCATAGACAACCACCCCGCGTGGCTGGCGAAAGACGCTTGGGTCATCGTGCAGATTGACCCGCGCGAATATCAGCCCCAAACATTACAAAATCTGCACGAATTTGACCAACGCCGTTACGGAAATACTTTGCTTGTTTTTTACGAAGTAAAATAGCCCAACCCTAGTCGTATAAGAGATAGGTTGAAGGAGTTTCCCATGCGCCGTCCCATCTTGCGGCAAGTCATCCAAAACGCGTTTCCCGACATCTCAGACGATGAAGCGAATGAACTGATTGCGATTGGCGAAGTGCGCGTCTATGCCCCTGACACCGTTCTCTGCCGGGAAGGGAATATCGAAGATACTTTTTACATCATTTTAGAGGGGGAAGTTCTCGTCAGTAAAATCATCAACCAGATTCGTGAACATCCGGTCAAGCCCCTGAGCAAGGGCGATTTTTTTGGGGAATATGCCCTCATCCATGACGCCCCCCGCACGGCCACCGTTATCACCTCTCAATCCACTACTGTGCTCGAAATCCGCCGCAACGATTTCAATCACGTGCTAAAACAAAGCAGTAGCATGGCCATTGCGATGGTGCGCCATGTCAGTCGCCGTTTGCAGGAAAACGATCAAATGGCGATTGAAGACTTGCGTCTCAAAGCTGGCGAACTAGCTGTGGCCTATCAACGTCTCGCTGAAATGGAATACGCCCGCCGCGAATTCCTGACCTCCGTCGCCCACGAGCTCCGCACGCCGCTCACCTCTGCCAGTGGGTATTTGCAACTTATTCAAATGGGCATCCTCCAGGGTGCAGATTTGGATAATGGCCTCAGCAAGATTGGTAATAACCTGCAACGGGTCACGATGTTGGTCAACGACATTTTGTTTTTACAAGAAATGGATCTGATTTTAGAGGCCCCCAAAGCCCTCGATCTCACTGCAATGGTGATGGACGCGGTTGAAAGCTTGCAAAGCCGCGCCGAAAAGCAAAATGTCCACTTTTCCCTTGATGTAGATGCCGCAATTTCCCATGTCATGGGCGACCGCGATAGCCTTGAACGTGCCTTGAAAGCGATTCTCGAAAACGCCATCAAATTCAGCCCAACCGGTGGCGATGTCAACGTCTCCCTCTGCCAGACTCCTACCGAAGTGCTGATCCGCGTTGAAGACCATGGGGTAGGCATCGCCGCCGATGTCAAACCACATATCTTCAATCGCTTCTTCCACCTCGATCAGATCGGTGATCACGTTTTTGATGGCCTGGGGCTAGGCCTTTCCATTGCCCATCAAGTGGTTGAACAACACGATGGAAAGTTGACCGTGGAAAGCGAGGAGGGAAAGGGAAGTATATTTACAATTGCGTTTAAGAAGCCTATAGACGAATAAAAAAAGGCCGGTGATATCACCGGCCTTTTTTTATTCATGTACCACTTCCCCCCGCACTACTGCTGAAAACCTCAACCCCTGCGACCCCCGATCCACATGGATCACGTCTCCCTCGTGGAACTCGCCCGACAGGATGGCTAGTGCGAGCGGATCCTGCAACTCCCGCTGGATGGCCCGTTTGAGTGGGCGCGCGCCAAAGTCCGGATCGTATCCCACTTCGGCAAGGTATTCGCGGGCGGCCTCGCTAACTTCGAGGGTGTATCCCCGGTCAGCCAGGAGTGCGGCGACATGCCGAAGTTGGATGCCGACGATGCCCGCCAGGTGATCGCGGGTGAGTGGGTGGAAGATCACGATTTCGTCAATCCGGTTCAGGAATTCGGGGCGGAAATGGGCCTGAAGGACGCGGTTGATGGTGTCGCGGGAGGGGGTATTCCTTATGGCTTGTTCCGTATTTCCTTTTACACCCATCCACAGTTCGTTGCCGAGGTTGCTGGTCATAATCACAACCGCGTTGCGGAAGTCCACCGTGCGTCCTTGCCCGTCGGTCAGGCGCCCATCATCGAGGAGTTGGAGAAGCACGTTGAAGACTTCGGGATGCGCTTTTTCGATCTCATCGAAGAGCACAACGCTATACGGGCGGCGGCGAACGGCCTCGGTCAGTTGACCACCTTCATCATAGCCTACGTACCCGGGAGGGGCACCGACCAGGCGGGATACCGTGTGCTTTTCCTGATACTCGCTCATGTCAATGCGGATCATGGCACGGTCATCGTCGAACATGAATTCGGCGAGGGCGCGAGCAAGTTCGGTTTTGCCCACCCCGGTTGGGCCGAGGAAGATGAACGAGCCAATGGGGCGGTTGGGGTCTTGCAACCCCGCGCGGGAGCGGCGCACCGCGTTGGAAACCGCGCGGAGGGCGTCATCCTGCCCGACGACGCGGTCGCGCAGGCGATCTTCCATCTTGATGAGTTTTTCCATCTCGCCTTCGAGCAGTTTGTCCACGGGGATGCCGGTCCAACGGGCTACGACGCCCGCGATTTCTTCAGAGTCCACTTCTTCTTTGAGAAGCGCACCCTCGGACTGGATTTGCTTGATGCGTTTTTCTTGTTCGCCTAGTTTAGTTTCCAATTCGCGGAGGGTGCCGTATTTCAGGCGGGCAACTTTTTCGAGGTCGGCGGCGCGTTCGGCGCGTTCGATTTCGAGACGGGTTTGTTCGAGTTGCTCTTTGAGCGATTGGAGCGTGGTGATGGCGTCTTTTTCCGTGGTCCAACGAGTGTGAAGTTCGCGGGAGTGTTCCTGCAGGTCGGCGAGTTCTTTTTCGAGTTTGCCAAGACGTTCTTTGGAGGCTTTGTCCTTTTCCTGTTTGAGGGCGGTGCGCTCGATTTCGAGTTGCAAAATCTGGCGGTCTACCTCGTCGAGGGCTTGCGGTTTGGAGTCGATTTCCGTGCGGAGGCGGGCGGCGGCTTCGTCAATCAGGTCAATGGCTTTGTCGGGCAGGTGACGGTCGGCGATGTAGCGGTTGGACAGGGTCGCGGCGGCGATGACAGCGCCATCGGTGATGCGGACGCCGTGATGGACTTCGTACCGCTCTTTGAGGCCGCGCAGGATGCTGATGGTGTCTGCCGCGGAGGGTTCGCCGACGATGACGGGTTGGAAACGGCGTTCGAGGGCGGGATCTTTTTCGACGTATTTGCGGTATTCGTCGAGGGTGGTGGCTCCGATCAGGTGTAGTTCGCCCCGCGCGAGCATGGGTTTGAGCATGTTGCCCGCGTCCATCGCCCCTTCCGCGGCCCCCGCGCCGACGACGGTGTGCATTTCATCCACGAACAGGATAATCTCGCCTTCGGACTCGGTGATTTCTTTGAGTACCGCTTTGAGCCGTTCTTCAAACTCGCCGCGGTACTTGGCTCCGGCGACGAGCGCGCTCATATCGAGCTGGACGAGCCGTTTGTGTTTGAGGCCCTCGGGCACATCGCCGTTGACGATACGCTGCGCCAGCCCTTCGACGATGGCGGTTTTGCCAACGCCGGGTTCGCCGATCAGGGCGGGGTTGTTTTTCGTCCGGCGGGAGAGAATCTGCACGGTGCGGCGAATCTCTTCGTCGCGGCCAATGACCGGGTCGAGTTTGCCGCGCCGGGCCTGATCCGTCAGGTCACGCCCGTATTTTTCGAGGGATTGGTAGGTGGATTCGGGGTTTTGCGAGGTGACACGCTGGGAGCCGCGCACTTCCTGCAAGGCTTTGAGGATGGCGTCTTTGGTCAGGCCGTAGTGTTCGAGACGTTTGCCTTCGGGGGAGTCGGTAAGGCCGAGGAGGAGGTGTTCGGTAGAAACGTAGTCGTCGCGCATCCCTTTGGCGTAGCGTTCGGCGGCGGAGAGGGTGTCCGTGGCGGGACGGCTTAACCCGGCTTGGGACGCGTTGCTCCCGTACACTTTCGAGTGGCGTTCGAGGTCGGTCTGCACATCCCCGCGTAAGGCTTCTGCGCTCCCGGCGATTTTGGTCACAATCGCAGGAACAACTCCCTCTTCATCACGCAGTAAGGCCAGGAGCAGGTGGGCGGGTTCTATAGTCTGGTGGTTTAAGTCCTGTGCCAGTTGTTGGGCGGCGAGCAGGCTTTGTTGGGATTTTTGGGTGTATTTATCGAGGTTCATGGGTTCCTCCAGGGTTCAGACTTCGGAAGTCTATGGGATGAATTTGAAAGGGGATGGTGGGAAACCTGGCGTTTTCTTTTTGAAGCGAACTCAGTACATCGTAAATTAAGTTTTCGGAAGTTTGCATACGTATCAAACTTCAAAATACTTCGTTTACAAAGCATTCAGGTGGAGACTTCCGAAGTCTTTAAGAATTTTTGCATCTTGTATTATGCTTGGGAGGTGTTGGAAGGACGTTGGAGCTACGTAAGAGGAGTGTAAATTGTTGTTTCCCCGTAGTGGTTATGGTATGATCGACGGCGGTCGCGAGGATAATTTGGATGCGACCAAGTTTGTAAAAGGACGTTACGAATGACTATGGATGAAGATCAAAAAATCACGATCATTGAAGGGCCACCCCCGACGTTTGAACTCCCAAATCAGGGCTGGGCGTATGGCATTAGCGATAGCTCGACGTTAGCGGGCGTGGCACTGACCCGCCTTCGCACGGCAAATGGCCCCTCGTTGGTTGAGCGCTGTTACAAAGCCTGGCGAAAACAGGAAGCCATCAATCTGGAATTTCGCAGTCCCGATGGCCTGCATCAGCAAGCACAAATCGTTGCCGCCCGCAATACGCAGGTCCCCGAAGGGGATTTGCTGATGTTGTGGGTGCGCCTCCCTTCTGAAGACTTGGAAGTCGAAATCGGTTACGATGATGATATGGAGGATGATGACGATCTGGATATGCCAGACGACAGTGATCTGAATATGGATATTTTCTGATGGCTGAAGACATCATTCTGACCAACCTGAAAGACGGTGTGTTGACCGTTACCCTCAACCGTCCGAAAGCAAATGCCTTCACGACGGAAATGTCGCAAGCCCTGACGAAGGTGTTCCGCGACGCTGGGCGGAATGATGCCGTCCGTGTTGTATTGCTCGCGGGCGCGGGGAAACTTTTCAGCGCCGGGCAGGATGTGTCCGAGTTTGGGGAGGGGGAACACGTTTCGTTCCGCAAACACCTTCTGAAAACATACAATCCCCTGATCGTCGAGATGCGACGGTTGGAAAAGCCGGTGATCGGCGCCATTCATGGTGCTGTCGCGGGAGCGGCGTTGGGCATTGCCCTGGCGTGCGATCTGCGGATTGCGGCGGACAATGCCCGGTTCGTTGTCGGGTTTTCCGGCATTGGCCTCGCCCCAGACTCTGCGGTCTCGCTCATGTTACCGTTGTTGATCGGGTTGGGGCGCGCCGCGGAAGCCGCATTCATGAACCAGCCGATCAGTGCGGAGCAGGCTCTCGCGTGGGGATTAGTCAACCGCGTAGTTTCCGTCGAGGAACTTCCTACCGCGTCCGTCGTGTGGGCGTCCGAACTGGCGAAAGGGCCGGTTCACGCGATGGGGTATACGAAACGGGGTTTCAATAAAGCAGTTTTGGCGAATTTAGAAGAAGTGCTGGATTACGAAGCGCACGTACAGGAAATCGCCGGAAATGGGGGGGATCATCGTGAGGGGTTGGGGGCGTTTCGAGAGAAGCGGGAAGCGAAGTATGTGTGATAAGTGATGAAGTGATGAGTAATTGAAAACGCCCTGGCCTAAAAACCAGGGCGTTTTTGGTTAACCCATTCGTAAAAAGATAATCCCCGCCGCAAGGCCCGCGAACACTGCCCCGACCAGCACCGCCCCCAACCAGACACTCGACGGTTGGCGATGATCCCGGATGGAATAGGCCGGGTAGATGCCTTCGACTTTTAATAATGGCCCGGCGAACCAAGAAAAAAGGACCCCTCCGACCAACCCGCCAAGGTGCCCCCAATTATCTATATTCATGCCAGGAGTCAGGCCAAAGAGTAGGTTAATAACGCCTAGCGTGAAAATCTGCCGTAGTCCAGCTTTTGCTCGCTCGCCAAACAAATTCTGATTGTGATACAAGAACACCCCTTCCGCGCCGAATAAACCAAACAACGAGGTGGATGCGCCCAGGGATGGGTTGACGGAGAGGGCGAAAGAGGCAACATTCCCGGCAAAGCCTGCGAGGATATATAGTGCTAAGAAGCGTCCATGTCCATAGTGTTGTTCGAGAACGGGGCCAAGCGCACGGAGGGCATACATATTGAAAAGGATATGTAACAGTCCCCCATGCAAGAACATGGGGGTAAAGAACCGCCACAATTCCCCTTGCACAATCCAGTCGTTGACTTTCATCCCTAATAGGGCGGGGTAGTCGGTTCCTGTCAGGTATTGGGTGGCCTGTTGGAGAATGAAAATAAAGATCGTGATCCCCATGATCGTATAGGTGACGTAGGGGGTTTTGGCTGGGGGGGTGTACGCGGTGCGGACGGGGCGGGCGACCTGTTCGGGGGTGTGAGGATCAGCGCCCGCGGCGGGAGACTGACCGGGTAGGATTTCTCCCGTGAGGGGTTGGGAGCGCGGTTCGGAAGGGGTTTGAGGATCGTTCACAGGGTTACTTTTCGGGGGTGGACGCGGTGATGCTCCGTGTTCACGATGCTGCGGATGGTATCAACGGTTTCATCCAGGCAGTCTTCGGCGTTGACAACCACGTAGTCAAATTCCTGGAGGCGGAGAAGTTCTTTGCGCGCCATGGCGATGCGGAGGTTGAAGTTTTCGTCGGTTTCGGTTTGGCGGGCGCGCAGGCGGCGGACGAGTTCGTCTTCGTCACGGGTGGTGAGGAAGATGAGGACGACCTCGGGATAGAGGCGACGAATAGTGGCCGCGCCCTGGACATCCAGGCGCATGATCACGTCTTTGCCACTGGCGAGGGCTTCGCGCACCTGGGCTTTGGGGATGCCTTTGAAGTCGTTGTAAACATAGGCATATTCGAGGAGTTCGTTTTCCTCGATCATTTGGGCAAATTCGGCGTGGCTGATGAAGAAGTAGTCTACTCCGTGCGTTTCGGTTGGCCGTTTGGGCCGGGTGGTGGCAGTGACGACGAAGTGAAAGGGCAGACCGCGTTTTTGCATTTCGTTGAGTACGGTGTCTTTCCCCACACCGGATGGGCCGGAGATGACGATGAGGAGGGGTTCGGGTTGAGGGAGGGCAAAGGGGGCTGGGTTCATAAAAAGTGTGAATAGTGAAGGCGCAATGATCAATTGTCAATGAGGAGAGAATGGGCGTTTGTGGTAAGGGTGATGCTTATCTTTGAGATTGGTAGCCCCAAATCAGTTGATCCAGGGTGCGTGGGGTTAGATGAGGAAAATCCGATTGGAGAAGGTCACAGGTTTCAATCACAAGGTTCTTCATGCTTTCTGGATTATATCTGTGATTAGTGGCTTGCTCAATGAAGCGGGCCACCATCCGGTCAGGTTTAATCGTATGCTCATCGCCAGTGAGCATGTAGAAATATTGAAGGGAGACACCGCTTCGTTGGCCGGGGATGGTTTTGATTTCAGACTCAAAGTCGGGGAAACGGTGGATGCGGGGGACCTCCGCCAGGGTTTCTGCGCCAAATTGGGCAAGGATTTTGGCGAAGCGGTACACGGCGTCGGCTTTGAGGATGCCGTTGCGGGTGGAGGTCCGTTGGCGGTTCTGGTAGACCTCGCGGGCCATGCTATGTGTACCGTTTGATTCGTGGAGGAGGATGAAGTCGGAGATGGAAAGCTGTTCGGCAGGGAGAAGCGTTCCGGTCGGGAAAATTCCGGCAAAGTCACAAAACCGGGCAATGGTGTTTTTAACGGAAGCATATTTCACCCCAATGGAGAAGACAGCATCTATCACGCAGAGAGGCAAATGGGCGTAACCGTAATCAGATGGAAGTTCGAGCGTGGAAAAATCCAGGTGGGTTTTGCAATATTCGGCGAGGAGGGAGGCTGAATTCAAAAAGTTCACCGAGGAATAGGACGCGGATGAGAGCAGATAAACGCAGAAGGATGGGTTGTTGGCTAACTCATGCCTTATACGGATCATCGTCCAACAAATACGCGATCACGCTTGTCTTTTGCGGGTGGTTTTGTAACCACGCACGCATCCGCTTGATTTCTTCGTAATCTTCGCCAAAGCGAGTCTGGTACATCGCTTCAAAAAAATGATGTGCTTCGATTTGGCGGAGTTGTTCTTGCCAGGGTTGGGTGAAGATCAGGTTAATCTCATCGTGAACTTTGTGTTCTTTGAGAATCGCCCACTCGTTTTGGTCGAACCAGATGCCGTTGCAAGTGTTACACCGGTCGAGGTAAAAATCCAGGTTAGGCCAGACTTTGTAACGCCGGAGCAGACGCCCACAATCGGGGCAGATTTTCGCTTTCTCGGACTCGGTTTGGGGAACGGAGGCGGGGGCAGGCATGTGAAGCGAAGTGGGCGTGGCCTGTTGGTGTTGGAGTTGGAGCCGCAGCCAGAGCAGGTACTCATTCGTAGGGAGCCAGTGTCCATCTCCGTTGGGGCAGGCATGGACGGGGAGTTGATCTTCGAGGAAGGTGAGGTGCAGGGGGGAGGCGCAGAGAGGGCAGGGTTTCATAATGAGTGATGAAGTGATAAGTGGTTGGTTATCAGGAAGAACGCAGCACCCTGAGCGAAGCGGGAAAGAACTTTAGGGCTGAAATTATTGTTGCCCAACGCAGTCAAAGGGTGCGGGAAAACAGAAAGTTGTTTCCTTTGCCGATTACGTCAATCCATCAAATAATAAACTTCCGGGTTGGGTGGGTTTGTATTTGACCCAAATGACCGCGCCTTGATGGATTTTGGCGAGGTTCTTTTCGCGGGCCGGGACAATCATCGTATCTTGAAAAGAGGCTTTTCCTTCCGGGTGGACTTCGAGCAAAACTTTATAGGTATATACAGCCCCGCCGCGCAGGTGGACTTTGCCCGTTTGAGTGTAATGTTGGATGGTGGCTTTCGCCTTTGGCGCGCCGAGATATTTAATCGTCGTGAAAATACCCCCGCTGAACACGAATAAATTGAGCGCGGAAAACCCGGCGATGATCCCAGCCCACGCGGGATGCAAAGCCCCAGTGACCCACGCTCCCAGGCTTAACACCACCGCAACCACAAACAGCCCCGCGAGCGCAATCCCTATCCCATTCAACTGTTGACGACGCACCACGCCAAACGCATACTCCTTGAACATCGTTTCCACGACTTTTTCCGCTTCTTCCGGCGTGACTTGGGCAATTTGCTGGTAAGTGACCCGCGCCGCCTCGCGTTTTCCCTCCGCCAACATCTTCTTGATTTCGGCCATCTCCGCCTCGGAGACGGTTTTCTCAACGGCGGGTTGTGGCGCGGTTTCGTCCGCAGCCACGCGGATGAGCGAATGGCAGTAGATACACAGCCAGAGTTCTTGACCGGATTGGTCGGTGAGCGGTGCGCCGCAGTTGGGACAATTGAGAGCGTGCATGGAATTTTTGTTGAAAAGGGGGTTTGTTTAGGAGAAATTATAGCAGGCGCGCATAAATTTTGATGGCGGTTGAAATTTATCCCGGCTCATCCGCCTCTTCTGGAATTTCCACCCGACGGGGGGTGCGGCGAGCGATCACCGTGAAGCCCCAGTTCCCCAGTTCGGGTGTGACCTTGCCGTTGAAGCGGGTAATCAGCAGGAGATGCGCGGCACAACGGAGATACTGGTTCAATTCTTCGGTGATATTCCGGCGCTCGGCAATATTGCTTGTGCGTTGGGTCCGGGCTTGCCGCCGTGTATATTGATAATTAGCGAGGTCGGTCTTGAGGGTTTGCATCTCCGCCAGGGCTGGGTCGGGGATGCGTTCCTCGGGGGGAAGGCTGGTTTCTTGGGCCAGGTAGATGTCTAAGAGAGCGACTAGGCCCGCGTCGGTGCGGGGAAGCGCGACGGTGTACCCTCCGCGCGCGGCGTGGCGCACATCAAGCCCGTATCGTTCAAGCAAGAGCAGATTGTGGGCGTGTTTGTACCGTAGGTAAGCTAAGATGCGTTGAAAATTTTTCCGCAGCGTGGTAAGGCAAGCGCGGTAAGTTCCCGTGGATTGCGTACGGGTCGCTTCGCCGGTCTGCGCTTCGGCTTGTGCTCCAAGCGCCTCCGCATTTTTGGCTTGAAAAAAGGACAAGGGGAGGTCTTTGAGTTGCAGATGGGCCTCCAAACTGCTTTCGTAGGCGATATATGCCTGCGTATTCGCGAGAATTTCGCGGGGGTTACGTGCCCAACGCACAAAATATTGGCCGTCAAAGTCTTCTCGGATGATGAACATAGAATTCCTCCAAACGATGATTATTCCAGTCACCGAGGCTGGAAACTCCTTGAATTTTAGTCGAAGAGACTAATTTTCGTCCAGAGAAGACTGGCGATAAGATGCAGGGAATGTATGTGGCTAAAAAAAGTGCCCCTGCATGATGCAGGAGATATTCC